>NZ_ALJC01000101.1 GCF_000282975.1 Pseudomonas psychrophila HA-4
GGGCGGGGACCAAGGAGTCTACCCCAGCGTTTACGCAGCCGACCATACGAAATAGAAGGTTTTAGTTATACTCCACGCCCTTCTGTTTACCCTTCCCGCCCCGGAGCCCGCATGACCCAGGATCAACTCAAACAGGCCGTTGCCCAGGCAGCTGTCGACTTCATCCTTCCAAGACTGGATGACAAGAGCATCGTTGGGGTCGGCACCGGCTCCACGGCCAACTGCTTCATCGACGCGCTGGCCTTGCACAAGGGCGCATTCGACGGCGCCGTGGCCAGCTCCGAAGCCACCGCCGCTCGCCTTAAAGGCCACGGCATCCCGGTGTATGAGTTGAACACCGTCAGCGACTTGGAGTTCTACGTGGACGGCGCCGATGAGAGCGACGAAAACTTGAACCTGATCAAAGGCGGCGGTGCAGCCCTGACGCGCGAAAAAATCGTCGCCGCCGTGGCTAAAACCTTCATCTGCATTGCTGACGCCAGCAAGCTGGTGCCAGTGCTGGGCGCGTTCCCGCTGCCTGTTGAAGTGATCCCGATGGCCCGCAGCCATGTGGCCCGCGAGTTGGTCAAACTGGGCGGCGACCCGGTTTACCGTGAAGGCGTGGTGACCGACAACGGCAACATCATCATCGACGTGTTCAACATGCAGATCACCAACCCGGTGGAGCTGGAACGTCAAATCAACGCCATCGTCGGCGTCGTGACCAATGGTTTGTTCGCTGCCCGTCCGGCCGACCTGCTGATGCTGGGCACACCTGAAGGCGTGAAAACCCTGAGCAAGTAACCCCCACAGCCCCGCAGGCTGCGATCTTTTGATCTTTAAAGATCGCAGCCTTCGTACCTCGGCAGCTCCTACACGGTGTTGATTCAGGGCTTCTTGAACACGTAAAACAGGTTTGGCTCGCTCACCACATACACTGTCCCTTCATCGTCCATCGCGACGCCTTCTGCTTGCGGCACAGATTCTTTGAGCCCATGACGGCCCTTTATTAGCGACAACGTGCTGATCGGGCGCCCGTTTATATCCAGTTCCAGCAGCAACTTCGACTCATCTGACAGCGCCAGTAAGTGTCCGCTGCGTTCGTCAAACTGCAAGCTCGACAAGTCACGTACAAACAACCGCGCATCGCGCCTCGGGTTGCTCACCACATGAGTGGCATAGGGTTGTTGCGGGTTGTCATGGGGAAAACCGCGCACCTCGTAAATCAGCATCGGGTCACGCTCTTTGGCCACAAACAAACGCTTGCCAACCGAGTCGTAGGCCAGGCCTTCAAATCCCTTGTTGCCCAGTGGGTTGATCCCCAGCGTCAATTGCTCGGCATCGGCGGCATTCAGTGCCTGCGTATGGTCATCGATCGTCACTTTAATCAGACGCTGTTGATATTCATCGGTGATCACGTAAGTGTTCTCGCCAATGAACTCAATGGCCTCGGCATCACCAAACCCGACCAACGGTATGCGCCTTAATATCCGCCCATCGAGAGACAACTCGACCAATTCGGTTTTTTTGTTGGTCACGGTAAACAGGCTTTTGCGCAGGGGGTCGAAGGTCAGCGCAGACACATTGTCTTCAAGGCCATCGATTGTCTGGCCTTGGAGCACAGCGCGGTACTCGCGCAGATTGATGCCGTCAGGGCGCGCGGGCTGCCAAAGCTGGCTGAGGTTGAACCAGGTGCGTTCAAACAAACGGTAATGCTGCGCAGCGAAGCCGGCAGCGATCAGGGCCGCAAGCAACACGCTTATAAAAAGGAAGGTCGAACGGTTAACGCGGCGCATTGGCTCAAGCTCTAAACAAATCAGGCGATTGGGATACCACGACTGCATGAACTCAAGCTTAATTCTTGATGCACGGGCTGTTTCCTGTAGGAGCGAGCGGTCTTTTATACGATCAAAAGATCGCGGGGCCAACTCGCGCCTACCGGAGTGCTTGGTGATTACTTCGCTTTCTTCTCGAAGCGATAGAACAAGTTCGGCTCACTCACCATGTACAGGGTTCCGTTGTTATCAATCGCCACGCCTTCGGCACGAGGGATGGTGTTTTTCAGGCCATTGAACCCGCGAAGCAAGGTCATGAAGCTAACTTGCTCACCCAGCTCATCAAGTTCGAGTAGCAGGTGCGAGTCAGCAGACAGCAACAGGGTGTGACCAGTGCGCGGGTCCATGCTCAACCCCGACAAATTACGCAAATCGAGCTCATCGCTGGGCACTTTTTGTTTGTCGCCGCTGAGCACCTGGCTACCATCGCTTTTCCACACGAACAAGGCCGGCGGACGCTCTTCACCCAATAACAACTGCTGGCGACGCGGGTCCCAAGCGATGGCTTCAAACGCTTTGTTCTGATTTTTGGACGGCCCAAGGTCGTACTTAGGGAAGTCCTCAAAATTCAGGCTTTTAGTGTCAGGCTCGACGTTGATGATGCTCAGCATGTGCTGGCGTTCATCGACAATGGCCAGCAGGCCATTTTCCATCACCGTCAACCCTTCCGGGTTCTGCCAGCCCACCAACGGAATTTTCCGCAGCACGTCGCCGTCGAGGGTCAATTCAACCAGAAACGGATTCTTACCCATCACGGAAAAAAGCGTGTTGCTCACGGGGTTGTAGGCAAGATCCGACGCCTCATCTTTCTCCATCCCCGGCAACGGCTTGGCATCAATGACCACCGTGTAGTCAGGCAACCACACGCTTTCATTCTGCTCCATTGGGCTCTCAAACTGCTCCAGCACCCACAGTGCTCCACGGTCATCCCAGTGCAGGATTGACGCCAGCCCATAGAGCAGCGCAGCCAGCACCAATAGCCAGTAATACCAACGGCCAAAGCGAGAAGGTCGACGTACGGGAGGGATTAGCTGAGGGTCTGTAGCCATTGGCAGGATCATCCAAGAAATTTTGCTAGGTCTAATAGCACAAAGCGGGCAAAACCGACTGCCTCGCACGACGTTATTATGCAGGTTGAGTGTGAAATAATTGCTAACACCTGACCCATCACTGAGCACGAAGGACTTAGCCCAGCCTGTTCGTTCACCTTAATGCTCAACATGAAACTATAAAACCATGTGTAGGAGTAATCTTTATTTATCAACGGCAATATTTTCTTCCACCGCCTTACACACCGAACTGCCTAAATACGATCACACTAAACACGTTTACCAAGCCAGGCGTCTTATAACTCCAAGCCCGCTTCACCCTGTCTAAACGCCCCCGAGGCAGTATTAATAAACGTCTTGCCAGTAGGAAGGGTCTGAATAACCCGAAGACATCAACATTTGCAACATCCCACCTTGACACTAATGAACCAAGACTCTTATCTAATAAAAACAGCATTACAACCTGCTCCCAATGTAATCATTTATCACCCGGATACGCTGCATACGAATTTACAAACCCATTACTCAAGCGGCACGAGCACCCGTTTCATTCAGTGCTGAAACCCATAGCGGCCGCGCCGTTGTGCTCTGTGACGCCTTAAAGTTAGAAAGGAATTTAACCCATGCCTTTTACCTCGCACACCCATAAATTAGCCGCCCCTACACTGGCCCAATCTGACAAACACACAATTTGTGCACGTGCCGCCGAACAATTAATCGTCATTGTCGCCCCCTATATAAATATGGAGGAAGGCGATTTAATTGAACTATTCTGGGACGGTTGTTATATATCCTCACAACAACTAACCCGCACTGACATTGGCCAACCCATTTCATTGAGAGTGCCCGAAAGTTTCATTCAAAATGGAACCTCCCGTCTCTATTACCGCGTGATGCACATTGGTAGCAGCCCTGCGCTTTCAGCCCAACTTAAAGTGCTGGTCAAACTTGATTGCCCTGGAGGTGAAGCCATCGGAGAGGAAAACCAGGGCCTCGCGCCACTGATGATTCCCGACCCGATCCAGCGCTACGGGGTTAACCCAAGCCAGATAAAACGCGGCGTACCTGTGACCATCGAACCGTACCGCAACATGGCCAGCGAAGACGAAATCACCTTGCTCTGGGGCGATGTGCGAATGGATCTGCCAAAACTGCGTCAGGTCGATGTCAACAAACCTGTCAGCGTCTTCGTGCCCCCCGAGATTATTCAGGAAGCCGGCGAGGACTCAAAACTGGAGGTCACTTATTGCGTGATTGACCGCGTGGGCAATAACTCTCGCTGGGCCCCTGCCCGAACACTCAAGGTTGGCGCCAGTAAGCGCTATATAAACACCGCCCCACGCGAGGTGCTATGCGCTGCAGAGCCGCGTCCTAACTGGAGAAACTGACCGCAAAGGCCAGCGCGAATCGTCTATTCATATTCCAAAAAGATAGTTTTTTTAATTTTTATACTCGATTAGGGTATATGCACCGGACCACCGGACTCTCTTGCTTTAATTCGCGCCGCTCAAGCGGCGCTCCAAACAACGAGACGCGAGGTAGGTATGGTCAGCAACACAATTACCCTTGTGCAGATCGCCAGGGCATTGCGTGCAATCAAGGAGCACAACTAATGTCCTTCTTGGCGAATGCACAACTGCAAAGCGACCTAGATGTCGCGCCCCTGTTGTTAGCAGCGCACGTCCTGCGCACGGACAACGAAGCCCTTCAAGCCGCCCACGATCTGGCCAACGCCGCCCGTGAACATGCTGCCAAGCGCGATCAGCAACGCAAACTGCCTTGGTCACAGATCGAAGCATTTACCCGCAGTGGCTTGGGCAGTATTTCTATTCCCCGCGCATTTGGCGGGCCGCAGGTGTCTTACATCACCTTGGCTGAAGTGTTTGCCATCATCTCGGCAGCCGACCCGGCGCTGGGGCAAATTCCGCAAAATCAGGTGGGTATTCTCAACCTGATTGAAAGCATCGCGACCCCGGCGCAAAAAGAACATCTGTTCACCCGCGTGCTGCAAGGCTGGCGCATTGGTAACGCAGGCCCGGAGCGCGGCACTAAAAACACCCTCGACCTGAAAGCCCGCATCACGGCCGATGGCGACGACTTCGTGATCAATGGCCAAAAGTTTTACTCCACCGGAGCGCTATTTGCGCACTGGATCGCCGTCAAGGCGCTCAACGATGACGGCAAACAAGTCATGGCTTTTGTGCGTCGCGGCACGCCAGGCCTGCGGGTAGTCGATGACTGGTCCGGTTTCGGCCAGCGCACCACCGCCAGCGGCACGGTCTTGCTTAATAACGTACCGATTGAAACCGAACTGGTCATCGACAACTGGCGCCTAGCTGAAGTCCCGAACATTCAAGGCTCGGTGTCGCAACTGATTCAGGCCGCCATCGACCTGGGTATTGCACGCGGCGCCATCGCCGACACCATCAGTTTTGTGCGCGAACGCTCGCGCCCATGGGTCGATGCCAAGGTCGAACGCAACAGCGATGACCCCTACGTGATCGCTGACATCGGCAAGTTGCAGATCGAGTTGCACGCCGCCGAAGCGTTGCTACGCAAGGCTGGTCGCGTGCTTGACGAGGTCAGCGCAGCGCCGATAGATGCCCAGTCCGCTGCCCGCGCTTCTATTGCCGTGGCCGAAGCCAAAGTCCTGAGCACTGAGCTGTCATTGCTGGCCAGTGAAAAACTCTTCGAACTGGCGGGCAGTCGCGCCACCCTTGCCGAGTTCAACCTGGACCGTCATTGGCGCAACGCACGCGTGCACACGCTGCACGACCCCGTGCGCTGGAAATACCACGCTATCGGCGCCTACCGCCTCAACGGCACGTTGCCTGCCCGACATTCCTGGATCTAACGGAGACACCCATGTCACTGACATCCAAACAGGTCCCGGTTATCCACAGCGATGCCGAGGCCCTGAGCGTAGCGCGTGAACTTGCCGCCCATTTCAAACGTGACAGCGTGTTGCGCGACCGCGAACGACGCCTGCCTTTCGATGAACTGGAGCTGTTTTCCCACACTGGTCTGTGGGGCATTTCCGTGCCGAAGGCTTATGGCGGCGCGGGCGTGTCCAACGTCACCCTCGCGCAAGTAGTGGCCCTTATCTCGGCCGCCGACAGCTCGCTGGGGCAAATTCCACAGAACCATTTCTACGCCCTCGAAGTGCTGCGCGTGAACGGCAGCGAATCGCAAAAACAACGGCTGTATGCCGAAGTCTTGGCCGGTCAACGCTTTGGCAATGCGCTTGCCGAACTGGGCACCAAAACCGCCCACGACCGCACCACACATCTGGCCAAGGCGGAACACGGCTATCGCATCAACGGCCGCAAGTTCTACGCCACCGGCGCGCTGTACGCGCAACGCATTCCTACCTCGGTGGTGGATGACAACGGCGTACACCACTTGGCCTTTGTGCGCAGCGACAGTGAAGGCTTAAAGGTGATCGATGACTGGAGCGGATTTGGTCAGCGCACCACCGGCAGCGGCTCTGTGGTGTTCGACAACGTGTTTGTTGCCACCGACGACGTGATCCCGTTTCAAAGTGCTTTCGAGCGCCCGACGCCGGTCGGCCCGCTGGCGCAGATTCTGCACGCGGCCATCGACACCGGCATCGCCCGCGCAGCGTATGAAGACGCCCTGCACTTTGTACGCACCAAAACCCGGCCTTGGATCGACGCCACGTCCGACATCGCCAGCGAAGACCCATTGACCCTCAACACGTTCGGCCGTTTGAGCGCACGCTTGCATGCTGCTGAAGCCTTGCTGGATCGCAGCGGCGAGTTTCTCGACACCGCACAGGCCAACACCAACGCCAGCACCGTGGCTGCCGCCTCGATTGCCGTGGCTGAAGCGCGCGCCATCAGCACAGAAGTGTCGTTGGCCGCTGGCAGCACCCTGTTTGAGCTGGCCGGCAGTCAGGCCACCTTGGCCGAGCACGGCCTCGATCGCCACTGGCGCAACGCCCGCGTACACACGCTGCACGACCCGGTGCGCTGGAAGTACCACGCCGTGGGCAATTACTACCTCAACAGTGAAAACCCACCGCTGCGGGGGACCATCTGATGAGCAAAAAGAAAATCCTGCTCAATGCCTTCAACATGAACTGCATTGGACATATCAACCACGGGTTGTGGACGCACCCACGCGATACCTCAACCCGCTTCAACACCCTGGAATACTGGACTGAGCTGGCGCAGTTGCTAGAACGCGGGCTGTTCGACGGGCTTTTTATCGCCGATATCGTTGGCGTATACGACGTTTATCAACAATCGGTTGATATTCCGCTCAAAGAGTCCATCCAGTTGCCGGTCAACGACCCGTTGCTGCTGGTTTCGGCCATGGCGGCTGTCACCAAAAACCTCGGTTTTGGTTTGACCGCCAATCTGACCTACGAGCCGCCATATTTATTCGCACGCCGCATGTCGACCCTTGACCACCTGACCCAGGGTCGGGTGGGCTGGAACATCGTGACCGGTTATCTGGACAGCGCGGCCAAGGCCATGGGCCTAACCGAGCAGGTGGAACACGACCGTCGTTACGATCAGGCCGACGAATACCTGGAGGTGCTCTACAAACTCTGGGAAGGCAGTTGGGAAAACGGCGCCGTGCTCAACGATCCGGTGCAACGCATCTACGCCCAGCCCGACAAAGTGCACAAGGTCAAACACGCTGGCGAGTTTTATCAGGTCGAGGGCTACCACCTCTGCGAGCCTTCGCCACAGCGCACGCCGGTGCTTTTCCAAGCGGGCAGTTCGGACCGTGGGCTGCGATTTGCCGGGCGCCATGCCGAGTGCGTATTCATCAGCGGCCAGACCAAGGCCGCGACCAAAATTCAGGTCGATAAAGTCCGCGCCAGCGCTGTGGCGGCAGGCCGTAACCCTGACGACATCAAACTGTTTATGGGCCTCAACGTCATTGTTGCGCCGACAGACGCCGAGGCGCAGGCCAAGCGCGAGGAATACCTGAGCTATGCCAGCGCCGAAGCCGGAGTCGCGCATTTCGCCAGTTCCACCGGCATCGACTTTGCCGACTACGAACTGGACGAACCGATTCAGTACGTAAAGAGCAACGCCATTCAGTCCGCGACCAAAGTACTGCAAAACAACGATTGGACGCGCCGCAAGCTGCTCGAACAGCACGCGCTGGGCGGGCGTTACATGACCGTGGTCGGCTCGCCGGAACAGGTCGCTGACGAACTGGAGTCGTGGATCGCCGAGACCGGCCTCGACGGCTTCAACCTAACCCGCATTGTCACCCCTGAAAGCTATGTCGACTTTATCGATCTGGTGATCCCCGAGCTGCAACGTCGGGGCTCCTACAAGACTGCGTACGACACCGGCAGCTTGCGGCAAAAGCTATTTATCGAAGGCGATGCACATTTGCCCGAGCGTCATACCGGCGCCTCTTTTAGACCTTAAACACTGTAGGAGCGAGCTTGTCTCGCGATCTTTTAAAGATCAAAAGATCGCGAGACAAGCTCGCTCCTACAGAGACCGAACTACACCCTTTATGAGCGGATAAATCACATGAACAAAAAACACGCACTGGTTCTGGCACTCGGGCTGTTCAGCGGCCTCACCTTCGCTGCCGAAAAACCCCTCAAGGTCGGCACCACCGCCGCCTTCGCTATTCCGCTGGAAGCCGCTGTGGCTGAGGCGGGCAAACAAGGCCTGAACGTTGAGCTGGTCGAGTTCACCGACTGGATCGCCCCCAATGTCAGCCTCGCCAGCGGCGACATTGACGTGAACTACTTCCAACACATTCCGTTCTTGGAAAACGCCAACGCCGCAGGCGGTTTTCACCTAGTGCCTTACGCCAAGGGCGTGATCAACAACGTGGGCCTGTATTCCAAAAAATACAAAAGCCTCGACGAATTGCCCGTTGGCGCCACCGTGGCCATCGCCAACGATCCGATCAATAGCGGGCGCGGACTGCAACTGCTGGCCAAGGCCGGGCTGATTACGCTCAAACCCGGCGTCGGCTACAAAGCCACCGAAGAAGACATCATCGACAACCCGAAAAAGATCAAAATCCTCCAAGTCGAAGCGGTGCAACTGGTACGCGCCTACGACGATGCCGACCTGGTACAGGGCTACCCGCACTATATCCGTCTGGCCAAAACCTTCGATGCGTCCTCCGCGCTGCTGTTCGACGGCATCGACCACCCGGAGTACGTGATTCAGTTTGTCATTCAACCCAAGAGCAAGGACGACCCGCGCCTGGCCAAGTTCGTCGACATTTATCAGCACTCGCCGGTTGTGAAAGCCGCCCTGGATAAAACCTACGGCACCCTGTACCAACCTGGCTGGACGAACTAAGCATGAACGTAGCCATTGCCCGTACGCGGCTCGATGAGCCGCAACCCAGCGCGTCCCACACCCATCTGCACCCGGAACTGACAAACGCCCACGTGCGCTTTATTGGTGTCGGCAAAACCTATGACGGTCGCCAAGGTCCGGTCGATGCCCTCAAGGGTATTGATCTGGCGATTCAGCGTGGAGAAATATTCGGCATCATCGGCCGTAGCGGTGCCGGTAAGTCGTCGCTGATCCGCACCATCAACCGGCTGGAGCAACCGAGCCACGGCCGAGTGTTGATTGATCAAATCGACATCGGTGAGTTTGACGAAAACAAGCTGGTCGCCTTGCGCCGTCAGATCGGCATGATTTTTCAGCACTTCAACCTGATGTCAGCCAAAACCGTGTGGCAGAACGTTGAACTGCCGCTCAAGGTGGCCGGTGTACCCAAGCTGCAACGCGAACAAAAAGTCCGCGAGTTGCTGGAGTTGGTGGGCTTGCAAGGCAAACACACGGCCTACCCGGCGCAACTCTCCGGTGGGCAAAAACAACGTGTGGGCATTGCTCGCGCACTGGTTCACGACCCGGCAATTTTGCTCTGCGACGAAGCCACCTCGGCCCTCGACCCGGAAACCACCCAGTCGATCCTTGGCTTGCTGCGCGAGATCAATCAGCGACTGGGCCTGACCATCATCCTCATCACCCACGAAATGGCAGTGATCCGCGATATTTGCCACCGCGTGGTGGTGCTTGAACAAGGCCAGGTCGTCGAACAAGGCCCCGTGTGGCAAGTGTTTGGCAACCCGCAGCACGAGGTCAGTAAAACCTTGCTCGCACCGCTTCAAGACAACCTGCCCGAGGCGCTGAAAAACCGCATTCACACAGCCCCGCACTCGGCACAATCGAGCGTGATTCTGCGCCTGCGCTTTACCGGCAGCCAGGCACAAGAGCCGGACCTAGGCGCGCTGTTCAGCGCCTTGGGCGGCCAAGTGCGGTTACTCCATGGCGGCGTCGAGCAGATCCAGGGCCATGCGTTGGGACAACTGCTGCTCAGTGTCACCAGCACCTCATTGGGTGCTGAAGAACTGCGCACCCGCGCTGAACAATGGGCACAACAAGTAGAGGTGCTGGGCTATGACGTTTGATCGCTTATGGCAGGGCGTGATAGACACCTTTTTGATGGTCGGTGTGTCGTCTTTTATCGCGCTGATTCTGGGGATTCCGCTGGCGGTAATTCTGGTCACCAGCGGCAAGGGCGGCATCTATGAAGCGCCCGCGCTGAACAAAGCCTTGGGTGCGTTCGTGAACCTGTTTCGCTCCATCCCGTTTCTGATTTTGATGGTCGCGCTCATTCCGTTTACCCGCCTGATTGTAGGCACCACCTACGGCGTGTGGGCGGCTGTCGTACCGCTGACCATCGCGGCCACGCCGTTCTTTGCACGCATTGCCGAAGTCAGCTTGCGCGAGGTGGACCATGGGCTGATCGAAGCCGCACAGGCCATGGGCTGCAAGCGCTATCACATCATCTGGCACGTGCTTTTACCCGAAGCGTTACCGGGCATCGTCGGTGGTTTTACCATCACCATCGTCACCATGATCAACTCCTCGGCCATGGCCGGCGCGATTGGTGCAGGCGGCCTGGGCGACATCGCCTATCGCTACGGCTACCAGCGGTTTGACACCCAAATCATGCTCACCGTTATCGTGTTGCTGGTGCTGTTAGTCGCTGTGATTCAGCTCGGCGGCGATCGCCTTGCCCGCGTGCTGAACAAGCGCTGAGGTATAGTCGGCGGCAACATTGACGCCGACTGAGCCTTGCGATGACCCTCGATCCCAACACCCTCGAACAGATTGCCGCCACCACCTTGGCGCACTACCAACAGAGTGCCGAAGGCTTTCGCGAAGGCACTCGCGACCACGATGTGAGCCAAAACATCGACGCCTTGCTGCGCCACATTCAAGGCTGCGCGCCGTTCACCCTTCTAGATTTTGGCTGCGGGCCGGGGCGTGATCTGCAAACCTTCACCCGGCTAGGGCACATTGCGATTGGGCTAGACGGCACCGAACGCTTCACCCAAATGGCCCGCGAAGACAGCGGCTGTGACGTGTGGCACCAGGACTTTCTCAAACTTGACCTACCGGCCGAGCGCTTTGACGGCATCTTCGCCAACGCTTCGTTATTCCACGTCCCAACCCAAGAACTGGAACGTGTATTAAGTGAACTGCACGCCAGCCTCAAACCGGGTGGCGTCCTGCTGAGTTCGAACCCGCGAGGAGATAACCGTGAAGGCTGGAATGGCCAGCGTTATGGCGCCTATCACGACCTGGAAAACTGGCGCGCGCGGCTCACGGCGGCGGGGTTTGTGGAACTGGAACACTATTACCGCCCGGCAGGCTTGCCCCGCGATCAGCAGCCTTGGTTGGTGAGTGTTTGGCGTAAATAGGAGCAGGCCCCTTTTGGGGCTCACTTCACATCCCATCGCCGCTTCATGTCCCTGTCGCCGGGCTTACGCTCTACGTTGATATTGACTACAGATTGAATCGAATTAAATACGTCGCGCAATAACCATCTAACACCTTAACTCCCTATATAACCGAACTAAGCACCACTTCTCCTGCAAGGATTGCAGGTCGCCCTCACACTACTGAACAACGTGTTTGGGCTCTATAAAGGATGATGTCCATGCAACCGATCAATTTCTATACCTTTGTCCACGACACCGTGGCTGAAAAAAACGACGCTCAATTAGAATATTTATTCTTCAACATATTCACACCCGAAATAGCCAGCCTTACAAGGCGCCGTGTCAATGTAATATTTACCCGTGACACACCAGGAATAACCGACTTTAACTACCGGTCTTACGAAAAGAACTACCGCACCATTGACTCATTTGCAGAAGCCATTACAGCGGACATCAAAACCGCCGTTACTGCGTACATGACTGAACACCAGCGCACCGCTAAAAAAACCGATGTTTATATTTTTTTGATTGATGGTCATCTCATGCCTTCAATGCTGGTTGAGGGGCTTGCCATACCTGAAGCCAACATTGCTTTCGCCACGACATTTGGCCGCACAGTGGTTGCCCATGAGGTTGGGCATCTCTTCGGTGCAACCCATGATGATGTCGCGTTATACCGAGATACCGAACATAACAACCCCTATCACTGCGCTACTTTTATGGCAACTGATCGCCCGGACGGCGTGTGTGCCATCTTTGGCTACAGTGGAGAAACCCGCGCCATTATCACTCAACACTTTAAGTAACTTTTGCGCGTCTGTTTACAACACAACGCACATTAAAAAACCCCGAAGGGCTCACACCGTTCGGGGTTGTGGATCTTTCATGGATTACAACTTGGCGATGGACACTTCGGTCGATTTTACGAAGGCAATCACTTCGCTGCCGACCACCAGTTCCAGCTCTTTTACCGAGCGGGTGGTGATAACGGAGGTCACGATGCCGGACGCAGTTTGTACGTCGATTTCGGACAGTACGTCACCCAGTACGATTTCTTTGATGTGGCCTTTGAATTGGTTGCGAACGTTAATGGCTTTGATAGTCATGGTGTGGATTCCTGT
Source organism: Pseudomonas psychrophila HA-4 (assembly GCF_000282975.1). Lineage (GTDB taxonomy): Bacteria > Pseudomonadota > Gammaproteobacteria > Pseudomonadales > Pseudomonadaceae > Aquipseudomonas > Aquipseudomonas psychrophila_A. Next base: position 12,746 of record NZ_ALJC01000101.1, read on the forward strand.
CTTGGGATTAAAAGTCGGTTTATTGCGCCCAACGCAGTTGCGTGGGCAGCGGTGCTACAGGTTCTGGTTCAGGTGGCGAACCCGGTAAGGCGAGTACTCGGTTAAGCACTTCAGTTTCCAAGGCCGCCAGTCGATGTGAACCCCGCACCCGGGGGCGCGGTAGTTCGACGGTGAGGTCGAGCCCCACTTCGCCGTCTTCGATCAGAATGACCCGATCAGCAATCGCGACGGCTTCACTGACGTCATGGGTCACCAGTAATACGGTGAAACCATGCTGGCGCCAAAGGCGTTCGATCAGTTGTTGCATCTCAATGCGGGTCAGCGCATCCAGCGCACCCAACGGTTCATCCAGCAGTAACAAACGCGGTTGGTGGATTAAGGCGCGGGCCAAGGCCACACGCTGTTTTTGTCCGCCCGACAAGGCAGCCGGCCATTCGTTGGCCCGCTCGGCCAACCCTACTTCTTCCAGCGCTTTAAGGGCTTTTGGCCGCCAGTCGCCTTTGAGGCCAAGGCCCACGTTGTCGATAACTTTTTTCCAGGGCAACAAACGTGCTTCCTGAAACATAAGCCGGGTGTCGTCACGTGCTTCTTGCAACGGTGCGCTACCCGCCAACAGTTTGCCGCTGGTGGGTTGGTCCAGCCCGGCCAGCAGGCGCATAAGGGTACTTTTGCCACACCCGCTGCGGCCCACGATCGCTACAAATTGCCCTGCCGGAATGTGCAGGTTGACGCTGCGCAACACCTGACGATCGCCAAAAGCTTTTTGCAGGTTCTGCACCGCTAATGGGATGCCCTGGCGTAAATGCGGGAGCTGTTGTGCCGTCATGCTGCACCGCCTTTAACCACTTGATACGCCGGGTGCCAGCGCAACCATACGCGCTCTAGACCCCGGGCCGCGCTGTCGGCCAATTTGCCGAGTACCGCGTATAAAAGAATCGCCAGCACCACCACGTCGGTTTGCAAGAACTCCCGGGCGTTCATCGCCAGGTAGCCAATGCCGGAGCTGGCAGAGATGGTTTCCGCCACGATCAACGTCAACCACATAAAGCCCAGTGCAAAGCGCACGCCGACCAGAATCGAGGGCAGCGCGCCCGGCAATATCACTTGCCAGAACAGGCTGAAACCGGACAAACCATAGCTGCGGGCCATTTCCACCAGCGCCGGATCAACGTTGCGGATGCCGTGGTAAGTGTTGAGGTAGATCGGGAATAACGTCCCCAGCGCCACCAGAAAAATCTTTGCCGATTCGTCGATTCCAAACCACAGGATCACCAACGGGATGAGCGCCAAGTGCGGCACGTTACGGATCATTTGCACCGAGCTGTCGAGCAGGCGTTCGCCCCACTTCGACAAGCCGGTGATAAAACCCAACGCCAGGCCGATACCACCACCGATAGCAAAGCCTACGCCTGCACGCCAGCCACTGATGGCGAGGTGCTTCCAGATCTCGCCGCTGCGCACCAGTTCCACGCCCGCTTCAATCACCGCAATCGGTGCAGGCAAAATGCGCGTCGACAACCAGCCCGCCGACACTGACAACTGCCACACCGCCAGCAGCAATACCGGCAGTAGCCAAGGGGCAAGCGTATGGCCAATTTTATTAAGGCTTGATGCCTTCGCCGTACTCATGGCCGCCTCAGCTCTGCGACGCGGCTTTAGGAATGATGTCGTTGGCGACCATTTCACCAAACGGGCTCACATAACCGGCACCTTTGGGCAGTTCCGGGCGCTCGATGTCCAGGTGCGGGAACAGCAACTCAGCCACGCGGTATGACTCTTCCAGGTGTGGGTAACCCGAGAAAATAAAAGTATCGATGCCCAAGTCTGCGTATTCCTTAACCCGTGCAGCAACCGTTGGGCCGTCTCCGACCAGCGCGGTACCCGCACCACCCCTTACCAAGCCAACACCGGCCCACAGATTAGGGCTCACTTCGAGGTTGTCGCGGCTACCGCCGTGCAGCGCAGCCATGCGCTGCTGGCCGACCGAGTCAAAGCGTGACAGCGAAGCTTGAGCACGGGCGATGGTGTCGTCGTCCAGATGAGAAATAAGTTTGTCGGCGGCTTTCCAGGCCTCTTCGTTGGTTTCACGCACGATCACGTGCAAACGAATACCAAAGCGCACGGTGCGGCCCAACTTGGCCGCCTTATCGCGCACTTGCTGGATCTTTTCTGCGACCGCAGCCGGCGGCTCACCCCAGGTCAGGACCATTTCAACTTGTTCAGCGGCCAGGTCTTGCGCTGCCTCCGATGAGCCACCGAAGTACAGCGGCGGACGCGGTTGCTGGATCGGCGGGTAGAGCAACTTGGCGCCTTTGACCTTGATGTGCTGGCCGTCGTAGTCAACGGTTTCGCCTTCGAGCACGCGGCGCCAGATGCGGGTGAATTCCACCGAGGCCTGGTACCGCTCTTCATGGCTCAGGAACAAGCCATCACCGGCCAGTTCGTCCGGGTCACCACCGGTCACTAGGTTGAACAGCGCTCGCCCGCCAGAGAGTCGGTCCAGGGTTGCGGCCTGCCGTGCCGCCACGGTGGGCGAAACGATGCCGGGACGCAGTGCTACCAAAAATTTCAAACGCTGGGTCACCGGAATCAACGCAGCGGCCACCAGCCAAGAGTCTTCGCATGAGCGTCCAGTCGGGATCAACACCCCGCCGAAGCCAAGACGGTCTGCAGCTTGCGCCACTTGTTGCAGATAACCGTAGTCGACGGCGCGTGCGCCTTCGGAGGTGCCAAGGTAATGGCCATCACCGTGGGTAGGCAGGAACCAGAAAATATTGAGGCTCATGGAGTGGTCTCCTAAATAGGTGCTGCAAGCGTTAAGGGGCTTTGGCCACAGTGGCCGGTGGCGTCCAGATCACATCTTTGATAACCAGCGGCTTTGGAATGAGCTTGAGCTGGTAAAAAGTGTCGGCAATCTTTTGCTGTGCGTTGACCACTTCAGGGGTCAGGAACTGCGCGCCGTAGCCCTGGCGTTTCACTGAGGTCTCGGTGATGTCGGCGGGCAAGCCCAGCAACGGTGCGACCTGCTTAGTGACCTCTTGCGGATGAGCCTTGGCCCACTCACCGATACTGCGCACTTCGTCGATCAGGGTTTCGATCACTTTAGGGTGCTGTTCAGCGAAAGGCTTGGTCGCCAGGTAGAACTGGTGGTTGTCCGCGATACCGGTCGCATCACGCAGGGTGCGAGCGTGCAGTTGTTGCTCGGCAGCCGCTTGGTACGGGTCCCAAATAACCCAGGCATCCACACTGCCGCGTTCAAAGGCTGCACGCGCATCCGCAGGCGGCAGGAACACGGTTTGGATGTCGGTGTATTTCAGACCAGCGTCTTCAAGGGCTCGTACCAACAGGTAGTGCACGTTGGAGCCTTTGTTGAGTACTACTTTTTTGCCTTTGAGGTCTTTCACCGAGGTGATCGGCGAATCCTTGGGCACCAGAATCGCTTCGCTGGTCGGTGCAGGCGGCTCGTAGGCGACGTACAGCAGATCAGCGCCTGCGGCCTGAGCAAAGACAGGCGGGGTTTCGCCAGTCACGCCGAAGTCGATTGAGCCCACGTTCAGGCCTTCAAGCAATTGTGGGCCGCCGGGGAACTCGGTCCACTGCACGTCGACGCCTTGATCGGCCAGACGTTTTTCCAGCGTGCCCTTGGCCTTGAGCAGCACCAGCGTGCCGTATTTCTGATAACCGATGCGCAAGGTATCGGCTTGAGCTTGCAGTACAACGCCGAATGACACAGCCGCAGCAAACAGTGCGACCAGACCACGACGCAAAATGACAGGGCGCATGGCGCTCTCCTTTTGTAATTCGATAATCGGGTAGCACCTGCCGAGCCGTTAGCGGTTCAGTAAGGTGAGTGACGCTTATGACGTCTGTGTAGGAGCTAGCAAGCTCGCTCCTACAGGGTATTTTTTAACTCAGATACTCCAGCGAGCCGTGCGCAGGCGCTCGTTGAGGATGTTGGGGTCCAGCGGTTTTGGACGACGAGCTAGGGCGCTGTAGAAGTGCTCCAGAGACTCGTTTAAACGTTGCTCCAGGACCGGCACCAGTTGCGCTTGAGCGCTGCCCTCGCCGTATGCAATTTGACTGTCTTCCGCAAAAATCCCGTGAAGCATTTCTTGAGCCTTGAGCGCCGACAAGACCGGCTTGAGCGCGTAATCCACGGCTAGCATGTGGGCGATGCTACCGCCCGTGGCGATCGGCAAAACCACTTTGTGGCTCAGGGCGCGCTCAGGCAGCAAGTCGAGCACAGTTTTGAGCGCACCACTAAAAGAGGCTTTGTACACCGGGGTCGCAATCACCAAACCATCGGCACGTTCAATTTGCTGCAATAGGTCGATAATTTTTGGGCTGTCAAAGCGCGCATGCAGTAAGTCTTCAGCCGGAAAGTCACGTACCTGATAACTCACCACTTCAACGCCTTGCTGGTTGAGCCAGTGTTTGGCGCGGTCCAACAAAACCCCGGAGCGGGATCGTTGGCTTGGGCTTCCTCCGAGTGTCACGACCAGCATTAGGTGTTTCCTTGAGTGAAAGTGTGCAATGTGTTGTCAGCGTTTTCGCTTGAGTGAGGTGACATTAACAGGTGATTTTTATATCCATAAATCATATTTATTCATTTGTTTATTCCATAAATGAATATGAATTTATCGGTAAAAAAAAGACCGTCGAAACGGCCTTAAACCCTGTTGCACTGAAGAGGATCACCTACGAAAAACGGGTTACTTGTTTGGCTGTGGCGTGAGGCGCAGGTAGGGCTTCACAGCGCGGTAGCCTTTAGGGAAGCGTTTTTTGATGTCGTCTTCGTCCTTGAGCGACGGCACGATGACGACCTCGTCACCGTCTTGCCAGTTGGCCGGAGTCGCCACTTTGTAGTTGTCGGTCAGTTGCAGCGAATCAACCACGCGCAGAATTTCGTTGAAGTTACGCCCCGTGCTGGCCGGGTAGGTGATGGTCAGGCGAATCTTTTTGTTGGGATCAATCACAAATAATGAGCGCACGGTGAGGGTGTCGCTGGCGTTGGGGTGGATCAAGTCGTAGAGGTCAGACACTTTGCGATCGGCGTCGGCCAGGATCGGGAAGTTAACCACGGTGTTCTGTGTTTCGTTGATGTCGCCGATCCACTTGTGGTGCGAGTCCACCGGATCAACCGACAGGGCAATGGCTTTGACGCCACGCTTGGCAAATTCATCCTTGAGCTTAGCTGTGAAGCCCAGTTCGGTGGTGCACACCGGGGTGAAATCGGCCGGGTGCGAAAACAGAATGCCCCAGCTGTCGCCCAACCACTCATGAAACTGGATTTTGCCAGCGCTGGAATCCTGTTCGAAATCGGGGGCGATGTCGCCGAGTCTTAGGCTCATGGTGCAGCTCCTTTTTGCAGGGGATGGCAGGGCGTGATGGGCTTACTCTGCCTGCGTCATGAACGAATTAAAAAGAATAAATATCGATTTAATTAGATCCAAAAGGAATATTAAATACTGTTTCATTGGACGCAGCCCGGTACCGGGTTCACTCTGGATCCAGGTTTAGGCAAGGGGAGTGGCAGGGAGCTACGACTATTAATGTGTTGCGAATTGACCGTTCAGGTCTTCGGTAAACACCCTGCCCGGCGTTGCGCCGGGCAGGATTTTTCTTACTTTTACGTCTTACTTTTTTTTCGCTACAAACGGCTTACAGCAAAGGGATCGAGTAGCTGACGATCAGACGGTTTTCGTCTTGATTGCGCTGGCCAGCGATGTCGTTGCGCCACATGGCGTTTTTCCACATCAGGCCCAGGTTTTTCAACGCACCTTCTTGAACAACGTAGGCAACAGTAATGTCGCGTTCCCATTCGGAAGCGCCATTGTTGGTTTGCACTTTGTTGGCGTTGTAGGTGTCGATGTTGTCACCGCGCAGGTAAACAGCACCTGCGGTCAGGCCAGGCACGCCGACCTTGGCGAAGTCATACGAGTAGCGTGCTTGCCAAGTACGTTCGCCAGCACGGGCGAACTTCTGGATTTGCGAGTCAGTGATGGTGTAGTTCGACGAGCCATCGCCTTGGTTCAACCAAGGGAAGTCGCTGCTACCGTTACTGACTTGGTAACCGCCACCAAAGGTGTGACCGGCAACGGTGTACAACAGCAAACCGCTGTACAGGTTGTTGTCGACCTTGCCTTTACCGCTGGCCTGGCTCTGGTAGTTGCCGTTGCTGTAGTACGCAGGGACGCTACCGTTTTTGCCGTCATCAGTGCTGTTGAAGTAGCGCAGATCAGTTTTCAAAACACCTGGGCCGATTGCCCAGTTGTGAACCAGACCCAAGAAGTTCTGTTTGTAGAACTGATCCAGGTTGCCGTAGTAGTACTGCAGCAACAGGTCTTTGGTGACTTTGTAGTCCGCACCGGCGTAGATGAACTTGTTGCTGTTAGCAGTGCGAGCGTTCGCACCACCAATCGACATTTGTGCGTCGTTGCTGGAGTTACGGCCTTTAACGTGTTCGATCTGACCGCCGATCAGGGTCAGGTCCTTGATCTCGTTGGAGGTGATCTGGCCACCTTCAAAGGTCTGCGGCAGCAGGCGACCATCGTTGTAGGAGATAACTGGCAGTTTTGGCATCAGGGTGCCGTAACGCAGTTCGGTCTGAGAGATTTTGGCTTTGGCGGTGACGCCCAAGCTTGAGAAGTCATTCACAGCGTTACCGTTTGACTTGCTCGGGAACACAGTGCCGCCGTACGAAGTAGCAGTAGCGCCGTTGGTACCACCGCCCGAATCCAGACGTACGCCCAACAGAGCGATTGCATCCAGACCGAAGCCTACGGTACCGGCGGTGAAGCCAGAGGTGTAGTCAACTTGGAAGCCTTGGCCCCACTCTTCGTTTTTGCTTTGCGCGCCTGCAGCTTTGGTGCCTGCATCGCGGTTATCCGTGTTGATGTAGAAGTTACGCAGTTTAAGCGTGGCTTTACTGTCTTCGATGAAGCCAGCAGCGCTCGCTTGCTGCGCCAACAAACCGAGGGCTAACGCCACGGCCACGGTGGACTTGTTCATTGTGTCGCTCCTTTACATTTCTAATTTTTGTAGTTCGTTCGCCCAAGATCTGTGTCTCGGTGCTACTGAATGCGCGATTAGCGCCAGACAGTGACTGACAAGTCAATCCTATCTTCTGGCGCCTACGACCTTTGTCTAGTGATCTGCCGTAGACGCGGAGGGTAATGACTTTTTTATAAACCCAAAAAGAATTATTTCTAAATCTTTCATAACAAATAGGTATATGTGAGGAAAAGTCCTACAACTTCGCGAGCGGATGCTATCGGCCTTTGGTCTGATTCATAAATAGATTTTTATGAAATTTTTAAGTCGAGCCTCTGGGGCGGTTCTGCGGCGTACCCGCCGAGGCCGCAAAACCCGGATAAAAGCCCGTGCGCGCGCACAAAATGCAGAAGGCAGAACTTCATAAGCTAATGCTTAAAAGTTATTTATTTACTAATTCTTAGATCATTTAACCTCACATCGCGCCGATAACCGGCAGCCTGCTGAGGACTCTCCCGATGAAACTGAACGCCCCCTTACGCCTTTTGGCAGCACTGTCTCTGGCCGGTGCCAGTTTCTTTGCGCAGGCCGCCAACGATGTGACCGTGGCTTATCAAACAACCGTAGACCCGGCCAAAGTCGCACAGGCTGACGGCGCGTACGAGAAAGCCACAGGCGCCAACATCAAATGGCGCAAGTTTGATAACGGCGCGGACATCATTGCCGCCATCGCCTCAGGCGATGTGCAAATCGGTTACTTGGGTTCAAGCCCTCTGACTGCCGCCGTCACACGGAAGGTGCCGGTAGAAACCTTTTTGATCGCCACGCAGATCGGCGGCGCAGAAGCGCTGGTGGTTCGTGACGGCTCGGGCATTAATGGCCCGCAAGACCTGGTCGGCAAAAAAATCGCTGTGCCCTTCGTATCGACCGGCCACTACAGCCTGCTCGCTGCCCTGAAGCACTGGAACATCGAACCCTCGAAAGTGACGATTCTGAACCTCGCGCCACCGGCCATTGTGGCGGCGTGGAAACGCGGTGATATCGACGGCACTTACGTGTGGGACCCCGCCTTGGGCGCAGCCAAAGAGAGCGGCAAAGTGCTGATCACCTCGGGTGAACTGGGCAAGCTCGGCGCTCCGACCTTTGATGCCTGGATCGTGCGCAAGGACTACGCCGCCAAGCACCCGGAAATCGTTAAAGAATTCGCCAAAGTCACCCTGGATGCCTACGCCGACTACCAGAAAGATCCTAAAGCCTGGCTTGCCAACCCAAGCAACGTCGACAAGGTTGTAAAACTGTCCGGCGCGAAGGCAACTGACATTCCAGGCCTGTTAGAAGGCAACGTCTACCCATTGGCGGCTGAACAAGTGGTTCTGCTCGGTGCACCGACCACCAAGGCGCTGACCGACACGGCGGCCTTCTTGAAAGAAGAAGGCAAGGTCGACGCGGTACTGCCGGACTACGCGCCGGCGGTCAACGCCAGCTTCATCACTCAATAATTTACGCCCGCTGAGGAGTCGACCGTCATGGCCTTGTTATCACTGGAGCGCATCAGCGCACAGTACCCAGGCGCAGTTGAGCCGGTGTTGTCGGATATTTCCGTCAATCTCGGACCTCAACAACTGCTGGTCGCACTCGGCCCTTCGGGCAGCGGCAAAACCTCGTTGCTCAACCTGATTGCCGGTTTTGTTGAGCCCAGCGCCGGGCGCATCACCCTCGATGGCGCCCCGGTAAAAGGCCCAAGCGCCGAACGTGGCGTGGTATTTCAGGACGATGTGCTGTTGCCCTGGCAAGACGTGCTGGCCAACGTTGCTTTCGGTCTGGAACTGGCAGGCATTGCGCGTGACAAACGCGAAGCGCGCGCCCGTGAAATGCTCTCTCTGGTGGACTTGTCGGGCTTTGAAAAGCGTCGCGTGTGGGAGCTTTCAGGCGGCCAGAAACAACGTGTGGGCCTAGCCCGCGCCTTGGCTGCTGACCCGCGCGTGCTACTGATGGATGAACCTTTCGGCGCCCTCGATGCCTTCACCCGCGAACAGATGCAAGAGCTGCTGTTGCAGGTGTGCAAGCGCACCGACAAGCCGGTGTTTCTGATTACCCACGACATCGAAGAGGCCGTATTTCTGGCCACTGACCTGATTCTGCTGGCGCCTAACCCTGGCCGAATTGTTGAACGCCTGACCTTGGATTTTGGCCGACGTTACAACGCCGGCGAGTCGGCTCGCTCGATTAAATCTGACCCTCGCTTTATTGAAACCCGTGAGCACGTGCTTGCGCGCGTGTTTTCACAACGTGGTGCCGCTCAGCGGCAGGAGCGCGCATGAGCAGCTATGAAGCCGTTGCAGCCCCCATTGCTGCACTCCATGCGCCGCGCCCGGTAAAGCGTAGTTTGAGCACGCGCTGGATCAGCGTTATTACTCTGGTCACATTAATCGCCACGTGGTGGGCCGTCACGGCGGCCGGTTTGATTGAACCGCTGTTTTTGCCGCCGCCGTCAGCCGTGCTGGAAAAAGGCTGGTTACTGGCGACCAAAGGCTACATGGACTCAACGTTGTGGCAGCACTTGGGCGCGAGCCTTAGCCGTATTGGTCTGGGCTTGGGCTTTGCGATTCTGACCGCCGTACCGGTGGGTATTGCGATTGGCCACAACCGTATTGCACGCGGCATTTTCGACCCGCTAATTGAGTTCTATCGCCCGATTCCGCCGTTAGCTTATTTGCCGCTGATTGTGATCTGGTGCGGCATTGGCGAACTGTCGAAAGTGTTGCTGATTTACTTGGCGATTTTTGCCCCGATTGCGATTGCGACCGCCACTGGCGTACGCACTGTCGACCCCGCAAAAGTTCGTGCTGCACAGTCGTTGGGCGCCACCCGCTGGCAGTTAATTCGCCACGTGATTTTGCCCAGCGCCTTGCCAGATATTTTGACCGGCGTGCGTATTGGTCTGGGGGTTGGCTGGTCGACACTGGTGGCCGCCGAGCTGATCGCAGCCACCAGCGGCCTGGGTTTTATGGTGCAGTCCGCGGCGCAGTTTTTAGTCACCGACGTGGTGGTTCTGGGGATTTTGGTGATCGCCATCATCGCCTTCGCCATGGAAATGGGCCTACGCGCCCTGCAACGAAAGCTGGTGCCGTGGCACGGCCAGGCTCACTAACGACTTCGAATACACATCGACGCTGATTAATCAGCGCGCAGATAACGAGATGACCATGAGCCTGACCATTACCCCTATTAGCGCTGCCCTGGGCGCCCAGATTGACGGCGTTGATCTGACCCAGCCACTCAGCCTGGAATACCGCGATGCCATCGAACAAGCGCTGCTGGTGCACCAGGTCATATTCTTCAGAAATCAGCCCGTGACGCCACAGCAACAGGCGCGCTTCGCGGCCAATTTTGGTGACCTGCACATTCACCCGATCTACCCCAACGTGCCGGAACAACCTGAAGTGCTGGTGCTGGACACGGCCGTTACCGACGTACGTGACAACGCGGTATGGCACACCGACGTGACCTTTTTGCCGACGCCTGCACTGGGTGCAGTATTGAGTGCCAAACAGTTACCGGCGTTCGGCGGCGACACGTTATGGGCCAGCGGCATTGCGGCATTTGAAGGGTTGTCCAAACCACTGCAAGTATTGCTACACGGTTTGACTGCAACGCACGACTTCACCCAATCGTTCCCGCTGGAACGCTTTGGTTCGACCCCGGAAGACTTGGCGCGCTGGGAGCAAACCCGCAAAAACAACCCGCCGCTGTCGCATCCCGTGATTCGTACGCACCCGGTGAGCGGGCGCAAAGCGCTGTTCGTCAACGAAGGGTTCACTACGCGAATCAATGAGCTTTCAGGCCTGGAAAGCGAGGCGATCTTGAAGCTGCTGTTTGCTCACGCGACCCGTCCCGAGTACACCATTCGCTGGCGCTGGCAGGAAAACGACGTAGCGTTTTGGGACAACCGCGTAACCCAGCACTACGCCGTGGACGACTACCGCCCGAACCGCCGCGTGATGCACCGTGCGACCATTTTGGGTGATGTACCGTTTTGATTTGAAAGCGGCGCACGTAGCTGCCCCTCACCCCAGCCCTCTCCCGAGGGAGAGGGAGCTTTACCGGGGTGTTCTGAGGGGCAGTGCATGGCTTGCAGGCCGCAGAACATCTACAACATCCCCCGATCGGTTCCTTCTCCCTCCGGGAGAGGGCTAGGGTGAGGGAGCTTTACGGTTGTCGTTTTGGCAAAAAAGGCGGCAAGTACAACCCCAAATACGCATCAAACACGCGCTGCCCTTCTTCGGCCATGCGCGGGGTGATGCTGTCGTGCAACTGAATCGAGCGCGCGTATACCCGATCCCCCAACTCCATCGCCAGCGCAAACACGTCCACGTCCTGTGGCAATGCCGGCAATTCAAAATGACGCATAAACAACGCGTGCATCAGTTGCCCAAGTTCAAGGTCGTGCTGACGATCTGCCCGCGTCACTTCGGTCAGCCCGTGCTGGGCCAAAATCAATTGCCGGGCTGCCGCATCTTCGCTGTAGATCGACAGCATGCGCCGCTCAACGATGTATGACAGGTCATGCCAGGTGTTCAGGCTTTCGTGGGCGATGGGCGCTTGCAGGCACGCGCGAAAAGCAGCATGCACATCGCCGGTCAGCGCTTCGAGCAAGGCGGGCACACTGGCAAAAAAGTGATAGACCGAAGAAGGCGGGATTTCAGCGCGCTCGGCCACGCTGTAGATCGACAGGCTGGACACCCCTTCCGCCGCCAGCAAGGTGCGGGCAGCGGCGAGTATAGAATCGATTCGGCCTTGGCTGCGTGCACGGGATTTGCGAGGGGTTACTCGTGGGGTGGCGAGGCGCGTCATGGGTGTCTCCTGCAGGGCAGCAGGCATTGTACGAGCCGCGCGAGCGGATTGCACAGGCATAAAAAAACGCCGCTGGCAGTTAAGCCGGCGGCGTTTTTATGAGCGCTGCAATCGCTTACACGGTATGCAGGTACCAGTTGTATTCGAGGTCGGAGATGGAGTGTTCAAACTCTTCCAGCTCGCTCTCTTTACAGGCTACAAAGATGTCGATGTATTTCGGATCAATGTATTTGGCCATGACTTCGCTGTCATCCAACTCACGCAAAGCATCACGCAGGTTGTTTGGCAGGCTTTGCTCATTTTGCTCGTAGCTGTTGCCTTCAACCGGAGCGCCCGGCTCGATTTTGTTGGTCAGACCGTGGTGAACACCCGCCAGAACAGACGCCATCAACAGGTACGGGTTGGCATCGGCACCGGCAACGCGGTGTTCAATGCGAACGGCATCAGAGGAGCCGGTCGGTACGCGGATCGCGACCGTACGGTTGTCCAGCCCCCAGCACGGCGAGTTCGGCACGTAGAACTGTGCGCCAAAACGACGGTAGGAGTTGACGTTAGGGCAAAGGAACGCCATCTGCGCCGGTAGGGTCTCCAGCACACCGCCGATCGCGTGACGCAATGCGGCGTTCTGCTCGGGATCCTCGCTGGCAAAAATATTTTTGCCCTCTTTGTCCAGAATCGAAATGTGAACGTGTAGTCCGTTGCCCGCCTGGCCTGGGTAAGGCTTGGCCATGAAGGTGGTATCCATTTCATGGTCGTAGGCGATGTTTTTGATCAAACGCTTGAGCAGTACCGCGTAGTCGCAGGCCTTGATCGGGTCGGCAACGTGGTGCAGGTTCACTTCGAACTGCGCCGGGGCACTTTCTTTAACGATGGCGTCAGCCGGGATGCCTTGCTCTTTCGCACCTTCCAGAATGTCCTGGAGGCAGTCGACGTATTCGTCGAGGTCGTCGATCAGGTAAACCTGTGTCGAATGCGGGCGTTTGCCAGAAATCGGCGAACGTGGCGGTTGTGGGCGGCCGTTTACGTTCTCCTGATCGATCAGGTAGAACTCAAGCTCAAAGGCTGCGCAGATAGTCAGGCCTAGATCGTCAAATTTGGTAACAACTTGACGCAGCACTTCGCGCGGGTCGGCGAAGAAAGGTTCACCTTCAAGTTCGTGCATGGTCATCAGCAGTTGCGCGGTTGGGCGCTTTTGCCACGGCTCATTGCACAGGGTGTCAGGGATTGGATAACAGATTCGGTCTGCGTCACCGATGTCCAGACCCAGACCGGTGCTTTCCACCGTTGAGCCGTTGATATCCAGAGCAAATAAAGAGGCCGGCAGGTTGATGCCTTTCTCGTAAACCTTGTGGAGACTGGTGCGTTCAATGCGCTTACCGCGCACCACACCATTCATATCCGCAATTAGAAGGTCAACGTACAGAACCTCAGGATGTTCCTTAAGGAACGCGTTCGCTTCATTCAGCTGAACGGCACGCGGGGGTACCGACATGATGCAACACCTTTGTTGTTAAAAATATCAATCATTGAGCGCTACGGGTTTCAGTCAACCCGAACGGCATACCGAAGTCAAGCAGCCTCTTTTTTGCCCTAAAAAAGCGCTTAAAGGGCATTTTTGACGCATTTTAGGGCGAATTTCGCCCTTATAACGTTGTAGCACCCGCAGGCTTGAGCGGGGCGTGTTGTATTTTTTACGGGGGTGTTGTGTAAAAAAATGAACGAGGCTAAGCTCGATTCAAACCCATAACAGCAATAATACCGGGGTGTTACATGTCACGCCTGCCGTTAATCGGCGTCACCGCCTGCACCAAGCAGATCGGTTTGCATCCTTATCACATCACTGGCGATAAGTACGTGCGAGCAGTCGCGGTGGCAGCCAAAGGCTTGCCTCTGATCCTTCCGTCACTGGCGGAACTGATTGATCCGACCAATATTCTGGACAGTCTGGACGGCCTGCTTTTTACCGGATCACCCTCCAATATCGAACCTCATTTGTATCACGGCCCTGCCAGCGAACCTGGCACGTTGCATGATCCTGACCGTGATCGAACCACCCTCCCCCTGATTCGCGCTGCTCTGGCAGCAGGCGTTCCGGTGCTCGGCATTTGCCGGGGCTTTCAAGAATTGAATGTAGCCCTGGGTGGCTCACTTCACCAGAAATTGCACGAAGTCGAAGGCTTTATCGAGCACCGCGAAGACCCCAGCGCACCGGTCGAGGTGCAGTACGGCCCGAGCCACACCATGCACGTTCAGCCGGGTGGAGTGCTGGCAGGTTTGGGCTTGCCGACCGAGTTTGAGGTCAACTCGATTCACACCCAGGGCGTTGACCAATTAGCCCCAGGGCTGCGGGTTGAAGCCCTCGCACCGGACGGCTTGGTCGAAGCGGTCTCGGTGCAAGACGGCAAGGCTTTTGCTTTAGCTGTTCAATGGCACCCTGAATGGCAGGTAAGCTCTAACCCGATTTACCTCGCCATCTTCCAGGCATTTGGAGATGCCTGCAGACGGCGCGCAACACAACGCGACGCCGATGCGTCAGTAAACGCCTGACTTATTCAAGTCAGGAAACTCAGCCCAGAGGCATTTATGAGTAACAACCTCGACCAGCTCACCGATTGGTTGAAAGACCACAAGATCACAGAAGTCGAATGCATGATCGCCGACCTTACCGGGATTACTCGCGGGAAGATTTCGCCGACCAACAAGTTCATTGCTGAAAAAGGCATGCGCCTGCCCGAAAGCGTATTGCTGCAAACCGTTACCGGCGACTATGTCGAAGACGACATCTATTACGAGCTACTCGATCCGGCAGACATCGACATGGTCTGCCGTCCCGATCAGAACGCAGTATTTCTCGTGCCGTGGGCCATCGAGCCAACCGCTCAGGTGATTCACGACACCTACGACAAGCAGGGCAACCCGATTGAGTTGTCACCGCGCAACGTGCTTAAAAAGGTCCTCAAACTCTATGCCGACCACGGCTGGCAGCCGATCGTGGCGCCAGAAATGGAGTTTTACCTGACCAAGCGCAGCGACGACCCGGACTACCCGTTGCAGCCGCCAGTAGGTCGCTCAGGCCGTCCAGAAACGGGCCGTCAGTCGTTCTCTATTGAAGCCGCCAACGAATTCGACCCGCTGTTTGAAGACGTTTACGACTGGTGCGAACTGCAAGAACTGGATCTGGACACCCTGATCCACGAAGACGGCACAGCGCAGATGGAAATCAACTTCCGTCACGGCGACGCGTTGTCGCTGGCCGACCAGATTCTGGTGTTCAAACGCACCATGCGTGAAGCCGCGCTCAAGCACGACGTCGCCGCAACATTCATGGCTAAACCCATGACCGGTGAGCCGGGCAGCGCGATGCATTTACACCAAAGCATCATCGACATCGCAACGGGCAAAAACGTCTTCTCTAATGAAGACGGCACCATGAGCCAACTGTTCCTTAATCACATCGGCGGCCTGCAGAAGTTCATTCCTGAGCTGCTGCCTCTGTTTGCGCCGAACGTGAACTCTTTCCGCCGCTTCCTGCCTGACACCTCAGCGCCGGTAAACGTGGAATGGGGCGAAGAAAACCGCACCGTGGGCCTGCGTGTGCCCGATGCTGGGCCGCAAAACCGCCGTGTCGAAAACCGCTTGCCGGGCGCCGACGCCAACCCGTACCTGGCCATTGCTGCCAGCTTGCTGTGTGGCTACATCGGCATGGTCGAAGGCATCAACCCAAGCGCGCCAGTAGTGGGCCGCGGATATGAGCGCCGCAACCTGCGCCTACCGCTGACCATTGAAGACGCGCTGGAGCGGATGGAAAACAGCAAGACCGTCGAGAAGTACCTCGGCACCAAGTTCATCACCGGCTACGTCGCGGTAAAACGTGCCGAACATGAAAATTTCAAGCGCGTCATCAGTTCGTGGGAGCGGGAATTCCTGCTGTTCGCCGTCTGACACGCCGGGTGTCGCTGCACCGGGAGCGGCGACACCCCAACTGAATAAAGGAGAGCTGTATGACTAGCAAAACCCCGCAAACCCTCGAATGGCAACAACTGAGCAACGACCATCACTTGGCACCGTTCAGCGACTTCAAGCAATTGAAAGAAGTCGGCCCGCGCATCATCACTCACGCCAAAGGCGTGTACCTGTGGGACAGCGAAGGGCACAAGATTCTCGACGGCATGGCCGGCCTGTGGTGTGTTGCCATTGGTTATGGACGTGACGAACTGGCCGATGCGGCCAGCAAGCAAATGCGCGAACTGCCGTACTACAACCTGTTTTTCATGACCGCCCACCCGCCGGTTCTTGAGCTGTCCAAGGCCATCGCTGACATCGCGCCAGAAGGCATGAACCACGTGTTTTTCACGGGTTCCGGCTCTGAAGGCAACGACACGATGCTGCGCATGGTTCGCCACTACTGGGCGATCAAAGGCCAGCCGAACAAAAAAGTCATCATCAGCCGCAAAAACGGTTACCACGGTTCGACCGTGGCCGGCGCCAGCTTGGGCGGCATGACCTATATGCACGAACAGGGTGACTTGCCGATTCCGGGCATCACGCACATCGCGCAACCGTACTGGTTTGCTGAAGGCGGCGACATGTCGCCAGAAGAGTTCGGCATCTTCGCAGCCAATCAGTTGGAAGAACGCATCCTAGAAATCGGCGTCGACAATGTGGGGGCCTTTATTGCCGAGCCGATTCAGGGCGCTGGCGGCGTCATTATTCCGCCAGATACCTACTGGCCGCGTATCAAAGAGATCCTGGCCAAGTACGATATTTTGTTCGTGGCCGATGAAGTGATCTGCGGCTTTGGCCGCACAGGTGAGTGGTTCGGTAGCGATTTCTACGGCCTCAAGCCAGACATGATGACCATCGCCAAAGGCCTGACTTCGGGTTACATCCCTATGGGTGGCCTGATCGTGCGCGACGAAGTGGTGGCGGTGCTCAACGAAGGCGGCGATTTCAACCACGGTTTCACCTATTCAGGTCACCCGGTTGCCGCCGCCGTGGCGCTGGAAAACATCCGCATTCTGCGCGAAGAAAAAATTATCGAGAACGTGCACAACGAAACGGCACCGTATTTGCAAAAGCGTTTACGCGAACTGAACGATCACCCGTTGGTGGGCGAAGTCCGCGGTGTGGGTCTGTTGGGCGCCATTGAATTGGTGCAAGACAAAGCCACTCGCAAACGCTATGAAGGCCGCGGCGTTGGCATGATCTGCCGACAATTCTGCTTTGATAACGGCCTGATCATGCGTGCCGTGGGCGACACCATGATCATTGCGCCACCGCTGGTGATCAGCAAAGACGAGATCGATGAGCTGGTGACCAAGGCTCGCAAGTGCCTAGACCTGACTTTGGAAGCACTGCAAAGTTAACTGCTAGGCTCTGAGCGCAAGGCAACTGCACTTTTAATGTAGGCAATTGCGCTTAGAGCCTTAGGAATCAAGGCTCTTCCCTTGAAAGCCTGCCCCGGATCTTGCCAGACTAGCCGCCAGCTTTGGTTAACCTGACAACAGGTCACTAAATCGGTGGTTTAAAAGAACAATTGGAGCATTACAGATGAAGGCATCAGGTTTTAAAAAAGCGGGCATGACCCTTCTCGCCCTGTCCTTGATGGGTGTGATGGCCGGGGCAGCACAGGCAGCCGATAAAGTGCTGCACGTTTACAACTGGTCCGATTACATTGCACCCGATACCGTCAAAAAGTTTGAAGACAAGACCGGTATCAAAGTGGTGTACGACGTGTTCGACAGCAACGAGACCCTTGAGGCCAAATTGCTCGCGGGCAAGTCCGGCTACGACATCGTCGTGCCGTCCAACAATTTTCTGGCCAAGCAGATCAAGGCAGGGGTTTACCAAGAGCTGGACAAGTCCAAGCTGCCTAACTGGAAAAACCTAGACCCTGCGTTGCTCAAAGCCGTTGGCGATGCCAGTGACCCAGGCAACAAATATGCGTTCCCGTACATGTGGGGCACTATTGGCATCGGCTACAACCCTGAGAAGGTCAAAGCCGCTCTGGGCGTCGACACCATTGATTCTTGGGATGTGATCTTCAAGCCTGAGAACATCGAGAAGCTGAAAAAATGTGGCGTGAGTGTGCTCGACTCGCCGACCGAAATGCTGCCAGCGGCGCTGCATTACTTGGGCTTACCGACCAACAGCCAGAAAAAAGAAGATTTGCAGAAAGCTGAAGAGCTGTACCTCAAGGTTCGCCCTTCGATTGCCTACTTCCACTCCTCCAAATACATCTCTGACTTGGCCAACGGCAACATCTGCGTCGCCGTGGGTTACTCGGGCGACCTGGAGCAATCCATCACCCGCGCTAAAGAAGCCGGAGACAAGGTCAAACTCAAGTACACCATCCCTAAAGAAGGTGCGGGTAGCTTCTACGACATGGTCGCCATCCCTAAAGATGCCGAAAACGTCGATGCTGCTTACGCTTGGATGAACTACCTGTTGGAACCAGAGGTGATGGCTGAGATCACTAACAGCGTGCGTTTCCCGAACGGTAACAAGGCTGCAACACCACTCGTGAATAAAGACATCTCGGGTGATCCGAGCATTTATCCATCAGACGAAGTGAAAGAGCACTTGTACGCGATCAGTGACCTGCCGCCAGCCACCTTGCGCTTGTTGACTCGCAGCTGGACCAAAATCAAGTCCGGTAAGTAAGAGACTGTAGTCGCTGCCGAAGGCTGCGAAGGGTTGCGGAGCAACCCGTTTCTTGAAGTCCCCACGGACCTCATCGCAGCCTGCGGCAGCGACTACAAAATTCAGGCTATACCGATAAAAATCCGGGATTTAAGTCAATAAATCGCAGAAAACTTTGCTGTGCAGGTTTATCGAGGGTAAGTTGCGCGCCGGTTTTGTCTTTGGCGGCTCAGCTGCCGTGTGACGCGGGCAATTCAGGCCCAACTATTTAGAGGACCACCACGTGTCTATTTCTTTGTTTCGCAAGACCTTGATGGTCGGAGCTGGTTTGACGCTTGCCGTCAGCGTACAAGCGGCACCCACTGTGCACATTTATAACTGGTCGGACTACATCGCACCGAACACCCTGGCCGACTTCGAAAAGGCCACCGGGATCAAACCGGTGTATGACGTGTTTGACTCCAACGAAACCTTGGAAGGCAAGCTGCTAGCTGGCCGTACCGGTTATGACGTGGTCGTTCCGTCTAACCATTTCCTGGGCAAACAGATCAAAGCGGGCGCGTTCCAAAAGCTCGACAAGTCGCAGTTGCCCAACTATTCCAACCTGGACCCAGCCTTGCTCAAGCGCCTTGAGCAAAACGACCCAGGCAACCTGTATGCCGTGCCGTACCTGTGGGGCACCAATGGCATCGGTTACAACGTCGATAAGGTCAAAGAAGTCCTTGGCGTCGACAAAATCGATTCTTGGGACGTGGTCTTCAAACCCGAGAACATGAAGAAGCTGACCCAATGTGGTGTGGCCTTCCTGGATTCAGCCGATGAAATGATGCCGACCGTGCTCAATTATCTGGGCCTGGACGCCAACAGCACCAACCCAAAAGACTACAAAAAAGCTGAAGAAACTCTGTTGTCGGTGCGTCCTTACGTCACCTACTTCCACTCTTCCAAATACATCTCCGACCTCGCCAACGGCAACATCTGCGTTGCGATTGGTTTCTCGGGTGATGTATTCCAAGCCAAGGCGCGCGCCGCCGAAGCTAAAAAGGGCGTCAACATCGCCTACATCGTTCCCAAGGAAGGCGGCGCCCTGTGGTTTGACATGCTCGCGATTCCAAAAGACTCCAGCAACGTCAAGGAAGCCCACGCATTCATCAACTACCTGCTCAAGCCTGAAGTGATCGCTCAGGTCAGTGATTATGTTGGCTATGCCAACCCCAATCCTGCATCCGACAAGGTGATGGATGAGTCCATTCGTACCGACAAAGCGGTTTACCCAACCCAAGCGGTGCTGGACAAGACTTACGTTTCGACCGAACTACCCTCGAACATCCAGCGTCTGATGACGCGTTCGTGGACCAAGGTCAAGACGGGTAAATAGCTCGCAAGACCACCTATCCAAGGCCTGAGCATCTTGTTCGGGCTGCTAAATTTGTTGGGAGTTTCGTAAATGGCTGTTGCCTCCGGCGCCTATAAGAAAGCCCTCGAGGGCGACCAGACACCTAAACAGGTGCTGGTCAAAATCGACCGGGTCACGAAAAAATTCGACGAGACGATTGCCGTGGACGACGTGTCCCTGGAAATCAACAAAGGCGAAATCTTCGCCTTGCTCGGCGGATCGGGTTCGGGCAAATCCACCTTGCTGCGTATGCTCGCCGGTTTCGAGCGCCCAACAGAAGGTCGTATTTTCCTGGATGGCGTAGACATCACAGACATGCCGCCCTACGAGCGGCCGATCAACATGATGTTTCAGTCCTACGCCCTGTTCCCGCACATGACCGTGGCTCAAAACATCGCTTTCGGCCTTAAGCAGGACAAGATGTCCGGCGCCGAGATAGATGCCCGCGTGAGCGAAATGCTCAAGCTGGTACACATGACCCAGTACGCCAAGCGCAAGCCGCATCAATTGTCTGGCGGTCAGCGCCAGCGTGTGGCCTTGGCCCGCTCGCTGGCCAAACGCCCAAAATTGCTGCTGCTCGACGAGCCGATGGGAGCACTGGACAAAAAACTGCGCTCGCAGATGCAACTCGAACTGGTGGAAATCATCGAACGCGTTGGCGTGACCTGCGTCATGGTGACTCACGATCAGGAAGAGGCCATGACCATGGCCCAACGCATCGCGATCATGCACCTGGGCTGGATCGCCCAGATCGGCAGCCCGATCGACATCTATGAAACCCCGGTCAGCCGTCTGGTGTGTGAGTTCATCGGCAACGTCAACCTGTTCGAAGGTGAAGTGGTCGACGACGCCGAAGGTTACGCGCGCATCAATTGCCCGGAGCTGGAGAACGACATTTACGTCGGTCACGGCGTGACCACCTCGGTGGAAGACAAACACACCACCTACGCGATTCGGCCGGAAAAAATGCTGGTCACCACCGAAAAGCCGACCTACGAATACAACTGGTCACGCGGCAAGGTGCACGACATCGCCTACCTGGGCGGGCACTCGGTGTTCTACGTCGAATTGCCGAGCGGCAAACTGGTGCAATCATTCGTGGCCAACGCCGAACGCCGTGGCGCACGCCCGACTTGGGACGATGAAGTCTACGTGTGGTGGGAAGACGACAGCGGCGTGGTACTGCGCTCATGAACATGCGAAAGCTTAAACGCCGACTGCAACGAATAACCCCCGGTGGCCGCCATATGGTCATCGGGATTCCATTCCTGTGGCTGTTTCTGTTTTTCATGCTGCCGTTCTTCATCGTTTTGAAGATCAGCTTTGCTGAGGCAGACATCGCGATTCCGCCTTACACCGAGATCTACAGCTACGTTGACCAGAAAATTCAGCTGCTGCTGAACCTGAGCAACTACGCCATGTTGGGCGACGATGAGTTGTACATCGCCGCTTACCTGGGCTCGCTGAAGATGGCCTTCTTCAGCACGCTGTTGTGCCTGCTGATCGGTTATCCGATGGCTTACGCCATCGCCAATGCGCGCAAAGAGATGCAGACCGTATTGGTGCTGCTGATCATGATGCCGACCTGGACCGCGATCCTGATCCGCGTTTACGCGTGGATGGGCATCCTCAGCAATAACGGGTTGCTCAATGGCTTCTTGATGTCGATGGGCTGGATCGACCAACCCGTGCAAATCCTCAATACCAACATTGCGGTGTATATCGGCGTCGTGTACTCGTACCTGCCGTTTATGATCCTGCCGCTGTACGCCAACCTGGTAAAACACGACCACAGCCTGCTGGAAGCCGCGTCTGACCTGGGTTCGAGCACCTTCAACAGCTTCTGGAAAATCACCGTTCCGCTGTCAAAGAACGGCATCATCGCTGGCTGCATGCTGGTGTTTATCCCGGTAGTAGGTGAGTTCGTGATCCCGGAACTGCTGGGCGGCCCGGAAACCCTGATGATCGGTAAAGTGTTGTGGCAAGAGTTCTTCAACAACCGTGACTGGCCGGTAGCCTCTGCGCTTGCCGTGGTCATGCTGGCGATCCTGATCGTGCCCATCATTCTGTTCAACCGCAGCCAGGCTAAAGAGCTGGAGGGCAAGATATGAACCGCATCCGTTTCTCTAGCTTTATGTTGGTGGCGGGGTTGTTATTCATCTACCTGCCGATGCTGATCCTGGTGATCTACTCCTTCAACGCCTCCAAACTGGTGACGGTATGGGGCGGCTGGTCTTTGAAGTGGTACACCGGTTTGCTCGACAACACCCAACTGATGGGCTCGGTCATGCGCTCGCTGGAAATCGCCTGCTACACGGCGATTGCAGCGGTGGCGCTGGGCACATTGGCGGCGTTCGTGCTGACGCGCATCAGCCACTTCAAGGGCCGCACACTGTTCGGCGGCTTGGTGACAGCGCCGCTGGTGATGCCAGAGGTAATCACCGGTCTGTCGCTGTTACTGCTGTTCGTGGCCATGGCGCAGATGATTGGCTGGCCGCAAGAACGCGGCATTGTCACCATCTGGATCGCTCACACCACGTTCTGTGCGGCCTACGTGGCGGTCGTGGTGTCGGCGCGTCTGCGTGAGCTGGACCTGTCGATCGAAGAAGCGGCCATGGACCTAGGCGCCAAGCCTTGGAAAGTGTTCTTTTTGATCACCATCCCGATGATCGCGCCATCGCTGGCAGCGGGCGCCATGATGTCCTTTGCCCTGTCGCTGGACGACTTGGTACTGGCAAGCTTCGTGTCCGGCCCGGGTTCCACCACCTTGCCGATGGAAGTGTTCTCGGCGGTACGTCTGGGGGTTAAACCTGAGATCAACGCTGTGGCCAGTTTGATCCTGCTGGCAGTGTCGCTGGTGACCTTCTTGGTGTGGTTCTTCAGCCGTCGCGCCGAAGAACACCGCAAAAAGGCCATCCAGCAAGCCATCGAAGAATCGGCGGCAGAGTCCTGGAAACAACCTGATGTACGGCGTCCACAAACGCCAAACGTGGTTTAAGACAGCACCCTGAAAAACCTCGCCTCCTTTTCACAGGAGGCGAGGTTTTTTTATGGATTTTTTTCGTGGAAGCTGCCGCAGGCTGTGCGCTATCGATTGTTAAATCGATCGCAAACTGCGGCAACTCCTACGCCAAAACCATCTTTGCCCTTCGCAATATTGCCGCCCACTCCTACATCCATCTTCGCCCCACCTGCCTAGAGTTCAGCCTCTTAAATTGGCGAAAGGACTCATATGGCTAACAAAGGTGGACCCACCCAAATCTGGCGGCATGTCGGTGGCGAAGGGGGCTACAAATACCTCGATGACATGACCCCAAAAGAGCTGGCCGCCCAAGAGGCCGAGCACCGCAGCTATGACCACATTGCGGCTGCCGATGCCGCTAGCCACAAAAGGGGGTTCGAGTATTGCGAGCAACAACAGCGCGAAGAGCGCGCCAGAAAGTTCGATCTGAACCTGCGCATTGGAGTGTTCTTCGACGGCACTAACAATAACGCCAGCAACTCCGAACTGGGCCAGCGGTGCGGCGCCCACCACCCCGTGCGAGCGCAAGATCTGGACGGCAGCTGTAAGCCCTACATGGCCGATCCCAAGGGCAGTTATGGAAATGATCCGAGCAATATTGCCAAGTTGTTTGATTTGTATGAACCCGCGCAAGAGTTAGTTGGAGCAAGCAAAAGTAGAAAGATTTACCGCAAACGATATATAGACGGAATCGGTACACAAGCCGCTGAAAAAGACATCTTTCTGGGCGTAAGCACCGGTCGCGGCGAAACCGGTGTGGAGCAAAGGGTAGGGCAAACATTTGCAAGCCTGTTGCGACTGATGAACGAACTCTATAAAGATCACCCAGACGCAGAAATAAGCACCATAACCTTTGATATTTTTGGCTTTAGCCGAGGAGCGGCCGCCGCCCGGCATTTTTCCGATCATATCGCAAGCGGTCGTAACGGCCTCTGGGGTGAGGTCCTACGCAGCACCAAAGCCAAGTTCAGTTGCTCTTTCACGCACGACTTTCACACCGTCTCTTTTGGATTTGTCGGGTTGTTTGACACGGTCGCCTCTGTTATCGGATGGGATAATTTTGGCAATTTAAGCAGCCGCCATATTCCCCGCCTGCAACTTTACCTGTGGCCAAACGCAATACAAAACGTAGTGCAATTGGCCGCCCGAGATGAAAAACGTTTTAATTTCGCACTCAGTGAAGTCGGCCCAGACCATCTCGAAATCACCCTACCTGGCGTGCATTCGGATCTGGGGGGTGGCTATCTGGCCCTCACCCAAGAAGAATTAATGGTCACACCGATGCAGGCACTCGACGTATCCATCGATAGGGACGTCACTGACACCTCCATTTACCGCGAGGCTCTAGACGCGAAAGCCTGCTGGATTGCCGAAGGCTGGCCTGCTGACATGCTACATATCGTCACCCCACAAGCCGCGCATATTGAAGGGCAGGATGGCCTACTACCTGAACGCAAACGAGTCTATGCCGGGCTGCAAATCAAACGCGAAGTCCGAGGTGAACTGTCACGGGTGTATTTACGGGTAATGCATGCACTGGCCAAGGCCAAGGGAGTACCGTTCGACGATATACCGGCCAAACTTGAATACCAGATACCAGAAGAGCTACAACCCCTTTGCGACAGGTTTGTCGCTGGCGATTACAGCACCACCCCGTCCGAGGAGGGGCTGCTGCGCCAGCGCTATATCCATACATCGGCACATTGGAATCACCCTTTCGGAAATAC
Organism: Pseudomonas psychrophila HA-4; assembly: GCF_000282975.1. Lineage (GTDB taxonomy): Bacteria > Pseudomonadota > Gammaproteobacteria > Pseudomonadales > Pseudomonadaceae > Aquipseudomonas > Aquipseudomonas psychrophila_A. The sequence goes on from NZ_ALJC01000101.1 coordinate 37,380, forward strand.
CACAGTCCGTGGCTTAACGCTGATCTACATCAACTCGCCTATGGAAGGCGGGGTGCGCGTTCGCCACCCTCATGTGTATGAGCCATGGTGATTGCCATGAAACAGCTTAGAACCCTTAGTGTGCTGTTGTGCTTATTGATGCTTGCCGCCTGTAAACACGACCCGCTGTCGGGTGCAAACGACCCTAAAAGCGATTCGTGGGATCTGGACTACGCAGGCCCTCGCTATATGGTTGGCTGGGTTGAGCAGATCATCGT
>NZ_ALJC01000102.1 GCF_000282975.1 Pseudomonas psychrophila HA-4
CTGAAACGAAACGTGGGCTGTGAGCGTGACATCCGCGATTCCTTACGCTGCAGTCGCCCTGATGTAACAAAACATCAGGGCTTTATAAGTGCGTAAGTGTGCAAGGGCGGCGTGGAGGCTTGATGTAGGGCGGATCCAAGCCTGCTAGAGCCTTAGGCGAATATTGAGTAGGAATACTTTCCTGATAGCGCGGGTATTTTCACGACTCATTGATTACTGAGCTGAACCTTCGAACCGCTACGAGCCTCTATGGCTAACAAAACAAAATCTGATGGAGAACACCATGCTCAAACGTCGGCACGCAGTTGTTATCGTTTTAGCGGCAGGGTTGGCTGCCTGCGGCGAAAGTTCGACGCTGCAAGTCACAGATGGCACCGGCCCCTCGCCGAAATTGCCTGAGCCCAATAAAACGCTGATCCCCACCGTCAATATCGCCCCAGCAGTCGGCTGGGCTGAGGGCGCCAAACCGATCGCCGCTGAAGGCTTGCAAGTCCAGGCTTTTGCCGAAGGCCTTGATCACCCGCGCTGGCTGTATGTGCTGCCCAATGGCGATGTATTGGTGGCTGAAACCAACGCACCGGCCAAACCGGATGACAGCAAGGGGATTCGCGGCTGGATCGCCGACAAAGTTATGAGCCGTGCCGGGGCGGGAGTCCCTAGCGCGAATCGGATCACTCTGTTGCGTGATACCAACCACGATGGCGTGGCCGACACCCGCACGGTGTTTATCGACAACCTGAACTCACCCTTTGGCATGACGCTGGTGGGCAATGACCTGTATGTCGCGGATGCCGACAAACTGCTGCGCTTCCCTTATCAAGCAGGCGAGAACTCGATCAGCGCGCAACCGACCAAAATTGTCGACCTACCGGGCGGACCAATAAACCATCACTGGACCAAGAACGTAATCGCCAGCCCCGACGGCAAAAAACTCTATGTGAGCGTGGGCTCCAACAGCAACGTCGGCGAAAACGGCCTAGACAATGAACAAGGTCGCGCCGCGATCTGGGAAGTCGACCGCGCTACTGGCAGCCACCGCATCTTTGCCTCTGGGTTGCGCAACCCGAATGGCATGGACTGGGAGCCGAAGACTGGCAAACTGTGGACCGCCGTGAACGAACGCGACGAGATTGGCAGTGATCTGGTGCCCGACTACATCACCTCAGTACAGGATGGCGGCTTTTACGGCTGGCCTTACAGTTATTACGGGCAACACGTCGATACACGGGTGAACCCGCAAAACCTAGATTTGGTCGCCAAAGCGATTGCTCCAGACTACGCAGTGGGCCCGCACACGGCCTCGCTGGGCCTGGCCTTTGCTGAAAATAGCAAGCTGCCGAACTTTACCGAAGGCGTGTTCATTGGCCAGCACGGCTCGTGGAACCGCAAGCCGCACAGTGGCTACAAGGTGATTTTCGTGCCATTCACTGACGGCAAACCCGCGGGCATGCCGATTGACGTGCTGAGTGGGTTTCTCAGTGCAGACGAAAAAGCCATGGGCCGACCGGTTGGGGTGGTGATCGATAAGCAGGGAGACTTGTTGGTGGCCGATGATGTCGGCAACAAAATTTGGCGGGTGTCGGGGAAGTAAACCCCAAGATCAAAAACGCCCTCACCCTCTGGGAGAGGGCTGGGTGAGGGGTTTTGCTTTAGATTAAGGCAACTGCGCCAAATGTTGTTCGGTCGGCAGTACGCGCTTGGCGTTCAAATAGGCTTTTTGCCAGTAGGCTTTGTTTAGGCTGTCCAGCTTGACCGTGCCGCCTGTGGCTGGCGCATGCACAAAGCGGCCTTCGCCCACGTAGATCCCGGCATGGCTAACCTGGGTCCCGCCACCTGTGGCGAAGAACAGCAAGTCCCCCGTTTGCAGTTGATCTTGGCCGACACTCTGCGCACGCATCACGATCATTTCGCGCGTGGTGCGTGGCAACGAAATGCCCGCCATATCGTTGTAGACGTACTTGATCAAACCACTGCAATCAAAACCCGAATCCGGCGTATTACCACCCCAGCGATAAGGCGTGCCGACCAAGCTGAAAGCACGGAACAATACATCCGCAGCCATCGGAGACGTTTCATCGGGTTTGGAAAATACCGGCTTTTGCACGACCACAGGGGCCGGCGCTGGACGGTTGGCGCAAGCACTGAGCAGTGCTGCTAACGTGATAAGTGCAACGCGAGCCATGGTCGACATAAACAGAACGTTCCTGCTTCTGGATACGGCTACTGGGGCCGCGAAACCTGAAGCCGCGACAGGGAGCACCTTCGCGGCTTCAAGAATTTAACATTGCGACTGAATTCTAGCCTTTAGAGGCCAAACTTCAAGTAAGACTTTAACTTTACTTGCGGGCCACTACGCTGGTTGGCGCCATCGCCAAGGCTCGCTTGGCTTCCATAAAGGTCTTGTTCCAGTAGCTGTCACCCAAACTGTCGATCCGCACACCACCGCTGCGGCGGCTGCTTGAGTGGATAAACTGGTCGTCGCCCAAATAAATCCCGGCGTGACTGACGCGCCCACGGCCATTGGTGCTGAAGAACAGCAGATCACCTGGCTTAAGATTGTTTCGTGCGACCAACGGTGCATTTACGTTGATCATTTCACGCGTTGAGCGCGGCAATTGCATGCCCGCTTCTTCTTTGAACAGATAGCCGATGAAGCCGCTGCAATCAAAACCAGCTTCAGAGGTGCCGCCAAAACGGTAACGGGTACCGATCAAGGACATGCCGCGCTCAAGAATGCTGTCAGCCAAGGCTGGCAATTCGTAAGGCTTGCTGTTTGCGGAAAATTGAGCCAGTTCTTTTTCAGTCGCCAGTTCTTCCTGATAAAGAGCGGAAGAGTGCGACGAAGATGACTTTTGAACCTGAGTGTCGGTGACTTGCTGGGACACTGGCGTGTGCGCAGCGCAGCCGAACAACAGGGTAACAAGTGCGAGAGGCACGAGGGGTGCGAAGCGCTTTAGCATGGGCACGACCGTGGCTTGTAGGAAAAGTAGCCGCGACTATGCCTTCTATGATCCTCATTTGCAAATTCAATCGATATAAATGTGACTCAGTTGATTTCTCGTGGCATCTAAGGTTTTACACCCGTGACAATAGATTTTGCGTAGACACCCGTCTGACACGCAGGTTTTCTGGTGCCTGAAAGCTGCAAACCCCTCTGTAAAACAAGCAATCATTAAGATCAAAAGATCGCGAGGCGAGCTCGCGCTTACAGGGGGATGTGCGGTGCTTACCAGCCAAGGGTTTCTTTGAGGAAGGGAATAGTCAGCTTGCGCTGCGCCTGCAAAGACGCCTGATCGAGGCGCTCAAGCAATTCGAACAACGCACTCATGCTGCGAGTACCGCGAGTAAGGATGAAATGCCCTACCTCATCAGTCAGGTGCAGGCCTCGACGCGATGCGCGCAGTTGCAAGGCACGCAATTTGTCTTCATCAGACAAAGGACGCATTTGAAAAATCAGCGCCAAGGTGAGACGTGATTTGAGGTCGGCCAACTTAATTGGCAGCTCACGTGGCGAAGCCGACGCGGCGATCAACAGGCGGCGCCCACTGTCGCGCAGACGATTGAACAAGTGAAATAGCGCTTCTTCCCAATCAGCCCGCCCGGCCACGGCCTGAAGGTCATCTAGGCAAACCAGCTCGTACTGCTCAAGGTTGTCGAGAATCTCGATGCCGCGATCCAGCAGCTCAGCCAGCGGCAAGTACACGGCTGGCTCACCCATTTGCTCAAAACGCAGGCAGGCGGCCTGTAGCAAGTGCGTACGGCCTACGCCCTGCTTGCCCCACAGATAAATCAGACTTTCAGTCCAGCCGGCGTCGGCTTCGCACAGACGTTCTACGTAGCCGAGTGCAGCGGCATTGGCGCCTGGATAGTAATTTATGAAGGTAGCGTCATCACGCAGACGCACACCTAGGGGCAGCTGAATCGGTTTCATGCTGACTGAACAGTTCAAACGAACCGTTAGTGGCCTCTGTGTAAAGTTTGCAAAGTTTATACCCGTGTAGCCGGGCGCACAATGTAACAGACCACGAGCAAAATCAAAGGTTTGCGTTAGCGTCTTGAATTGAATGAAGTTTTTTTGGCAAAGCCAAGCGGATAACACGCAAAAAGGCGAGTCCATTAAAAATGAGCTCGCCTCTTTTTCACTGCGTGATCGCGCTACAACTCAGGCTCTTCATCCCCTTTGTACGCCTGCGAATCCTTGTACAAATCGTGCATGTGGCGCACCAGCACCATGACTACCGCCGCCACCGGCAATGCCAACAACACGCCAGTAAAACCAAACAATTCGCCACCCGCCAGAATCGCAAAGATTACGGCCACTGGGTGCAAACCGATTCGATCACCCACCAGCAACGGTGTCAGCACCATGCCTTCCAACGCCTGACCGATCATGAACACCGCAACAATCCCCAGCATCGGGTACAAGTCGCCGCCAAACTGGAAAAGGCCCGCGATCAGCGCCGCACCAATGCCGATGATAAAGCCCATGTACGGCACGATGGCTGCCAGACCCGCCATCAAACCAATCAACAGACCCAATTCCAACCCTACCAACATCAAGCCTGCAGAGTAGATAACGCCCAACGCCAACATCACCAACAACTGCCCGCGAACAAAGGCCCCAAGCACGTCGTGACACTCTTTGGCCAGCGACACGATTCGCTCTTCGCGATCACGGGGCAGCAAACTGCGGACCTTGGCCAGCATGATGTCCCAGTCGCGCAGCAGGTAAAACGCTACCACCGGGATCAGCACCAAGTTGGCCAAAAAGCCTACCAACGCGAGGCTGGAAGCGGTCGCCTGCGACAACACCACACCGACGATGTCGCCTGCCTGACCCATGTGCTCGGTGATGGCGGCCTTGATTTTGTCGAAGTTCCAGAAGCCGTCGCCCAGACCAAACTTGGCTTGCACCCACGGCATGGCCGTGTGCTGCAACCAATCGAGCACCTGCGGCGCCAGTTGATAGAGTTTCAGCAGTTGCTTAGCAAGCAACGGCACCAACACCAGAAGCAACGTCACCAGAATGACGGTAAACACTGAGAAGACAGTAATCGTGCCCCAGGTTCTTGATATGCCGTACCTTTCTAGACGATCGACCACCGGATCGAACATGTAGGCAAGAACGATGGCAATCAGAAAAGGCGTCAGTATCGGGTGTAAGAAATACACAAACAGCGCCGCCACCAGCGCTACCCCCCACCATACCCACCGGCGCGAATCCGTCATAAATGCCTGCCCTCATATATAGAAGAAAAAAATCTACCAACTAAAGCGTAGCTGCGGCACTGGCGCTGTCACTGTGCCCGGCGCCTGCCCATCAGTCGCTACAGACTGAACCTGGTCTGCCGGCACTTCATGTAACTGCGCAAGCCCCAGCTGCGAACGCAATTGTTCGGCGCTGCCGTTGACCTGATAAACAATACGATCACCGTCGACACTAATAAGTTGCCCACCAAACGGCTCAAGCAGTCGACCCAATTGAGCGTAGCGCTCCAACGTCATGCCCTGCACCTGAAGCAACTGCTCAGTCGAAACCCCCGGCTTAACCGCATAACGCGGCGCCAATCGCTCACTGACTTGCAGCAAAACGGCATCCGCCAGAGCAGCTTGGTCGGCTGCTGATGCACTGCCTTGTTCTTGCTGATCACCGACCCACAGACGCCATTTGGCCTGCCATTGGCCGCCGTCTTCATGGGCATGCACCGCCAGCAGCGCATCTGCCCCGTAGCGCTCGGAGGCTTCTTTCAACGGGGCCGGGTTAGAGCCTTCAAGGTTTTCAGCCGTACCGACCAATTGCTCACTTAAGTCAGCCAGCGGCAAGCGCAGCGGCAGCCCACGATGTTGCGCAGCACGACGCAAGGGTTCGGCAGCCGACTGGCCGTCACCGACCAAGCTGGCACCCTCGACCGAATCGTTGAGCCACCAGCCCAGCAGCGCGGGACGGTTGGTACCCCACAACGACAAGCCGGCCTGACGCAAGGCGCGGTCGGTGCTCACGGGGTCAAAGTCCACTTGCAGGGCTTCAGGGGGGCCTGCGTCATAGCCGTATTGGCTGATAATTTGTTGCGGGTCTTTACGGACTGCTTCCAGTGCCGGGCTTTGGATTGCCTTGGCATCCCCCGTAAGGCGCAGGACCAGGGTTGCAAGGGCTTTTTGAGTGGCTTGCGTGCGCTCATCCGGGGACTGGCTAGCCACCGGCTCACGCACTTGGTATAGACCCGTCAGGATTTCGGCATGACTCGCCAGGCTAAACAATGACAAACAGCCCACAGCTATAAATTGATGAAAACGCATGAAAGATTCCTGACGGCAAAAGACGCTATTAAAAGGCCGCATAAAAACTCGATAACCCTTCAGACAGGCCAGCGGCCAAATCATTCACGTCCACACCGCAGTTTTATCCGGTCATAAAAACTCAAAACTTAATGGCTATACCTTATACAGGGCCACGCTAAGCAGCCAGTACGTCCAAAAAAGGTTTTTTTCGACAGATATAACCCTGCCTGTCGGCCCGAGGATGGCCGCTGCCCTTCAAGCCTGATAAAATCGCGCGCCTTCGCAGACCGGCGACAGCCGGGCACCCTGCAAATGCTCTGTTCCATACAGTGAGCACTTGCAAGCGGGCCCCCTGAGATCGGTCGATACCCCCGAATCCCCCCTAAAGGCCTGGATTATGAGCAAGCAACCCTCCCTGAGCTACAAGGACGCCGGTGTAGACATCGACGCCGGTGAAGCATTGGTCGAACGCATCAAGAGCGTGGCCAAGCGCACTGCACGCCCGGAAGTGATGGGCGGCCTCGGCGGTTTTGGCGCCCTCTGCGAAATCCCGGCGGGTTACAAGCAGCCTGTTCTGGTTTCCGGTACCGACGGTGTAGGCACCAAGCTGCGTCTGGCACTGAACCTGAACAAGCACGACAGCATCGGCATCGACCTGGTTGCCATGTGCGTTAACGACCTGATCGTGTGCGGCGCCGAGCCTCTGTTCTTCCTCGACTACTACGCCACCGGCAAGCTCAACGTAGAAACCGCGACCCAAGTGGTTACCGGTATCGGCGCTGGCTGCGAATTGTCCGGTTGCTCGCTGGTAGGCGGCGAAACCGCAGAAATGCCTGGCATGTACGAAGGCGACGATTACGACCTGGCCGGTTTCTGCGTGGGCGTGGTCGAGAAGTCCGAAATTATCGACGGCTCCAAAGTGGCTAACGGTGACGCCCTGCTCGCCCTGCCATCTTCAGGCCCGCACTCCAACGGCTACTCGCTGATCCGCAAAATCATCGAAGTGTCGGGTGCCGACATCGAAAACATCCAGCTCGACGGCAAGCCACTGACCGACCTGCTGATGGCCCCGACCCGCATCTACGTCAAGCCATTGCTCAAGCTGATCAAAGAAACCGGCGTTGTTAAAGCCATGGCGCACATCACCGGTGGCGGCCTGCTCGACAACATCCCACGCGTTCTGCCTAAAGGCGCACAAGCAGTGGTTGACGTTGCCAGCTGGCAGCGCCCAGCCGTCTTCGACTGGCTGCAAGAAAAAGGCAACGTCAACGAAACCGAAATGCACCGCGTGCTGAACTGCGGCGTGGGCATGGTGATCTGCGTGGCTCAGGCCGACGTTGAAACCGCACTGAACGTACTGCGTGAAGCAGGCGAGCAACCTTGGGTTATCGGCCAGATCGCTGCGGCTGCCGAAGGTGCACCACAAGTCGAGCTGCAAAACCTCAAGGCGCACTAATGCCTGATACCTGTGATGTGGTGGTGCTGCTTTCCGGCACCGGCAGTAACTTGCAGGCCTTGATCGACAGCAATGACGTCAAGGACAGTCCGGCCAACATCCGTGCGGTGATCTCCAACCGCGCAGATGCCTACGGCCTGCAACGCGCTCAAAACGCGGGTATCGACACCCGCGTACTGGATCACACAGCATTCGAGGGCCGCGAGGCCTTCGATGCTGCATTGATCGAAGTCATTGACACCTTCAACCCGCAACTGGTGGTTCTGGCCGGATTCATGCGCATCCTCAGCGCAGAGTTCGTGCGTCACTATCAGGGTCGTCTGCTCAACATCCACCCTTCCCTGCTGCCTAAGTACAAAGGCTTGCACACGCATCAGCGTGCGCTGGAAGCCGGTGACAGCGAGCATGGCTGCAGCGTGCATTTTGTAACCGAGGAACTCGATGGCGGGCCACTGGTCGTACAGGCAGTGATTCCGGTAGAGTCCAACGACTCGCCGCACAGTCTGGCGCAACGGGTTCACGCCCAAGAGCACCTGATTTATCCGCTTGCAGTGCGCTGGTTTGCCGAAGGTCGCTTGTCACTTGACGAGCAAGGCGCATTATTAGACGGTCAATTACTCGCGGCCAGCGGCCACTTGATACGAACCTAGGAGACTTTATGCGTCGTGCCCTGCTCCTTGCCCTCAGCCTGCTGGCTATTCCAGCAGTGCAGGCGGCCGAACTTAAGCCTTTCCAGGCCAGCTACACCGCAGACTGGAAACAGTTACCCATGAGCGGCTCTGCCGAGCGCAGTCTGACCAAAGATGCCGATAACCTCTGGACCTTGAGTTTCAAGGCCTCGATGATGATCGCCAGTCTGACCGAATCCAGCACCTTCACCTTCAAGAACGACAGCCTGATTCCAAAAACCTACACGTTCGAACGTGGGGGCTTGGGTAAAACCAAAACAATCAAACTGAACTTCGACTGGGCGGCCAGCATGGTCACCGGCTTCGAAAACAAAACCAAGGTCACCGTTCCTTTGCTCAGCGGCATGCTCGACAAGTCGACTTACCAGTTGGCCCTACAGCGTGATGTCGCTGCCGGCAAAAAAAGCATGAGTTACCAAGTGGTAGAGGGAGAGGACGTAGACACGTATGACTTTCGTGTCCTTGGCAGCGATAAGGTCCAGACCAAAGCCGGCACGATTGACGCCATCAAAGTTGAACGCGTCCGTGACCCGACACAAAACAAGCGCACCACCATCATGTGGTTCGCCAAAGACTGGGATTATCTGCTGGTGGCCTTGCAGCAAGTAGAAACAGACGGCAAGGAATACAACATCATGCTGCAAGACGGCACGGTGGATGGCAAAGCCGTTAAGGGTAACTGAAGTTAGTGGCAAGCTTTTAGTGGCAAGCCTCAAGAAAACCTCGCTTCGGCGAGGTTTTTTTTACCCCCAAAATCGCCTTCAATCATGAAACATTTGTCATAAAACTATTGGGGAAATCCGTAAACACCACGTTTCACAAGGGCTACAGCGTTTTACGGTTTTTACCAACATGACAGAGCGACAATTAGCTATTTACTTAGGAAGCTAACAAATTCTATAAAGAAGTCCTGCGACGTCTTGCCGCAGGCCCTTACCAGAATTTGGAGCAAGCAGATGACTATCAAAGTAACTGAACGCGACGATTCACGTATGTTCCACCAGCTTGTCGCTCACGGCGTACACCTGTGGGATGTCCACCAGGAAGACGTATTGGTTGGTATGTTCCACCGCGAGAGCGACGCTCATAACTATAAAGCTGAGCTGGAAAAGCTTGAAACGCAGAAACAAAACCAAGCCTGAACCACTGAAACTACTGTCTTGAAACACACAAACCCCGCCGAAGCGGGGTTTGCTTGTTTAAGGCCGTTGCAAATAACAGATGGCCCCTACAACGTGTTCACGTCTTTTGCGGGTTTACCACATCAGATCATCAGGGATCTGATACGCCGCGTACGGATCGTCTTCTTCTGGTGTCTTCGGCTCAACCAGAATATTGAGCTGAACGATACGGCGCGGATCGCGCTCCTGGATCTTCAGCGCCGCCTCACGCGGGATCACTTCGTAGCCGCCCTGATGCTGCACAATCGCCAGCGAACCATTGGCCAGCTTGTTACGCATTAAAGTGTTGACCGACAGGCGCTTAACCTTTTTGTCGTCAACAAAGTTGTAGTAATCCTCGGTGTTCAGCTTGGGCAGACGCGACACTTCGATCAGTTGCTTGATCTGCGCAGCACGGGCCTTTTGCTCAACCTTTTCCTGTTGCTGACGATTCAGTTCCTGGTCGCGCTTGACCTTCTCAGCCTTGGCTTCAGCGGCCAGACGCTGCTGAGTATCGTCCAGTTCGATCTGGCCTTTGTGGGCCAAACGCTGCTGCTTTTGCTTTTCTTTGCCAGCCTGTTTGGCCTGCTTCTCGTTGACCAGTCCGGCTTTGAGCAACTGGTCGCGTAGGGAAATGCTCATCTACTTACTCACTTAGGCAAACTCAGCCGCAGCTGGGTACATTCTTTTCCTGGCGCTTGGCTTCGCCCCACAGGGCGTCCAGGTCTTCAAGGGTGCAATCTTCAATGGGACGCAGGGTATCGCGCAATGCTTGCTCGATAAACCGGAAACGTCGGTCAAATTTAGTATTCGCGCTGCGCAAGGCGGTTTCCGGGTCAACTTTTAGATGGCGCGCCAGATTAACTACCGAAAACAGCAGGTCGCCAATCTCATCGTGGATCGCGCACGTGTCGTTATCAGCCATAGCTTGGAGCACCTCATCCAGCTCTTCACGCACCTTGTCCAGTACTGGCAAAGCCGCTGGCCAGTCAAACCCGACCTGCGCGGCACGCTTTTGTAACTTGGCAGCACGGGACAAGGCAGGCAGCGCCACCGGCACGTCATCGAGCAACGACAACTGCTGCGGCGTGGCGGATTTTTCTGCGCGCTCCTCAGCCTTAATTTGGTCCCAGCGCTCCTTGACCTGCTCTTCGCTCAAGCGCGGCACGTCTAACGGTGCATACAAATCGCCGGCCGGAAACACATGGGGATGGCGACGAATCAACTTGCGGGTAATGCTGTCGATCACCCCGGCAAATTCAAAGCGACCTTCTTCGTGGGCCAACTGGCTGTAATACACCACCTGAAACAGCAAATCACCCAGCTCACCCTGCAGATGCTCAAAGTCGCTGCGCTCAATGGCGTCAGCCACTTCATAGGCCTCTTCAAGGGTGTAAGGGACGATTGTGGCGTAAGTTTGTTTAATGTCCCACGGGCAGCCAAATTGCGGGTCACGCAAGCGGGCCATCAAAAACAGCAAATCATCCAAGGTATGCATTTCAGTTCCTTCAAGCTGTAAGTGGCAAGCTGCAAGCTACAAGAAAAAGCCAACCGCGCCCTGCTTCTAACTTGCCGCTTGCAGCTTAAAGCTAAACCGCTCCGCGCCTAGCGCGGCTCACTACGCCCGATACGGCGGGTTTCGATGATGTTTGGCAATTGCGAGATTCGTCCCAGCAAACGCCCCAATGCGTCCAGCCCCGGGATCTCGATGGTCAAGGACATCAGCGCCGTGTTGTTCTCTTTGTTCGAGCGGGTGTTGACCGCCAAAACGTTGATGCGCTCGTTGAGCAGCACTTGCGACACGTCGCGCAGCAGACCAGAACGATCGTAGGCTCGAATTTCGATGTCGACTGGGTATGTCGATACCGGAATCGGCCCCCAGTTGACCTGAATGATCCGCTCCGGCTCGCGGCTGCTCAGTTGCAGCACCGAGGCGCAGTCTTGACGGTGAATGCTCACGCCACGCCCTTGGGTGATGTAACCGACAATCGCGTCGCCCGGCAGTGGCTGGCAGCAGCCGGCCATTTGGGTCAACAGGTTGCCCACGCCTTCAATCTGGATGTCGCCGCGCTTGCCCGGCTTGTAGCCCGTGGCTTTGCGCGGGATGAGCTCCATCTGCTCGCTGCCGCGTTCTGGCTCGACCAGTTGCTGCGCCAGATTGATCAGCTGTGCCAGGCGCAAGTCGCCCGCACCCAACGCCGCGTACATGTCCTCGGCGGTTTTCATGTTGGCTTTGTCGGCAAGCTTGTCGTAATCCACCGCTGGCAAGCCCAGACGGCCCAGCTCGCGCTCAAGCAGGGTTTTACCGGCCGCAACGTTTTGATCGCGGGCCTGCAATTTAAACCAGTGAACAATTTTCGCGCGCGCCCGGGAAGTGGTGACATACCCCAGGTTCGAGTTCAGCCAGTCGCGGCTCGGCGTGCCGTGCTTGCTGGTGATGATCTCAACCTGTTCGCCGGTTTGCAGGCTGTAGTTGAGCGGCACAATGCGCCCATTGATCTTCGCACCTCGGCAGTTATGGCCGATTTCGGTGTGCACCCGGTAGGCGAAGTCCAGCGGCGTCGCGCCCTTGGGCAGGTCGATGGCATGCCCGTCGGGCGTAAAGATGTATACCCGATCCGGCTCGATATCGACCCGCAACTGATCGGCCAGACCGCCGATGTCGCCCAGTTCTTCGTGCCATTCCAGCACCTGGCGCAACCACGAGATTTTCTCTTCGTACTGGTTGGACCCGGACTTGACGTCGGTGCCCTTGTACCGCCAGTGCGCGCACACCCCAAGCTCAGCTTCTTCGTGCATGGCGTGGGTGCGAATCTGCACTTCCAGTACCTTGCCCTCAGGACCGATCACCGCCGTGTGCAGTGAGCGATAGCCGTTCTCTTTTGGGTTGGCGATGTAGTCGTCGAACTCTTTGGGGATGTGCCGCCACAACGTGTGGACGATGCCCAGCGCGGTGTAGCAATCGCGCATTTCCGGCACCAGCACCCGCACCGCGCGCACGTCATAGATCTGACTGAAAGCCAGGCCCTTGCGCTGCATTTTGCGCCAGATCGAATAGATGTGTTTGGCCCGGCCGCTGATGTCCGCGTCCACCACGCCGGTGGCTTCAAGCTCGGTGCGCAGTTGGTTCATCACATCACTGATAAAGCGCTCGCGATCAAGGCGGCGTTCATGCAGCAACGTAGCAATCTGTTTGTACTGCTCGGGTTCGAGGTAGCGGAAGGACAAGTCCTCCAGCTCCCATTTGATATGGCCAATGCCCAGGCGGTGGGCGAGCGGCGCATAAATATCGAATACCTCGCGCGCCACGCGAATGCGCTTTTCGTCCGAGGCACTTTTGACTTCACGGATTGCGCAGGTACGCTCAGCCAGTTTGATCAGTGCCACGCGCACGTCATCAACCATCGCCACGAGCATTTTGCGCAGGTTTTCGACCTGGCCCTGAGAGCCCATGACCATAGACTGACGGGGACTGAGGCTGGCGCTGATAGCGGCCATGCGCAGCACGCCATCAATCAGCTTGGCCACCACAGGGCCAAAGCGCTGACTGACCGCTGGCAGCAGAATCTGCCCTTCACGTACGCCGCGATACAAAATTGCGGCGACCAGAGAGTCTTGGTCCAGCTTGAGATCAGCCAAGATTTCAGCGATTTCCAACCCGGTTCGAAAGCTCGACGCGCCCTCGGACCACAGGTTTTTCGCTGCATTGGCTTGCTGTTCGGCCTCACGTGCAAACTCGCACGCTTCTTTCAAGGCTTCACGGTCCAGCGCCACATCGACACTCACCGCATGATCAAGCCATGCCTCGAGGTTGAGACTGCCGTCGGTGTTGATCGGCTGGTGTGCTCTGACCTGTACCATCTTGCTTACCTTCCCTACAGCGCACGTTTAATGCGCTGATATCACCGACCCGAATCCCAACCGCACGCTCCAGGGTAAAGCAGCGTACGGTTGCGGGCCCGTCGAAATAGACAGACGTCCTAGTCTGCTTCAAATAACGCCATCGCCTCGACATGCGCGGTTTGCGGGAACATATCGAGAATTCCGGCACGTTTTAACCGATACCCCTGTTTCATCAATTCAACTGTGTCGCGGGCCAACGTGACTGGGTTACACGACACATACACTAAACGCTTGGCACCCAGGGCCGACAGTTTTCGCACCGCCTCGTACGCCCCGTCTCGCGGCGGGTCGAGGAGCACGGCGGCAAAGCCCTGCTTGGCCCATGTGGCATCCACCAAAGGCTGCGACAGGTCGGCCTGAAAAAACGCTGCATTAGGCAGCGTGTTACTGACCGCGTTTTGCGCGGCACGTTCGACCATCGTCGTAACACCTTCAACGGCCACCACTTCGCGCACCTGACGCGCCAGTGGCAATGCGAAATTACCCAGCCCACAGAACAAGTCAAGAACCCGTTCGTCGGGCTGTGGCGCCAGCCAGTCCAGCGCTTGCGCAACCATGGCTTCGTTGACCAAGGCGTTGACCTGAACAAAGTCTCCCGGCCGGTACGCCAACTCCAGATCCCATTGCTGTAAACGGTAGCCCAAGGTCTGACTCAAATCGACTGGTTGAGGCTCGCCGTCTCCATGTAGCCACAATTGGGCATTATGAACGGAGCAAAAATTCTGTAAAACCTGCAAATCGGCATCGTTCAACGGCGCCATGTGGCGCAGCAAAACAGCAATCGCCGAACCGCTGAACAACTCGACATGCCCAAGGGCTTTCGGATTGCTCAACTGACGCAACATGGCCGGCAACCCGCTCATGATAGGTTGCAAAGCCTGTACCAGCACCAAACAGTGGTCGATCGCGACGATGTCCTGACTGCCTGCGGCCCGAAAACCGACATCCAGCCTTTTGGCCCGCGCATCCCAGCGCACTGCAATGCGGGCTCGGCGGCGGTAGCCAAACTCTGGTCCTGTCAACGGCTGTGCCCATTCTTCGGGCTCAATACCCGCTACACGGTTCAATTGCTCGCTGAGCATGCGCTGTTTTAGTGCAAGCTGCTCGTTATGGGGCAGATGCTGCACGCTGCAACCGCCACATTTCCCGGCATGCACGCACGGTGCAACGCGACGAATATCGCTGGCCTTAAACACACGTTCGGTGCGCGCTTCGACGACTTTGCCGTGCGCCCCCAAAACGCGGGCTTCTACCTCTTCACCCGCCAAGGCCCCCGACACAAACCAGGTACGGCCTTCAACAAAAGCAATACCACGGCCGTCGTTGGCCAGCCGCTCAATGTTCAAACGTTGTTTTTTGCCCGTTGGCACTTGCGCAGTCTTGGTCCCGCCAGTGGGCTGGAAACGCAGGCCTCTCTCTTGCTTAGCCATCAGTTAGGCGCATCGTAAAGGCCGGTCGACAAGTAACGGTCGCCACGGTCGCAAATAATGCCGACGATCACGGCGTTTTCGACTTCTTGAGACAGTCGCAGCATCGCTGCCACCGCACCGCCCGAAGACACACCACAGAAAACGCCTTCTTCGCGGGCCAGACGACGCATAACGTCTTCGGCTTCGCGCTGGGCCATGTCGACAATCCGGTCAACACGACTGGCTTGATAGATTTTGGGCAGGTATTCAGTCGGCCAGCGACGAATGCCCGGAATCGCGGCGCCTTCCATCGGTTGCAAACCGACGATCTGCACAGAGGGGTTTTGCTCTTTGAGGTAACGCGAGACACCCATGATGGTGCCCGTCGTACCCATCGAGCTGACGAAGTGGGTGATCGTGCCGTGGGTCTGGCGCCAGAGTTCCGGGCCAGTGCTGGTGTAATGCGCCTCTGGGTTATCACCATTGGCGAACTGATCGAGCACCTTGCCGCGGCCTTCAGCCTGCATCTTGTCGGCCAGGTCTCGGGCGCCTTCCATTCCCTCTTCTTGGCTGACCAGGATCAGCTCGGCGCCATACGCGGTCATGGCCGCCTTGCGCTCGGCGCTGGAGTTGTCGGGCATGATCAGGATCATCTTGTAGCCCTTGATCGCAGCAGCCATCGCCAGCGCAATCCCGGTATTACCCGACGTGGCCTCAATCAAGGTGTCGCCAGCCTGGATCTGCCCACGCATTTCAGCGCGGGTAATCATCGACAGTGCAGGACGGTCCTTGACCGAGCCGGCAGGGTTATTCCCTTCGAGCTTGAGCAACAAGGTGTTAGACGTGTCTCCGGCTAGGCGCTGCAAGCGCACCAACGGAGTGTTGCCGATGCAATCGGCGATAGTGGGGTACTGCAAGGTCATGGCGTATTCGCAATCCAGACTGCGGGGTCGCACATCATACCGACAAACGCTCAGAGCCCATATCACGCAAAGTGCGGAGCTTATGGCTAAAGGCTATAAGCAACGTTTCAGACGTACGGGAGATTCTATGGCGCGCTGCAAGCCGATTTCGTAGCAGTTGCCGAGCCTGCGAGGCTACGTCCGATTGCGCAGCGATCGTAAACGCTAAGTGCAGGGTCTGGCTGACGCACCGCAGTGCTTGATTTTACGACTGCTACACAGCCGGACGCAGCCTCGCAGGCTCGACAGCTGCTACGGTTTTTCGCGCGTCATAGATCTGCGGCAGCTCCAGGCAAGATTTAACCTGCACTAGGCAAGCGCAAATGCACGCGCAACCCCTGCCCAGTGTTTTCGGCCCACAAGCTGCCAGCCTGCAAGCGCAGGGCGTTGCGGGCGATACTCAACCCCAGGCCAAAACCACCGTCTCCAGGTCGCGAGCCGTCCAGCCGGATAAAGGGGGCGAAAATCCGTTCCAGCTCTTCAGGGGCAACGCCTGCGCCCTGATCATCAAGCCATAAGTGCCACTCGTCACCTTCACGCCTGCCATTGAGGCTGACAATGCCATCCGCAGGAGAATGCCGAATAGCATTGCGCAAAATGTTTTCCAGCGCCTGCGCCAAGCTATTGAGATGGCCTTTTACCCAACAATTGGCATCGACCCGGCACGGCAGCCGCGATTCAGTCCAGTGACTTTCAAAACGCGCATTTTCAGTGAGCATTTCCCACAACGCCTGAATTTGGATGTCCTCGACTGGCAACGGCCCACGCTCGGCATCCAACCAAGCCAGTTGCAAGGTGTCTTCAACGAGTCGCTGCATGCCATCCACCTCACGGCCCAGCCGTTCGCGCAGGGCTTCAAGCCCTTGCTCGCTGTCACAGGCCACCCGCAGGCGGCTCAACGGCGTGCGCAGTTCATGGGACAAGTCGCGCAGCATTTGCTGTTGTTGGCTGACAGTACTTTGCAAACGCTCGGACATTTGATCGAACGCTCGACCCAAGTCCCCCAACTCGTCTTGTCGACTAGTGGTCTGGCTCGACAGCCGCGCGCCCAATTGCTCAGCACGCCAAGCATTGGCCTGCTCGCGCAAGTGGTTCAGCGGCACAATCAGCAGTCGGTACAACCCCGCGCACAAGAGCAACGTGAACAGCCCGGGGATCACACCATTAATAAGGATGCGCCACACCAATTGCGAACGACCCGGCATAAACCGCTGAGGCAACTCGATGACTAGATAACCCGCAGAAGGGTCATTGGGAAACGGCACCTTGACCCACGGCCGTGTCGCATTGATGTGGCTGATAGGCCAATCCAGCTCGCGCAGAAAAGTCAGCCGCTGGGTCTCGAGGTCATTCAAGGGGTAGCTGCTCAGCGCTTGCAGGTCTTGGCCAACCACACCGACCCACCCGCTTTCGACCTGGCCAAAGCCCTGCAACCACTGATCGACGCCCGTTTGCTGGCCGTTGTGCCAGGCCTGTTCCGCTTCACCGGCGTAGCGTATCAATGTGCTTTTAGCCTCTTCGGTTAAATAGCCCGTGCGTTTGTCCATATAGCGGCCCCAGGACCAACTGAGCCAGATCATCAGTAAACAGAAGGCCACCAGCAGACACGCCAGTTTCCAGAACACCGATTGCTTGCCCGGGACTTTAGGGCGCATCGCTTGCACTCAAGACGTAACCTTTACCCCACACCGTGCGCACTTCTTGCTCAAGATAGCCAATGGCCTTGAGCTTGCGACGTATCTGGCTGATATGCATGTCCAGGCTGCGGTCATGGGCCGCATAACCGCGCTGCAACACCTGTTGATAGAGGAATGCCTTGCTCAACACTTCATCGGGGTTGCGTTGCAGCGTGTCAAGTAAACGAAATTCACTGCGGGTGAGCCCGGCCCATTGCTGGCCAAAGCGCGCATCCGCCGTGATGTCGTCCAGAAACAGCGCGTTGTCGTCCTGCATGGGGTCTGCTTGCGGGCTGGGTGGTGGCATGCGGTCCAGCGCTACACGGCGCAAGATGGCCTGAATTCGCACCCGCAACTCAGCCATGCTGAACGGCTTGGGTAGGTAGTCATCGGCGCCCAGTTGAAAACCGCTGATGCGGTCGGCTTCGGCCCCCAGCGCAGACATCAAAATGACGGGCAGCGCATGGGTCTGGCGCAATTGTGTGAGCACCTGCAAGCCATTCATGCCCGGCAGCAAAATATCCATCAACACCACGTCAAAATGCTCATGCCGGGCGCGGCTTAAGCCTTCGTTGCCGTTTTGACACCACACCACCTCAAACCCGCAACGCCCCAGTTGCTCATGCAAATAGGCACCCAAAATGGGATCGTCTTCGATGGCCAAAAGGCGCGAGGGTTGAACAGCTACGGGATTCATTAGCGTCTGCAAGTCATTCTCAATCGTCGATTATTCAAGATTGAGCCAGCGCGAGCAACCGGCGCAGACATTGCAAAACTTGATTAAGCGCACTAAGCCTTACGTTTAGGGCAAATATTCAAAGATTTGCACGCCCTCAACTGGCTACACTGCGACCTGACCTGTGCGAAATAGAGACTCAGGACACTTTTGACATGGCTGGGCTGGAGAGTTGCGTGCTGACAAATTTGGGTATTAAAGGCCGCGTATTGCTGCTCACATTGCTACCCGTCACCTTGATGGCGTTAGTTTTGGGCGGCTACTTCACGTGGCTGCAGCAATCGGAGCTGCAAGCGCAACTGTTGCAGCGTGGCGAGATGATCGCTGAGCAACTTGCCCCTCTGGTCGCCCCTGCCATGGGCCGCAAAGATACCCAACTGCTGGAACGCATCGCCACCGAGTCCCTTGATCAGCAAGACGTGCGAGCCGTGGCGTTTCTGGATGCCAACCACGTTCCGATTGCGCATGCTGGCCCCACCATGCTCAACCAGGCCCCGATGGGCAACAGCACCGAGTTGCTACAACGCACGGATAACGATGCCACGCGCTACTTGCTCCCGGTGTTTGGCCGTCATCGCAACTTGGCGGGGGATGTGATTCCCAACGAAGCCCATCGCCTGCTGGGTTGGGTCGAGTTGGAACTGTCGCACAACAATATGCTGTTACGCGGCTATCGCAGCCTGTTTGCCAGCTTGCTGCTGATTGTCACCGGCCTGGTCTTTACCACCCTGCTGGCGTTGCGCATGAGCCGCACGATCAATTCACCGCTGGACCAAATCAAGCATGCCGTGTCGCAACTCAAGGACGGCCAGTTGCAAACCCGTTTGCCGCCGCTGGGCAGTCGTGAGTTGGATGAACTGGCCTCAGGCATCAACCGCATGGCTGAAACCCTGCAAAATGCCCAAGAAGAACTGCAACACAGCGTCGACCAAGCCACCGAAGACGTGCGCCAGAACCTAGAAACCATCGAGATCCAAAACTTGGAACTCGACCTTGCGCGCAAGGAAGCCCTCGAAGCCAGCCGTATCAAGTCCGAATTCCTGGCCAATATGAGCCACGAGATCCGCACCCCGCTCAATGGCATTCTGGGTTTTACCCACTTGCTGCAAAAAAGCGAAATGACACCCCGCCAGTTCGATTACCTGCACACCATCGAAAAGTCGGCCGATAATTTGCTGGGCATCATCAACGAGATTCTCGACTTTTCGAAAATTGAGGCCGGCAAGCTGGTGCTCGACAGCACGCCCTTCAACCTGCGCGATCTGTTGCAAGACACCCTGACCATCCTGGCCCCCTCCGCTCACGAAAAAGGCTTAGAACTGGTGAGCCTGGTGTACCGCGACACGCCGTTGTCGTTGATCGGCGACCCGCTGCGGCTCAAGCAGATTCTCACCAACCTGGTTAACAACGCGATCAAGTTCACCCGCGAAGGCACGATTGTGGTGCGGGCCATGCTTGAAGATGACGACGACAAAACCGACGTCGGCGTGCAATTGCGCATCAGCGTACAGGACACAGGCATTGGCCTGACCAGCCAAGATGTGCGGGCGTTGTTCCAAGCCTTCAGCCAGGCCGACAACTCGCTGTCTCGCCAGCCGGGTGGTACCGGGTTGGGGCTGGTGATTTCCAAGCGTTTAGTCGAACAAATGGGCGGCGAGATCGGGGTAGAAAGTGTGCCCGGCGAAGGCTCGGTGTTCTGGATCAGCGTCAACCTACCCAAAGCCCACAACGATATCGAAGACTTACCGCTGACACCGTTGCTCGGTCATCACGTGGCCCTGCTGGAAAAACACGACCTGGCGCGACAGGCCTTGTTGCATCAACTCGAAGACTGCGGACTGAGTGTTACCCCGTTTCTGACCTTGGAAAACCTCACCAATGGCGTGACCAGCGCCCATCAGACCGAACACGCCATTGATCTAGCAGTGCTGGGCGTAACGGCCAACGATATACCGCCCGAGCGCCTCAACCAGCACATTTGGGACCTTGAACACCTAGGTTGCAAAGTCTTGGTGCTGTGCCCGACCACCGAGCAGGCGCTGTTCAATGCGTCAGTGTCCAACCCCCACGGCCAACTTCAATCCAAGCCCGCCTGCACCCGCAAATTGCGCCGAGCACTGATTGACCTGATCCACCCGCAACAAGCCCGCGTCGAACCCGGCGAGATACTGGCCAGCCGTGCGCCGCGTATTTTGTGTGTCGATGACAACCCGGCCAACCTGCTGCTGGTGCAAACCCTGCTCGAAGACATGGGCGCCAAGGTCCTCGCGGTCGACAGCGGGTATGCGGCCGTTGACGCGTTCAAGGCCGAAGCCTTCGATCTGGTACTCATGGACGTGCAAATGCCTGGCATGGATGGCCGCGAAACCACCGAAGTGCTGCGCCAGTGGGAGCACGAACGCCTGTCCTCGCCGCTACCGATTGTGGCCCTCACTGCCCACGCGATGGCCAACGAAAAGCGTGCCCTGTTGCAAAGCGGCATGGACGACTACCTGACCAAACCCATCAGCGAACGCCAACTTGCACAAGTGGTGTTGAAGTGGACAGGACTGGCGCTGCGCAATCAAACCAGTGACGGCCTGCCGGAACCCTCCAGGCAGGCGCCCAAACTGGTCGTGCTGGATGCCGACGAAGGTTTACGCCTGGCGGCGGGCAAAGCCGACTTGGCCGCCGACATGCTGGCCATGTTGTTGGCCTCGCTGGAGGCCGATCGCCTGTTGATTCTCGAAGCGCGACACGCCAAGGACAACGCCCAACTGATCGAGCGCGTGCACCGCTTGAACGGGGCTACCCGATACTGCGGCGTGCCGCAATTACGCGCCGCCTGCCAACGCAGCGAAACCCTGCTTAAACAAGACAACCCGCAAGCTGAGAACGCTCTCGACGAACTGGACCTGGCCATCATCCGCCTGGCCGAAGAAGCACGCAGCATGGCGTAACGCATGCCCTGTAAAAGCTACGCACCAAGGAAGAACACATGCGCACCATTCTTTTCAGCAGCCAGACCTACGACCGCGACAGTTTTATCGCCGCCCCGCAGCCCAACGACCTTGAGTTGCACTTTCAACCTGCGCGCCTAAGCATCGACACCGCCGCCCTGGCCCACGATCACGAAGTGGTCTGCCCGTTTATCAACGACGACTTAAGCGCCCCGGTGCTCGAACAACTGGCGGCAGGTGGCACCCGCCTGATTGCCCTGCGCTCGGCGGGCTATAACCACATTGACCTGCTCGCCGCCAAACGCCTGGGCTTGAGCGTGGTGCGGGTGCCCGCGTACTCACCGCACGCCGTTGCCGAACATGCCGTGGCCTTGATTCTGGCGCTAAACCGCCGCCTGCACCGCGCCTACAACCGTACCCGTGAAGGCGACTTCACGCTGCACGGGCTGACCGGGTTTGACCTGGTGGGCAAAACCGTCGGCGTCGTCGGGACCGGCCAGATCGGCGCAACCTTCGGCAAGATCATGGCCGGATTTGGCTGCAAGCTGCTGTGCTTTGATCCCTACCCCAACGCCGAGTTGCTGGCCTTGGGGGCGCAATACGTGAGCCTGCCAGAGTTACTGGCTAACTCGCACATCATCAGCCTGCATTGCCCGCTGACAAGCGCCAACAAACACTTGATCAACAGCCAGTCGCTGGCCACGCTGCAACACGGTGCCATGCTAATCAACACTGGGCGTGGTGCGCTGGTCAACACACCCGCACTGATCGAAGCGCTCAAAAGCGGGCAATTGGGGTATCTGGGGCTGGATGTCTACGAAGAAGAAGCGCAGCTGTTCTTTGAGGATCGCTCCGACCTGCCCTTGCAAGACGATGTGCTGGCGCGCCTGCTGACCTTCCCCAACGTGATCATCACCGCTCACCAAGCGTTCCTTACCCGCGAGGCGCTAAGTGCCATTGCCAGCACCACGCTGAACAACATCGCCGCCTGGCGTGAAGGCACGCCACAAAACCTGATCGAAGGCTAGCGCGTGCTAGCATAGCGGCCTATTTGGAGGACCCATGGTCGAACACGATTTTCGCTACAACCTGCTAAGCCCGCAGCACACCCTGATCGAGTGCCGCGCCTTGATGCCAGGCCGCTACCAAGTCACCGGCAACGGTGGCTCGATCCAGAACAATGACGTGCTGATTGTGACCCTCAAAGGCAGCAAGGATTTGTCCATGCGCCTGAGCGTCGAAAAAGTCCGTCACCTGATCAACCCGCGCGGTCAGTGGGTGGCCGTCGCCAGCGGTCCGGTCTTCGGCGAATTGGCGATCCACCAATGGCAAGTCAATTGCGACGCGTGCGCCAAAGAGCTGAAATTCGAGTTCGCGGTCGACGCCAAGCTGGGCACCAAAGCGCAAAAGCCAGCGGCCAGCGCACGTATTGCCGAGCTCGGCTGGAGCAGCGAGGGCGCCAAGCACCTGTGCCCGCAATGCCAAAAGGCCGCACTATGAAACGCCCCTTCCTGTTAGCGTTGCTCGGCGCCAGCCTGGCAGGCTGCGCAGGGAACTCACCGCAGTTGCAGCACAACCACACCTACGTGGTGGAGTGGATTGGCGAACGGCCCTTAATCGACTACAGCCACCTGACCGTGACCTTCGACGACGCGGGTCGAGCTTACGGCAGTGGCGGCTGTAACCATTGGTTCGCACCCTACACCTTGGAAGGCAACTCGCTGACCTTCGGTGGCGTGGGCAGCACCCGCAAAGCCTGCGCCCCGGCGCTGATGGAGCAAGAGCAGCGGTTCTTCAAGGCCTTACAGACCGTAGAGCGCTGGGACATCTCGCCGATTGAGCAAGTGCGTTTTTGGCCGGCCGAAGGCAAGCCGTTGCGGCTGTGGCCTGAAGACAGCTAATACCGCCACCCTTATCCTCTCCCTCCGGGAGAGGATAAGGGCTGGTTTATCCGCGTAATTCCTTGATCTTGGCCAACACCCCGGCCGCTGTCTGTTCGCCCATCATCTGGGCCCGCACCTTGCCCTTGTCATCAATAATGTAAGTCACCGGCAACGCTTCACTGCGCGGCAAGTCAAATATTTCAGCAGGGTCCTGCGCCAGCACGGTAAACGTGATGCCCAGCGCGGCGCTCGCATCACTCAACTCTTTGCCCTGCAAACCATCAAAATTGACCCCAAACACGCCGACCGATTGGCCTTGCAACTGGGTTTCCAGCGCATTGAGTTCAGGGATCTCAACGCGACACGGCCCGCACCACTCGGCCCAGTAGTTGATCACCTTCCATTGCTTGTCCAGGCGTTCGGACGCGATTTTCTCGCCATGTTGATCGACCCCGTAATCATTGCCACAACCGGTCAGCAGTAACGTGGCGGCGACGGCAGCTACCGCCATAAGTCGCTTGAACATGCATTGATCCTTCTCGGTAAAAACATTAACAGGCGGCCAATGAGCGCACAGGGTTCAGGCGCGCCTGCGAGGTGGGTAGAATAGCCGCCTCCTTACGCAAGAAGCGACCCGCTCATGACCGATCTGACGCTTTATCACAATCCGCGCTGCTCGAAATCACGCGGTGCGCTCGAACTGCTCCAGGCCCGCGGCCTTGAACCGACGATCGTGCGCTACCTAGACACACCGCTGGACGCCACCCAGTTGCACGACTTGCTGAGCAAGCTGAACATCAGCGCACGCCAACTGCTGCGCACCGGCGAAGACGAATACACATCCCTGAACCTGGCCGACGCCAGCCTCAGCGATGAACAATTGATCGCCGCCATGGCCGCTCACCCTAAGCTGATCGAGCGCCCGATTCTGGTCGCTGGCGACAAAGCCGTCATCGGCCGCCCGCCGGAAAAAGTTCTGGAGATCCTGCCATGAGCACGCCATACATTCTGGTGCTGTATTACAGCCGCAACGGCTCCACCAGCGACATGGCCCGGCACATTGCCCGCGGCATTGAGCACGCAGGGCTTGAAGCGCGCCTGCGCACCGTCCCGGCCATTTCGACCGAATGCGAGGCCGTGGCGCCTAGCATTCCGGCAGAAGGCGCAACGTACGCCAGCCTCGACGATCTTAAAAACTGCGCAGGCCTGGCGCTGGGCAGCCCTACCCGTTTCGGCAACATGGCCGCGCCGCTCAAATACTTTCTGGATGGCACCAGCAATCTGTGGCTGACCGGCGCCCTGGTGGGTAAGCCGGCAGGCGTGTTCACCTCCACTGCCAGTCTGCATGGCGGCCAAGAAACCACCCTACTGTCAATGATGTTGCCCTTGCTGCACCACGGCATGCTGATCACTGGCCTGCCCTACAGCGAATCGGCCTTGCTTAACACCGCCGGGGGCGGCACGCCTTACGGACCCAGCCACCACGCTGGGCCAGACGGCAAGCGCAAGCTTGATGAACACGAAATCGCCTTGTGCCGCGCATTGGGTCAACGCTTAGCCACAACGGCATTGAAGCTGGAGAGCGACCGTGGCTAAAAAGCCCAAAGTGTTGCCGTCAATCGAGTGGCTGGCGCCGCGTGTACGGCTGATGCGAGCCTTGAGCCTGGTGTGTTTTTTCGGCCTTATCGGCTTGCTCAGTGCCTATTACCTACTATTTGCCGACCTGCACGGCGCACGCCCGTGGGTGATTTTGCTGATCGAACTGGTGCCGCTGCTGATTCTGGTACCCGGCATGCTCAAAGGCAGCCCGCGCGGGCACTCGTTCACTTGCTACGTGGTCAATTTGTACTTGATCAAGGGCGCGCTGGCCGCGTTCGATTCGAATCGCCACGTATTCGGCCTGCTGGAAATAGCCGCCAGCGTGGCAGTGTTCATCAGCGCGATGCTGTTTGTGCGCTGGCGCTACCAGTTGGATCGCCGCCTGAGCGGCGAATGAGAAACCGGGCTTGCTCGCCATCCAATCGATGCGGTGACTGAGTGGATACCCTCGCGAGCGTGCCCGCCCTTATCCTTATGGAGATGGGCGGCGCGCACTCAATGTCAGTGATTAACCGTAAACGCCAGCATCTGTGACAGCTGGCACATAGGCCGACCACTCTCCGCGTGCCATTGGTTGAAGGCGTTTTGCACAATCGCCAGATCCCGCAGGCTGGTCGGCGCCTTATCCACGAGCTTCTGCGCATTCAGTGCTGCCACCACGTCATCGCTTGGCACAAAGGTGTCTTTGCCGACCATGCGCAAAAAGCGCGGTGCCGACAATCCGCCCAACTGATGGCCGTGCTTGGACAGGTATTTCCACAACCCGACAATGTCAGTCACCGGCCAATCGGCGATGAATGCGCCAAAGCTGCCGTGTTCGTGGGCAATATCCAGCACCATCTGCGCGTTGCGCGGCACGCTTTTGAGCTTGCCCAAATGGCGAATGATCCGCGCATCCTGCATCAGCCGCTCCAGATGTTCCGCGCCCATCAGCACCACTTTTTCAGGGTCAAAGCCGAAGAACACTTGCTCAAAAACCGGCCATTTGGCATCCACCACGCTGTGCTTGAGCCCGGCACGAAACACCCGTAATGCCAGGGTCGACAGATAACGGTCATCCGGGATCTGACGCAATTGCGCCGACGTATAGGGAACGGGCAACTGAGCTTCCAGCGCGGCTGACGAACCAAAACGATTCAAACAATATTCGTGCAGCCATTTGTAGTCGCGCATGCCCTCTCCTCTTGGAATTTACAAATTCAGCAGATTGACGAAACGCGGGGTGGCGCTTTCATCGATTTTCAGGCTGGCAAAGTCAAACAGATTGCGATCAGCCAATTGCGAAGGGTTCACGTGTTGCAGGCTGCGGAAAATACTCTCGGTACGACCCGGCGTCTTGCGGTCCCACTCTTGCAGCATGTCTTTGACCACCTGGCGCTGCAGGTTTTCCTGCGAGCCGCAGAGGTTGCACGGAATAATCGGGAACTGCTGCAAGTCCGAGTACGCCTGAATGTCCTTCTCGTTGCAATACGCCAGCGGCCGGATCACCACGTTACGTCCATCATCGGAGCGCAGCTTAGGCGGCATCGCCTTAAGGGTGCCGTTGAAAAACATATTGAGGAAGAAGGTTTCAACGATGTCATCCCGGTGGTGCCCCAAGGCCATCTTGGTCGCGCCAATTTCATCCGCGAAGGTATATAGCGTTCCACGGCGCAGGCGTGAGCACAGCGAACAGGTGGTCTTACCCTCTGGGATCAGTTCCTTGACTACAGAGTAGGTGTCTTTTTCTACGATGTGGTACTCCACACCCAGCGACTTGAGATAAGCCGGAAGCACGTCCTCGGGGAAGCCCGGCTGCTTCTGGTCCATGTTCACCGCCACGATTGAAAACTGGATCGGCGCGACCTTTTGCAAGTGCAGCAGCACATCTAGCAGCGTGTAGCTGTCTTTGCCGCCCGACAGGCACACCATCACTTTGTCGCCGTCCTCAATCATGTTGAAGTCGGCCACCGCCTCACCGGTCAATCGGCGCAGGCGTTTCTGGAGTTTAATTTGAGAGACCGAAAGAGTGCCCATAGCGCTTCAATTCCGCGAGTTAAGACCAAAAGCCGGTCATTTTACTTAAAAAATCTCGCGCACAAACCCCTGCGCGCCCCTAAAGACCGCATCCCTATAGGCCGGCAACTAACAAACGGATTAGCGCTAAAGGACTAAGGCGAAGGGCGTAAGGCTTCCTATACTCAATAGAGGCCGCATGCCTGCACACGAGATTTGTCTTTGTGGCTGGGCGACCGCGAGCATCCCGCTCGGGTGATGCGTACCGATAGGAGCGAGCGCCATGATCCATCACGTTGTAGGTCTCTTTACCCATCCAGACCAAGAGTGGCGTGAGATCCGTGTTGATGCTGAAGAAAGCGTCACCCACATGTACGTCACCCACACCTTGATACTGGCTGCAATTCCGGCCATTTGCGCCTTTATCGGCACCACCCAGATCGGCTGGATGATTGGCGGCAGCGCACCGGTCATGCTAACCATCAACAGCGCGCTGTGGATGAGCCTGATGTCTTACCTGGTGATGCTGGCCGGGGTGGCGGTGATGGCTACTTTCATTCACTGGATGGCCCGCACCTACGATGCACTGCCGAGCATGTCCCGCTGCGTAGCCTTTGCCACATACACCGCAACCCCGCTGTTCATCGGTGGACTGGCGGCGCTGTTTCCACATATGTGGCTAGCGATGCTGGTGGGTACGACAGCCATTTGCTACACGGTGTATTTACTGTACGTAGGCTTGCCGACGTTCATGAACATCGACCCGGATGAGGGCTTTTTGTTTTCGAGTTCGATACTCGCAGTGGGGTTGGTGATGCTGGTCTCGATCATGGCACTAAGCGTGATTATCTGGGGCCTGGGCATCGGCCCGGTCTATATCAGTTAGTTAGCTGCAAGCCCTAAGCGACAAGCTGCAAGTCAAAGCGAGCCTGCGCCGCTTGTAGCTCGTCGCTCATCGCTCATCGCTTGTAGCTTGCGGCTTGGGGTTTACGACATAATCGCGGCTTCTGGAGAACCGAACCGCATGCCCGAGTCACTCAACACCCGTGTCGAAGATTGCTTCCAACAGGCCGAAGTGTTTTTCAAACGGCCTTTCAAACGCCCGGTAGTCAGTTTCAAGCTGCGCGGCCAAAAAGCTGGTGTCGCTCATTTGCATGAAAATCTGCTGCGTTTCAACCCGCAGTTGTACCGCGAAAACAGTGATGACTTCCTCAAGCAAACCGTCCCCCACGAAGTCGCACACCTGATTGCCCATCAATTGTTTGGTGACCGTATCGCGCCCCACGGCGAGGAATGGCAACTGATTATGCGTGGCGTCTACGAGTTGGCGCCCAATCGTTGCCACACTTACGCCATCAAGCGCCGCAGCGCCACGCGTTATATCTACCGCTGCCCATGCCCGGACAGTGACTTCCCCTTCTCGTCACAACGCCACGGCTTGGTCAAGCAAGGCCGTCGCTATCTGTGCCGTCGATGTCGGCAGATGCTGGTGTTTAGCGGCGAAACGCGGGTCGAGTAAAAACATCGCTAAAAAGATTACCTACCTGTTATTTCTGACAGTAGCCGCATTAACTGACATGCCACATGATAATTCCAACCTGACTGCCTGGAATTTAGAACATGAAAAGGCTATTACTCAACGCTAAGTCGCCTAATCTTATTAATGCGGTAGGTAAACTAGTAGGCACACTATTAGTGGCTGCATTACTCATTGATAACAATACTATCTATGCCCAGACAGACAACTCTCTGGCACCCTCTATACGTAGCCCGCACTATAATGAATCATCTTCAAGCAGGCCTTGGCCGGGCGCCAATGCGGAACCTCCCAGCGCGCCCTATATTCGAGATTTTTCCAAGCCTTTTAATGAGTACACATGGATATCGGCTCACAATGCTTATTTGAATGATACCACCACAGAACTGGAAAGAGGTGTTCGTTCTTTAATGTGGGATTTACACCCATTAAGATCAAGCACTAGTAATGGTTATAGTACTGATGCCTATATGTGCCATCACACACCACCAAGTGGTGACGAGTTCCCTAATGCAGGTTGTTCAGCCCTGGGCGTAACCAAAAAAAAATTTAGCACAGAACTTGAAAAAGTCAAAAACTTCCTTGATCGGACAGAAAACAAAAACGCAGTTGTCACTCTATTCCTGGAAGATAGGATCGACATTGAATATATACAAAAAGCCTTCAACGAAGTCCCAAACTTGGACAGCTATATTTTTAAAATCTCTGATTACGCCAACACCAACCAATGGCCAACACTACAAAAAATCATAGACAGTAATCGTAGAATTATTATTATGCTAGAGCGTGAAAATGGAAACTACCTATTTTCCGGAAGCACAATAGAACTCCCAAAAGACAAAATATTCATAAAGCAAAATCTTTACAACCTCGGCGTAGCCGGATTTTCAAAAGACAATTGGGCCTGCAATAGCCGATACGATGACGGCAAACATGAAGATGACAAGATCTATTATAACTATCTTTATAAAACCATAGACAAGTCTGGGTTTCAGCAATGGCCTCGCTTGTTCACCATGAATCAATTCCATTCCATTTTTTCCTCCAAACCGCACGCGGCTCAAATTGACAACAATTTGACTTGGCTCGAATTCAGGGTTGACAACGCCTGCAAATTATCAAACGAAAGTGTTCGTATGGTGCCTAACTACATAGCCCTCGACTTTACCCAAGTCGGTGATGCCATTCCGTATGCGGGCGCTTTAACAGAGGGTGGGGTTTATTTCTATGAAAAAAATGACGGCTATTCAGAAGCGTATCCCGACACGCGCCCCGGTGCGCTAACAAGTGATGATGTCGTGTGCGTTTTACCCACCAGTGTTGAATGGGATGTCCGTTTGAATGCAGCGGGATGCGAAAATGATGAAGCCCGTTCACTGGCACTGCGCGGCGTTAAAAAAGGGACCAGTATAAAATTATTCGACAAACCCGACAGTTCCAAATCCGATGATTGGACGGAAATTGAAGTATTAAGAGACATTGCACTTACAGAGCGCGTGGTAGTCGGTACATTTGAGAAATCCTATTCAGATAGCAATGTCAAAGTAACGAGCCATCCCCATAACGGGCTTGACGGAAAGGTTTCACACATCACGATCGAACCTGTGACAGGTTCGGTCATGCCAAAACTGAGTTTAGGCAATCAGGAAGGTGATGTTTTTTGTAATGTCCCTGTGGACGCAGCCTTATCATTCGAATTGGAAAGCGGCGCTGATCATTGGGGTTGTAAAAATGACCAGGCAGCAACCGCAGTACTTTCAAATGCATTGGCCGGGACCACGATCACATTGTTTGGCACCAAAAACTCTGATGAGAAATGCAGCCAAGGTTGCCTGCGTATTTTTGTACGCAAAGACATGACCTCGTCTTTTAATATAGGCAACATTCAAGAGTTCGGGCAAAGTAAAGAGAGCCCTGATGGTTCAGCTATCGCTTATCGTTTTGGCGGCGACCAAGCCTTGGACGGCAAAGTCTCTTACATGACCGTCAACATGAACACATTCGGGGGACAAAATGTGATACCCACCTCTGCCGAAGCGGATGGTGGACGGGGCGAGTGGGGAAATAAAGCAAGCTGCCCAGCACCTACTGTTGCCTGGGGATTTGACCTCAGGAATGAAAAAGACCAAGGCCAGGAAGGTGATAACTCAGGCCTTAACAGCCTGCGCATGTATTGTTCCGCAAACAATGGTGCTTCGACCACACTCATAAGCAGCAATAATGGCTACTGGGGGGATTGGAGCAGCATCTATAAGTGCAGCGCCACTAACGGCCCGTTAAAAGGGTTTGCCTTGAAAAGACTTTGGTCCCGTGACCATAGAGATGAAGTAGAGGCTACAGAAGTACGGGGTATTTGCCAGGACAACACCGTGATTGGTGGCGACTTGGGTTATTGGGGCACATGGAGCTATAACTTTATATGCCCAGCCGGTGAGAACGTCGTGGGCTTTAAAAATCGCGTAGAGTCGAAACAGGGCGAAGGCGATGATACAGCCATGAACGGGCTAAGAATGTATTGCGCAAAAAGCCTGGTGAATGCGTTACCTGTGACGCCGATTGTGCGTCAACTGACACCCAGCACGGCTTTACTTTACTGGGATGAACCCGCAGAGCAATCTGGTATTGCTGAGTTTAATATTTTGGGTGATGACAAGCCTCTATTAACCACCCATAAAAACTTTACTGAATTCAACACTGCCGGCATTAAAAAAATATCTGTTACTGCTGTCGATTTTGATAACAACATGTCCCCCCCCAAAACCATCACTCTGCCTACCTACGATACAACTCCCCCCGCACCGCCCACAGGGCTGGTGGTGAGCAACTTGCAGGGAGGTTTGGTTGAAGTAAGCTGGGATAAAACTTCAGCGCCCGCCAGTGAACTTAGCTACGAAACCTCGGGCAACTCGATGGTCTCCAAAATCCCGACTGAAAACAGCATGGTCATTGCCGATACCCTCCCACCGTCAAACTTTACATTCTCTATTCGGGCTCACAAGTACAACGATACATACTCGGATCCCGCCACGCTCTTTATTGATCGCACGCCACCGTCTACGCCGACGTCACTGACCTTTAGTGAACTAAAGCCAACCTCTCTGCGGCTCACGTGGGGCGCATCCACGGACGATATAAAAATGAAGGAATATTATATCTACAAGGATGACGTGTACCTCAAAGCTGTTGCTGCCACAAGTACCAGTATCCTGCAACTTAAACCCGGTGAAAATCACACATTCTCAGTCAGAGCCAGGGATGCTGCTGAAAATATGTCTGCCCCCGTCTCCGTTTTTGTTGATCGCGAAAGTCCCAAGCCTGTTAAAGATCTGGCTTACAGCAAGGTTACCGACTCCTCATTGCTCCTGAGTTGGAGCCCGAGTAGCGATAACGTAGCGGTCACTGGCTACGCCATCACGCGGGATGATGGCCAGACGTTTGATTCCAAAACCACGCACTATAACGACACGACGTTGCAGCCTGTAACGACTTATCGTTATACCGTCGCGGCTTACGATGCTAACGCAAACATGTCGACCCCTGCGCCGTTGCTGGTTGATCGAGTGCCGCCCTCGGCGCCACTCAACCCGCAATACAGCAATGACACAGGGACAACATTGAAGCTCAAGTGGGATGCGTCAAGCGATGATATTGGCCTGACGGGTTACAACGTTTACACCGATAAAATCCCCGAAGCAGTCGCAACGTCTGCAACGCCAGAGGTTGTCGTCGAAAAATTAATGCCCGTCACGACGTATACCTTCTATATTGAAGCGATCGATGCGGCGGGTAATAAATCGCCTAGAACGCCAATACTGGTTGACCGAGTACCACCCACTGCCCCCGTGTTTTTTTACGCTCATGACCAGACCGCCACTTTCCCGACATTAACCTGGAGCGCTGCATCAGACGATATCGAGG
The DNA here is from genome assembly GCF_000282975.1 of Pseudomonas psychrophila HA-4. Classification (GTDB taxonomy): domain Bacteria; phylum Pseudomonadota; class Gammaproteobacteria; order Pseudomonadales; family Pseudomonadaceae; genus Aquipseudomonas; species Aquipseudomonas psychrophila_A. Next base: position 32,142 of record NZ_ALJC01000102.1, read on the forward strand.
TGACCGGTTATGAACTCGTTGCCAACAACAATATCGATAAAAAAATAGAGTTCCCAAGCAATATATTAACGGCTCGCCTGGAAGGCATGGACCCTGCCGTTGAACATGCTTTTTCACTGCGAGCATTTGATGCGGTAGGTCACTACTCTTCACCTATTGAGTTCAACCTTCAACCTGACCGGCCTGCTGAACCAACCGGACTAAAAGGAACTGTAATCTCTGGTGGTGGCGCTATCTTCGACTGGTTCAAGGGCGCTGACAATCGGACTGTGAAATTCGCAGTAAAAACCAACACAGGAATTAACGAGGAAATAACTTCCACGCAAATCACCGTTGGCGGTAACGGCGGACCCATTACTATCCAAGTCCAGGCGATGGACAAAGACGGAGTCAGATCTTTAAGTGTCGTGAGATCAATCACGCCAAAATAATGAGGGTAAATACCCTATCATCAGAAAGCGCGCCATAGATCCCCACCTTTGAATAGATGAGGATCTGTGGAAGATGCTCAAGTGCGTGGCCCAGCACTTTTTCGAAGCGATGCAGTGGTAAACAGCAGCGTATTGGTGCGGCCATGCACCTTGCAACTCACGCATGATGATGGACTCCGAAAACAAAACACCCCGCGAAAGCGCAGCTCTCGCAGGGTGTGGGGTGCCCTCTCATTAACCCATCCGAAGATGGGTTTTTTCTCACTTGAGGTTACTTAGCCTCAGCAGGGATCTGACCTTCAGCGACCAGCAGATCGTCTTCTGGCATCGTGTTATCCAGCGGGCGACCGCCCAACGCCAGTTCACGTTGCATAACGTCTACGTCCAACTCTTTCACCCACTTGGCAACTACCAGGGTGGCAACCGCGTTGCCAATCAGGTTGGTCAGGGCGCGAGCTTCTGACATGAAGCGGTCGATACCCAGAATCAGCGCCAAGCCAGCAACCGGCAAGTGGCCTACAGCCGACAAGGTGGCCGCCAGTACGATAAAGCCGCTACCCGTCACACCCGCAGCACCTTTGGACGACAGCAACAGCACCAACAACAGCGTGATCTGATGCGTAATGTCCATGTGTGTATCAGTCGCTTGGGCGATGAACACCGCAGCCATGGTCAGGTAGATCGAAGTACCGTCGAGGTTGAACGAGTAGCCAGTCGGAATGACCAGACCTACAACCGACTTCTTCGCGCCCAGACGCTCCATCTTCACCAGCATGCGTGGCAGTGCCGATTCGGACGACGAGGTGCCCAGTACGATCAGCAGCTCTTCACGGATGTAGCGGATCAGCTTGATCACGCTGAAGCCGTGAGCGCGAGCGATGCCGCCCAACACGATCAGAACAAACAGCACGCACGTGATGTAGAAGCAGATCATCAACTGACCCAACTGCACCAGCGACCCTACGCCATAGGCACCGATGGTGAACGCCATGGCGCCCAATGCGCCCAGTGGAGCCAGTTTCATGATCATGTTGATGATGTTGAACATCACGTGTGCAAAGCGATCAATGAAGTCCAGCACTGGCTTGCCGTAGGCACCCAGGCGATGCAGGGCGAAACCGAACAGCACCGAGAACATCAGCACTTGCAGAATGTCGCCATTGGCAAAGGCACCAACGATGGTCGACGGGATCACGTTCAGAATGAAGCCAACGATGCTCTGGTCCGCACCGGCTGTCACATAGGCCGCAACTTTAGAGGCGTCCAGGGTGGTAACGTCGATGTGCATGCCAGCGCCAGGCTGAACAACGTTGACCACAACCAGACCAATCAGCAGGGCAATGGTCGACACAACTTCGAAGTAAAGCAACGCATAGCCACCGGTCTTACCGACCGACTTCATGCTCTGCATACCCGCAATACCGCTCACCACCGTACAGAAAATAATGGGTGCGATGACCATTTTGATCAGTTTGATAAAGCCATCACCCAAGGGTTTGAGTGCAACCCCCGTTTCCGGGTAGTAGTGGCCCAGCAAAATACCGATAGTAATCGCTACGATTACTTGCACATACAGGGATTTGTACAGTGGCTGACGAGTCGTCATTGCAAAGTTCCTCAAGTGCATCACTCCATCATCATTCCATCTGAGACGGGTGATACCTAAAGCGCGAACCCTCCTGTACTTGGAGGGATTTGTTTTTTCGAGCTGCTCTAACGGCAGACCTCTCGCAGCAGTCATTGCAAAGCACGGGCCACATTGCACAAAAGCAGTGCAACAGCCTATTACGCCTGCACTTGTAGGAATATGTCTTGGAGTTTTGTAGGGCGGGATCTGGCGGATAACCGCCCTTTGGCGGAATTGGAAGGGGAGATATGGCGGATAACCGCCTTTCAACTAACAGAGCACCTGTAGTCGCTGACGAGGTACGAAGGCTGCGATTGGGCGCACAGCGTCCATAAAAGCTATCACTGACACGCCGAATTGCCTGATCTACGAGGGCTTCGCCGCCGATCGCAGCCTTCGTACCTCGTCAGCGACTACATGTCAGGCCGTGGTAAAAAGAATCCGGAACGCGGCACCGCCCAGTGCAGAGTCTTCAAGCGTCAGTTGGGCGTCGTAGCTTTCGATGATGTCTTTAACCACCGCCAAGCCAATGCCCTGCCCCGGATGCTGACGATCCAGACGCTCGCCGCGCTGCAGAATGCGCGCCCGCTGATCTGGCGGCACACCCGGGCCGTCGTCTTCCACACACACTTCAATGCCGTGGACATTGCGGCGCAAGCTGATTCGAACTTGCTTGAGGCACAGCCGATAAGCATTTTCTAGCAAGTTGCCCAGTAATTCGAGCAATGCATTCTGCTCAATGGGTACATGGCTGAGCAGCGCAATGTCGTAGCTGACCTTGACCGCCTTATCGCGATACACCTTGTCCAGCGTATTGCACAGGCTTTCTACCACCGGTAGCAATTCAACCTGATGGCGTACCAAACCACTTTTGCGCAAGCTCGCACGCTGCAACTGGTAGCTGATTTGCTGGTTCATGCGCTCAATCTGGGTTTGCAGCACCCAGGCCTGCTCACGCTCTGTCGGGCGTTGCGCCATGCTTTCACTCACGCCTTGGAGCACTGCCAGCGGCGTTTTCAAGCTGTGGGCAAGATCATCGAGTGAGTCACGGTAGCGCGAACGCTGCTCACGCTCGCTGTGCAGCAAACGGTTCAGCGAGCCAGTCAGACGCAGCAACTCGCGAGGATGCTGTTCGCTCAAACTCTCGCGTTCGCCGGTTTCGATTTCATCCAACTCCTGACTTAAGCGCCGCAATGCTTTTAACCCCCACGTCAGACCAATCCACAACAACGCCAGCAGTACAGCAAGGGCTGCACCAAAACCTAAATAAAGGTTGTCACGCAATCCGGCGAGTGTTTGGTTGTATTCACGCATGGGCTGCAGCGCCACAAAACTGAACGCTGCGCTTTTGCCGCCCAGCAGTTTGACTTCAACGTCGTAGACGAAAAACTCTTGCCCGTTGTCTTCGCGGATACTGGCAAATTCATTGCCACGCCCGTCGTAACGCGGCTTGTAGTTAATGGTTTCTTCTTGCGTGGCCCTCGAGCGCCACACCACACGCCCATCACGGTCGTAGATATAACCAAGCAAGCGGCTGTCGGGCAGGTTTAACTGCTCATCCGGCAGCAGGGTCGGCATTTTGAGGTGATTCTTTTCAACCTTCGCCGCTGAGATCAACGTCGTCACATCAGACGCTAAACGCTGCTCAATGGCATATTTGAGCGCAAGGCTAAACGCCCCCTGCATCGCTGGCAGCAGCCCGAGCATAAATAGGACGGCCAACAACGTGGCCGCCAGCATCAAACGAACGCGAAGCGAACGTATCAACGACAGCGCTCAGTAAACAGGTACCCCAAGCCGCGTACCGTGTCGATTGGCTTAAAGCCGCTTTCCCCCTCAAGCTTGCGACGCAGGCGCCCGACCAGCACCTCGATCACATTCGGATCACGCTCCTCGTCATCCGGGTACAGCTGTTCCATGAGTCGGTCCTTGGCCACCACTTGCTGATGATGGCGCATCAGGTATTCCAGAATCCGGTACTCGTAGGCGGTCAGTGGCAGAGGCTTGTCGTCCAGCACCGCTTGTTTGCGATTGATGTCGAGCACTAACTCACCCGCGACGATGGTCGACTGGGTAAAGCCGCTAGAACGACGCAACAACGCATTGAGCCGCGCTTCCAGCTCTTCAAATTGAAACGGCTTGACCACATAGTCGTCGGCACCGGCTGCCAGCCCTTCGACTTTGTCCTGCCAATTACCGCGCGCGGTGAGAATCAGGATCGGGAACGTCTTGCCCCGCGTCCGCAATTGACGAATCAATTCCAGCCCGCCCATGCCCGGCAGGCCAAGGTCAATCATCGCCAGATCGTGATTAAACTGCTCGGTCTGGTACAACGCCTCGTCGGCATTGGCCACCGCCTCGACCACGTGGCCGCGTTCTGTCAGACGGGTTTGCAAGTGATGACGCAACAGCGCCTCATCTTCAACCACCAGCAATTTCATCGCGCTCTCCCAAGCTATCCGCGTCTCGAAGGACGTGTGTCCCATAACAAGCCTAGCCTTTACACAATAAGACGTACGCCCTGAACACACTCTGAACAATTGCACAGCCAGGTTAAGACCCGCAAAATGCCCGGCATGAATCGACTTCCCAAATGGCCAGCCTGCTGCACGCCGCTGCGCACTGAATGGCCTTTGCCCCTGGCGTTGCCTGACAGTGTATGGCGCAGCACCGACTTTACGCCTGCGCAGTTCAACACCACTGATTTTGCCAGCAGTGCAATTCAAGCCCCTGCGAGTATTCAACGCTCAGTGGCCAAACGCCAAGCCGAATTTATCGCTGGCAGGCTCTGCGCCCGCGCCGCCTTGCTGCAACTGGACGGCACTCTCGCCACGCCGAGCATTGGCGAAGACCGCGCGCCCCTCTGGCCGGCGCATGTCAGCGGCAGCATCACCCACAGTAATGGTCGGGCTGCGGCGCTGGTGGGGCTCAAGCGGGACTGGCAAGGATTGGGCATGGACCTCGAAAATCTGCTCAGTGCTGAACGGGCGCAGCGTCTGGCCAAAGAGATACTCACGCCGGATGAGTTGCAACGTATGGCTGACGGGGCCGCCGAGCAGATCGCGCACCTCGTCACCCTGACCTTTTCGGTCAAGGAAAGCCTGTTTAAGGCGCTGTATCCCATCGTTCAGCAGCGGTTTTACTTTGAGCATGCTGAGGTGCTGAGTTGGACGGCTGAGGGTCATGTACGTTTGCGTTTGCTGAGCGACTTGAGCGCGGATTGGCACCGCGGCCGTGAACTGGATGCGCAGTTTGGGGTGTTTGAGGGGCAGTTGCTGAGTGTGGTGGGGATTAGGGCGTAGGGGTGATTCTGTTTAATGCAGGGGATCAGGCAATCGATGGCGGTCATGGGAAAGGTAGTGCTCATAGGATGTAGCCTCATTTGTCGGTAAGAATGACCACCACCCAATCGTCGCCAAACGATAGGTGGCAGCTGTACGCAGGTTGGCGAACCGAGACAAATGAACCGGCAGACCCGAAGATCTCCCACGCACAGCTGCCATAAAGCAGCATGATGCGGCTACGAAAAATCCTGCAATCCGCACAGGGCTTTCGCACATTGTCATCGAGTCGCCAAACCCGGTCGCCATATGGGCGACCGGCGGACTATAAGCTTCACAGGGGTGAGGAGCAAGGTGAGAGTAGAGGAATGTGCAGGTGTAAAGTTGTCATTGTTCAACACGCGCTAAGCAATGACAAAAAATTATTCAGATCGTCGAATCTTTTCTTTCACCTCCTTCAAGTTCGACTCAAACTGTTTAACTCTTATCGGTTTGCCTGCCACCGTAAAAAGTTTTTCATCCAGTCCTGCCCCTATATATTGACGCGAGTAAAATGCCTGAACATCCACAACGTCATTGAATTGCAATTTACGGACATTCGTAGATGAAGCACCTGCTGCCCCAATCGCAAAGGGTGAGTCTGTGTTTGCAATCACTATCATGTTATCTCTAACGGCCCGCCACTCAGGTCGCAAGTCTCTATACTTTGCCACTGCTATGTTTCTTTCTTTTGGAAATAGATTTTTATCATTAGCGATCTCGTTCAACACCTTACGCTTTGCACCTAGCCGATCATAATGCTGACTGGTTGCTCGCCATACCTGCGTCCCCTCCGTTAAATCCAGTGGACGATTAGTAGACAAATCCCTTGGGGCTTTAAACACTGCGTTCCACCTTTTTCTAGCAGCGCCCCAGAAACTCCAGGCATGCCCATCTTCATCGCTCCGATTAATGGGATCTCCTGCGCAATAGCCGTAGGCATTAACTCCACCTTCCCCAAACGGGCTAAAACTGTCGGGACTATTAAAGCGCATCAATACCGGGTTATACGCCCGATAGCCATTTCCCAGTAAATAATGGCCGGTCACAAGATCAGCGCATTCACCATTGAATCCAAGTAACGTTGCCCCCTCAATTTCAGCCACCCGATGCCCGTAAGAAGAATACGCCGCTCCTTTATTACTCTGTGCACTCAATGCATTTAAGACTGACCCCGGGGTATCAGTCGCCAGCAAAGCGGTATCGGCTGGCCGGTGCTGTCGTTGTTGAGCTAATAAAAAATTATCCATCTGAAAGATACTGTCTTTCAACATTCCCTGAATCTGCGTAGACAATTGATTGTTGTTATAAAACCGCTGAACCATCACGTTTTGCGCTGTACCACAACTCGATAACCTATCCACAGGGTCATAGCTATAACGGTATGAAAGCTTATTTTTTGGGGGATTCATCAGGCTTGCCTCAGACTTAAGAGTAAGGCCATGAGCATTGAGCTAATTTCAGTCTTTGCCTACTGGTACATCTGATAGAGAGACCGCTGCCATGCTATGGTTTGCGCCCCGATTATCGAGCCCCTCGCCGCTATGCCCGTGACTTCCCGCTACCTGCGCCTGGCTTTATACACGTTGCTGATTTTGATTGGGGCAGCTCTGGCTGGCGGCTGGGCGATGCATCAGGCCGAACGCCATGCGCTAGAAGAAAGCGCCAAGCGGGGGCCTGAGCAGCTCAGTTTGTACGCCAACTCGCTGCACACCTTGATTGAACGCTACCGTGCCCTGCCCGCCGTACTGGCGCTGGATTCAGAATTTATTGCAGCCTTGAGCGGCCCGATCAACAGCGACGTGCAAGGCGCGCTCAATCGCAAGCTGGAGCGGATCAATGGCGCAGCGCAATCCTCGACCCTAGAGTTAATGGATCGCACGGGGCTGGCCGTGGCGGCGAGCAACTGGAACACTTCCAACAGTTATGTCGGCCACAACTACGCCTTTCGCCCCTACTTTATGCAAACCCGTATCCAGGGCAGTGGAAGCTTTTATGCCGTCGGGGTCACAACCGGGATTCCGGGCTACTTTTTATCCAGCGCCGTCCATGACGCCCAAGGCCAGTTTTTAGGGGCGATGGTGGTCAAGTTAGAGTTCCCGCAGTTAGAGCGCGAATGGAGCCAGGGCAACGACATTCTGCTAGTCAGCGACGCGCGCGGCATTGTGTTTATCGCCAATCAACCGGGTTGGCGTTATCGCCATTTGCGGCCGTTGTCTGATGGGGATCGCAGCGAAATTTCGAACACTCGCCAATACGACAAACAGCCGCTGACGCACATGAAGACGCGCACCTTGCGCAGTTTTGATGACCATAGTTTCCTGACCCGCGCTGAAGGCCCAGACGGCCCGCAAGATTATCTGTGGGAGTCGTTGCCGCTCAACGCGGAAGGCTGGACGTTGCACCTGTTGCGCCGACCGGTGATTTCAACTGAAGACAGCCGTAATGCAGCCTTGGCGGCGATTGGTCTGTGGCTGACGCTGGTATTTTTGGGGCTGTTTTTGCTCCAACGCTGGCGCCTGTCGCGCTTGCGCCAGCGCAATCGTGAAGAGCTTGAACAACTGGTCGACGTTCGCACCCGCGATTTACGTACCGCGCAAGACGGCCTGGTGCAATCGGCCAAGCTCGCGGCGCTGGGGCAAATGTCCGCAGCCCTGGCCCATGAAATTAATCAGCCGCTCACCGCCCAACGCATGCAGTTGGCGACGTTGCGCCTGCTGCTCGATCACGGCCGCATTGACGACGCCTACAAAGCCCTGATCCCTCTGGAGCAAATGCTCACGCGCATGGCGGCGCTCACCGGGCACCTGAAAACCTACGCCCGACAAAGCCCCAGCGGCCTGCGCGAAAAGCTTGATCTGGCCAATGTGGTCGACCAAGCCTTGCAACTGCTGGAACCTCGCTTACAAGAAGAAGCCATCGACCTGCACGTTGTACTGACCCGCCCGGCCTGGGTGCGCGGTGACGCCATTCGTCTTGAGCAAGTGCTGATCAACCTGCTGCGCAATGCCCTGGATGCCATGCGCGACACAACCCGCAAACACTTGGAGATACGCATCGAGGCCGATCAGCAGTTGTGGCGCTTAATGGTCAAAGACACCGGTGGCGGGATTAACGAAGAACATTTGGGTAAAATCTTCGACCCGTTTTTCACCACCAAACCTGTGGGCGACGGGCTAGGACTGGGGTTGGCGGTATCTTACGCCATTGTTCACGAACTCGGCGGGCGCCTGACGGCGAGTAACCATGTCGAAGGCGCGCTGTTTACGCTGACGCTGCCTATCGCACAGGACTATTGACGATGCTCAATTCAGTGATCGTGGTCGATGACGAGGCCAGTATTCGCACGGCGATAGAACAATGGCTGAGTCTGAGCGGGTTTGACGTGCAACTGTTCAGTTGCGCCGAAGCATGCCTGAGCCAGCTACCGCCGCACTTTGCCGGGGTTGTTGTCAGTGATGTACGCATGCCCGGCATTGGCGGTCTGGCTCTGTTGACGCGCTTGCAGCAACTGGACCCAGACCTGCCGGTGATTCTGCTGACCGGGCACGGCGATGTGCCGATGGCGGTCGAGGCCATGCGCGAGGGTGCCTACGACTTTTTGGAAAAACCCTTCAGCCCCGAAGCGCTGCTCAGCAGCCTGCGACGAGCGCTGGAAAAGCGTCAACTGGTGCTGGAAAACCGCCGTTTGCATGAACAGGCCGACCTGCGCGAGCAGATCGACGGGCGCCTGCTAGGCGTGTCACGCAGTTTGCAAACCCTGCGCCGTCAGATCCTTGATTTGGCAGCGTTGCCGGTCAATGTGCTGATCCGGGGTGAAACCGGCAGCGGCAAAGAATTGGTCGCGCGCTGCCTGCACGACTTTGGTCCGCGGGCAGACAAACCCTTTGTGGCGCTGAACTGCGCGGCGATTCCAGAGCAACTGTTTGAGGCCGAATTGTTTGGCCATGAAAGCGGCGCCTTTACCGGCGCGCAAGGCAAGCGCATCGGCAAGCTCGAATACGCTGACGGCGGCACGTTGTTTCTTGACGAGATAGAGAGCATGCCACTGGCCCAGCAAGCCAAATTGCTGCGGGTGCTGCAAGAGCAAAAGCTTGAGCGTTTGGGCTCAAATCAAAGCATTAATGTGGATTTACGGGTCATTGCCGCCACCAAACCCGACTTGCTCGACGAAGCGCGGGCCGGGCGTTTTCGCGAAGATTTGGCGTATCGCCTGACCGTTGCTGAACTACGCTTGGCACCGCTGCGCGAGCGTCGCGAAGACATTCCGCTGCTCTATGAGGCCTTTTCCCGCCAAGCGGCAGAACGCATGGGGCGCAACGCTGCGCCAATGACCGGGCCGCAGTTGTCGCACCTGCTGAGCCACGACTGGCCGGGTAACGTGCGTGAACTGGCTAACGCCGCAGAGCGCCACGTATTGGGCTTGTGCGATCCGCAGTTCGAGGGCATCGACGCAGGGCAATCGCTGTCGGCACAACAGGAAGCGTTTGAGTCGCAATGCTTGCGAGCAGCATTGACTCGGCATAAAGGCGATATCAAGGCGGTGCTGAACGAATTGCAACTGCCGCGCCGAACCCTGAATGAAAAGATGCAACGGCATGGTTTAGTGCGAGAAGCGTTTTTGAGTGCGCAATAACGCTCAGCGCCTTTGTGAGAGCGGGCTTGCTCGCGATGCAAGCTACGCGGTCATTCTGAAACACCGATGCACTCCAATCGCGAGCAAGCCAGCTCCCACAGACACAGATATCGCCGCTCATCGGCGGATTTCCGCTTATTCATATCGACCAACCAGCGGATTCCCGCTCACTAATTGATTGAAACCCTTTTAAACCGGGCGTCTAAGCCTTGGCACAAGTTCTGCTATAGCCCCTGCACGCTCGCGTTTTACCGCGCTATAACAAAACCAAAAAAACAAGGATCCATTCAATGGATAACTCAAGCACCCTGCCTGCCGGGTCAGCGTCTGCTACCCCCCTCAAAGTAAAGTCCACGTCCAGCCGTATCAAATCGATTTTCAGTGGTTCGGTCGGCAACATGGTCGAGTGGTACGACTGGTACGTTTACGCCGCGTTCTCGCTGTACTTCGCCAAGGCCTTTTTCCCGAAAGGCGACACCACTGCTCAACTGCTCAACACCGCAGCAATTTTTGCCGTGGGTTTTTTGATGCGCCCGATCGGCGGCTGGCTGATGGGGCTGTACGCGGACCGCAAAGGCCGTAAAGCCGCATTGATGGCCTCTGTGCTACTGATGTGCTTCGGCTCGCTGGTGATTGCACTGTCGCCAGGTTACGAGACTATTGGTGTCTGGGCTCCCGTGCTGCTGGTGTTCGCCCGCTTGTTGCAAGGTTTGTCGGTAGGGGGGGAATACGGCACCTCGGCCACTTACCTCAGTGAAATGGCCACTAAAGAACGCCGCGGCTTTTTCTCCAGCTTCCAGTACGTGACCCTGATCTCGGGTCAACTCATCGCGCTGGGCGTGTTGATCGTGCTGCAACAAACCCTGACCGAAGAACAGCTGTACAGCTGGGGCTGGCGGATTCCTTTTGTAATCGGCGCCCTGTGTGCAGTGGTCGCGCTTTATCTGCGTCGAGGCATGGAAGAGACCGAGTCGTTCAAAAAGACCAAGGTCAAGCCAAAAGAAAGCGCCATGCGTACCCTGCTTCGTCATCCAAAAGAACTGATGACCGTTGTCGGCCTGACCATGGGCGGTACGCTGGCGTTTTACACCTACACCACGTACATGCAGAAATACCTGGTGAACACAGTCGGGATGAGCATCTCCGACTCCACCACGATTTCCGCCGCAACGCTGTTTCTGTTCATGTGCATCCAGCCGCTGGTGGGCGGTTTGTCTGACAAAATCGGGCGGCGTCCGATCCTGATTGCCTTCGGCGTTCTGGGTACCCTGTTCACCGTGCCGATTCTCACGACTTTGCACACCGTTACCACGTGGTGGGGCGCGTTTTTCCTGATCATGGCAGCGCTGATCATCGTCAGCGGCTACACCTCGATCAACGCTGTGGTGAAGGCTGAGCTGTTCCCGACCGAGATTCGCGCGCTAGGCGTTGGCTTGCCTTACGCACTGACGGTGTCGATCTTCGGTGGCACGGCTGAATACATCGCGCTGTGGTTCAAAAGTGCAGGTATGGAAACCGGCTACTACTGGTATGTGACTGCGTGTATCGCCTGCTCGCTGCTGGTGTACGCGACCATGAAAGACACCCGCACTCATTCGCGGATCGAAACAGACTAAGTACCTGAGTTTGCCTGTAGTCGCAGCCTGCGGCAGCGACTACAGGTGCTACATCCTCCCCGCTCTACCCCGCCCCTCGTAAGAACTCTTCCAATTAATTGTCAGTTAATTCTGTTAGCTCACTATCAACCTCAACGAAATCTCCGCTCAAACTTGGCTTGAGTCTTTTGTAAATGGAAGCTCAAACGCCCTATAGAACCGGGTTTCGTGCGGGCATATACATCGAATTTAACGATTGTTTTACGCTATTTTATGCGCTTTTTAATCGTATTTATCGGCGTAACATCCACTCCATAGACAGCAAAAACCTAATCACGAAACACAGGAGCTTCATCATGAAAACCCAATTGATCCTCGCAGCAGTTCTTTCGGCCTTGGCTTTCAACACGTTTGCCGCTGATGGTTTTGATCGTACTCAGTCTTCGAGCTTTGCTGAGGACGGCTACAACAGCACTCGCTCTGCAGCGTTTGCCGAAGATGGCTACAACAAAACTCACTCGGCAACCTTTGCTGAAGACGGCTTCGACAAAACCAACTCTGCAACCTTTGCTGAAGACGGCTTTGACAACACTAAATCAGCGACTTTCGCTGAAGATGGTTACGATCGCACCAACGGCGCCAGCATCAGTTAAGACTTGAAATTGGCATCCCAGCCCGGCTCCGGCCGGGCTTAATCGTAGACGCATCAACTACCCAGCATTTGTCTTCACGGAAAATGCCTTGCACTATATGGCCCCTCTATCTCAGCCGTTTGCGGATGCCTGCCATGCATGACGATATCCACTTTTACGAGCCTTCTCAGGGCCACGGCCTGCCCCATGATCCGTTCAATGCGATTGTCGGGCCGCGCCCGATTGGCTGGATTTCGTCGCAGGATGCTCAAGGCCGCTTGAATCTCGCGCCGTACAGCTTTTTCAACGCGTTTAATTACATCCCGCCAATCATTGGCTTTTGCAGTGTGGGCCGCAAAGACAGTCTCAATAATATTGAGCAAACCGGTGAATTTGTCTGGAACCTGGCCACGCGCCCTTTGGCCGAGGCAATGAATCAAAGCTGCGCACCGGTGGGGCCAGAGGTAGATGAGTTTGCATTGGCAGGTCTCACGACGGTGGCCTCACGCGTGGTGAGCGTGCCGCGGGTAGCCGAAACACCGGTGTCGTTTGAATGCAAAGTGACGCAGATTATTCAGCTACAACGCGCCGACAAAGAGTTAGTGCCGAGCTGGCTGATTCTGGGGGAAGTAGTAGCAGTGCATATAGCCAAGCACCTGCTTAAAGACGGGATTTACGACACAGCCGCCGCCGAACCCATTTTGCGCGGCGGCGGGGCGGCGGGGTATTTTCAGCTCGGC
>NZ_ALJC01000103.1 GCF_000282975.1 Pseudomonas psychrophila HA-4
CCTTCATGCGGCTGTTGATCAGCCGCGAAACACCCACCCTTGCCGAGCCTCGGGCGTTCTTGACCGTCGTCGCCAAGCGCGTGCTGTTTAATCACTATCGGCGCCAGGATCTGGAGCGCGCGTACTTGCAGGCACTGGCTGATCTGCCCGAGGCGCTGGTGCCGTCCGAAGAAGACAAGGCCATCATCCTGCAAACCCTGATGGCGCTGGACCAACTGCTGGACGGCCTGCCCTCCCCGGTCAAGCGGGCCTTTTTGCTGGCGCAGGTCGATGGCCTGAGCTACGCCGAAATCAGCGCTCAATTGGGCATATCGATTGCCACGGTCAAACGCCATTTGAATAAGGCAGCCCTGCGCTGCTACTTCGCCCTGTGAACGGCGCTTTTAATAACCCGCCGGACATTGCGCCGGGCGTTGCCGAGCAAGCGGTGAGTTGGCTGGTCGAAATGCAGGACGGCGCCCTCAACCCGCGTCGTCAGCAAGCTTGGGAGTATTGGCTACAGGCCCACAGCGAACACCAGCGCGCGTGGGAGCACATTCAGCGGGTTAATCAGCGCTTGCGCGGGTTGTCCTCGCCTTTGGCCCACGCGGCACTGAACGCGCCCAAAAGCAGCAGTCGCCGTCATGCCCTCAAGGTGCTGTTGTCGTTGGGTGTGGGCTCTGCATTGACTTACGGCCTGCGCGATCAACTGCCGATCACCCCGCTGCTGGCCGATTACAGCAGCCCGTTGGGTCAGCGACGTAACGTGCAGTTACAGGATGGAAGCCAACTCCAGCTCAACACCGCAAGCTCGGTCGATGTGCGATTTGACGCCCAGCGGCGGGTCATTCGCTTGCTCGAAGGCGAGATGCACCTGACCGCCGCACAAGAAAACCGGCCCCTGCAAATTCTCACCGCTGACGGCATGTTGCAGCCGCAGGGTGCGCGCTTGAACGTGCGCCAATTTAGCAACCGCACAGAACTGGCGGTGCTTGATGGCCGAGTCGCGCTCACACCAACGGCCCACATAGGAAACCCGCTATGGGTACAGGCCCATCAACAATTGAGCTTCAATCGCCAGGCTTGGAGCCCTGCGCACGTGCTGGATGCCAATAGCAGCGCCTGGACTGACGGCATGCTGGTGGCCGCGCACATGCGCCTTGAAGACTTTCTCGCCGAGTTGGGACGCTATCGCCGTGGCCAGCTTAATTGCGACCTGAAAGCCGCTGAACTGCTGATCTCCGGCACTTACCCGGTGAACGACAGCGAGCGGATTCTAAACATGCTCGAAGTCAGCTTACCGGTGCGGGTCAAACGCTTAACCCGGTACTGGGTGACAGTCGAGGCGCGGGCGTAGCGACGATAAACCCTCTGCAGGAGCAAGCCCGCTCCTACAAAGCGAATATTTATTTTCAAGCATGTGAGCTGTTTTCAAGTCTGGCGTGACAGAGAAGGTAAGCCACTTCGATTCTCTCCCTTCTCAGGACCTTTTCATGCCCGCTCAGCCGCTCCGTCTTACGTCCTTGGCCAGTTTGTTACTGGGTGCCAGTTTAAGTTTCAACGCCGTTGCCCAAACAGATACCAAGAGCTATCACATCGCGCCCTCTTCACTGGAAAACGCGTTGAATCAATTCGGACGTGAAGCGGGTGTGCTAATTTCGTTCAGCTCGGCTGCCGCCAGCGGCATTCAAAGCCATGGCCTGGAAGGTAACTTCAACCCCGAGCAAGGCTTGCAAGCGTTGCTCGAAGGCACCGGCCTGCAAGCCCGCGCTGAAGGTCAGGGCGCGTTCAGCCTGCAACCGGCATCCACCGCCAACGCCCCGCAAAGCATTGAGTTGGGCACCTCCAGCGTGGTCGGTGACTGGCTGGGCGACGCCGCACAAACCAATGTCTTCGAGCATCCGGGCGCACGTGACGTAATCCGCCGCGAAGATTTCGAACGCCAGGGCGCCACAACAGCCCGCGAAGTGCTCAACCGCATCCCTGGTGTCAACGCCCCGGAAAACAACGGGACCGGCAGCCATGACATGGCGCTCAACTTCGGCATACGCGGGCTAAACCCGCGCTTGGCCACGCGCTCGACGGTGTTGATGGACGGCATTCCAGTGCCCTTCGCTCCCTACGGTCAACCGCAACTCTCTTTCGCTCCGGTAAGCATGGGCAACATGGACGCTGTAGACGTGGTGCGCGGCGGCGGTGCGGTGCGTTATGGCCCGCAAAACGTCGGCGGTGTGGTCAACTTTGTGACCCGTGCGATTCCCGATGAACCGACCGTCAAGGCGGGTTTCCAGACCGAAATCAGCCCGTCGTCAACACAAGATGGTTTCAAGAAAACCGCCAATTTGCTGGCCGGTGGCACCGCCGACAATGGCCTGGGCGGCGCCCTGCTGTACTCCGGCACCCGCGGTGGCGACTGGCGCGAGCACAGCGACACGCGCATCGATGACCTGATCCTTAAAGGCAACTATCAACTCGACGACGCCAACAGCTTTAACGCCATGGCCCAGTACTACGATGGTGAAGCCCAAATGCCTGGTGGCCTGAGCACGGCGGCCTACAAAGCCGATCCGTACCAATCGACCCGCCCGAACGACAAATTCTGGGGCCGTCGCACGCTGGTCAACATGGGTTATCGCTACCAAGAAGACCGCCGCGAGTTCACGGTGAATAGCTTCTTCACCAAAACCCTGCGCAGCGGCTATCTGGATCAAGGCACCTTCCTCTCGCTTTCACCGCGCGAATACTGGGTGCGCGGGCTTGAAACGCGCCTGGCCCAAGGCTTTGACGTGGGCACTACCAGCCACGAAGTCGGTGTGGGTTACCGCTACATCAACGAGGCCGGGCATGAGCTGCGCTACCGTACGCCGATTGCGGCCAACGAACTGCCAACCAGCAGCAGCCGTAACGACCGCGACACCCGTGGTGCTACCGAAGCCAACGCGTTTTTTATCGACGACAAAATCGACATCGGCAAGTGGACATTCACCCCTGGCATTCGCTACGAAATGATCAAACAGCAGCAAACCAACCTGCTGAGCAACGTCAAATACAAAGGCGACTACAACACCCCACTGCCCGCGCTGAACATTCTTTACCACGCGACAGACACCTGGAATATCTATGCCAATACCGAGGGTTCGTTCGGCAGTGTGCAGTACAGCCAGATGCCGAATCGGGTCAACGGCGACGAAGTCAAACCAGAAAAAGCCCGCACGTGGGAACTCGGCACGCGCTACGACAATGGCAACCTGCGCGCGGAGATCGGCGCATTTTTGATCAACTTCAACAACCAATACGACAGCAACCAGACCAACGACACTGTGATCGCCCGTGGCAAAACCCGTCACCAAGGCATCGAAGCCAGCATCAATTACGCGCTCGAAGGCGTGAGCCCGGTTCTGGCGGGTTTCGACGTGTACGCCACCTACGCCTATGTTGACGCGACTATCCGCGAAGACGGGCCGAACAAAGGCAATCGCGTGCCGTTCTCCTCGAAAAATAAAGGTAGCCTGGGTGTCGCTTACACCGAAGGCGCATGGAAGGCCAATCTGGACAGCACCTTCCAGACCAACCAGTTTGCCGACAACGCCAACACCCGCGCCGAAAGCGCTGACGGCAGCACCGGGCTCATCCCCGGCTACATGCTGTTCAACACCCGCGTGGGCTACGATTTTGGGCATCAGTTGTCCGACCTGAACGTGGCTGTCGGGGTCAAAAATATTCTCAACCACGAGTACTACACTCGCTCGTTTGACGACAACAACAAGGGTAAATACGTGGGCGAACCTCGTACTTTGTATGTCCAGACCTCTGTTGCATTTTGATATAAATCGGCCATGGCCCGCGCATGCGGGCTTTTGTCCCTGCCAAAGACTGACGCGGATCAGAGCCAATGATTTTTCTAGAAAAAAGTGCTTGAAATATTTGCTCATCGGCACAAACACTGTAGGTGAGCGCTGACGATGAACCTTTGAGTCGCGAGGCCGTCAGAACTCACACGAGCACGCTAGATAAGGGAAGCATTATGCAAACTCTGCAAACTGAAGTCTTTTCCGATAAAAACATCGCTGTTGACGCACGCACCCAGAATTGGGTGACAGCTACAGTTGAAGTTACGCTCGAGCATTACTTGGAAGACCTTACTCGAGTCATCGTGCATGTCACCGATGAGAATGGCGGCAAGTCCGGTCCAAAAGACAAACGCTGCAAAATGGAGGCTCGTCCAAAAGGTCACCAACCGATTCTGGTGTCCCACGACGCTAATGAACTAACACTCGCCGTTGAAGGCGCTGCGACCAAACTGGAGCACGCCCTGGAGCATTTGTTCGGCAAGCTGCGTGGCAAACACACCCCAAAACTGGCCGTTGAAGGGTTTGAAGAGAAAGAGCACAAAACCAGTGCCGACGCCTTGCTCGAAGAAGAGTTTCTGGAAAAAGAACAGGCCGCACTCAATAGCTGACTCAGCGCCCAAGGCGCACAAAAAAAAGGGCGGACTTACTTCGGTAAGCCCGCCCTTTTTTGTGGGCGTGGGATTACAACTCGCCCTTCTCCACTTCAGGGTGTTCACCAGAACCGGCACCGGTCTTGCGGTGCGGGTTCTCGATTTTCACAGACGGGAACTGCGATGACGCATAGCGCACCACCAGAATCGCAAACGCCAACAACAGAATCGCCCCCGTCAGGTACACCACGCCCATGTCCGGCGGGTTGTGGTGCGACACATTGGAAATCAGCAAGCGGGTCAGTGCCGTGATCGCCACGTAAATCAGGAAACGCACGGGCATGTGGTTGGTCTTGAAATAAATCCCGACCATCGCGCCCAGTTCGAGGTAGATAAATAGCAGCAAGATGTCATCGATGGAGATGTTGCCCTTCTCCACCATCTGCAAAAATTCCATTACCGCCGCCCAGGCAGTGACAGCGCCAATGGCGAACAACGCCAAGTAATGGAAGGTTTCAACGAACAAATTGCCCATCGATTCGGCCAGTTCATGTACCCGGCGACGTAGCTTCTCAGCCTTGTTTACTCTCACGATGCAGCTCCTTGAATCGATTCAAACGGATCATCCGCGATGAACGTGACGCTTTTTACATGCAGAAAAAAGGCCAGCCACCGCCAGTGAGAAGGTGGCCAGCCGCGATTAGACACGTCACGTGCACTAGAGTAAAAAGTCACTATTCAAAGCCCGGCGATTGGCTTATGCTTTTCGCTGTATATAAATACAGTAATCGCAAGATAACTTATCGTGAAGGCATATGAGGTGGTAAATGGCCGTCGAAGTGGTATACCGCAGCAGCCGAGATCTGGAGCGTTTGTTCATGGATAAAGCCGAAGCTGACCGTCATGACAAAATGCTGGAGCTGGCCGAATTGCTCGCTGAAGTGTTGCAAAAAGCTGTGCCGTCTCTGAGCGAGCAGCAAGTCGAAGAAGCCGGTATCTACATGGCGAAAAACCGCGATGTATTTGCAAAGGCATTCAAGAGCCAACCGGACGCCCTGTCCGAGTTGCTGGTCGACAGCGAGTAATCCTCCACGTGCTCGCTTGACTCTCCCCCTTGGGGCAGCGTCTATCTTGAAAGGCCCTTTTTCAGATTGGCGGAACGATGAGCAAGCGAGTACTGGTGATTCTGGGTCATCCCTCTACGAACAGCTTCTGCGGCGCTTTGGCAGACAGCTATGTCGAGGCGGCCAAACACGCTAGCCGTGAGGTAAGGGTGCTGCGACTGGGCACACTGCATTTCGATCCGGTGCTGCACGAGGGTTACAACCAGATCCAGACGCTGGAACCTGACTTGCTCAAGGCCCAAGCCGATATCAGTTGGGCTGAGCATCTGGTGTTTGTATTCCCCATTTGGTGGGGCGGGATTCCTGCCCTGATGAAAGGCTTTCTCGACCGCACCTTCCTGCCCGGTTTTGCCTTTAAGTACCGACCCGGCAAGGCCTTCCCCGACAAACTCCTGAAAGGTCGCAGCGCACACCTGCTGGTAACGATGGACACCCCTCCGTGGTACTACAAATGGGTGTACCGCATGCCGGGGTTGCATCAAATGCGCAAAACCACGCTGGCGTTTTGTGGTATCAAGCCATTGGCCACCCTAACCTTCGGCCCGCTACTAAACTCAACGACCACACAACGGGACAGGTGGCTCCAGCAAGCCAAGACGCTCGCCAGCCGGTGAACCTTCACGGCATGCGCGGCCCTAAAAGGACTTTTAATGTACATCGGCAAAGCCGCCCAGTTGTCGGGCACGACCGTCAAAAGCATCCGTCACTATGAAGAAATAGGCTTATTGCAGGCTCCACAGCGACGTGGCAACTACCGTGTCTATTCGCAGCAATGTGTTGAGTTGCTGATGTTCATCAAGTGCGCGCAACAGTTGGGTTTCAAGCTCAAAGAAATGCAGGCGATTGTGCAAAATCACCGAGGGCAACCATTGCCGTGGGCGGTGGTCAGCAACGCCATCGAGGCCAAAAAACAGTCTGTGACGCGTCAGATCGAGGCTCTGCAACAGGTGCATGCCGGGTTGGTTGAGTTTGAAAACAATTATCGCGAAAGCTGGCAAGTGCATCCTGTTGAAGCTGCCGACGGCTGCGATCTTTTAAGCGATCAAAAGATCGCGAGCAAGCTCGCTCCAACGGGGTAGGTCAGCCTTTTAATCTTGGGGATACAACAAGCGCTTGGCCAATTCATCCGAGACCCGGGCCGGTGAGCGTTTTTCCGCTTGGGCGTGGGCGTAGATGCCGGTTAGGCGTTCGCTGATGCGCAGTAAGAGTTGATTGATCACTTCTGGCTGCGCCCCTTGATGGGTTAGGGCCATGTAGATCAATCCACCCGAATTAATGACGTAATCGGGCGCGTACAGGATGCCCCGGCGCTCAAGCTGGTCGGCGACTTGCAGGTTGGTCAGTTGGTTATTGGCACACCCGGCAACTGCCGAACAGCGCAGTTGCGCGACGCTGTGCCAGTTCAGCACGCCGCCTAGGCCGCACGGCGCCAAGATGTCACACGGTGTACTGAGCAAGGCTTCGCACGCCACCGGATGAGCCCCCAACTGCTCCATAGCCAAGCGCACCTTGCCGGCGTCTGTGTCGCACACCAGCAATTCAGCCCCAGCGGCATGCAGTTGCTCTGCCAGGGCAAATCCTACCTTGCCCAACCCCTGAATCGCGACCCGCAGACCTTCGAGGTTGTCGCTGCCGAGGCGCGACGACGCGGTGCTGCGAATCCCAGCGAACACGCCCATGGCGGTATGCGCTGAAGGGTCGCCAGCTGCCGTGGTGCTAGTGACGTGCTGGGTATATTGGGCGATGCAGTCCATGTCGGCAGTCGAGGTGCCGCTGTCAATTGCCGTGATATAGCGACCGTCGAGTTGTTCGACACAACGGCCGAACGCTTCAAACAGCGCAGCGCGACTCTCAACATGCGGCGCACGCATGATCACCGCCTTCGCCCCACCTACCGACAAACCGGCCAGTGCGGCTTTATAGCTCATGTCTTGGGCTAAACGGATGGCGTCGTTCACCGCACTTTCGTCGTTGGGATACGCCAAATAACGACAACCGCCCAATGCCGGGCCGAGGCGACTGCTATGAATAGCAATCACGGCCTTGAGCCCTGTGACAGGGTCAACGCTGAGGTGCAGCGACTCCACATGAGCGCTTTGCATGAGAGCAAACATGAACCAGCCCTCGATCGGTGACAGGTAACCGCCAGTATAGGCCGTGACAGAAAAGTCGTTGAAGAGCGCAGGAATAAGTTACATAGGTTTGAGACATACGGGCTGACCTTTAATGGTCAAACACACCCCCCGTAAAAGCGGGGGTTGTGCCCACCCTCAGAAATCAGTGGGTATCTGGCTGATTGGCCGGATGCGCCTTGATAAAGGCCGGGTGCTGTTTTGCCAATGCCGCCACACGCGCAATTCGCGGATACGCCGCCAGCGACACATTGAACCGCTCTGCGGCGTACAACTGCGGGATCACGTACACATCCGCCAACCCAGGCTCAAGGCCAAAGCAATAACCGCTATCGCCAATCAGTTGCTCAATGGCCGCCAGACCTTGGGCGATCCAATGTCCGATCCACTGCGCTACCTGCTCTTCGTCCTGGCCCAATTGGCGCAGTTGGTTAAGCACACTGACGTTGTGCAACGGGTGAATATCACACGCCACCAAGGCCGCAACCGCCCGTTCGTGAGCTCGGGTCACCAGTGTGTTGGACAACAGCGGCACCGCCGGGAAGCGCTCTTCGAGGTACTCGATGATCGCCGGCGATTGAATCAACACGCTGCCGTCATCGGTGCGCAAGGTCGGTACGCGGCCTTGCGGGTTGATAGCCTGATACACCGGCTGACGGTGCTCGCCCTTGAGCAGATTGATCGGCACAACCTGGTAATCCAGGCCTTTGAGCGCCAGCGCAATTCGCACTCGGTACGAGGACGTTGAACGGTAGTAGGCAAAGAGTTCCATAGCTCGCTCCCGTTAGCGCGCAGCGATGACCTTGCCTCGGCATTCGCCGAAACCAATAGAGGCGTAACCTTCACGCGTACAGCGGGCGCGTAGGATGATTTCGTCACCGTCTTCGAGGAATTTACGCACCTCCCCCGACGCCAATTCAATTGGATGTTTACCGCCTTCGGTAATTTCTAGCAGGCTGCCCAACTGTGAGCGATCGGGCCCTGACAAGGTGCCCGAACCGAATAGGTCGCCCGACTGCAACTGGCAACCGTTAACGCTGTGGTGAGCCACCAACTGCGCGGCAGTCCAGTACATGTTCAGGCTATTGCTCAGGCCCAAACGGTGCGCAGGCAGGTTTTGTTCGCGCATCGACTCGGTCAACAGCAACACTTCCAGCTCGATGTCCAATGCGCCACTGGCTTGATCCTGGGGATCCAGCAGGTAGGCCAGCGGCTGAGGATCACCTTCTGGGCGAGCTGGTTGAGCACGGCGGAACGGCTCCAGCGCTTCGGCCGTCACCACCCACGGCGAAATGCTGGTAATAAAGCTTTTAGACAAAAACGGCCCCAGTGGCTGGTATTCCCACGCTTGAATATCCCGCGCCGACCAGTCATTGAGCAGGCAAAAACCGGCGATGTGTTCGCCCGCTTCGCTAACGGGAATCGCATCGCCCATGTCATTACCCTGACCCACCCAGATACCCAGTTCCAATTCATAGTCCAAACGGGCACAAGGGCCGAAGCTCGGCTCGGTCTGGCCTGCTGGCAAGGTTTGACCTTTGGGACGCCGCACGTCGGCACCCGACGGGCGAATGGTCGACGCGCGGCCGTGATAACCAATGGGCACGTACTTATAGTTCGGCAGTAATGGATTATCGGGACGGAACAATTTGCCGACATTTTTTGCGTGTTCGATACCGACATAAAAGTCGGTGTAGTCGCCGATTTTGGCAGGCAGATGCAGATCACAATCGGTCGCCAGTGGCAGCAGTTTTACGCCTTGGGCTTCAATTCTTCCACGCAAGGTACTGCCTTCGCTCAGCAGTTCCAACAAGCGCTCACGTAGGGCGACGCGAGCCGTTTTGCCCAGCGCAAAAAAAGCGTTCAACGAACCGCCCAACGAGGCTTCGACCGCGACTTTGGCGTGCCCTTCAAACAAGCCGGCCGCCAGCGCGGCTTCCAGATCAAAGATGTGCTCGCCAATCGCAACGCCACTGCGCGGGGCAGAGCCTTGGAGGCTGAAGATGCCCAGCGGCAGGTTTTGCAGTGGGAAATCTCGGTGCCCGTTAGCGGAGGCGATCCAGCTCAGGGTTAATGCGGACTGGGTCATGGGTTATCTCCGATTCGGGGTAAAGGTCGAGGGCAGTGAAGCCCAGCACGCGTCGTAATTAGGTTGCAGTTGCGGGCATTGGAGTGCGAACTGGCTCGGACGCAGCACTTGGCTGGTCTCAAACATAAAGGCCATGGTGTTATCGATTTTGCTCGGTTGCAGATCGGCAGCGATGGCTTTGGTGCAGGTTTCGGCATCCGGGCCATGCGCGCTCATGCAACTGTGCAGCGACGCTCCGCCGGGCAAAAAACCCTCGGCTTTGGCGTCATAACTGCCCTGGATCAGGCCCATGAACTCGTTCATCAGATTGCGATGGAACCACGGCGGGCGGAAGGTGTTTTCTGCCACCATCCAGCGCGGCGGGAAGATCACGAAATCGAGATTGGCCAAACCCGGCACGCTGCTGGGCGAGGTCAGAACGGTGAAAATGGATGGGTCGGGATGGTCAAAGCTGACCGTGCCGATGGTGTTGAAACGGCGCAAATCATATTTGTACGGCACATTGTTGCCATGCCATGCGACCACGTTCAGGGGCGAGTGATCCAGCTCGCAGCCCCACAGTTCGCCGAGAAACTTTTGCACCAGGGTAACCGGCTGCTGCGTGTCTTCGTAGTGCGCGGTTGGGGTCAAAAAATCACGCGGATTGGCCAGGCCATTGCTGCCAATCGGCCCTAAGTCCGGCAGGCGTAGCGGCGCACCATGGTTTTCAGCGATGTAGCCACGCGCCTGCGCGTCGAGCAGTTCAACGCGGAACTTTAGCCCACGCGGGATAACCGCAATTTCCAAAGGCTCAAGGTCAAAACGCCCCAGCTCCGTGGCAATGCGCAAGCGCCCCTGTTCCGGCACCAGCAATAGCTCGCCATCGGCATTAAAAAACACGCGCTGCATCGAGGTGTTGGCGCGGTAGCTGTAAATGCTGATGCCTGCGGGTTTTTCCGAGCTGCTATTGGCGACCATGCCAACCAGACCGTCGATAAAGTCGGTAGGTTCGACAGGAATCGGCAGAGGGTTCCAGCGCAAGCGATTGGGCGTCACCGGCCCCAGCGGACCGCCGGCCAATTGGCGTTCGAGCTTTTTAAACGCTGGGTGATTGGCCGACGGCTTGATGCGGTACATCCACGTGCGCCGAGACTCGCTGCGCGCCATGGTGAATGCCGTGCCGGATAACAACTCGGCGTACAGGCCATAAGGGACTTTTTGTGGGGAGTTTTGCCCAACTGGCAAAGCGCCGGGCAGCGCTTCACTGCTGAATTCATTGCCAAACCCGGATTGATACGCGAGATCAGGCAAAGACGAGTCGAGGTTCATGGAGCCTCCAGCGTGGAGAAAACAGTGGACTCACTCGGCGCTATAACCACCGGCGTGTCACTGCGTTATTTTTATCGTAATCGAATTACGCATAACGTAATTTGATTGGTATTAAGCGTCAAGCTATAAAGACGCCCATTCGTCCCGAGAACCCGCGCCTCCATGGAAAAGCCCCGCAGCAACACTGACAGCACTGGCAAACAGAAAGTGCGCTCCGCCGAAGTCGGCACCGACATCCTCAAGGCCTTGGCCGAGCTGTCGCCATCGACCTCTTTGTCGCGCTTGGCCGAGCACGTACAAATGCCCGCGAGTAAGGTGCATCGTTACTTGCAGGCGCTGATTGCCAGTGGGTTTGCCGAGCAAAATGCCGCCACCAACCATTACGGTCTGGGCCGCGAGGCGTTGCGCGTGGGCTTGGCCGCGCTCAATAGCATGGATGTGCTGAAAGTCGCCGCTCAACCCTTGGCTGATTTACGTGATGACTTGAACGAAACCTGCTTTTTGGCTGTGTGGGGCAATCAGGGGGCGACCGTGGTACAGATTGAGGCCGCGGTGCGGGCGGTGACTGTGGTCACCAAATTGGGTTCGGTGCTGCCGCTATTGAGTTCGTCGACCGGGTTGGTGTTCAACGCCTTTTTACCCGACCGCGAAACTGCCGAGTTGCGTGAGCAAGAGTTAAAGACCGATCAATTGCACCCGCTGCAAACAGCCGAAGCCTATGCCGCCATCAGCGAGCAGATCCGCAGTCGAGGTTTGCATTTTGTGCATGGCTTATTGATGCCAGGCGTCGATGCCCTGTCAGCCCCCGTGTTTGAGGCCACCGGCAAAGTCGCCGGCGTGCTGACCGTGGTCGGCCCTACCTCGCTGTTTCATGCCGATGAACATGGGCCAGCAGCACAGCGCTTGCTGGCTGCGGCCCACGCCATCAGTTGGCGCATGGGTTATCAGCCAACTTAAATCGGCGCCTAACCCTGCTTGAGCAAACACCCATTGGGGGCTATCACGTCGTGCACGGTGTTGATGTTCAAGGTGTCGCCGTCTGGGCCAAAGGGCTTAGCTGTCACAGCCTTGACCTAGAGCGCTACAAGCCTTGGAGCACTGTTGCCCATGTTGTAAAAGAGATTGTCGTAAACCGGGCTTACTCCCTAACGGTCAAGACCTTATTCTTGCCGCACTTGCCAAGCACACAGGCCTTGGACAAGCCCAGGGCATTGAGTCAATTGACTCTGCTCTCCCCGGTTTACCCTGACGTTGATTTGTAGCTCCTTGATGAACGTCTTCTTTGGCCGCTGTCTTACAGCGGCCTTTTTTATACCCGCGATTTGATGTTTCACAGCGGCTACAAAAAACGTTAAAGCATCAGTGTCAGTAAAGGGGCGGCAAACAAATTAAGTACCCCGGTCAGCACCATCACCAAACCAGCCACCGAACCTTCTTCATTACCGACCTCACGCGCACGACTGACACCCGCACCGTGGGCGCCGACTGCAAACAGCGCCCCGCGCGCCAAGCTACTGCGCAATGGCAACCACTTGAGCAAGATGCCGCCCATCAGCGCACCAAAGACCCCGGTAAACATCACGAACACGGCGGTGAGATTCGGTACGCCGCCCAGACTTTGCGCCAGCGGCATGGCAAACGGCGTGGTGATTGAACGCGGCACCAGTGACAAAGTCAGTGAAGCATCAAGCGCCAGCACCCTGGCCAGCCAGAACGAACTGCCAATCGACGCCACGCTGCCCGCCAGCATGCCCAATAACAAGGCCAACCAATGCTGCGCGAGCAATTGGCGTTGCTGCCAGATGGGCACGGCGAAGGCCACGGTCACCGGGCCAAGTACCAGCATCAACCAATGGGTATCTCTGGAGTATTCGGCGTAGGCAGTGTTCAGCGGCACGGCCACCGCCAACAACAAGGCCGGTACCAGAATCAGCGGCGACAACAAGTAACGCCCGGTGCGCTGATATAACCAGCGGCTCAAACCATACGTCGCCAACGTGAGCGCCAGCCAGAACATGGGCATCCACTCAAGCGTCATGGCGCAACCTCCAGCGGCAGACAGCTTCGACGGTAAACGCGGTGACCACCATGACCAACAAGGTGCTGATGCCGATGACCAGCAGAATGCGCCAACCGTCATCGCGAAGCAGCGCCCCGTAATCCAGCAAACTCATCAGCGCGGGGATAAAAAACAACAGCATCTCGGCCATCAATACGCCTGCACCCAGTTGCAGGGCCGCAGGCTTGACCCAACCCAAGGCGAACGCCAGCAGCAACAGCGACATGCCAATCACGCCGCCCGGTATGGGCAAATGCCAGCCTGTTGCGATCTGGCAGCCCAGAAAATAAATGGCTAGCAATACGGCGATTTCACTGACTAGCCGTCCCGCGCGTTTTACATCCAAGCGTTTCATGTTGTTTCCACTCCAGACAGGGCTTCAGTGTAAAGAGGCACCTTCCATCCCGAAAACGAATTGTTAGACTAAGCGCCATTCCAAATAGGAATCACGCCAATGGAATTCAAACAACTGCGTACGTTCGTTGAAGTGGCACGCCACGGTGGCTTCACCCCTGCCGCGCAATACCTGCACATCAGCCAGTCGGCGGTGAGCAAACAAGTCGCGCAACTAGAGCAAAGCCTCGGCACGTTCCTGTTCGACCGACTGGGCTCCCATGTTCGCCTGACAGCAGCCGGCAACGTGGTCTTGCAGCGTGCCGAAGACATGCTGCGGCTACACAATGAATTGTTGAGTGAACTCGACGACTTGAGCCATTTAACCCGTGGCGAATTAAAATTGGGCCTGCCGCTGCTGGGCAGTGATGCGCTGTTTGCCAACCTGTTTGCCGAGTACCGGCGCCGTTATCCGAACATTCAGGTGCAATTACTCGAAGGCGGCAGTTTGAATATTGAACAGGCGGTCTTGAGTGGCGAACTGGAGTTGGGGGGGAGCCTCACGCCGAAGAACAGCGCGTTCGCCTATCAACCTTTTTGCGATGAACCACTCGATGCTTTGCTCCCGGCTGCTCACCCACTGGCTGAAAGCGCCAGCGTGCGTTTGGAGCAACTGGCAGAAACGCCCTTTTTGCTCTACCAACGCAGCTTTGTACTTAACGATCGTGTCCTTCTGGCCTGCCAACAAATGGGGTTCACTCCCAAGGAAGGCGGTCGCAGCGGCCAAGCGGACTTTTTAGTGGCCTTGGTGGCCGCCGGACAAGGTGTGGTACTGCTGCCCAGCGTAGTCGCTCGCGGTCTGATACGACCTGGCGTTGTACGCTTGAAGCTCATTGCACCGGACTATTTGCGTTGGGATATTGCATTCATCTGGCGCGAAGGTGCGTATTTGTCACGCGCAGCTCAAGCCTGGCTGGAGCTGCTGCGTGAGCAACCGGTTACTGAGTCAGGACGTTGATAAAGTCTTCAACCCACGGCTCGCAATCGGTTTCCGGGCTGACCGTTTCGCTGGCATCCAGGCGCAACATGGGCTGTACTTCGTGCACGCCCAATTCACCGAACAGTTCGCGTATCTGTTCACCGCCACCGCAGAAAGTATCGCCATAACTCGCATCACCCAAAGCGATTACGCCGCCAGGAAGACCGCGCCATGCGGCAGGAAGCGTGTCTTTAATTGCGCTGTACAAGGGCTGCAAGTTGTCAGGCAATTCGCCCATGCCGGTGGTGGACGTAACAGCCAAAAAGGCCTCTGGCGCGAAGGCCTGAACTTGCGCCAGCGTGGGGTTATTGCGCGAATTGAGCAAAACCTCAAAACCGGCATCGATCAGCAGTTGTTTGACATGGAGAGCGACTTCTTCAGCGCTGCCGTACACCGAGCCGGAAAGGATGGCGACTTTCATCAATCTGATCCTGTAACTGACTAAAAGGCCGGGATATTAACAGGTGAGACATCGCTTTCGGTGATAGCACGTAGACAGCTTGTCACGATGTCTTAAAATGCCGCGACTTTGCCGCACTTCTGGAGCGCTACTCGATGATCAATGCCCACTTGCTACAACGCATGGTTAACGCATCCCAAGATGGCATCGTGGTCGCCGAACAGGAAGGTGAAGACAACATTCTGATCTACGTTAACCCGGCGTTCGAAGCGCTGACCGGATACAGCAGCGACGACATTCTGTATCAAGATTGCCGTTTTTTGCAGGCTGGAGACCGCGATCAAATCGGGCTTCAGTTGATCCGTGAAGCGATTGCCAGTGGGAAACCAACACGTCAGGTGCTGCGCAACTACCGTAAGGACGGCTCACATTTCTGGAACGAGCTCTCTATTACGCCAGTCTTCAACGACAGCGATAAACTGACCTACTTTATTGGTGTGCAAAAGGACGTCACGCAGCAAGTCAAATCACAGCACAAAGTCGCGCAATTAGAGGCAGAACTGGCCGCTGTGAAGCAAGAATTGGACGCGTTGAAAGCGACAAATGGCTTTGGCCAAAAGCCAAATTGAAGGTCTAGACTCAACCCTGCTTTTTAAGCAAATGATCGAGCACGATTATGTCGCATGACGGTCTTCTGACTCAGGACGAGTTGGACTTCATCCAGTTAATGCATCAAAACCCACTGTTCAATCAGCGGGAAGTTTCGTCAAGTCTGACCGTGAGTGGCGTGTCGCACATTCGTGACCTGCTGACACGTTTGGCCGCGCACGAACAAGTCACCCTCCAAGCGCAATTTGCCAATCAGAAAATGAGTTTTCCGCTGAGCCTGATTGAAGACGAATTTCACACCCAGCATCTACAACTGGGCGTACCGAGCATTTTCGAAGAAGGGCCAAAGATTCGGCCTTGGCGACTGACGTTAGAAGAACCGGTGGCGCTGGAAAATATTCGGTCACGCCCTGGACACCTGTGGGTCACTGAAGTGTCGTTCAAGGGTTTACTGATTGAGGTGCGCAACAACAGCCGCCCGCCCCGTCAATTTTCCCAATGGTTCAGCCCAACAGGGTATGAGCGAATTGCTGTGCGCGGCACGCTGGAACAGAAAACCCGGTCAGGGTTTTATGCTTACCGCCTTAACCAAAGGGACAAAGAAGAAACCGAACGCTTGCGCCAGTTTATTTTGCAACAGCATCGCCTGGCCCATCCGACACTGCACGCCTGAGCCACTCAGCGCACTGCCGCGCCCTTAAGTTCCGTGTCCAGACGCTGATTCATCAACCCGACTTCGCTGCCCAGACAAGCAATGGATGTACGGGCCAGCGCCTCTTGCGCCACATCCGCAGCCTCACCTGCCAGCGCCATCGAACAGTTCAGGCTCTGAGCCAATCGCGTCAATCGTCGGTGCTGCGCTGCTCCCATTACATGCTGAGCAAACAGCACGACGGCCTGCGGCTGAATCTTCTCGCAAATCAACGACAGCTCATCCAGCGGCTGGCCCATGGCCAATACCCGGACCACGCGGTCACTGCGGCTCAACAACAACCCCGCGACCAGTAACTCCAGCTCACGGCATGATTCAGGCAACGCCACCAGCAATACACAAGGCCGGGCATCTGTCGGCTGCATGTGCAGGCGGTGTTGCACACGCCCGCGCAAAAAGCCATCAAGCAACAACCATTCGCTGGTGCGCCCAAACTCATCTTGCACCTTCAACAGCCGATGCCAGAGCGGCAAGAAAATGTCCTGAAACACGACTCCAGGTGGGTAACTGGAGAAAATCTGACCGTACAAACGCTCAAGCTCTGACTCATTGAATGCACTCAGCGCACTCTGAATACGTGCCTGCAATTGCGCATATTCGTTGGATTTAGCGTCTTGCAGCTGGGTGTCAGTCGGTGTTGCGCGGGCGAGCAACTCGGCAACCTTACTGACCGCAACCCCGCGCTCTAGCCAGCCCATGACCTGACGCACTGCCTCAATATCGCTCATGGTGTACAAACGATGCCCACTTTCGGTGCGCGTTGGCTGTATCAGGCCATAGCGACGCTCCCAAGCGCGCAGGGTAATCGGATTGATCCCTGTGAGCCGGGCAACGTCTCTGATCGGATACAAACCCTTCGGTTCAGGGCGATCAGCAATCTTCGTGACGGGCTCAATATCAGTAATCACGGGCATCAGGAGGGCCAGGGTCATGGACGAAAGAAGGATTCTACGCTTCATGCCCCCACAATCGTAAACCTGTACCCGCTGGCGCAAAGGCTATACGGCAAGAGAGGAACAATCCTTGCCTGTCTTTCAGCACACAGCCCACCACCCCGGCGCTGTGTTTTGTGATTGCCCTATCCGGGCAACACCCGCCACATGGAGATACACAATGTCTGCCTCCCCTGTCACCTTGATGGTCGCGCGTCGCGTCGCCAAAGGCCGTTATCAGGAACTGATTGCCTGGTTGCACGAAGGCGAACAATTAGCCACCGACTTCCCCGGTTATCTGGGCTCCGGCGTCTTGGCCCCGCCCCCCGGCGATGATGAGTTTCAGATTATTTTCCGCTTTGCCGACGAATCCACTCTGCACGCCTGGGAACACTCAGTTTCACGCAAGTCCTGGCTGCAACGCGGCGGACACTTATTCGCCAACCCGTCAGAACATCGAGTCCGTGGCATTGATGGCTGGTTTGGTGCCGTAGGGCAACGTCCGCCACGCTGGAAACAAGCCGTAGCGATCTGGCTGGCATTCTTTCCGGTGTCGCTGTTGTTCAACGTTGTATTAGGCCCCTTGCTGGGCGAGTTGAGTTTGCTACCACGGGTACTTGTCAGCACCTTGGCTCTGACACCGCTGATGGTTTATCTGTTTATTCCGCTTTCGACGCATTTGCTCGCGGGATGGCTGCACAGCGCGCCCACAAAACCCTTGCGTAGCACAGTCACACCTCATCGCAGTTAAAGGATCGTCAGGGGCTTGGCCGTTACGTTGCGGACGCTGGTATAGTTTTGCCATTACGCCGCGACCGTTTCCGGCCTTTCTGTCACGAGCCCGACATGCCGACTTCTTCAGCCCCAATCCTGATCACTGGCGCAGGCCAGCGCATTGGTCTGCATTGCGCTAGGCAACTGCTGGCTGACGGTTATCCCGTGATCATCAGTTATCGCAGTGAAAAACCCGGCGTTCAGGCTTTGCGCGAATTAGGCGCGACCACCTTGTTTGCCGATTTTTCGAGCGAAAGCGGTATTCTCGATTTCATTGAGCGGCTTAAAAGCCATACCGACAGTTTGCGGGCAATCGTCCACAATGCGTCGGCGTGGCTGGCTGAAACGCCAGAGACCGAAACCAGCGCGTTTAGCCAAATGTTCAGCGTACACATGCTCGCCCCGTACCTGATCAATCTGCATTGCAGCGAATTGCTGGCGCGCTCAAGCCCGGCAGACATCATTCACATCAGCGACGATGTCACGCGCAAAGGAAGCAGCAAGCACATCGCGTATTGCGCCACCAAAGCCGGGCTCGACAGCCTAACATTGTCATTCGCAGCTAAACTGGCGCCCCATATCAAGGTCAACGGCATCGCCCCGGCCTTGCTGATGTTTAACCCCGACGATGACGCGGCGTATCGCGCCAAAGCCTTGTCCAAGTCAGCACTGGGCATCGAACCCGGCGCCGAGGTGATCTACCAAAGCCTGCGCTACCTGCTGGATAACCCATACGTGACCGGCACCACCCTGACCGTCAACGGCGGACGGCACCTTAAATAAGTCGTTCGCGAGGAAGTATTTTCATGAGCACATCATTGCCTGAGCATTACCGCGAGATCCTGGTCGGCCTCGGTGAAAACCCTGAGCGCGAAGGCCTGCTCGATACCCCAAAACGCGCAGCCAAAGCCATGCAGTATCTGTGTCATGGCTATGGCCAGAGTGTGGAAGAGATCGTCAACGGCGCTTTGTTTGCCTCAGACAGTGACGAAATGGTGATCGTCGCAGACATCGAGCTTTACTCGCTGTGCGAACACCACCTGCTGCCGTTTATTGGCAAAGCACATGTGGCTTACATCCCGACCGGCAAAGTACTGGGGCTGTCGAAAGTGGCCCGCATCGTCGACATGTTTGCCCGTCGCCTGCAAATCCAAGAAAACCTCACCCGCGAAATCGCCGACGCGATCCAGAACATTACCCAGGCGGCTGGCGTGGCGGTGGTGATCGAGGCCAAGCATATGTGCATGATGATGCGCGGCGTAGAAAAACAGAATTCAACCATGAACACCTCGGTCATGCTCGGCGCGTTTCGCGACTCAAGCAGCACACGCATGGAGTTCCTGCAATTGATTGGACGGAGCAAGTCGTAATGCCACAACTTCAGTCGGGAATGGCCCGTATCCGCGTGAAAGACCTGTGCCTGCGCACATTTATCGGCATCAATGAGGACGAAATCCTCAACAAGCAAGATGTGTTGATCAACCTCACCATCCTGTATGCCGCGCAAGAAGCTGTGCGTGATAACGATATCGATCACGCCCTGAACTACCGAACCATTACCAAAGCGGTGATTCAGCACGTTGAAGAAAACCGCTTCGCCCTGCTTGAGCGCCTGACCCAGGAACTGCTGGATCTGGTGATGAGCAACACCGCGGTACTGTATGCCGAAGTCGAAGTCGATAAGCCGCATGCTTTGCGCTTTGCCGAATCAGTGTCAATTACGCTAGCGGCTAGCCGCTAAGCTTTAAGCGGTTAGCGGCAAGTGAGAAGCGGATCTGCCTTGGCTTGCAGCTTGAAACTTGTAGCTTTTAGCTGCGTCAGCCCCCCTTTTTCAAATCCAGCGAGAATTCCAATGACGCCCCAAGAACGCCTTGAACTTGAAGCCGCAGCCTTTCGCCGCCTCGTTGCGCATCTGGACAGCCGCAAAGACGTGCAGAACATTGACCTGATGAACCTCTCGGGTTTCTGCCGTAATTGCCTGTCCAAGTGGTACAAGGCCGCAGCGGATGAACGTCAGATCGAGATCAGCCTCGATGACGCTCGTGAAGTGGTGTACGGCATGCCGTACACCGAATGGAAATCTCAATACCAGAAAGAAGCCAGCGCCGAACAAACGGCGGCGTTTGCCAAAGGAAAACAGCATGACTGACTTGAACACCCTGCGCGCCAGCCTCAACAGTGGCGAACACGTATTCGCTGACACGCTGGCGTTTATCGCTGCGCATTACGATTACCAGCCGCAGGCGTTTAACAACGGCGGCGTCGAAAGCGCGGCCGGGCAGAACGAAGGCTCGTGCAAAACCTTGGGCCTAGCACTGCTCGAAGGCCTGAGCGATCAAGAGGCCCTGTTGGCGTTCGGCGAGCATTACCGTTCGGTTCTGGCAACGCCAGAAGGTACTGACCACGGCAACATCCGCGCCTTGAACAAGCACGGCTTGGCCGGGGTTAAATTCGAAGCCCAGCCGCTGACGCGCAAGGCTTAAAAATAAAGCCTTATGGGAGCGAGATTGCCTCGCGATCTTTGCGCAAAAAAAAACCGGCCGAAGCCGGTTTTTTTAGGCGCTGCAAATCACTTGAACTCAGCGTTCTGCAGGCCGTCCAGGTAACGTTCAGTGTCCAGTGCCGCCATGCAACCGGCGCCGGCCGAGGTGATGGCTTGACGGTACACGTGGTCGGCCACGTCGCCCGCAGCAAACACGCCTTCGATGCTGGTCGCAGTGGCGTTGCCTTCACGGCCACCCTGCACCACCATGTAGCCGTCTTTGAGCTCCAACTGGCCTTCGAACAGCGAGGTGTTCGGGGTGTGGCCGATGGCGATAAACACGCCGTCCACTTTGATCTCGTCAAAGCTGCCGTCGTTGTTTTTCAGGCGAGCGCCAGTCACGCCCATGTTGTCGCCCAACACTTCATCCAGCGTCGAGTTCAACTTGAATTCGATCTTGCCTTCAGCCACACGGGCATTCAGTTTGTCGATCAGGATTTTCTCAGCACGGAACGTCTCACGGCGGTGAACCAGAGTCACTTTGCTGGCGATGTTGGCCAGGTACAGCGCCTCTTCAACCGCCGTGTTACCGCCGCCTACAACGGCAACCGGTTTGTTGCGGTAAAAGAAACCGTCACAGGTCGCACAGGCCGAAACACCTTTGCCCATGAATGCTTCTTCAGACGGCAGGCCCAGGTAACGTGCGCTGGCGCCGGTCGCGATAATCAGCGCGTCGCAGGTGAAGGTGCCGCTATCGCCAGTCAGGGTGAACGGTTTATTTTTCAGATCAACAGCGTTGATGTGATCAAACACGATCTCGGTTTCAAAACGCTCGGCGTGTTCGCGCATGCGCTCCATCAACGCTGGACCGGTCAGACCGTGCACGTCGCCTGGCCAGTTGTCGACTTCAGTGGTGGTAGTCAGTTGACCGCCCGCCTGCATGCCTGTGATCAGCAGTGGTTTGAGGTTAGCGCGGGCAGCATAAACCGCGGCGCTGTAACCGGCAGGGCCAGAACCCAGAATAATCACACGCGAATGACGTACTTCAGACATGACTCACTCCTATGACCGCCCGTGTTAAAACCGGGTCGGAACGCCGCTTTACCGGCTGGAATAAAAAGAAACCGCACACCCGCTCAGGCCAAGCCTGAAACCCGCAGGTCCTGAAAAATGTAGGTGCAGCGTATAGAGGCCGCTGAGAGTAAGGAAATACGCATTAACAATCCAGCTCATAGCAGGTCTCTATGTAGCCAAATTCATCATTGGGCGTCTTTGTTACAGTTATTGTCGATCTTGAGACTGGGCTTTCGTCATACAGATAAAGCCGTTAAGGTCGGCCGGTTTTCACTTGCTCGGAGCCCACTATGCCCGCCCCCGTTCTTTCTGGTCCGCAGTACCTGCGTGAAGGTCTAAAGCTGGTCCTGAGCCCAGGCCTGCGTTTATTCGTGCTATTGCCGCTGCTGATCAACCTAGTGCTGTTCGTCGGGCTGATTTACTTCGCCGGGCATCAGTTCAGCCTTTGGGTCGATGCACTGATGCCGTCGCTCCCCAGTTGGCTCAGTTTTCTCAACTACGTGTTATGGCCACTGTTTGTGGTGCTGGTTGCGCTGATGGTGTTTTTCACCTTCACCATGCTGGCCAATATTATTGCCGCGCCCTTTAACGGGTTTCTCTCGGAAAAAGTCGAAGCCGTGGTACGCGGTGTTGATAACTCCCCACCTTTTAGTTGGGGCGAACTGATCGCAATGGTGCCCCGCACGCTGGTGCGTGAAATGCGCAAGTTGGGTTACTTTCTGCCCCGAGCCATTGCCTTGCTGATTCTCTCGTTTGTACCCGTGGTTAACCTGATCGCTGCACCGTTGTGGCTGATTTTCGGGGTCTGGATGATGGCCATCCAGTACATCGACTACCCGGCGGACAACCACAAACTGGGCTGGAACGAAATGCTCGCCTGGCTGCGTGAAAAGCGCTGGCAAAGTCTGAGTTTTGGTGGGGTGGTGTACCTAGTGTTGCTGATTCCGGTGGTCAACATCCTGATGATGCCAGCAGCCGTGGCCGGGGCGACGTTGTTTTGGGTGCGTGAACGCGGCGAAGCAGCATTGGTCGTCAAAAAACCTTGAAACACTTGTCTGGGCGCAAAACCTTGTTTGCGCCCGATGGCACTACATAGATATGCCCTCCCAGCGCTCATCGCCGTGGTTCAAACGATGAGAGCCGCCCGCATCAGCACGGCTTATTAGCCATAAAATCATCACTTAGCTGACACGTAGTCGACATAGATCACGTTGAGACTGGCGCTATGACAACTGCCCTGCATATATCCCTGATCACCGAAACTTTTCCACCTGAAATCAACGGTGTGGCTAACACCCTTGGCCGTTTGTTTGATGGGTTACGCGCTCGCGACCACCATGTCGAACTGGTGCGTCCACGTCAGACATGCGACGGTAATCAGCGCAGCAATGATCAGTTGATGCTCTGCCGTGGCTGGTCTATGCCGGGCTACCCCGGCTTGCAGTGGGGCGTAGCTTCCACCCGTCGATTGATGAAACGCTGGCAATTGCAACGCCCGGATGTGGTGTATATCGCTACTGAAGGCCCTTTAGGGCTGTGTGCGCTTCGCGTTGCCCGCCGACTGGGGATTGCCGTGGTTAGCGGTTTTCACACCAATTTCCAGCAATACTCCAGTGTGTATGGCTTGGGCGTGTTCACCCGGTTCCTGACTCAGTATTTGCGCTGGTTTCACAACCGCTCAGCGTTAACCCTGGTCCCCAGTACCAGCCAGCGGCTTGAGCTGGAGCGCCGGCACTTTGATCGACTGGAGTTGCTTGAGCGCGGGGTCGACAGTCGACTGTTTAGCCCGGCAAAACGCCAGAACGCCCTGCGTCAAAGTTGGGGCTTGGGCGAAAACGACATTGCGCTGCTGCATGTGGGCCGTCTGGCACCTGAAAAGAATCTGGGGGCGCTAAAACGCTGTCTGGATGCTCTGCAAGAGCGTTACCCACGGCGCAGATTCAGATTGATTGTGGTCGGCGACGGCCCCAAACGCACCACACTCGAAGCCTCACTGCCCGAAGCGATTTTTTGTGGGGCTCAATCAGGCGAAGACCTAGCACGCCACTACGCCTGCGGTGATGTGTTCTTATTTCCCAGCATGACCGAGACCTTTGGCAATGTAGTGCTCGAAGCGCTGGCATCTGGGTTGGGGGTTGTGGCCTATGACGCCGCAGCCGCTGGTCAGCATATTCGGCACGGCTATAACGGTGTACTGGCCATGCCCGGCGATGAGTACGCCTTAATTGATGCGGCAGCCTGGCTGCTCGAAGACCCGGAAACCTTGCGCACGGTGCGTCTTAATGCGCGTCACCATGCGTGTCGCCAAGGTTGGCCGGGGATTATCGAGCAGTTTGAAGGTCAGTTGCAGCGGGCCTGCCAGAGCAACATCGATTCACCCGCGCTGCCTACACCCTCAAAGCTGTAGGCGCTTGCCTCGCGATCTTTTCAAAGATCAAAAGATCGCGAGCCAAACTCGCTACAAGAAGAGTGCTCGATTAGGCCAGCGCCTTTTCAATCGCCTGAATAACAGTGGCCTCGTCCGGCGTCGTGCGAGGTGAGAAGCGCGCCAGAACTCGACCGTCCGGGCCGACCAAAAACTTCTCGAAATTCCAGGTAATGTCGCCAGGGAACTCGGCCCCTTCACCTGCCAGTAAGCGATAGAGCTGGTGACGGGCAGGGCCATTAACCTCAACTTTGCTGCTCAACGGGAAAGACACACCGTAATTGAGGCTGCAAAACGCCTGAATGTCTTCTTCAGTGCCCGGCTCTTGCCCAGCGAACTGATTGCAAGGCACGCCCAATACGCTGAAGCCTTGCTCTTTGTACTGTTGATGCAGGTTTTCCAAGGCCGCGTACTGCGGCGTCAAACCGCATTTGGAGGCAACGTTCACAACCAGTACCACCTGCCCTTTCAGGGTCTTAAGTGACAACGGTTTGCCGTCCAGTGCGTCTAAGGTAAGGTCGTGAAAAGCACTCATGACGGACTCCAAAATTCCCAGGCTAGTTTCAGACAATCGCTCAAGCTGACAATTGCCACACTCTCAACAATATAAAAAGGCGCCCGAAGGCGCCTTTTTATGGCTAGCTCAACCCTGAGCGTAGCTGCACTTATCAGTGCTGATGACCGCCTTCACCGTGAACGTGGCCGTGAGCCAGTTCTTCTTCGCTCGCGTCACGTACAGCAACAACCTTGACTTGGAAGTTCAGACGCTGGCCAGCCAATGGGTGGTTACCGTCTACAGTCACGTCGTCGCCGTCCAGATCACGGATGGTCACGATTTGCATTTGGCCGTCTGGCGCGGAAGCGTGGAACTGCATGCCCACTTCCAGTTGATCAACGCCTTCGAACATGCTGCTGCTCAACGTGCTAACCAGCTCAGCGGAGTATTCGCCGTAAGCGTCTTCAGGCTCTACAGCAACTACCAGCTCGTCACCAACGTTCTTGCCTACAAGCGCTTTTTCCAGACCTGGAATAATGTTGCCTGCGCCTTGCAGGTAAACCAGAGGAGCACCGCCAGCAGAGCTGTCGATGATCTCACCAGCGTCGTTGGTCAGGGTATATTCGATGGAGACAGCCTTGTTGGCGGCGATCGTCATGGGGCGAGACCTTTTGCAAAATAATAATGAGTTCGCAAGTTTAACCAAGCATTCGCACGAAAGCGAACACAACCAAGACCAACGGATAACTTTGAAAACTTCAACAATCATTGGCTGGCGACAAGATGAAGAACAGCACTGGGTCGTCGTGCTCTCGTGTGGCCATACTCAGCACCAGCGCCATCAACCACCTTGGCAATCGCGCCCTTGGGTCCTGGACCCAGAGCAACGGCTGAAAAAAATAGGCCAACCCTTTCGCTGTGGCTGGTGTGCTCAAGAGGCCGATAGCGTTAACCTTGGCAATTGATTCAGGCACATGTCTCGTTTATCGAGTGTTGCTCTTGCACTGCCACGTCAGGAAGCTCGCATGCAAACTTTCTTTATCGCCCCCACTGACTTTGGTGTGGGCCTGACATCTATCAGTCTCGGTCTGGTCCGTACCCTGGAACGTGCAGGTCTGAAGGTGGGTTTTTTCAAGCCGATTGCCCAACCGCACCCAGGTGACACCGGCCCTGAACGTTCTACCGAATTGGTGGCCCGCACTCACGGCCTCAAACCGCCAAAGCCTCTGGGTCTGGCACATGTCGAGCGGATGCTCGGTGATGGCCAACTGGATGAACTGCTCGAAGAGATCATCCGCCTTTATCAAGAAGCAGCCATTGGCAAAGATGTGCTGATCGTTGAAGGCATGGTGCCCACTCGCACCGCCAGTTACGCGGCCCGGGTCAATCTGCACCTAGCCAAGAGCCTGGATGCTGAAGTGATTTTGGTGTCGGCGCCGGAAAACGAAGTGCTGACCGAGCTTTCAGGCCGGGTTGAGTTGCAAGCGCAGCTGTTTGGCGGCCCGAAAGACCCGAAAGTACTCGGCGTAATCCTCAATAAAGTGCGAACCGACGAAAGCATGGAAGTGTTTTCGGCCCGCCTCAAAGAGCACTCGCCGTTGCTGCGCAGTGGTGACTTCAAGCTGCTGGGCTGCATTCCGTTCCAACCCGAACTCAATGCACCGCGCACCCGCGACGTAGCAGAATTGCTCGGGGCACAAGTGCTGAACGCGGGCGACTACGAAACCCGGCGCATGTCGAAGATCATCCTGTGCGCCCGCACCGTGCTCAATACCCTGCAACTGCTCAAACCCGGTGTATTGGTGGTAACCCCTGGTGATCGTGATGACATCATCTTGGCTGTCAGCCTGGCCGCCATGAACGGCGTACCGCTGGCGGGCCTGCTGCTGACCAGCGACACCAAGCCCGATCCGCGCCTGATGGAGCTGTGCCGTGGGGCCTTGCAAGCCGGGCTGCCCGTGCTGTCGGTGAGCACCGGCTCGTACGACACCGCTAACCAGCTCAATCAGCTCAACAAAGAGATCCCGATTGATGACCGCGAACGCGCAGAAATCATCACTGATTTTGTCGCCAGCCACCTCGACGCGCACTGGCTGCATCAGCGCTGCGGAACCCCACGCGAGATGCGCCTCACGCCTGCGGTGTTCCGCTATCAATTAATCCAGCGCGCCCAGCACGCCAATAAGCGGATCGTCTTGCCCGAAGGCAGCGAGCCTTTGACCGTGCAGGCCGCCGCCATTTGCCAGGCCCGCGGTATCGCCCGTTGCGTGCTGCTGGCCAAGCCTGAAGAGGTTCACGCCGTGGCCAAGGCCCATGGCTTTGAACTGCCGCCGGGACTGGAGATTCTCGACCCGGATGTAATTCGTGGCCGTTACGTCGAACCAATGGTGGCGTTGCGCAAAACCAAAAGCATCAATGCGCCGATGGCCGAACAGCAACTGGAAGACCCGGTGGTGATCGGCACCATGATGCTGGCACTGGACGAGGTCGACGGGCTAGTTTCCGGGGTCATCCACTCCACCGCCAACACCATCCGCCCTGCCCTGCAACTGATTAAAACGGCTCCCGGCTGCACATTGGTGTCGTCGGTATTCTTTATGTTGTTCCCTGAGCAAGTACTGGTTTACGGCGACTGCGTGATGAACCCGCACCCGTCCGCGACTGAGCTGGCCGAAATTGCCCTGCAAAGTGCCGACTCGGCGGCTGCGTTCGGGATTACCCCACGTGTGGCTATGATCAGTTACTCCAGCGGCGAATCAGCCAGCGGTGAAGAGGTCGAAAAAGTCCGTGAAGCCACCTTGCTGGCGCACGAAGCCCAGCACGCGCTACTGATCGACGGCCCGTTGCAATACGACGCCGCCGCCAACGAAGCAGTTGCCCGTCAGCTTGCGCCTAATAGCCAGGTTGCAGGCCGAGCTACCGTGTTTGTGTTCCCGGACCTGAACACCGGCAACACCACGCACAAAGCCGTACAACGTAGCGCCGATTGCGTCAGCCTAGGGCCGATGTTGCAAGGCCTGCGCAAACCGGTAAACGACCTGCCCCGCGGCGCCCAAGTGGACGACATCGTCTACACCATCGCCTTGACGGCGATTCAAGCCGCCAACCGACCTATGGATGTGTGAATGGACTCTCTGCCTGCGCCGTTACGCGGCGTCATTGCTTCATTGCTATTAGCGATCAACACCATCGTGTGCTGCACGCCGCTGTTTATCGTCGCCATTTTCAAGTTGTGCTTGCCGTTTGGAGCCGCGCAACGCGTGACTGATGAATTGATGCGGCATATCCACGAAGCGTGGGTGGGTAACAACAATCGCTGGATGGATTTACTGCGCAAGACCCGCTGGCATATCAAGGGCCTTGAAGGGCTGGACTACGAGCACTCGTACCTGGTGACCAGCAACCATCAGAGCTGGGTCGACATCATGGTGTTGCAATACGTGCTCAACAAACGTATCCGCCCATTGAAGTTCTTCCTTAAGCAAGAACTGATTTGGGTGCCGATTATTGGGCTAGCGTGGTGGGCGCTGGGCTTCCCGTTCATGAAGCGCTATTCCAAAGCCTACCTGGCCAAACACCCGGAAAAGAAAGGCGCAGACTTGGCGACCACGCGTAAAACCTGCGCCAAGTTCAAAGATCAATCGGTGGGGATTTTCAACTTCGTTGAGGGCACGCGCTTCACCGAAGCCAAACACGCCGCACAGCAATCACCGTTTCGCTACCTGCTCAAACCTAAAGCCGGGGGCATTGCTTTTGTGTTGGATGCGATGGGCGAACAGTTGAAGTCCATCGTCAACGTGACGATTCATTACCCAGGCGGACGCCCGGGGTATTGGGACTTGCTGTGCGGCAACGTGCGCGACGTGGTGGTAGTGTTTGAAGAGTTGGCGATTCCGGCGCAGTTTATTGGTCGAAACTACGACCAGGACGCCGAATACAAGTTGGCGTTTCAGGGCTGGATCAACCAGTTATGGGAAGACAAGGACCGGTTGCTGGACGAGTTGCATCGGCAATACTCAAAAGCCTAAGGCACCGTCGCTCCTACAAATTGAACTGCCCCCAAAAAGTTGGACACCCATCCAACTTTTTGGGT
>NZ_ALJC01000104.1 GCF_000282975.1 Pseudomonas psychrophila HA-4
CCCAAGAAGTATCGCTCGTATCGAGGGGCTGTCGGCAGAACCGCACCGAATCTATTGGAGCGCAACTTCGTTGCTCAGCGCCCTAACCAGAAGTGGGTAACTGACGTTACAGAGTTCAAGGTTGCTCAGCAAAAGCTCTATCTTTCGCCTGTGATGGATTTATACAACCGCGAAATCGTCGCGTATGAAATGGCCAACCGGCCCTGCTTGGCGCTGGTCGACAATATGCTTGATAAGGCTTTCAAACGTTTGCAGAGCGAGCCAAAGCTGGTCATTCACTCTGACCAAGGATGGCATTACCAGCACTCCCAATACCGCCATAAACTGGCACAGCTCGGGGTAAAACAGAGCATGTCACGTAAAGGAAACTGTCTGGACAATGCCGCGATGGAAAGTTTCTTTGGTACGCTGAAATCCGAGTTTTT
>NZ_ALJC01000105.1 GCF_000282975.1 Pseudomonas psychrophila HA-4
GAGCAGGATGTCAGGAGTTCGAATCCCCTTACCCCGACCATTTTCTGCCCAGCAGTAATGGGTGTGAAAATCAGGCGCTGATGCCAATCGCATCAGAGGCCATTAAAAAAAGCGTCCTTCGGGACGCTTTTTTTATGCCTGTAGAAAAACCAACCCTTCGTAGCAGTTGCCGAGCTTGGCGAGGCTACGTCCGATTGCGCAGCGATCGTAAATCCAGAGCGCTCGATCTGTCAGGCAGATCGCGACAACCATTTACGACTGCTTGGCAGCCGGACGTAGCCTCGCCAGGCAGTCGGCAACTGCTACAGGCCCATCAAGCCTTTGCTGCCTTGGCGTCGGCGTCCTGTAGATCCTGCAATGCCGCCGAATATTGATCAGCTTCGGCTTTTGGCACCATCTGCCATGACGGCTTGCGTACCGCATAGAAGATGAACGGCGGCACGCCAGCAATCACCAACCCGATCAACAAGACCCCCGCATATTCAAAAAACGGCATGCTGCTGAAGTTGTTCGGCGGGATAAAGCCAAAGATCAGTGCCACGCAGGTCGAGAACAGCCCCAAGAAGCACCATCCATGCAGTCCTTTGAGTACATAGCCGCGTTTAACATTGGGCTGGGTTTTACGCAGCTTCATGGCGGACAGGAACATAAAGACGTAAATGATCAGGTACATCAACGCAGCCATCGCGCTGATCATCCAGAACGCATCGGACACGTTGTCGATAAAGATGTAGATCGTGGAGAGCAAGGTGACGATTACG
The DNA here is from genome assembly GCF_000282975.1 of Pseudomonas psychrophila HA-4. Taxonomy (GTDB): domain Bacteria; phylum Pseudomonadota; class Gammaproteobacteria; order Pseudomonadales; family Pseudomonadaceae; genus Aquipseudomonas; species Aquipseudomonas psychrophila_A. Next base: position 762 of record NZ_ALJC01000105.1, read on the forward strand.
GCCTGCAAATACAAAATATTTTTCTGCACGCCTTTTTTGTTCACCTCTTGCAGCACAGGAGGAAGCATCCCGGCTTTGCCAACAAACAGCAGACCTGTCGAAGGCCCCGCCGTCCAAGCCAATACGCCGCCCAACGCACCAATAATCAGCAAAATCGCCATGATCGGCGTAGCCCACGGCATATTGAAACCTTCAAAGAAGGCCGCATACGCCTGAATAACCCCCGCGGTGAGGCTGGTTGAGTCCGCCGGCACCACTAGAGAAATCGCCACGGTGGGCGGAATGAACACCAGCAGAATCATGAAGAAGGCCAACAGAATCGCGCGCGGCATTTCTTTTTGCGGATTGCGCAATTCGCGGGCGTGGATGGCGTTCATTTCGATACCGGCAAATGCCAGAAAGTTACTCACAATCAACACCAGGCCGGTAATGACTCCGGTAAATTCGCGCCACAGGTCCGAGTGCAGGTTATGGGGTCCGGCTTTAACCGTGGTATGGGTGTCGAAAATAGCCGGAATTAGGGCGTCCAGAGTCAATGGCGCGGCGGATTTGTGCCCCAACACCAGCCAGGCCACACCCAGCAACACCAGCAAGGCAGCCGGTAATGCAGTGCCCAGTAACATGAACCATGACGTCAGTTTTGACAGTGCACCGAGTCCGTTAAGCGCGACAAATGTGGATAGCCAATACAGGACGATGATCACCGCAGCCGTAAAGACACCACTTTTGGCCAGTTCAGGGTTAATCAAATACGCCATGGTGCTGGCCGCAAACCCGAGAACAATGGGGTACCACACCACCACTTGTACCCACATGAACCACATGATGAAAAAGCCGGGGCGGTCCCCGTAGGCTTGCCTCACCCAGCCATAGATCCCGCCGTTCCAGCCGGTGCCTAGTTCAGAGGCAACCAGAGAGACCGGAATGAAAAATAGCAGTGCCGGGATCACATACAGAAAGATCGAACCCAGGCCATAAACGGCCATAGTCGGCAGTGAACGAATACTGGCCACAGCGGCAACCATCATGAAACAGATGGTGAGCCATGACATGTAAGTTTTAGCTTTGCTGGTAGTAGCCATAAGCGCCTCCCTCAATCTTCCTGATTAGTGCAACAGGCTCAAATTGAGCGTGCGGCTGAGCTGTTCGACGGCTAATTGGCCGCGAACACTGTTACCCGCCACGTCCAGTGGTGGGGCAAAGGCGGCGATGGCGCACACGCCCGGAACTACCGCGAGAATGCCGCCACCCACCCCGCTTTTGCCGGGCAAACCGACTTTGTAATACCAGTCACCCGTGGTGTCATAAAGGCCGTTTAGTGTCATTTCGGCCAGTATGGGCGCCACGTTTTTGGCCTGTACCACGCGTTTTCCAGTGACGGGGTTTACGCCGCCATTGGCCAGCGTCACGCCCATGGTGACTAAGTCATGGCAGGTAATCGACACAGAGCATTGGCGTGTGTAAACAGCGCATACCTCCATGGGATCGGCGTACATGTAGCCATAGCTTTGCAATAACCAAGCAATGCCGCGGTTGTGTTGATTACTGGACGCTTCGGACTTGTACACTTCTTCGTTAACGCTCAAATCGCGCCCGGCAAAAGCGTTATAAGTCGACTGGATCTGCTCCCAGCGTTTTTGTGCGTTCTCGGCCGCCAGCAGGCTCACGGTGGCCATTGCGCCAGCGTTTACAAACGGGTTGAGCGGTCGGCCCTTATGCAATTCCAGGGCAACCACTGAATTGAAAGGCTCGCCTGTGGGGTCGCAGCCAATCTTACTGCGCAGCACCTGCGGACCGATTTCATCGAGCACATGGGCGAGGGTAAATACCTTGGAAATCGACTCGATGGCAAAGGCGTAGTCGGTGTCACCGACCTCAGCATGTGTGCCATCGCAAAACATGATGCTAATGCCGAATAGATGGGAAGGCACAGACGCCAAATAGGGGATGTAGCTGGCGTTTTTACCGTGTTGATTGTTGGCGAAACGTTGCAGGGCTTCGTCCAGTGCCTGTTTCACACTGTCATCGACAGTCGTGGGTTTTCGCTTCATTACGCTCGCTCCTTGAGTGCTCTCTAAGAACGAAGACTATAGATCGTAAAAATAACCTTGATCGAAAATCACGCAGCAAACTTCAACGGGTTGTCTATGCTCGCTGGGTTGAAGCTGAGCCAGCAGGAGGGCTCGGCTCGGCTGTGTTGTTCATTACTCAAGGAGAGTTTTCATGGCACTGCATCGCATCAAGCGTCACGGCGTAAGCGACCCGGTCTTTGGTTCATCCGCTCTGGATCATGCCGCAGCGACCAAATTATTTCCCCAGGCTGAGCAGTCGGCACGTGATGTTTACCAACTGGTTCACGACGAACTGTATCTGGACGGTAACTCCCGCCAAAACCTCGCCACCTTCTGCCAGACCTGGGCTGAAGATGAGGTTCACAAGCTGATGGACCTGTCGATCGACAAAAACATGATCGACAAGGATGAGTACCCGCAATCAGCGGAGTTGGAGAACCGTTGCGTCCACATGCTGGCGGATTTATGGCACTCCCCGGATGCTGCGAGCACATTGGGCACGTCCACTGTTGGGTCTAGCGAAGCGTGCATGCTTGGCGGCCTGGCAGCACTTTGGCGCTGGCGTGCCGTGCGTAAAGCTGCCGGCAAATCGACATCAACCCCGAACATGGTGTGTGGCCCAGTGCAGGTGTGCTGGCATAAATTCGCCCGTTATTGGGATGTAGAAATTCGTGAAGTGCCGATGTCAGAAGGGCATTGGTTCATGACCCCAGAAGACCTCGACGGTCGGGTCGACGAAAACACCATCGTGGTAGTGCCGACCTTCGGCCAAACCTTTACCGGTTTGTATGAAACGGTAAAACCTCTGTCAGACGCACTCGATGAGCTAGAGAAGCGCACGGGCCTGAGCGTTGACATTCATGTCGACGGTGCCAGCGGTGCATTTCTGGCACCCTTTTGCGCACCCGATGTGCTGTGGGACTTCCGTGTTGAGCGGGTTAAATCCATCAGCACTTCAGGCCACAAATTCGGTTTGGCCCCTTTGGGTGCTGGCTGGGTGATATGGCGTGATGCGAAAGAACTGCCAGAAGGCTTGATCTTCCACGTGAACTATCTGGGCGGCGATATGCCGACCTTCGCCCTGAACTTTTCGCGTCCAGCGGGGCAGATTATTTCCCAGTACTACAACTTCTTGCGCTTGGGACGTGAGGGGTACGAGCGTATTCACTCGGAGTGCTACGAAACGGCGCAGTTTTTGGCGCGTGAACTGGTCAAGATCGGCCCGTTTGAGATGCTCTTCAATGGTGATCCGCAACTGGGCATCCCGGCGCTGACCTGGCGTTTAAAACCAGATGCGAAAACCAACTACTCGCTTTATGACCTGGCTGATCGCCTGCGCATACGCGGCTGGCTGGTACCGGCCTATAGCCTGCCAGCGAACGTTGAAAACGTAGTTGTTCAGCGGATTTTGGTGAAACAGGGCATGTCGATCGACATGGCGAAGCTGCTGCTTGAAGACTTTACGCGCAACATTAAATTCTTCGAAGAGCATCAGCCTCACGGCTTTAAAGGCCGTGAGGCTGAGGCGGGGAACCACGCGGGGCGTTAAGCCCTCCTCGGGATTTTTCGTAGCAGTTGCCGAGCCTGCGAGGCTACGTCCGATTGCCTAGCAATCGTAAATACTGACACTGCGAAGTGCTTGATTTTACGACTTACGCAGCCGGACGCAGCCTCGCAGGCTCGGCAGCTGCTACAAGCGCCACGGTGTTAGTGCAGTTTCAGACGCGGCTCGGTGCCGCGTCCGATTCTGCTGCCGAGCATCAGCATCAGCGTGCGGAATGTTCCGTACAGCGCCATCTGGTGCATGCGGTACAACGAGATGTAGAACATCCGCGCTAACCAACCTTCAAGCATGACGGTGCCCATCAGGCTGCCCATCAAGTTACCCACAGCCGAAAAGCTCGACAGCGAAATCAACGAGCCGTAATCGCGGTAGTGGTAGTCAGGCAGTTGCGATTGACCTTCAAGCCGCAATTTTAGCGATTTGGCCAGCAGCGAAGCCTGTTGATGAGCCGCTTGTGCGCGAGGCGGTACCATTTTGTCCGTGCCCGGTTGCGGGCATGCTGCGCAATCGCCAAAGGCAAAAATGTTCTCGTCGCGGGTCGTTTGCAGGCTAGGGCGTACCACCAATTGGTTGATGCGGTTGGTCTCCAGCCCCGCCAGATCCTTCAGGAAACCCGGCGCACGAATACCTGCGGCCCACACTTTCAAGCTGGCCGGAATCACTTTGCCGTCGACGGTGAGCAAGCCGTCGGCCGTGACTTCGCTGACGGCGGAGTTGGTTAAGACCGTCACCCCAAGATTCTCTAGGGTTTTATGCACAGGCCCGCCAATACGCTCAGGCAATGCAGGCAGCACCCGAGGCCCGGCCTCAATCAGGGTGATGTGCATGTTTTCGGGCTTGATGCGGTCTAGGCCATAAGCGGCCAGTTCGTGAGCAGCGTTATGCAGTTCTGCGGCCAGCTCGACACCGGTTGCCCCGGCGCCCACGATGGCCACGCTAATGGTCTCGACAGTATCGGTTTGCCCGGCATGTGCACGCAGGTAGTGGTTGAGCAATTGCTGATGAAAGCGTTCGGCCTGTTTACGAGTATCCAAAAACAGACAATGCTCAGCCGCGCCCTTGGTACCGAAATCATTGGTCGTGCTGCCCACAGCAATCACCAGCGTGTCGTAACTCAACTCCCGCGCAGGCACCAGTTCTTGCCCGTTTTCGTCGAGGGTTGCAGACAATGAAATCTTTTTCAGCTCACGGTCTAACCCGCTCATGCGCCCCAGCTGGAATTCGAAGTGATTCCATTTTGCCTGAGCGACATAGTTGAGTTCGTCTTCGGACGAATTCAGCGAGCCAGCAGCGACTTCATGCAGCAGCGGTTTCCAGATGTGGGTCAAGTTGGCGTCTACCAGCGTGACGCTGGCTTTACCGCGCTTGCCCAGGGTTTTGCCCAGGCGGGTCGCCAACTCCAAACCGCCAGCGCCGCCGCCGACGATAACAATACGATGGGTCATAGGTATCACTCACAAGGCTTAAAAGAATCGGTGCGCGAGTTACCCGAGCGAGCGCAAGGCAGCTCAAAGCGTCGGATAACTTAGAAATTGGCATGCTGCTCATCATCTTGATTCAGGTGGCAGGGCATAGAAGTGTTGCCTCGTCAGATAGACGTTGCAGGATGTGTGAAAGCTACAGCATTAGATCCATCGGAATCAAAGCCAGAGTAGCGCTTGAGGCCCAACGTTTCGACGCGCAGTTTGTCGTGTAGACGAACGGGGTGGTTTTCAATTAACCACCTTGGGTTCACAAACTGATGCCTACATCGAAAATAATGCTGCGGCCCAGGTTATTGCGCAGAAAATCCGGCGCATCTGGCTGTGCAAACAACACGCGGGCAAACGTCGGCCCCACCAGTGACAACGAGCGCCAGCCTTGACGTAAATATTCGGTTGGCGGCGGGAAATGGCTGTTCAGGTCCAGCACTTCACGTTTGAGGCTGGAAAAAGCAATGATGTCCAGTTGACCCAAATCGATGTCGCGCTCCTGGTAGTTCTTGGCCTTCTTGTGCAGCGTAGGGGCCAAGCGTTGCAGCAGTTTGCTGGCTGGAATCCGTTTGGGCCGTGCTTCGCGGCGCACCAATTGGCTCAGCGAATACGCGCTGCGACGGCGTTGCAGTTCTTCTCGCCACTCATCGTTCAGGCGCCGACCCTCATCGAGCACAAAAAAAACTTCAAAGCGCGCGTCGCCAAACAATACGTCGGGCGGTTCCTGACTGGCCTGCATGAAGTCTTCGGTGTGATAAGGGATGTTCAAGCCTTGGAGCAAGCGCTGGCATACCCAACGCTCCCGCTCCCATTTACGGGCATTGGACAGAAAGGCATTGGCTTGTTCGGCCTGGATTGTAAGCAGGCGTAAGTAATCAGAGTCATCCATGTACGCATCTTAGGCGTGCGTCGGCGCTCGCGCGAATGTTTATCGAGCCTCTTTACAACCAGCCTTACAGCCTCTGCTGCGCGCGGCGCAACAAGAGTGTTGTAAGTTACTGGTCCCACCCCCGCCGGGAAGCGAGGTCACCCGCATCAGTTCGCTCAACACGTAAGTTGCCATCAATATGCCGATAGCCCCTTGAGCGAACGATGTGGGGACAAAACATGGCGGTCCGTTTTAAGCACTATTGTTGTTCAAACACACCGTTTTTCATCATCACCAGATGCGAAGCGTGTAACTCACCAGCAGCCGGACTTCATCGGCATCCCGTGCAAAGTCTGAGCGATACGTCGCATTACGCAGTCGCACCGCAACGTCTTTCAACGCTCCGCTCTGAACCACGTACTTGATTTCACTGTCGCGCTCCCACTCTTTACCGGTGCCGCCATTTTTTAGCTTCACATGGTCGCCACTCACATAACGGCTCATGAAGCTCAGGCCAGGAATGCCCAGGGCCGCGAAATCGTAGTCGTAGCGTGCTTGCCACGAACGTTCCTGGGCGCCCGCAAAGTCATTGATCTGGACGAAGTTGACCAGATAAGGATCGCTGCCATCGACATAAGGGAATGCCGTGTCACCGGACATGTGCTGGTAGGCCGCGCTGAGCTTGTGGCCATTGAGGCCATAACCAATCATGCCGTTGAGCGAGGTGTTATCAATTTTGCCGCCGCGTGCCTGGCCTTGATCATCGCTGAAGGCGGCCCGCAGATCACTGGTGAACGTGCCCGGCCCCAGTTTTTGCGCCGAAGTTAACCCCACAAAGTGCTGGCGGTAAACGTCGTCAAGTTGGGCAAAGTAGTAGCTGGCGACGGTTTTTTCGCCGAGTTTGTAGCTCAGGCCCGCCGTATCGAAATGTTTGCCAGTGGCGCTACCCACAAAGCGACTGTTCTTGTTGTTTAGGCCGATGTCTTCCCAATGGGTAGAGTCGCGGTCCTTGACCTTATCAAGACGTGCGCCGGTGAACGTCAGGTCCTTGACCTCCTTCGACGTCAGCAGGCCACCTTCAAACGTTTGCGGCAAGATGCGTCCGTCGTTGGGCTTGAGAGTGGGCAGTTCGGGGATCAATGTGCCGAGCTTTAACTCGGTCGCGGAGATCTTCACCTTGGCGGTCACGCCCAGCTTGGAGTACTCGTTCACTGCGCGACCGTTATGGTCTGTCGGTAAAAGGCCGGTGCCTGTGCGGTCCGGGCTGGAGTCAAGCTTGACCCCGAGCATGCCCAGGGCATCGACGCCAAATCCGACGACACCGTCGGTATAGCCGGACTTAACGTTGAGCATAAAACCTTGCGCCCACTCGTCTCGTCGCGACTGCTGCGCGCTGGTGCCATCGCGAAAGTCGCGGTTGAAGTACATGTTGCGCGTTTCGAGGGTTGCGCTGCTGTCTTCAAAGAAAGCGGCGTAGCCAAAGGGGGTGAATCCAACGAGTGCGCTGGCAAGAGCCGTGGATTTAAGGCGCAGAGTACGGGCAGGCACGATGACCTGAAGGGGCATGAATGGCATCTTAGGGTTCCAATATTGTTCTTATAATTGCCGAAAACACGTTGAGGTGTTTTCTGGTGGTGTTGCTGGGGCGATGGTTGACCACACAGTCCCAGAGACGATGCTAAGACCCAGAGCTTTCGATAACCTTTCAATGTGTTTCATTGTGGTGAGAAGGAGGGGTGGCACATGATCAGTGCTCACGTGTTATCGGCACCGATGTTGCTGATCGGCTCGCTGCTGTATGTGCCTGCGGTGCTGTGCGCTATCTGGCGGGCGCCATGGGTTGAGCTGTTTGCTGACACGCGCCGTCAGCATGTGCTGTTTGGCACCGTCTTCGCCTTGTTTTTACTGTGGCTGGTGCGTCGCGATTTTGAAGCTGGCGTGTCGTACCACGTTATTGGCCTGACGGTTGTCACGTTACTGCTCGATTGGCCGCTGGCCATTGTTGGGGCGTTGCTGGCGCAGATTGGCGTGGTGCTGCTGGGGCGTCAGGACTTGTCAGCGATGGGCGTCAATGGCGTGGTGCTGATTGTGCTACCCGTGGTGGTGACTAGATGCTGTGCACATATGGTCGAAAGGGTGCAGTCGCGTAATCCCTTTGTGTACATCTTTTGCTCAGGCTTCTTTGCCGCTGCCTTGGCAGCGTTGCTGTGCGTGCTCGCGGTGCTGGGCGTTTTGTGGGTGGATGATTTGTTTGTGATGCCCGCGTGGCTGGAAGACTTTATGGGTTACCTGTGGCTGATCATCTTTCCAGAAGCGTTTATCAACGGAATGCTGGTTACAGCGCTGGTCGTGTTTTGCCCTGAGTGGCTTGAGACCTTTAACCACACCCGGTATCTGGCAGCTCCGGGTAAGGATGACAGCTGAAATAGATACCCTCCTGTAGCCGCAGCCATCGGCAGCGGCTACAGGAGGTTGTGGTTAATGCCGAGTTTCTGATAACTCGCCTGAGAACAAATCATCTTCAGCGTCCGGGCTGACCGGGATTTTGTGTTCTTCGCTGGCCCAGGCGCCTAGGTCAATCAACTTGCAACGGTCCGAGCAGAAAGGTCGGAATTCGTTGGCGCTTTTCCATTCCACTGCGTCGCCGCAGGTGGGGCAGTCTACGATCATCGGTTTGGTCATGGTTGGCCTCCGCCTAACGTTAAATAAAAGTGATGCAGACGCTCAACTTCGGTTTTAAGCGTCTTTAAGTCGGTGTCGTTTACCAGCACGTCATCCGCATGGCGCAAACGTTCTTCACGGCTGGCTTGGGCGTTGAGGATAGCCTGCACTTGCGCTTCACTGGTGTTGTCACGCACTAATGTGCGCTGAATTTGCAAGGCTTGAGGTGCGTCGATTACCAGCACGCGTTGTGTTGTCGCGTTTTGGCCGGACTCGATCAGCAGTGGCGATACCAAAATGGCGTAGGGCGATTGAGCTTGAGCCAGGTTGTGAGCGATCTCTTCACGAATCAGCGGGTGCAGCAACGCTTCAAGCCAGAGGCGCTGTTGCGGGTCCCTGAAGATCAGGCTGCGCAACGCGCCACGATCAAGCTGCCCGTCGGCCTGGAGCACGCCATCGCCAAAGTGTTGTGCGATGCTGGCCAGCGCCGGGCGCCCCGGTTCTACCACCCAGCGCGCCGCATGATCCGCGTCGACCACGTGAACACCCAAGGCGGCAAAGTGCTCGGCAGCGGCACTTTTGCCGCTGCCGATACCGCCGGTCAGGCCGAGAATCCAGGGTTTAGAAGATGAGGTATTCATTTCAAACCGAAAGCTGCCAATAGAAGTCGGTTATTTGACCACCCCAGAGCAATGCAATCCAGCCAGCAATTGCCAGATAGGGTGCAAAGGGGATGGGCGTTGAGGTCTGCGCCCGGCGCAAGCCCAAGAGGCTCAGCCCCACAAGTGCGCCGAGCAGTGATGAGAGTACGACGGTCAACGGCAAAATCGCGACGCCACCCCATGCCCCGAGCATGGCCAGCAGTTTGAAGTCGCCGTAGCCCATGCCGTCCTTGCCCGTGAACAGTTTGAACAGCCAGAAAATGCACCACAGGCAGGCATAGCCCAGCGCTGCGCCCCATACGGCTTGCGGCAGGCTGGTGAACGTATCGGCACTGTTAAGCAGCAGCCCCAACCAGAGCAACGGCAGCACCAACACATCGGGCACGATCTGATGTTTGAGGTCGATCAGGCAAATGCCGAGCAACCCCCAAGTCAGTACCAGCATCCAGCCCGACTGCGCGCTAAAGCCAAAATGCCACGCAATAAACGCCGACAGCAACCCGCACGTCAGTTCGGTGGCGGGGTAATTCGCACCGATAGCGGTTTTGCAGTGCGAGCATTTGCCGTGCAGCAGCAGATAGCTCAGTAACGGAATGTTTTCCCAGGGCCGCAATGCGTGCAGACAATGCGGGCAATGGGAGCGCGGCAGCATCAAGTTATACACAGGGCTCTTGGCCAGCGGGGGCAGCTCAAGCAGTTCGCGGGCCTGAGCCTGCCAATCCAGTTCGAGCATCCTGGGCAGGCGCCACGCCAGCACATTGATAAAGCTGCCCACCAACAGGCCAAGCACCAGGGTGCAGGCGATAAAGGTTTCGGGCTGAAGGGTAAAAAAATCAATCATGCTCAAATAACTTGCCCCAGTTTGAATATCGGCAAATACATCGCAACCACCAGTCCACCCACCATGACCCCCAATACCGCCATGATTGCCGGCTCCATTAACGTTGTCAGGTTGTCGACCAGGCTGTCGACCTCGTTCTCATAATAGGTGGCAACGTGATTCAGCATGTCGTCCAATGTGCCGGATTCTTCGCCAATTGCTGTCATCTGAATCGCCATGCCCGGAAACACCTCGGCGGCGCTCATTGCGACATGGATCTGGCTACCCGTTGCCACGTGTTGCCTAAGCCGTTGCACTGCCTCTTTGTACACGTTATTGCCCGTAGCACCGGCCACGGCATTTAAAGCGTCGAGTAACGGAACTCCGGCGGCAATCGTCGTTGATAACGTGCGGGCAAAACGGGCAATGGCAGACAAGTGCAGCAGAAGGCCGATCAACGGCAGTTTTAACAGCCAGCGATCAACGCGGTGACGCAAGGGTTGAGAGTGTTTATAGCGATGTCGAACGCCGATAAACATCAGGCAGACACCGCTGAACAACCACAATCCGTATTGCGTCAGCCACTCGGACAAGGCAATCACACCCAAGGTGAACGCCGGTAGTTGGGCGTCAAATGAGCTGAAAATGCCTTGGAATTGCGGCACCACTTCAATCAGCAAAATGGTGCTTACCAGTAAGGCCACCAGCAATACGGCGAGGGGGTAGGTCATGGCCTTTTTGATTTTCTTTTTCAGCGCTTCGGTTTTTTCTGTGTAGGTCGCCACGCGTTGTAGCAACACATCCAGGGCACCGGCCTGTTCGCCCGCTTCGATGAGGTTGCAAAACAACGCGTCAAAGTGAGCCGGTTTTTTACGCAGTGCCGACGCCAGGTTGGTGCCCGCACTGATGTCTTGTTTAAGCTCGGTCACCAAGTGGCGCATCGCGGGATGCTCGAAGCCATTGGCTATGACCTCAAGGGCCTGTAGCAATGGGATTCCGGCTTTGATCAGGGTGGCCAACTGGCGAGTAAACAATGAGATTTCTAGCGCTTTGACCGGTTTCCCCAGACGTGGCTCGCGGCCACTATGGCGCTGGATTTTACCTGCGGTAATACCTTGGCGACGCAGTTGAACCCGGATCATCGCGTGACTGTCTGCGGTGAGTTCGCCCCTGACATGAGCGCCGTCGAAGTCAGTGCCTTCCCAGCGATAAACACTGGTTTTAACGGTCCGTGTTGCCATGCTGTTGTCCTTGAAGAGCTGAGTGCTCTGTTGCGCGGTTGGCCCCAAAGCGTAGATGCCATCACCCATGGGCAGCTCACTGGAAGGTGTCCAAAGGTGTCCGCTGCGCAGTTGTGGAGCATCCGCCCGCTAACCTTGATAGCCTGTGCGCACTTTTTTGGCCGCTCAGCATGGTTTTGGCGTCTGGCCGCTGGGCCACGTCCCACTTTTTGGAGGCTTCACGTGAAACAACAACACGGCTTCACCCTGATCGAAATGATGATCGTGGTTGCGATCATTGGCTTGATCGCCTCGTTCGCATTCCCGGCGTATCACGAGCACACCATGAAGGTCCGTTTTGCCGAACTGAACACCCTCAGCAGCCCCTACAAAACGGCGGTCGCCCTGTGCTACAGCGAGAACAATGATTTGAGCGTCTGCGATGCAGGTACACATGGCATTCCGGCCCCGGCCGAGCCAACCGACAACCTGGCGGGCATGACGGTGATCGATGGCGTGATTACCATGACGGGTACTGAGGCGGCGGGTGGCTGGACCAGCGTCATGGCCCCGGCGCTAAGCGGCTCGGGCAGCACCTTGGTGTGGACACAAACCGGTACCTGCCTGGAAAGCGGGTCATGTAAGTAACCGTATTGACGGCGACAGGTTTTTGGTCCTGACATTGACGTCCGAAAATGGCGAGAACTGGCAAAAGTGCGGTGCTATTCTCGGCCCATGAGCACACATGACAGCCTTTTCTCGCCCAGCACCGCCGCCTGCGAAATTGCCCGTTTAAGCCGCGATGCGCGGTTTGACGGGGTGTTTTTTACAGCCGTTCTCAGCACCCGAATCTACTGCCGGCCTGTCTGTCCGGCACGCCCGCCCAAAGCCGAGAACGTTGTGTATTACCCCAGCGCTGCTGCCGCTCAAGCCCAAGGCTTTCGCCCATGCTTGCGTTGTCGGCCTGAACTGGCGCCAGGCAATCAGTTGTGGCTACACGGCGAGCATTTGGTGTCGCGTGCGCTCAAGCTTATCAATGAAGGTTATCTGGCTGATCACTCGCTTGAGGCACTGGCCGAGCGCCTACATATCGGTGCCCGGCAGTTGCGTCGCCTGTTCGTCCAGCACCTGGGCGCGCCGCCGATGGCCGTGCATGCGACGCAGCGCTTACTGTTTGCCAAGCAATTGCTGACCGAAACAGACCTGTCGATCACCGAAGTTGCAATGGCTTCAGGCTTTCGCAGCTTGCGGCGTTTCAATTCGGCGTTTGCCGAGGCCAATCATGCTGAGCCTAGGGCTTTCAGGCGCAGCCCCAAAGCGCGTGCGAACCCTGCACTGGTGCTGCGTTTAGGCTATCGGCCGCCGTATGACTTCAAGGCGTTGCTGAGTTTTTTACAGACTCGGGCCTTGCCCGGCATCGAACAGGTTGACGCTCATAGCTACCAACGGGTGTTTGGCGATCCGCTGGCACCCGGCTGGCTGCGGGTGAGCGAGTGGCCGGGCGAGCAGCACGCGCTGCAACTTGAATTGTTAAATGTGCCGCCGAGCCAAATGCTCAGCGTGGTCACACGGATTCGGCGGATGTTTGATCTGGATGCCGACCCGCTGGCTATTGCTCAAACCTTAGGTGTCAGCCCGTTGCTGGCGCCGGTTATCGAACGCTACCCGGGCCTGCGTCTACCGGGTGGCTGGGACGGCTTCGAAGTGGCTGTCCGTGCGGTGCTGGGTCAGCAAGTCAGCGTCGCGGCGGCGCGCACCCTAGCCAGTCGCATCGTGCAGCGCCATGGCATTGCGATTGAGCCGGTTGCAGGACCGGACTTGAATCGATTATTCCCCGGTCCTGAGCAATTAGTAGACGCGGACATGGGGCAAATGGGCATTACTCAAGCCCGGATCGACACCCTTCACGGCATTGCCCGAGCTTTGCTCGACGGGCGTGTGGATTTTGCCCTAGAGCAACCGCTGCAAACGTTTATCAACCGTTGGGTGCTGTTGCCGGGAATCGGTGACTGGACCGCGCATTACATTGCTATGCGCGTACTCAAACACCCCGATGCTTTCCCGGCAGCAGACTTGATTCTGCGCCGCGAAGCCAACCCCTTAGGTACGCCATTGACCACCAAGGCCCTGCAAACACTGGCCGAGAGCTGGCGCCCGTGGCGAGCTTATTCCGTGATGTATTTATGGCGTGCAGCCAATGACTCGGCGGCTGCACGCAAGGAGTCGACATGACGCAAATCTACTATGACCAAATGCCATCACCGATTGGCCCGCTATTTTTAGTCGCTGATGACGAAGGCTTGCGCGAAATACGTTTCGAGCTGGAGCGCCGTGCACATACGCCGCTCGAAGGCTGGGAGCATTCGCCGCAAAAGCTGGCGCCTGTACGCCGTCAGTTAGACGAGTATTTCGCGGGCAAACGCCAGACGTTTGAGCTGCCACTCAAGCCACTGGGCACCGAGTTTCAGCAAGCGGTCTGGCAGGCCTTGACCACCATTCCCTATGCGCTGACCACCAGCTATGGCCAGCTTTCGCAACAAATCGATCGTCCCAAAGCCTCGCGTGCGGTAGGCGCTGCGAATGGCCGCAACCCCATCCCGATTATCATCCCGTGCCATCGGGTCATTGGCAGCAATGGCACCCTGACCGGTTTTGCAGGTGGCTTGGCGGCCAAGCAATGGCTGTTGGAGATGGAAGCAGCGACAAGCTTCACGTTACAAGCCTTACGTTAAAAGCTGTCAATGCAGTCAGCCTTTTGCTTGCAGCTTGCAGCTTGCAGCTTGCAGCTCTAGCGCCAGCTAGATGCTCAAACGCATCGACAAATCCACTGCTTTGACATCTTTGGTCATGGCTCCAATCGAGATGTAGTCCACACCGGTTTCGGCAATCGGACGCAAGGTGGATTCGTTGATCCCGCCGCTGGCTTCCAGCTTGGCTTTCCCTGCGTTGAGGCGAACCGCTTCGCGCATGTCGTCCATGCTCAACTCGTCGAGCATGATGATGTCGGCGCCCGCATCCAGCGCTTCTTTCAGTTCACTCAGGCTTTCGACTTCGATCTCCACCGGCTTGCCGGGGGCGATCTTGTGCGCGGCGCTGATGGCCTGAGCGATGCCGCCGCAGGCCGCGATGTGGTTTTCCTTGATCAAAAACGCGTCGTACAAACCAATGCGGTGGTTATGGCAACCGCCACAGGTCACGGCATATTTTTGCGCCAAACGCAGGCCCGGCAAAGTTTTGCGGGTATCGAGCAACTTGACTTGGGTGTCTGCGACTTTGTCGGCCAGCGATTGTGCGTGCGTCGCAACGCCAGACAACATTTGTAAGAAGTTCAGGGCGCTGCGTTCACCGCTGAGCAGTGAGCGGGCCGGGCCTTCAAGGTGAAACAGAATCTGGTTGGGGGTCACGCGCTCGCCATCGACGACTTGCCAGTGCACGGCAACCCGAGGGTCTAGCTGGCGAAATACCGTATCGACCCATGCTGTGCCGCTGATAACGGCAGCCTCGCGAGTGATGATTGTGGCTTTGGCCAGACGTTCGGCCGGAATCAGTCGTGCAGTGATATCGCCGCTGCCAATGTCTTCGGCTAACGCACGGCGCACGTTGGCTTCGATTTCGGCAGTGAGGTCGGCCAGATGTAAATTCGGCATAACGCGCTCCACAAACAAAGTGCAGCGATTATATGTCTATGCCGCGGCTGAACCCAAGGTGCGCAGTGCTGTGCCGGAAAATGCCCCAACTGTGCGGCTATTGGCACTTTCACTATTAAATTGTTCACTCATTCAATGAAAAGGAGAGTGCGACTGGGACAAGCGGCAACTTTTAAAAGATAATCCGCCTTATATTTGGCGTCATACCTTTGACGCCTTGGTGATGTTCTGATTTCTAACACGCTGGCGAGTCTGCATCACACTGGCCAGTTGCCGTGTGTGCACTCGATATGACTGCCTGATCACGCGATGCTCAGTTGCCAGCGAAGAAAACCATTACTGGAGGCTAGGATGCAAAACGACGGGAAAGTGGGGTCTGGACACAAGGCCCCTACAGAGTCCGCGATACATTCGCCGCTCACCCGCCTGCCTGTCATCCTGTTGCAGGTGCATGACAAAGCCGCGCAACAGCTCAGGGGCGACTTGCAATTATTGTTCGACAACGCTGACGAAACATTGTTTGAAATGGCCGATAAGGCCCAGAACAACGCCGAGCAAAGCCTGTTTTTTGAAGCCATGCGTGATGTGCGGCTCAAGCGCAAACACATCGAGCGTGGGTTTCTTGAACGACTGTTTTACGCCTTTGTTAAGTTGTCCCAGCCTGATTCAAGGGAACGCTCACTGCCACTCCGTATACCGTTACCGAATGCGTTTTCGCTGATGAACAGTGGTTTTGAGCGCGATCAAATGATCAACTCGATGGTCGCCCACGTGCTTTCACGTGACCAATTGGCCCTCTGCCAATTGAGCACTCGCCTTAATACCCTGAGTTGGGTGGCGCTTGATGAGCACAACAACCCACTTGGTCCGGCGATGCTCTGTGAGTATTTTTTGCAAGCTGAGCGTGATCAGGGCGTCGACCTCAAAGTCAAACTGATCATGTTGCAACTGTTCGAGAAGTACCTGCTCAGCCAAACCTCGCAACTTTACGCCGATGCTAACCAACTGTTAGTGGCGACAGGTGTGCTGCCCAACCTGCCGAACACGATCTCTTGTTGCAACTTAAGCACCGCGGCCCGCGTGCAAACCTCGGACGTGGCCGGGGAAGACGCGAGCCGCCTGGTCGGGCAGTTATTTGACTATATCGGCAGTGACCAAACCCTTGCGCCTGCACTGAAACTACTGATCGGACAGTTGCAAGAGCCGATGCTCAAAATTGCCCAGCTCGACCCGAACTTCTTCAGCAGCGACAGCCATCCCGCCCGCTGCTTGTTGAACGTCATTGCCGATGTCGCTATTGGTTGGGACGACAGCGTCGATGTTCATGATGACCCGGTTTATCAACAGATTGAGCGTGTGGTGCGCCAACTTGCGCGTTGTTCATGTACCAACACCCCAGAATTGCTTGAGGACTTGTTGCATGACTTCTTGCGATTTACCCACGCCGAGCGGGGGCGTATCGAGCAGCTTGAACACCGCACTCGAGCCCGCGAGCAACTGCACGGGAACAAGGCTCGCTCTTTGCACGCTGGGCAACAGTCGTGGGTGGGGGAACAAGATCACTTGGGCTTGCTGCTGGTCAGTCAGTTGCGTATCGGCACCTGGATTGAGCTTCAGGAAGACCAGGCCTGCAAGCTGCGATGCAAGCTGATTGCGATATTTGAGCCTGAAGGCCGGTATCTATTTGTTAACCGTGGGGGCATGAAAGTCGTCGAAAAGAGCCGATCTGACTTGATTGGGCAATTGCGCAGCGGGACGATACTACTGCTCGATGACCGTCTTCTGTTCGACCGTGCCCTAGCATCAGTGATCGGCAGCATGGGTCAATACAGTGAACATTGAGTCTGTTGATCGTCCGAGTGGGCAGATAGCTGCCCATGGCTGTGCTCGGCGCGGCATACTGGGCCCTTTCGATTAAGCCGTTGAGGAGGCTGTATGCAACTGGACCTGGCAAGCGGCTGGTGCCAAGGCGTGTGCCATTGCCCTTCACCTAACTTCAATACGCGCCCTGACGGCGAAATATCACTGTTGGTTATCCACAACATCAGCTTGCCTCCTGGGCAGTTTGGTACCGGCAAGGTGCAGGAATTTTTCCAGAACACGCTCGATGCCACCGAACACCCTTACTTCGAAGGCATCCGCGAACTAACGGTCAGTGCGCACTTTCTGATTGAACGTGACGGCAAAATCACTCAGTTTGTCTCCTGTCTTGATCGCGCATGGCATGCAGGGGTTTCACGTTTTGAGGGCCGCGAGACGTGCAATGATTTTTCGCTGGGGATAGAACTTGAAGGCACCGATGAACTGCCGTTCAGCGATGCGCAATATCAAGCGCTGATTGCCTTGACCCGGCAATTGCAGGCGGCTTACCCGGCGCTTACACAGCACAGAATCTGCGGTCATAGCGACATCGCGCCGGGGCGCAAGACGGATCCAGGCCCGGCTTTTGACTGGATGCGTTTTCGTGACGCATTGCATCACACAGGAGATAAACAATGAGTTTTGTGGTGTTACTGCTGGCGATTCTGGTCGAGAAGTTCTCGGCCTTCCGTCAGCGTCTTCAGTGTGATGGCGGCTGGTTGCGCGAACTTCACAAACTGGAAAGCAGCCCCACACTCGGGAACAAGCCGTGGTGGGTGCTGACCATTCTGATTGTTTTTCCGGTGGCCGTTCTCGGGTTGCTGCTGTGGGTTCTTGAACCGGTCGCCTATGGCCTGCTGGTTTTGCCCGTTCACCTAGTGGTGGTGATTTACAGCTTGGGACGTGGCGATCTGCTCGCAGGGCTTGGGCCGATTCGTGACGCTTGGCGCCGTGGAGACCTGCAAGCCGGTGCGCATGTGGCTGAACGTGACATCGGTGTCAGCGCTGACAGTGGCGAGCAATTGCTTGAGAAGGTGCAAAGCCATTTGTTATGGCAGGCCTATCAGAGTTTCTTTGCGGTGATCTTTTGGTACTTCCTGCTGGGCCCGGTAGCAGCCTTGAGCTATCGCTTGCTGGCGCTGGCGGCAGAGCATGGCAAAAACCCTGAGCTGGTCGAGCGAGCGCAGCAACTGCGGCATGCCTTTGACTGGTTACCGGTGCGTTTGCTGGCGGCAAGCTTTGCGTTCGTGGGCAACTTTGCGGCGGTCAGCCGGGTGATGCTGCACGAATTGCTGAGCTGGGACATCAGCGCCGAACAGCTCATCAATAAAGCGGGGTGTGCGGCGGCAGAAATTCCAGCACCGCAAGTAGGGCCGGAAGGCGTTGCCAGCCTAGATACCTTGTGGGCATTGCTGCTGCGCGCGGCGGTGCTGTGGTACGCAGGGTTTGCGGTGTGGACGTTGTTGCTGTAACCCGCAATGGCCCTGTTGGAGCGAGCTTGCTCGCTCCAACAGGATGTGTTTATCGCGATACGGGCCGCAGGTTCATACGTTCTCTTCCCAGCCAAACAACTTACACGCATTTGCCGTGCTGGCTTGGGCCAACACCTCGGGACTTATCCCCATTACTTGCGCCAGTGCCTCGCCTATAGCCGGTAAATGAACCGGGCTGTTGCGCTGGTTGGGGTACATGAACGGTGCCATGTCTGGCGAGTCGGTTTCGAGCACGATGGCGTCCAGCGGCAAGTCGACAATCACCTTGCGCAAGCGCAATGCCTGCGGCCAGGTCGCCGCTCCCCCAAGACCCAGTTTGAATCCCAACTTTATATATTCGCGCGCCTCTTCTCGGCTGCCCGCAAACGCATGAATGATTCCGCCGCGCTTTAGCCGAAAACGCTTCAGTGTGGCGATCACTTGCGCATGGCTGCGTCGAACATGGAGTAAGGCGGGGAGGTTAGCCTCGGCTGCCAGTTTTAGCTGGGCTTCAAACACCTGCTGCTGACCCTCACGGTCCAGTTCCGGCAAAAAGTAGTCGAGGCCGATTTCGCCTACCGCACACAGCTGCGGGTGCCCGGCCAGACGGTCCAGCCATTGCGCCAGTTCAATCACGTGTTCAGCACGATGCTGATCCAGGTACACCGGGTGCAACCCGAAAGCGGCATAGAGCTGGCTGTCTGTCTGGACCAGATCCCAGAGCCGTTGCCAGTTGTGTTGATAAACACCCAGCACCACCATCTCCTTGACCCCCATCTCCCGACTGCGCGCAAGTACTGTGCGGCGGTCGGGGTCAAAGTCCGGGAAGTCGAGGTGGGTATGGGTGTCTATCAGGTGCATTGTCAGGAGGCCTGATGAATGCGCTGTTTAAAGGTGCGGGCAATCGCCTGGATACCGGGTTCGTAGCGCTGTTCTTCAATGGCCGCCAAGGCCAAATCCAGCGCCTTTTCGGCGATTAACTGATGCTGTTGGCCCATGGCATTCACCGGCAACGGCAAAAAATCCAGCAACTGGGTATCACCAAACGTAGCCAAGCGTCGAGGCGGCTTCTGGTCTGGGTGATCCAACAGCGCATCAAACATGCCTTGCAGCAATACGTAGGAGGTTGTGACCAGCGCTTCAGGAAAATGCCCAAGGCGTGCCAGCAACTCGTCAATGATGTGTCGGCCACATTCGCGGCTGAAAGCGACACCGTGCTCGATCAGGATTTCGCCCTCAAAACCGTCGAGTGCCTGCTTGAAGCCCGCCGCCCGTGCCTGACTGACGCTCAGTTCCGGGCGGGCGCCGATCAAGGCGATTTGCTGAGGCATTGGCTGCAACAGGCTGCGAGTCAGTTGCAGGCTGGCTTCGCAGTCATCGCTGATAACCGAGCAAAACCGTGCAGGCTCCAAGGTCCGGTCAATCGCAATGATCGGCATGCCCAAATCTTGCAACTGACGGTAGCTGTCGTCTTCAGGCGGCAAGCAACTGGCCACAAACAGTGCATCGCAACGGCGGGCACGAAACAGCTTGAGCAACTGGCGTTCGCTGTCGGGCGCGTCATCGGAGCTTGCGATCAGCAGTTGATAGCCGCGAGCGCGAGCACCTTGTTCGAGTTGCTTGGCGATGCGCGCATAACTTGGGTTTTCGAGGTCCGGCAAGATAAACCCCAGCGTGCGTGTGTGCCGGCTGCGTAGCCCGGCGGCTTGCGGGTTGGGGGTAAATCCATGTTCCTCGACGACAGCGCGTACGCGCTCGACCGTGCTGCTGCTGATGCGCTGCTGCTCGGCCTTGCCATTGATGACATAGCTGGCGGTCGTCACTGAAACACCTGCCAGTTGTGCAATATCACTGAGCTTCACGCCGAAAATTCCTTATTTTTTGTAGTACGTGTCGACATTCTGGCCAATCCTAACCGATAAAGGCAGTCGATCATCGTCTGCCTTGTAGTCACTGTATTTTTTTGCAACATCACCCGGTTGACGTCGATCAAAGCGACAGGTTGGGCTTCAAGCGCGAGCGATTATGCAGTAACGTGCCGTTCATTCTTGATTAAACGTTTCAGCTCACATGTTTTAAGGCGCTTTCCTACGACAGCATGTGCTTGCCACACATCGGTTGATCCACTTCGTGGGGGAGCGATCTAAGCTGACTTAATTCAAAACAATACCGAACGCCATTGAGCGTCGGAATAGGAGAACGCATGCTCGAGCTCACCATAGAGCAGATTTCCATGGGCCAAACGGCTGTGGATAAGTCTGCGGCGTTGCAACTGCTGGCCGATAAACTAGTTGCCGATGGCTTGGTGGCCGAAGGTTATCTGAATGGCTTGCAAGCGCGTGAGGCTCAGGGTTCAACCTTTTTGGGTCAAGGTATTGCCATTCCTCATGGCACCCCAGAAACCCGGGACTTGGTCCACGCCACGGGTGTGCGCTTGTTGCAGTTTCCGCAGGGCGTGGACTGGGGGGATGGCCAAATCGTGTACCTGGCGATTGGTATTGCGGCCAAATCCGACGAGCACCTGCGTTTATTGCAACTGCTGACCCGTGCACTGGGCGAAACCGATCTGGGCGAAGCCCTGCGACGCGCCAACTCGGCCGAGGCCTTGCTCAAACTGTTGCAAGGCGCACCGCAAGAACTGGCGCTGGACGCTCAGATGATTGGTCTTGGGGTGTCAGCCGATGACTTCGAGGAGCTAGTTTGGCGCGGTGCTCGCCTGTTGCGTCAGGCGGACTGTGTAAGCAACGGCTTTGCCGCCGTGCTGCAACAAGTGGAAGCACTGCCGCTGGGTGATGGCCTGTGGTGGCTGCACAGCGAACAAACGGTCAAGCGCCCGGGGCTGGCGTTTGTCACGCCCGACAAACCGATTCGTTATTTGGGCCAGCCGCTCAGTGGTTTGTTCTGTCTGGCCAGTTTGGGCGAGGCGCATCAAGCCCTGCTCGAACGCCTGTGTGCCCTCTTGATTGAAGGGCGTGGACATGAGCTGGGGCGTGCCACCAGTCGACGTGCCGTGCTTGAGGTTCTGGGTGGCGAATTACCGGCTGACTGGCCGAGTGCGCGCATCACTTTGGCCAATGCCCACGGTTTGCACGCCCGCCCGGCAAAAATTCTCGCGCAATTGGCCAAGAGTTTTGACGGCGACATTCGCGTCAGAATCCTTGACGGCCAAGAGTCGAGCGCTGTGTCTGCCAAGAGTTTGAGCAAACTGCTCAGCCTGGGCGTGCGTCGTGGTCAGGTGCTGGAGTTTGTCGCCGAGCCGACGATTGCCAATGATGCTTTGCCGGCGATTCTTGCCGCAGTCGAACAAGGCCTGGGCGAAGAAGTCGAGCCGTTGCCACTCTTGGTCGATGCGGCACCTGAAGTCGCAGAAATTGCCGCTGTGATGACTGCCCCGATCGCGGGCAGCGTGCTGCAAGCGATCCCGGCGGCGCCCGGCATCGCCATCGGCCCGGCACACATTCAAGTGCTGCAAGTGTTCGATTACCCGCTGCGTGGCGAGTCTTCGACGATCGAGCGTGAACGTCTGCAAAAAGCCTTGGCCGAGGTGCGCCAAGACATTGAGGGTCTGATCCAGCGCAGCCAGTCCAAGGCCATCCGCGAGATTTTTATCACCCACCAAGAAATGCTCGACGACCCAGAGTTGACTGACGAAGTCGATTCGCGTCTCAAACAGGGCGAAAGTGCCGAGGCCGCGTGGATGGCGGTCATCGAAGCCGCTGCCCGTCAGCAGGAATCGCTGCAGGACGCCTTGTTGGCCGAACGTGCGGCGGACCTGCGTGACATCGGTAGACGGGTATTGGCGCAGCTGTGCGGTGTCGAAACCCTGGCCGAACCCGATCAACCTTACGTGCTGGTAATGGACGAAGTGGGCCCCTCTGATGTGGCGCGTCTGGACCCAGCGCGGGTCGCGGGCATCTTGACGGCACGAGGCGGGGCGACTGCGCACAGTGCCATCGTCGCCCGCGCCTTGGGTATTCCAGCCTTGGTGGGTGCCGGCGATTCGGTTCTGTTGCTGGCCCCGGGCACCCAATTGCTGATTGACGGCCAGCGCGGTCGCTTGCACGTGGCGCCTGATGCAGAGGCTTTGCAGCGCGCGACTGACGAACGCGATAGCCGTGAACAGCGCTTGTTGGCCGCCTCGGCGTTGCGCCATCAAACCGCCGTGACCCAGGACGGGCATGCGGTTGAAGTGTTCGCCAATATCGGCGAAAGCAAAGGTGTGGCGGCTGCGGTCGAGCAGGGCGCGGAAGGCATTGGCCTGCTGCGTACCGAGTTGATTTTCATGGCGCACTCTCAAGCACCGGACGAGGCCACTCAGGAAGCCGAGTACCGTCGCGTGCTCGACGGCCTGGATGGACGGCCTTTGGTGGTGCGTACGCTGGACGTGGGCGGCGACAAGCCTTTGCCGTACTGGCCGATCGAGAAAGAAGAAAACCCGTTTCTCGGTGTGCGCGGTATTCGCCTGACATTGCAACGCCCGCACGTGATGGAAAGCCAACTGCGCGCCTTGTTGCGCTCGGCTGACAACCGCCCGCTGCGCATCATGTTCCCGATGGTGGGCAGCGTGGCTGAGTGGCGGGCAGCGCGAGACATGACCGAGCGCCTGCGTCTGGAAATTCCGGTGGCTGACTTACAACTGGGGATCATGATCGAAGTACCGTCCGCAGCATTGCTGGCCCCGGTACTGGCCAAGGAAGTCGACTTTTTCAGCGTTGGCACCAACGATTTGACTCAGTACACATTGGCGATCGACCGTGGCCACCCGACCTTGTCGGCTCAGGCAGACGGCTTACACCCGGCAGTCTTGCAACTGATCGACATCACCGTGCGCGCGGCCCATGCCCACGGCAAATGGGTCGGTGTGTGCGGCGAGTTGGCGGCGGATCCTTTGGCCGTGCCGGTGCTCGTAGGGCTTGGTGTGGATGAACTCAGCGTGTCGGCACGCAGCATTCCTGAAGTAAAAGCGCGGGTGCGTGAGCTGAGCATGGAGCGTCTTAAAACCTTGGCCGAACAGGCCCTGAGCGTCGGCAGCCCAGACGAAGTTCGCGCATTGGTGGAGGCGCTCTAATGGCCAAGATTCTAACGATTACCCTTAACCCAGCCCTGGACTTGACCGTGCGCTTGCCGCAGTTGGAGCCCGGTGAAGTCAATCGCAGCCAAGCGTTGCAGACCCATGCAGCGGGCAAGGGCGTCAACGTTGCCCAAGTGCTGGCTGACCTAGGTCATAAAGTGACGGTGAGTGGCTTTTTGGGGGAAGACAATCAACAAGCGTTTAGCGCCTTGTTTACGCGACGTGGTTTTGCCGATGCCTTTATTCGCGTGCCTGGCGAAACCCGCAGCAACATCAAACTTGCGGAAGATGACGGCCGGGTCACTGACATCAACGGTCCGGGGCCGCATGTCAATGATCTCGCGCAACAGGCGCTACTCGACAAACTCGATCAAATTGCCGCCAGCCATGACGCTGTCGTGGTGGCAGGCAGCTTGCCGCGAGGGATTAGAGCGCAGTGGTTGCGCGAGTTGGTACTGCGCCTTAAGGCTCTCGGCCTGAAAGTGATATTGGATACCAGCGGTGAGGCTTTGAAAGAAGGCCTGAGCGCTGGACCATGGTTGGTCAAGCCCAACGGCGAAGAGCTCAGCGAAGCGCTGGGAAGCCCGGTCGACAGCGTGGAGTCCCAAGTGGCCGCGGCCACTCACTTACAGACCCTGGGGATTTCCCATGTCGTGGTGTCTCACGGTGCGGACGGCGTGAATTGGTTCAGTCGTGGCGCCCAAACCTTGCATGCACAGCCGCCCAAAGTACGCGTGGCAAGCACCGTCGGGGCAGGTGATTCGCTGCTGGCGGGCATGGTGCATGGCTTGATCAGCGGTCATAGCCCGGAACAGACCTTGCGCACCGCGACCGCCATTGCGGCAATGGCGGTCACCCAAATCGGCTTTGGCATCAGCGACGCAATGCAGTTAACGACGCTTGAAAATGGCGTCGACGTGCGCGCCCTGACAAAAGAATAAGAGGGATACACATGAAATTAGCCATTGTGACGGGCTGCCCTAACGGCATGGTAACCAGCGTACTGTGTGCCCGCTTGCTCGATGCTGCCGCGCAGCGTCAGGGTTGGAGCACCAGCGTTGAAGTGCATGACCCCAAACACCCGGAACGTCAGTTGTCTAAGGCAACTATCGATGAAGCCGAATGGGTGTTGCTGGTCAGCAGCACGCCGCTTGATATGCAGCGCTTTATCGGCAAACGGGTTTTTCAGAGCACCCCGGCCCAAGCTCTGCAAGACGTTGAAGCGGTGTTGCTGCGAGGTGTCAAAGAGGCTCAGGTGTATACCGCGCCTAGCGTTTCAGCTGAGGTTGCAACGGCGGCGCATACGCCAAAAATCGTTGCGATTACGGCGTGCCCGACAGGCGTGGCGCATACCTTTATGGCGGCCGAAGCTTTGCAGCAGGCGGCCAAGCGCTTGGGTTATGAGTTGCAGGTCGAAACCCAAGGCTCTGTCGGTGCGCGCAATCCATTGAGCGCACAGGCTATCAGCGAGGCAGATGTCGTGCTGCTGGCGGCCGATATTGAAGTACCGACCGAACGCTTTGCAGGCAAAAAAATCTACCGCTGCGGCACCGGCATTGCGCTCAAACAGGCAGAAGCCACGTTGAACAAGGCCTTAAATGAAGGCCAGCAAGAATCGGCGGCAGCGGGCGGTTCGGCCCCGGCGAAGCAAGAAAAAACCGGCGTGTATAAACACTTGCTGACGGGTGTGTCGTTCATGCTGCCGATGGTGGTGGCGGGCGGCTTGCTGATTGCTTTGTCCTTTGTGTTTGGCATTACGGCTTATAAAGAGCCGGGCACTTTGGCCGCCGCCCTGATGCAAATTGGTGGCGATGCGGCGTTCAAACTGATGGTGCCGTTGCTGGCGGGTTACATCGCGTACTCGATTGCCGACCGTCCTGGTTTGGCGCCGGGGATGATTGGCGGCTTGTTGGCGAGCACCTTGGGTGCCGGTTTTATTGGCGGGATCATTGCTGGCTTTATTGCCGGTTACTGCGCCAAAGCGATCAATCGTTATGCGCGGTTACCGCAGAGCCTTGAAGCGTTGAAACCGATTCTGATCATCCCGCTGTTTGCCAGCCTGTTTACCGGGCTGGTAATGATTTACGTGGTCGGTAAGCCGGTGGCCGGGATGCTCGAAGGCCTGACCCACTTCCTCGACAGCATGGGTACCACCAACGCGATTCTGCTGGGTGTGTTGCTGGGCGGCATGATGTGCGTCGACTTGGGCGGACCGATCAACAAAGCGGCTTATGCGTTTTCGGTGGGTTTGCTGGCTTCGCAAAGTTATGCACCGATGGCCGCGACCATGGCTGCGGGCATGGTGCCGCCGATTGGCTTGGGCATTGCGACCTTGCTTGCACGGCGCAAATTTGCGCAAACCGAGCGTGAGGCGGGCAAAGCTGCAATGGTGCTGGGGCTGTGCTTTATTTCCGAAGGGGCGATTCCGTTTGCCGCCAAAGACCCATTGCGGGTGATCCCGGCGAGCATCGTCGGGGGCGCGCTGACGGGCGCATTGTCGATGTACTTCGGCTGCAAACTGATGGCGCCGCACGGTGGCTTGTTTGTGCTGCTGATTCCGAACGCCATCAACCATGCGCTGTTGTACTTGCTGGCAATTGTGGCGGGCAGTCTGTTGACGGCGGTGGTCTATGCCGTGATCAAACGCCCGGAGCCGGTGGACATGGCGTTGGAAACGGCCAAGGCTTAAAACGCTGCCCTCACCCCAACCCTCTCCCGGAGGTAGAGGGAGCCGATTGGGGAAGCCTTGAGTTTTTCTGCGGTCTGAGTGTCTTGCGCCGAGTGTGAAAACAACTCGGTTAGCTCCCTCTCCCTCCGGGAGAGGGTTGGGGTGAGGGTGCTTCTAGCATTTGCTCCGCTACCCGATACACCTCTTCCAGCACGCCATTCATTTCCTCAAGCACCTGTCGGTTATTAAACCTCAACACCGTGATCCCCAAACCCTGCAAGTGATCCGTTCGACGCCAGTCGTACGCCAATTGCTCAGCCGTGAAGTGCTGACTGCCATCCAGTTCTATGGCCAGTTTCAATTCCACACAATAGAAATCCAGCACAAATGGCGGACACGGATGCTGACGGCGAAACTTTAAGCCCAGCAACTGCCTGGCCCTTAGTTTCTGCCAGACGTGCAATTCACAATCGGTTTGTTTAACGCGCAAATGTCGAGCGAATTGGCGTTGAGTGGGGGTAGGGCGGGGCTTGCGCGGTGGCATGCTTCACTTCCGTGTGAAGGGTTGATGTGCCAGATTCAGGATAGTGACTGCGGCCTTTAAGACCGCAGTCGAAGCGTTAAACGATGTTGCTCGGCTTTTTAATACACGTCCCGGCGATAACGCCCTTGCTCAATTAGCTGTTCCACTGCCTCAGCTCCGAGCATTTCAATCAGCGCCTGATCCACACCCGATGCCATGCCTTTTAAGCTGCCGCAGATATAAATAGCCGCGCCGTCCGCCAGCCAGCGACGCACCTCATCAGCAGACTCTCGCAGGCGATCCTGCACATACACCTTGTGCGCCTGATCCCGTGAAAACGCCACGTCCAGCCGTGCCAAATCGCCGCTGGCCAACCAGCCTTGCAGTTCATCGCGGCAATAGAAGTCGTGCGCAGCATTGCGTTCGCCAAAGAACAGCCAGTTTGGCTGCTGGCCTTGGGCAACTCGTGCCTTGAGCAAGCTGCGCAAACCCGCTAGCCCGGTGCCATTGCCCAGCAAAATCAGTGGGCAAGGCTCGGCGGGTAGGTGGAAGCCACTGTTGCGCCGCAGACGTAAGCTGATAGCCGCTCCCAGCGGCGCATGCTCGGTTAGCCAGCCCGAACCCAGGCCTAGGCTGCCATCGGCATGGCGCTCCTGACGCACGATCAGTTGCAGTACGCC
Organism: Pseudomonas psychrophila HA-4; assembly: GCF_000282975.1. Taxonomy (GTDB): domain Bacteria; phylum Pseudomonadota; class Gammaproteobacteria; order Pseudomonadales; family Pseudomonadaceae; genus Aquipseudomonas; species Aquipseudomonas psychrophila_A. The sequence goes on from NZ_ALJC01000105.1 coordinate 28,022, forward strand.
ATCTTGTGGAATCGAGGCGATGGAGTACTCGCGCATGTTCAGTGGGATCAAGGCATCGACCAGCGCTTGGGCGTGCAAGCCCACCAGGTGCCCGCGATTTTCTGGCAACTGGCGGCTGGCCAGTGCCTGAGCGAGGGTTTCTTGCAGGCCATCAAGGTGCACGAGGGTGTCTGCCGACAGGCCCAACCCATCGAGCAAGTGCTCGACCGCCCACTGCGACTGCCTTGGCATGACTTCAACCAGATCACCGGCCTGCCAAGTGTGGCTGGCATCGGGGGGGCTGAGCCCCAGCAAGTAAACTGCGCAACCGCTGCTGCCAGGGTTAAGCAGTTGGCGCTGTTCGAGGGTCCAGTTGTTGTAGTTCGGGGCTTGCCACATTGCGCTGGGTGTACCGCCCGTGAGTTGGCTGAGTTGTTGTTGCCAATGGTGCAGCGCTTCAGGATCGCCGCTGTCGACCTGCACCGGGGCAAACAACGACTGCGCGCCGCGCTCGCTCAGCCATTGCTGGATACGGGTCGCAAAACCGCAAAAATGCGGGTATTGACGGTCACCCAAGGCCAGAACCGAATAGTTGAGTGTGTTTAAGCCCAGCGGTTGGCCAAGTATTTTGCGTTCAAAGCCCCGTGCACTGTCAGGCGCTTCGCCGTCACCAAAGGTGCTGACCACAAACAAGGCATTGCTGGCTTGCTGTAAATCTTCTTCGCTGACGGCTGCTAGCGGCTGAACGCGCACCGGCAAGCCTGCTGCCTGCAATTGCCCGGCGGTCTGCCAAGCCAACTGCTCGGCAAAACCACTTTGACTGGCAAAGCCGATCAACCAGGACGGCGCATCGCTGCTGGCAGCGCAAAACCCTTGGCGCGCGTGTTTGACTTGACGCTTTTTACGGCGGCGGTCCAGGTACAGCAGCCAGCCTGTAATAAAGAACAGCGGCATAGTCAGGCTGGCGATGGTCACTACCACACGCCCGATAACGCCCCAGTAGCTGCCGGTATGCAGGGCGTAAATGCTGGTCAGCAATTGCGCTGTGTAGCGCTTGTCGTCATAACGTTCGACCTTTTTTACAGCGCCGTTGGCCGGGTCGAGCATGATCTGGTTGAAGGCACGCTCGTGAGGTGAACTCTTCAACAGGTAGAAGACGGTCGCGGGCTGGCCGGCAGCAGGCGGCATACGCACGTTGTACATGCTGAGGTCTGGCCCGGCAGTTTTTTGGATGCTGGCCCAGATCGCCTCATAGTCAGCGACCGGCGCTACGCCGCTAGCCCCCGGCGGGGCGCCGCGTCCGCCCTTGCGTTGCTCGCCTTTTGGTGTATCCGAGAAGAGTTTTTGCAGGCCTTGGTTGTACCACTCGTAGGACCAAGACAAGCCGGTCAGTGCCGACATCAGGTAGATAATCAGGCACCAGGTGCCCGCCACTGAGTGCAGATCCCAATTAAAGCTGCGGCCTTTTTTCGCCCAGTCCAGGGTCAACCAGACGCGCCAGTTCAGTGCATTACGTGGCCAGCGCAGGTACAGGCCCGACAGGCAGAAAAACAGCAGCATCAGGGTACACGCCCCGGTGATCTGGCGGCCGGTATCGCCGATAGCCAGAAAACGGTGCAGTTGCAGCATCAGATTAAAGAAGCCCAAGCCACTGACGTCGCCCTGATAGTCGCCGGTGTACGGGTCTACATAACGCAGTTGGCCGCGCCGTTCACCCGGTGGCGCGGTGAAAAAGATCCGTGAGGCGCTGTCACTGTCGACGCCGACCCAGAGCATGGCCACTTGCTTGCCTTCGGTGGCCTCGACCTTGCGCACCAGTTCAGCAGGCGGCAGTACGCCACTGTCGCGTTTTTCGACCTTGAGCACGGTGGGGTTGAGCAAGTCCAGCAACTCGTCCTGAAAGGACACGATCGCGCCAGTTATCCCCATTAAGGCCAGGATCAACCCTGCGGTTATCCCGAAAAACCAATGCAGCTGGAACAGGGTTTTCTTAAACACGACGACCGCCTTGCTCGTTCAGTTGAATACTTCGCGGCGCATTATGCCGCGTCCTTCTTTTTACACACAAAAGCCCCGACCACTGAATGGCCGGGGCTTTACACGACTTAACGACGTAACGTCAGCTTAGAAGTGGAAGCTGGTGGTTAACAAGGCTGTACGGCCCGCCGCCTGATTGGCGAAGTGCGAAGCGTAGGCTTTGTCGTAGTACGTTTTGTCGGTCAGGTTTTGTACGTTCAGTTGCAGGTCGATGTTTTTGGTCAGTTTGTAGCTGGCCATCGCATCGAAGCGAGTGTAAGAGGGCACATAAACGGTGTTAGCCGTGTCGCCGTACACTTTGTCCACATAGTACGCACCGCCGCCGATGGTCAGTTTTGGCATGACTTCATAGGTTGTCCACAGGCTAAAGCTGTTTTTCGGTGTGTTGGGCATTTCGTTGCCCTTGTCCGAACCGGCACTTACCACCCCGTTACGGCCTTTCAAGCCCGAATCAACCAGCTCGCTTTTCAGGTAGCTGTAGCCTGCAAACACTTGCCACTTGTCGGTGATTTTGCCGCTGGCAGACAGTTCGATACCGTCAACACGGGACTCACCGGCGTTTTGGTAAGTGAATGCGTCAGTTAGAACACGGGTGTTCTTCTTCTCGGTACGGAATACCGCAGCGGTCAAGGACAGGCGGTCATTAAGCACGTCCCACTTGGTGCCCAATTCATAGTTAACGGTTTCTTCAGGGTCCAGGTCGCTTACGCTGTTGGTGGTGACCAGTGGATTGCCTTCTGCACCCTCGCCAACCAGTGCGCCGGGTGGTGTGGCCGATGTGGCGTAGGAGGCGTAAACGCTGCCGTTATCCAGCGGTTTCCACACCAGACCTGCTTGCCAGTTGAAGAAGTTGCTGTCGTTTTTGGCTTTGCTGCGGCCCTTTGCTGCGTTGGTGTTTGCGGTGGTATCAAACTGGTCGTAACGCAGGCCCGCGTTAAGCAGCCACTTTGGATCGAGTTCTAGGGTGTTAAACACGTAAGCCGCTTTGGTCACACCCACGGTGTTGGTGCCGTAGTAGTTACGGTCAGTGGTGCCGATAAACTGGTCGCCGGGGTTCGGGTTGGACAACGATGTGCACTGGCCGCCGCTGTTACCGACCATGCCGGGTGTGCAGCCGTCAGGTTTCGGGTTGCTGTTCGGGTTTACGGTGTAGCCGCTGACGCGGGTTTCTTCGCGAGTGAACTCAATACCCGTGGAGTAGGTGTTTTTGAAACCCATCACGTTGAAGTTGCCGAACAGATCGGTCTGGTTGGTGGTGGTTTCGGTGGTCGACACACGGGTGTTGGCACGACGCCATACAGTGCCGTATTGGTTGACGTTGTGCTGGCTGTCGTCTGGCTGGGTGAGGATGTAGTCCTGACCGGTGTTGCCGTGACGGAAGGTGTTCTTCACAGTCATCGCGTCACTCAGATCGTGCTCGAACGACAGGGTGCTGATGTCTGCGCGGGTTTTGCGGAAGTCACGGTCTTTAAGGCCGTAGAAGTTGCTGCTGTTGCCTCCATCATCTGGCTTGTCGTGTACGTGAGCGGCTGTTTTAGAGGCGCTGCCGTAACCGTAGGGAATGCCCGAGTCCGGTAGGTCATTGCTTTCCAAATGGTAGTAACTGATGTTCAGGCGAGTTTCAGTGCCCAGGCCGAAGGTCAGCGACGGCGCCACGCCCCAGCGGTCGTAGTTGATCGATTGACGACCGGCAACGTTTTGCTCATGGCTCATCAGGTTCAAGCGGAACGCTGCGGTGTCCAGGAACTGGCGGTTAATGTCCACGGTGTAGCGGCGGGTCTGGTCCGAGCCGTAAGTGAAACCGCCGTTGAGGAAGTCACCCAACTTTGGGGTCTTGCTCACTAGGTTCAAGCTACCGCCCGCCGAGCCGCGACCTCCGAAAGATGAGTTCGGACCTTTGCTGACTTCGACGGATTCAATGTCGAAAATTTCGCGGGTCTGGCCGCCAGTGTCACGCACGCCGTCGAGGTAGGTGTCGCCTTGGGCGTCAAAACCACGAATGAAAGGACGGTCGCCTTGCGGGTTGCCGCCTTCGCCTGCGCCGAAGGTCACCCCCGGAACGGTGCGCAGTGCGTCTTGCAGCGAAGTGGCTGCGGTGTCTTGCAGCACTTGTTGAGGAATCACGGTGACGGACCGCGGGGTGTCGACCAGTGGCGCAGTGTATTTTTGCGAGCTGCCTTTGTCGGTCTGATAAGACTGCTGCGTTTGCTCACCCGAGACCGTGGTCGCGCCAAGAGAAATACTGTTGCTCTGAACGTTACTGTCAGTGCTTTCAGCGGCTTGAGCCAGATGCCCAGCCGAGGTTGCAGTCATTGCAACGCCGATGGCCGAAGCCAGCAAACGCGGTGAGCTGACCGGTATTTTTATGAGTTGGCGCGACATTTGAAAATTCCTTCCCCCAGAATTTGAGTCGCGGAATATAGTGCAAACAATTCTGCCTATCAATTGAGAGGGATTACTATTCGCGCTAAATTTACAATCTTTACAGTTTGGCTTAACGGTTTTTTCACACTCGTTCGTCTACCGGGTTCTTAACAAGGTTTTACATAATCAATAAGAATCAATACCATCGGCATCCTTTTCCTAATCAGGTACCGCGCCATGTTGCTGCATATTCCCGGCTTGTTTTCCCGTGAAGAAGTGCAGCGCATTCGCGAGGCGCTGACGCAGACGGAATGGGCCGACGGCAAAATCACTGCCGGGTTTCAGTCCGCCAAAGCCAAACACAATCTGCAATTACCCGAAGGCCATCCGCTCGCCAAAGAAATCGGCGCGGCGATGATTGATCGGCTGTGGAAAAATCCGCTGTTCATGTCGGCCGCCTTGCCGCACAAGGTCTTCCCGCCGCTGGTGAACTGCTACACGGGGGGCGGCAGCTTCGATTTCCATATCGACAACGCCGTGCGCCAGCCCAAAGGCAGTCAGGAGCGCGTGCGTACGGATTTGTCCGCGACCCTGTTTTTCAGCGATCCCGAGGACTATGACGGCGGCGAGTTGGTGATTCAGGACACGTACGGCGTGCAGCAGGTCAAGTTCCCGGCGGGCGACATGGTGCTGTACCCCGGCACCAGTTTGCACAAGGTCAACGCCGTCACCCGTGGCGCCCGTTTTGCGTCATTTTTCTGGACCCAAAGCCTGGTGCGGGAAGACAGCCAGCGCACCTTGCTGTTTGAGATGGACAGCGCGATCCAGCAACTGACCCGCGACGTGCCGGATCATCCCGCGCTGGTGCAACTCACGGGCACCTATCACAACCTGTTGCGTCGCTGGGTTGAGGTGTAAGTCATGAGTTTCCAATTACGGCGCGAAGAAGTGCTCAACGGCGAGCAGCTCAAAACCATGCTCGCGGAAAATCCGGCGCGTGCGGCACAGGCTATTTTGATGGCTGCCAAGCAAGGCATCGTTGAGGGTCAGGCGTTACTGGGGCAGATTCTGCTCGATGGGCAGGGCATTGAGCGCGACGTGCCGTTGGCCTTTCGCTGGTTTGGGATTGCCGCCAACGGCGGGCACTTAATGGCGCGCAACATGCTCGGGCGCTGCCTTGAACATGGTTGGGGCTGCAGCGCCGATGAGCGGGCGGCCGCCAGTCATTATCGAATGGCGGCTCAGGGCGGGCTCGATTGGGGGCTGTACAACTACGCCAACTTGCTGGCGACCGGGCGCGGAGTGGTGCAAGACCAGTACGCTGCGTTCGCGCTGTACCGTGAGGCGGCACATTTGGGGCACGCCAAGTCGATGAACTTGCTGGGGCGTTACCTTGAAGACGGTCGTTATTGCCCGGCAGATCTGCAGACGGCGCGCCTGTGGTATGAACGCTCTGCCCACGCCGGGGATTTTCGTGGGCAATTCAGCCACGCCGCGGTGTTGGCCGAGCAGGGCAACGTCGAAGGCGCTCTGCATTGGCTTGAGTGCGCGTTGGCAATCGGCAATCTCAATTTTTTGCGGGTAAGCCGCGCGGCGCTGCTTGAGGCCAAAGAACCTGCGGTTCGAGCAATGGGTGAGATGTATCAAGCGCGAATAAATACCTTTTCAAGTAAAGAGGTATAGCCGGGGTTAGTTTGTTTTGAGCAATGCTCCTCGATGGCATTAAAGTGTTTTCGGGAGGTGCTGTACAGGACCGGGTTTTTTTCATGTTTTGAAGTGTCATTTTCTTACGAGAGAGAGTGACGTAGTGTAATTGATTAATTCTTTTTTTAGAGTGATTGTGTGTCTGCAAAATAACTCATTAAAAGGAATTAATATGCAGGTGTTTAATCAGGCAGCGGGCGTAATGCCTGCACGAGAAGATATTGATGATGGGCGGCGAATTGAAGACTTAACGGTTCTGGAAGCCGCCATTCATATGCCGTCGCAGTACATTCAAGTCTTGGCGGGTAAGAAAGCGTCAGCAGTCTCAAAAAAAGACATTGGTTTTATAATGCAGCGTAGTGATATTCACAGTGTTCGTGCGTATGTGAAACACGCTAACTCGCTGCCCGTGGATTACGACAAAATTGTAGAATGGCTTGGCTTCAATATTTTGGGTGTTCCTGAACTCGAGGCGGTCAGTATTCAGGCCTTTCATCAGCGTGTCAGGCAGCATTCTGGAACATGGCCAGCGCTTGAGCGTGATACAAAAGAACTCAGTCGGCAGATGAACACTTTTTCAGATAAGTTTGTCACGACGGGCGTCACTATTATTGATTTGATCAATAAAGTAAATCTTGAGCGATTTCTCGAAGGAACGCTCGATGATTTAACAGACGAAGAGTTCGAAGAACTCAAACGTCTTACTCTTAATGCCACAGAGCTTACTGCAGTGGCTGCGATGAAGAAATACATTGTCCAGGTTAAAATAAGCACGCAAAACTATATAAAGCACGTTGAGGCGGTCGGTGCCTTAGCTGCCGAATTTGAGCGTGTGCTGACAGATGAGTTAGCGCCTGACGTCAAAAGCAAGTTGGATGCCTATACCAGAACTGGGTTGTCCAAGGAGCGACAACATCTTTCCGTTCGTATCAAGGAACTGGACAACGAGATCGAAGCGTTAATCAAAGATTATAAATCACATGTTCTATATGGCCATTCAGGGATTTTACTAGGGCCTATCGGATTGGCAATAACGGGTGGGATATTCGGCGCAAAAGCTGAAGCCATACGGGCCAGGAAAAACAATTCTATAGCCGAGCGTGACACGGCGATAAGCACGCTTAAGGATCAAGAACGTATAGCAACGTTACTGGACGCTTCTCAACTGTACTTTACGGATCTCCAAAGCCGTATGTTAGGCGCCGAGCAAGGGGCTAAACAGCTGGCTCAAGTGTGGGGCTTCGTTCTCAGGTATTTAGAGGACGCAATAAATCTGCTGGGTGAGATTGATACGTTTGCCCAGTTGCATCAGTTTAAACTTGATTTTGCACAGCTTATAAATCCATGGGCACGGGTCAAGGACTACACCGCCTTAATATCAGAAGCTTTCAATGACATACTCGATGAGTCCCGTTGAGATAAGGAGCCGTACCATGAATAAGGATATTTCAATGAGCCATTACCCTATGCCGGATTTTTCGGTTGTTCGAGCATGCCTGGATAAATTTAACGTTGTGGTCGCCAGTCGTGAGTACAGTTTTATTCCTTCGTTGCAAGAGCGCTTAACCTTGGCCTCGAAGCTATTAAACCAAGACACTCGTGCAATTGTGGATCACGTGCGTAGCCTTGAAGTGCTCGCTGAGAGTTCCGATGTTACCGATATTCTTGAGCAGTGGACGCAGATCACGACATCGTCATTGGACAGCCATGTTAAAACGCCAGCGCTTAGCACCCTAACTAACCTCTATGTCAAAAGACTGAATCGAATGGTTAATGAAGTTAGGGCTGCAAAAGAAGAAATTGATCGGAAAATAGCAGAGGGTGCAGGGCTAAATCTAGAGCATTATTCTGATCCGTTATTGGCTTACGATGCCGTTAAATTGGCAGAGCTTGAACAACAGGACATTGCGTTAGCGTCTGAAGAAGTTCAGTTGTTGGAAGATAAGCAGGCACTTAAAGCGGCATTGAAGGTTTTACAAAGTAAAAGTTGGCTTGATCACATAAAAGAGTTGCTTCCCACGGCCCAGCAAATTGAAACGTTGGTTGCAGCGGCGGTGGTTGCAAAAGTTGATGCGCAAGTCGTCACGATTGCACTTGAACGTATCACGCTCTATTTGGATGTATTCAACGACGGGCTCAAGCTTTCTTCCATGATTGAGGCGCGTAATAAGGTCACCGATCAGTTAACGGCACTGCAGAGACTGAAACATGAAAATGCCGACAAAGTACAACTGTTGAAAGCGCGTGAAGCAAAAATAAAGCGCCATTCGGAGTTGGTTGAGGCACGGACACTCTGGGTGAACAACATGACGTTAGTGAATGACGGGTTGGAGATGTTCGTCAGCGGTATTAGTTCTACGAATGAGCCCACTGAGCTGGCAATGCAGCACTACACCACACACCTCGCTGAGTTTAAGACGTACTTGCAAAAGATGAGTCGCTAACCCGTATTGGCAGCCCTTCCAGTTTGTTTACAGGGAGGGCTGCCTAACCGCTTTGGGTTACAGGTAGAACGCTTTCAACGGCGGGAAGCCATTGAATTCAACAGCGCTGTAGCTGGTGGTATAGGCACCGGTCGACAACCAGTACAAACGGTCACCGATGGCCAGGTTCAGTGGTAGGCCGTACTTGTAGTTTTCATACATGATGTCGGCGCTGTCACAGGTTGGGCCGGCGATGACCACCTCTTCCATCTCGCCTTTCTTTTCAGTCCAGATCGGGAACTTGATGGCTTCGTCCATGGTTTCGATCAGGCCAGAGAATTTGCCCACATCGGTATACACCCAACGCTCGACGGCGGTTCGCGATTTACGTGCGACCAGCACCACTTCGCTAACCAGAATCCCGGCGTTGGCGATCAATGAACGGCCCGGTTCCAGAATGATTTCTGGCAGATCGTCACCGAAGTCTTCTTTCAGGAAGCGAATGATTTCTTCTGCGTAGGTTTCCAGGCTGTTGGTGCGGGTGATGTAGTTGGCCGGGAAGCCGCCGCCCATGTTGATCAGCTTGAGAACGATGCCGTCTTCTTCTTTCAGGCGCTCGAAAATCACTTTGACCTTGGCGATGGCTGCGTCCCACACGCTGATGTCACGTTGCTGCGAACCCACGTGGAACGAAATGCCGTAAGGCACCAAGCCCAAGTCTCGGGCCAAAATCAGCAAGTCCATGGCCATGTCGGTCTGGCAGCCGAATTTACGCGACAGAGGCCAGTCAGCCGTGGTCGAGCCTTCGGTCAGAATACGCACGTAGATTTTCGAGCCCGGTGCAGCCTTGGCGATGTTGCGCAAGTCGGCTTCGGAGTCGGTGGAGAACAGGCGCACGCCTTTCTCGTAGAAGTAACGAATGTCTTTGGATTTTTTGATCGTGTTGCCGTAGCTGATGCGATCCGGGCTAACGCCTTGGGCCATCACTTTGTCCAGCTCGTAGATCGAGGCGATGTCGAAGCTTGAGCCTTTGTCGCGTAGCAGGTTGATGATTTCGACGGCCGGGTTGGCCTTGACCGCGTAATACACCTTGGCGAATTCGAAGCCTGCACGCAGGTCGTCGTATGCCTTGCTGATCATGGCGGTGTCGATCACCACGAACGGGGTTTCTTGGGTGTCAGCGAAAGCCTTCATTTTTTGAAAGGTTTCGCGCGCGTAATAGTCTTCGACCTGAATCGACATGCGTAGGGACTCCTAGTGGCAAACGTCATAAATAAATGGGCGCAACTAAACATCCTCCGTATCCCCACTTTGGTTCGCCTACTTCCCAAGGCATGTCCGCCGAAAGCAAATAAGGTAAATGGACCTTGCTGTCTCGTCGTCAGTACTTGAGCCGGATGGATCGTTTCCAGCATGGATGTTCGGCGCGAACTTTAGGGCGTGACTGCGCTGAGATCAACTAAAAATGTCGCGTTTTTGCACGAGTTCGTCGTGCGTCCTAGACACGCTATTTAAGTAACCGACCTTCATGACGGTGTGATGTTCGCGCGTTGGCTTTTTTGGACGTTGCCAAATAGGCGAAGCCCGCCATTAGGCGGGCTTCGGTAGTTGCACGTTGACGCTCGGCTTACCTTGGGGGAAGGATCAGGCCGGGCCTCAAAATGCAGTACTCAGGGTCAACGACAGGCTGCGCGGATCACCATAGATGGCGCCTGCATAGAAGCCGTAGCGGGTGTAGTAGGTTTTGTCGAAGAGGTTGTTGGCATTCAGGGTAACGGCCGTGTCCTCTGTGAGGTCGTACTTGGCCATTGCGTTCCAGATGGCATAACCCGCCCAGTTCACGTCGGTGGGGCCGCGGCTCACACCGTTGGTGGGAATGCCTGCCGGGGTGGAGGTGGCTCGAATGTTGGTTTGCGCGGTGACGCCGGTGCCTACAGTCAGGCGATCAAGAGCCCCCGACAGGCGATAGGTGGTCGACGCCTTGAACAGGTGCGACGGGTCACTTTGGCCATCGGCGTTGAGGCGGCGGAAGTGCAGGTAGGTGTAGCCACCGTAAACATTCCAGTTGCGCGTTAACGCGCCGGAGACTTCGAGGTCAATACCTTCTGTCTCTACGCCGGTGCCTGCTTTATAGGCCTGGTCTTTGGTGGGTGTCGGTAATGCGCCATCAAGGACTGCTTTGTTTTCCTGGCGGGTCAGGAAATAGGCGGCTTGCGCATTGACCTGGCCGTCGAACCATTCACCTTTAATACCGGTTTCATAGCTCTGACCGCGAATCGGCTCAATTTTGTTGCCGCGAGTGTCTTCTTGGCTTTGCGGGGTAAAGATGTCGGTGTAGCTGGCGTACAGCGAGTAGGTGTCGTTGAGGTCATACACCGCGCCCAGGTAAGGCGTGACGATGCCGTTTTGTTGTTGGTTGCTGCGGGCGCCGCTAGTCGACAACGTAGTGCTGCTGTAATCGCTGATACGCGCGCCGAGGATCACCGACAACGGGTCGGTAATGCTCAGGCGAGTGGCTGCATACATGCCTTGCAGGCGGGTGGTGGTTTTGGTGTGCAGGCCGGTTTTGTAGGCATTGATCCGGTAATCGCTATCAACCCCGTTGTGCCAGTCAGTAATCGGGAGGCCGTTATTGGCGCGGAACTGGCATCCGATCACCTCATCGCTAAAGCGGTCATTTCCTACCATAGTGCAGCGGTATTGAGGCGACCAGGCGACGGTGCGGCTGTCGTTGTAGCCGAACATGACCTGATGGGTACGTCCGAACAGGCTAAAAGGGCCGGTTACGTCGACTTGTGCCGATTGCTGGGTGGTGTCGGTGGAGCTGTGCAGACCGTTGAGCACGGCGCCAGTGCCATCCTGGTTCCAGTAACCGCCGAATGTTCGTCTATCTAAAGAGTTGACCTTGGCCAGCCCGCGGTGATTCAACGCGTCGGTGGTGCTTTGCGAGGCTTTGACGTTGAGCGTCCAGTCATTGTCAAAACGATGCTCCAGCGAGCCGAACGCTGTGCGCGTGGTGTATTCGCCAAAACTCCAGCTCGGCACCACGTTGGTGCTGCGCGACAGGCTGGTTTTACTGCCATCGCCGTACCAGATCGGGATGTTCGCCCCCCAACCGCCGCCTACGTTTTTGTAGTACTCATATTGATAACCGGCGCCCAAGGTGGTGGCGTCCGTCAGATCAAACTCAAAATTGGCCAGCGCGGCCCGCGAACGGTCGGATTGATGATCGCGGAAGGAGTTGGCATCTTCTTGCGTCATGACCAGGCGCGAGCGCAAGCGGCCATCTTCAGACAACGGCACGTTGAGGTCAGCGCCTAGGCGCCGTTTGTCCCAGCTGCCATAGGTGGTGTAGGCACGGCCGCCGAATTCGAAGCCCGGGCGTTTGCGGATCAGGTTGACGGTGGCCGACGGGTCGCCCATGCCGCCCAGCAAGCCATTGGCGCCGCGAACGATGTCGATACGTTCGTACATGTCCATGTTCAGCGAGTTGCCAGCGCCACTGAAGTCCGAGCCACCCGGGAACTGCAGGCCGTCGGTTTTCCAGTTGGTAATCGGATAGCCGCGAGCCCGGTACTCGGTGCGTCCGCCCACTTCTGACTTACTCGTGGTGACGCCGGGGGTGCTGTTTAGCGCTTGCTCGATATTGGTGATCTGGCGGTCTGCCATTTGTTCTTGGGTGATGGTGGTGACCGACTGTGGCGTCTGGCGCGGGGTGAGTTTCATACCCGTGGAACTGGTGGTGCTCTTGACGGTGTAACCCAGTTGGCCGGTGCTTTCATCGGCAGAGGGCTGGGTGCCTTCGACATTCAGGGTGTCGAGTTCAAGCGGTCCGGCCGCAGCCTGTTGGCTGGCCATGCCGAACATCGCACTGAGGCCCATGGCTACCATGATTGCGACAGGGCTGCGGGGCGCCAGATGGCGAGAAGGGGTGCTTAACATCAAAGGTCGTGCTGCTAGATCCGTCATCATGCCCTGCGTTGTCATTGGTAATACTTCGTATTTGCAGATAATGTTTGGTAGCATTTTAGGTATCGGGCCGTCAGGCACTATTACGGATATGTCTGGGTGTGTAATGGAATGTAATCAACGGTACGTTTTGCCCGCCTCAAAGCCTCTCCCAGAGACCAAAACGTTGCTGGTGGTGGACGACGATGATGAAATTCGCGAGTTGCTATGCGAGTACCTGAGTGAGAATGGCGACCACGTGCTGGCTGCCTCCGATGGCCTGGAGATGTGGGCACAGTTGGAGCGCCAGGCTGTCGATCTGGTGGTGCTGGACGTCATGCTGCCGGGAGAAGACGGCTTGAGCTTGTGTCGACAGCTTCAGTCGCGCCCAGGCCTGAGCGTTATCATGTTGTCCGCAAAGGGCTCCGCGTTGGATCGCATCATTGGCTTGGAGGTGGGTGCCGATGATTATCTGACCAAGCCTTTCGAACCTCGTGAGCTGGTGGCCAGAATCAAGGCGGTCATGCGTCGGCAAACACGCACCGAGCCCATTGCGGTTCGTCCGGCCACGACCCAGCGCGAGTTTGTCGGCTATCGCCTCGATTATGTAAAGCGCCTGCTGCACACCCCGGTTGGCCAGACCCTGACCTTGCCGCGTTCCGATTTCCGGGTGTTGCGTGATTTGCTCCAGGCCCGTGACCAAGTGCTGTCGCGTGATCAATTGACCCTCAGTGCGATGGGCCGTGAATACTCGCCCGACGACCGTTCGATCGACATGTGCATCAGCCGTTTGCGCCAGCATTTCAAGGACGGGCACGTCCACATAGTGACCGTACGTAATGAAGGCTACCTGTTGAGTGTTTCCAACCCTGAAGCGGCGGTGTAAACACGTGCGCGACGCGTTGGTGAGGGGGCTGATGCGTCTGTGGCCCAAAACCCTCTTCGGCCAACTGACGCTGATTCTGGTCAGCGGTACGCTGGCTATTCAACTGTTGTCGAGCAGCATCTGGTTCGACGTGCGCTACGCGCAGGTTCTCGAAGCCCCTGTTCGATTGATGGCTAGCCGAACAGCCCAACTGATTGACCCAAGCCGTTGTAAACCGGATCAACCCCAAGCGGCACCGGCCAATTACACGGTCCGGTGCCTGGACTCGAAACCCGATACTCAACCCGGTAATGACCGTGCAGCCCGACGCACGGCTTTGCTGTTGAAGCAGGCGCTGGCGTATGAATTGGGCTATGAGCCAGTGGTGGAGATGATCAATGTCGACCTGACCGATGCCTCAGGCCAGCCGCTGGTCTGGCGCAGCCTTTTTGGTCTGCAAACGGCCACCGCCCATGTGGACTTCGTGGTGCCCCTGGCTGATGGTCATTGGTTGAGCATTGAGGCGCACGAGTTACAGGGTTGGAGCGGCGAGTCCGCGTGGGCATTGATTGCTGACTACATTCTGCGGGTCTATGTAGTTCGCATTATCGGCGTGATCGGGATGTGCTGGCTGGCTGTGCGACTGTGCCTGCGCCCTTTAAAACGGCTAAGTGACGCCGCGAATGCGTTGGGCGATAACTTGGACCAGGCGCCGCTGGCGATTGAAGGGCCTCTTGAGGTTCGGCAGGCCGCCCAGACGTTTAATGCCATGCAGAAACAGATTGTGGCGATGGTCAATGACCAGAGTTTTTTTCTGGCGGCCGTGTCTCACGATCTGCGAACGCCGTTGACCCGTATGCGCTTGCGCATTGAGCGGTTGAGCGATCTTGATCAGCGTGAGCGCTTGAAACAGAACATCTACCAAATGGACAAGATGATTACTCAGGTACTCGTCTATCTGCAGAGCGCCAACCAACACACATGCCAATTTATTGATGTCGATAGCGTGCTGCGCAACCTGTGTACAGAGTTGTCGACGCCCACTGAGCCGTTACCTGTCAGCGGCCGGGGCGGGATGATCTACGCAAACGGCGTGTTGGTGCACCGTTGTTTGCAGAACTTGCTGGTGAACGCGCAAGCCTATGCCCGCAACATAACGATTGAGGTCGAGCGCTCATCAAGCGGCGTAACGTTGCGCATCAATGATCGTGGGCCAGGCATCGCGCAACCGATTCTTGAGTCGGTCACCGATCCGTTCGTACGTGCGGATACTTCGCGCAACGATCATTCAGGCAGTTATGGCCTTGGGCTGAGTATTGCCCAGCGCATTGCCGTCAGCCATAAGGGCAGCCTCACGCTTAGCAACCGTGAACGGGGAGGTTTGACCGCCTGTGTGTTTTTTCCGCTCAGTGAGGGTGACGACCAGATGTTCCACACTTCATGAATCGAGCCGCCACGGTTTGGCCCTTGCAGCAGAATCTGAGCGCTCTAGCATGGGCTGACTATTAGAAGGGGCTGCCTCATGTTCGCGGGATTTCACTCAGCACAACGCCAGGTCAATGGCGTTCACATTGCCTACCGTGTCGGCGGCAGCGGGCCGGGTTTATTGTTGATTCATGGCCATCCGCAAACGCACGTCATCTGGCACAAAGTCGCCGAGCAATTGGCCGAGCATTTCACCGTAGTGGCCGCTGACTTGCGGGGCTACGGCGACAGCGAAAAGCCCGAAGCGGTGGCGGATCACAGCAACTACAGCAAGCGTGAAATGGCCCGCGACTCGCTGGCGTTGATGCGCAGCCTAGGGTTTGAGCAGTTTTCGGTGCTGGCCCATGATCGCGGTGCGCGTGTCGCTCATCGTCTGGCGCTGGACCATCCGCAGGCCGTTACCCGCTTAGTTATGCTCGATATTGCGCCGACGCTGGCCATGTACGCGCAAACCAATGAGGCCTTTGCCCGTGCTTACTGGCACTGGTTCTTCTTGATTCGTCCGGCGCCGTTGCCTGAACGCCTGATCGAGGCCGACCCTGAGCAGTACGTACTCAGCGTAATGGGCAGCCGCAGTGCAGGCCTGCAACCGTTTTCGCCACAAGCGCTGGCCGAATACGTGCGCTGCATTCAATTGCCGGGTGCGGCGCGTGGCATCTGCGAAGACTATCGGGCCAGCGCCGGGATTGACCTTGACCATGACCGCGAAGACAGTGCAGCAGGTCGGCATTTGAACATGCCAGTGCTGGTGTTGTGGGGCGCGGAAGGCACGGTGGGGCGCTGTTTCGATCCGCTTGCCGAATGGCAGAAAGTCGCGACCGATGTGCGTGGCCACGCGTTGCCGTCCGGGCACTACATTGGCGAAGAAGTCCCTGAGTTGTTGCTTGAGCGCGTGCTGCCTTTTTTACGCTGAGCTATTCTGTGCCCTCTTGCCGCCAAGCCGTTTATGACCATGCCGCCAAAAAAAGACAGTGCGCCGTTGCCTGAAGACCTGCGGGTCTTCCTCACGGTTGTGCGCAAGGGCGGCTTTGCCGCAGCGGCAGAAGAGCTGGGTTTGTCTCCCGCCTATGTCAGTAAACGCATTCAAATTCTTGAAACCACCTTGGGTAGCCGCTTACTGCATCGCACCAGCCGCCGCGTCGCGCTGACCGATGACGGCGAGCGTGTGCAGCGCTGGGCGGTACGCATTCTCGATGATGTTCAGCAGCTTCAGGATGAACTGTCCGAAGCACATACCGCGCCCCGTGGCCGCTTGCACATATGCAGCAGTTTTGGTTTTGGCCGCAACCATGTCGCGCCGGCCATTTCTTTGCTGGCCGAGCAGTACCCCGAACTGGAGATTCGCCTCGACGTATTTGATCGTGTGGTGAACATCGTCCATGAAGGCTTTGACTTGGAAATTCATGTAGGCGATGACATTCCGGGCCAGCATATCGGCCGCCGACTGGTAACCAACAGCCGCGTGCTGTGCGCCTCTCCTGACTACCTCAAACGCCGTGGTGTGCCCCACCATCTGGACGACTTGGTACAGCACGATTGCCTAGTGCTCAAAGAGCGCGACAACGCGTTTGGTATCTGGCAATTGCAAGGCCCGGAAGGCGAAGCCAGCGTGCGCGTCAGCGGACCGTTGTCGTCCAACAGTGGCGAGATAGTATTGCAGTGGGCGCTGGACGGGCGCGGCGTGTTGCTGCGCTCGATGTGGGACGTCAGGCCGCTGCTCGAACAGGGGCGTTTGGTGCAAGTGCTGGCGGACTACCAGCAAAGCGCCGACGTGTGGGCGGTGTACCCGACGCGGCTGGCCAACTCAGGCAAGTTGCGGGTGTGTGTGGAGTTATTGGAGGCGCATTTGGGACGGTTATGACCTCAGCCCTGAGGGCGCTTTTCAGCGCAACCAGGGGTTGGCCTGCAAATGCCGCTGCTCAAATTCGCGAATCTGCGCACTGCGCTGCAAGGTGCTGCCAATCGCATCCAACCCCTGCAAAAGCGCCGTTTTACGCAGACCGTCGATCTTGAAATCAATCACTGAACCCTCCGCCAGGCGGATGCTTTGCGTGACTAGGTCAACCGTAATGTCGGCCGTCTCGGGCTGGCTGATGAGCCGGCCCAGCGCCTGCACCAGTACGTCTTCTAGGGTGATCACCAGCACTCCGTTACGCTGGCAGTTGTCATAGAAAATCCCGGCAAAACTGCTGCCTATCAAGGCGCGTATACCGAGTTGTTTCAATCCCCAGACCGCATGTTCACGGCTTGAGCCACAGCCAAAATTTGGCCCAGTGACCAGAAAACGTGCAGCTAGCCAGCCCGGTTGATTAAGGATGAACTCAGGGTTAGGCGCGCCCGACGGCAGAAAACGCAGGTCAAAAAACACGCCGCGATCCAGCCCGTTGCGGTCGATACCCTTTAGAAACTGCTTGGGCATGATCACATCGGTGTCGATATTGGCCGCAAGCATCGGTGCCGCCTTGCCGCTGACGGTGGTAAAAGGTTGCATGCTCAGATTCTCCCTGACAGTTGGCGAACGTCGATCAGGTGGCCAGTAATGGCGGCGGCCGCGACCATCGCTGGGCTCATCAAGTGGGTGCGAGCCCCAGTACCCTGGCGGCCTTCGAAATTGCGATTGGTACTGGAGGCGCAGCGGTCGCCGGGGGCGAGCACGTCATCATTCATGGCAAGGCACATGGAACAACCCGATTGACGCCACTCAAACCCGGCGTCGGTAAAGATCGCGGCCAACCCTTCGGCCTCGGCCTGATCACGCACCTGAGTCGACCCTGGCACAATCATCGCCCGCACATGCGAGGCCACTTTCTGGCCGCGTACCACGTGGGCTGCGTCGCGTAAATCTTCAATGCGGGCGTTGGTGCACGAACCGATAAAGGCATGGCTGATCACCACTTCATTGAGCGGCGTACCCGCTTGCAGGCCCATGTAGTTCAAGGCGCGGCGCATGTCCTGACGCACGATCAAATCACTGACCGCTTGCGGGTCCGGCACGCGGCTGCCAATGGCCGCGGCCTGGTCGGGGCTGGTGCCCCACGTGACCATCGGTTCCAGCTCTGAGGCGTCCAGTTGCACCTCTTGATCGAACTGCGCGTCGGGGTCGCTGTACAGCAGGCGCCAGCGGGTCATGGCACGCACCCATTGTTCGCCTTGCGGGGCGCGAGGCTTGAGTTGCAGGTAGGCGAACACTTTGTCATCGGGGGCCATAAAGGCGCCGCGAGCACCGGCTTCGACGGCCATGTTGCAGATGGTCATGCGCGCTTCGACGCTCAATGTATCGATAGTCGAGCCGGTAAATTCAATGGCATAACCGGTGGCACCAGAAGCGCCGATCTTGGCGATCAGGGCCATGATCAGGTCTTTGGACGTCAGCCCCAGGCCCAGCGTGCCTTCGACGTTTACACGCATACTTTTCAGGCGTTTGTAGACCAGCGTCTGAGTGGCCAGCAGGTGCTCGATTTCGGAGGTGCCAATGCCAAAACCGAAAGCCCCCAACGCGCCATAAGTCGTGGTGTGACTGTCGCCTGCCGCGATCACCATGCCGGGCAAAATGAACCCTTGCTCGGGAGCGATAACGTGTTCGATACCTTGGCGCTGGTCGAGCACATCTAACAACTCGATGCCAAATTTTTCGCAGTTTTGTTGCAGATACGAGACCTGCAACGCGCCGCCCGCATCGGCCATTGCGGCCACACGCATGGGCGCGGTCGGGTTCACATGATCAACCACTGCCAAGGCAGTTTGGGGGCGCCACACGTCGCGCCCAGCGTCACGCAAACCACTGAAGGCTTGCGGGCTGGTGTATTCGTTAATGACCTGACGGTCTATATAAAGCAAGACATGGCCTTGATCATCGAGCGCGCACACGGTGTGCGAATCAATGTGCTTGTCATAGAGAGTTTTGGCGTGGGTCATGGGTTGGCTCGCAGCGAAAGGCGTGCGAACCATCATAAAGACGGGCGGGGCTCCATCAATGGCGGTGCAGTGATGGCTCAGAACATGATTCGTGTTGGATACGCCCTGTAAGAGCGTGCTTGTCTCGCGATCTTTTAAAGGTCAAAAGATCGCGAGACTAGCTCGCTTGTAAAGGGGAGGGTTAAGCCAAGGCGGTTTCAGCGGGCGAAACAATGCTGGTTTTGGCCCCGCGTGAGCGACCCGAGCTCAGGTACGCGGCAATCGATTCTTGTGTCACCTCGCCTTGGAACACATGCTCGGTATCCATGACCGGCAACCACGAGCGATTGAACTCGTACATGCGCGACAGCAGGATGCGCAAGTGCTCTTCGGAGGCCGCCGTGGCGGTGAACTCGCGCAGGTATTGGCCGCAGGTGCCGGTCTGGCGATGTAGGTCGCGACGACGTACGTAACCTAGCGCCTTGTTGTCTGCGCAGGTCACTACGACATAGCGGCGGTCGAGTTCGTCCATCAGTTCCAGGGCGTCGCCTACCGGCGTTTCAGGGCTGACCGATGGCGCATTGTCGGCCGCGTCTTCGGCTTTAACCAACAGCAGGCGTTTTAGCGTGCTGTCTTGGCCCACAAAGTTACTGACAAAGTCATCAGCCGGGTGCGCCAGCAAGGTGTCCGGGTGGTCCATTTGCAGCAACTTGCCGCCCCGGAAGATGGCGATCTTGTCGCCCAGCTTGATCGCTTCGTCAATGTCGTGGCTGACCATGATCACGGTCTTGTTCAGCGCGCGCTGCATTTCGAAGAATTCGTTCTGGATCATCTCGCGGTTGATTGGGTCGACCGCACCAAATGGCTCATCCATCAACAGCAGCGGTGCGTCGGCCGCCAAGGCGCGGATCACGCCGATACGCTGTTGCTGGCCGCCCGACAGTTCACGCGGGTAGCGATGCAGGTACTGCTTGGGCTCCAGCTTGATCATGCTCATCAGTTCGCGGGCACGGTCATGGCATTTTTGCTTGTCCCAACCCAGCAGGCGCGGAACCACGGTGATGTTCTCTTCGATGGTCATGTTCGGGAACAGACCGATTTGTTGAATCACATAACCGATATTGCGGCGCAGCGTGACCGCATCGAGGTCAGTGGTGTCTTCGCCGTTGATCAAAATCTTGCCGGAGGTCGGCTTGATCAGGCGGTTGATCATTTTCAGCGTGGTGCTTTTGCCGCAACCCGATGGCCCGAGGAATACGCAGATTTCGCCTTCGTTGACGGTCAGGCTTACCGAGTCCACGGCCTTTACATCTTTGCCGTTGCTTTGGAAGGTCTTGCTGAGGTTTTGAAGTTCGATCATTTCAGTAATCCAGGTAGGGGGTGTTCGCCGCAAATGGCGGAGCGCGTTGGTGTTGTGATCGCCCCGGGCAAGGCGTGGGGCGCAGGGAATGTAATTCCCTTGCCAAGCCCCATAACGCGGCCCGTGGCGATCACAACGCCAACCCGTAGGGCCGTGCCCCACAAAGCGCAATACGTCGTTGCTCGTCGTTCATTTGAAAATCCAAACATCTCTCCTCGCGCCTAGTCTTGCGCTTTGTGGGGCGACGGCGCGCCCGTCATTTGCGGCGAACACCCCCTACTCGTCAGCGAGCGTTGCAACCATTGCAGAAACAGGTCAGCGACGATGGCCAGAAGGCTGACCAATACCGCGCCGACGATCAGCATCGACATGTCGCTACGGCTGATTGCAGCCAGAATAAGTACACCCAGACCACCCGCGCCGATGGTGGCAGCGATGGTCATGACGCCAATGTTCATGACCACGGCGGTGCGTACACCGGCCAGGATCACCGGCACGGCGATGGGCAGTTCAACCATGCGCAAGCGCTGGCCGAAGGTCATGCCGATGCCGCGGGCGGCTTCGCGAATACCGGCTTCCACACCTGTGAGGGCGAGGTAGGTGTTACGCATGATCGGCAGCAGTGAATACAAAAACACGGCCGTGATGGCTGGCATTGGGCCTAAGCCCTGACCGAATTTGGAGTAAAACGGCAGCAGCAGGCCGAACAGCGCAATCGAAGGGATGGTCAGCAGCACCGTGGCGCTGGCTTGCATCGGGCCAGCCAGCGATGGAAAGCGGGTCATCAGCACGCCGAGCGGTACGCCGACCACGATGGCCAGGGTGACGGCAATGCCGACCAAGGTGATGTGCTGCAACGTCAGGTGTGCGACCAGCGTCCAGTCCATGTGGGAAAAGGCGTTTAGAAATTCCATGTCTTCTCCTCAGTTGAGTGGGTGTTGGCGCAGAAAGTCTGCGGCGACTTTGGACGGGCTTTCGTGATCGACGTCGACCCGTGCGTTGAGTTGGCGCATGGTTTCGTCGTCAAACAGATCGGCCAGCGGCTTGAGCAGACCTTCGAGGTCCGGGTGCTGATCCAGATAGGCTTTGCGTACCACTGGCGCTGCGGTGTAGTCCGGGAAGTAATGTTTGTCGTCGTCCAGCAGCTTGAGGTTGAAAGCGCTCAAGCGCCCGTCGGTGGTGTAAACCAGCCCGGCAAACACCTGACCATTTTTCAGCGCGGTATAGACCAACCCGGCGTCCATCTGGCGAATGGTTTTGCGGGTCAGGTCCATGTCGTACAGCTTGACCATCCCCTGTAAGCCGTCGGAGCGATTGGCGAATTCGGTATCCAGTGCCACCAGCGCCCCTTTGTTTTGCGGATCACGCAGTGCCTTGTCCAAGTCGCTGATGCTGTTGATGTCCGGGTACGCCTGCGCCACGTTTTGCGGCAGTGCCAGCGCATACGTGTTGCTGAACTTGGACGGGTGCAGCCAGATCAGTCCTTGTTTCGCGTCGACTTCCTTGACCCGCTCGTAGGCGTGTTCTTTGTCGAGCTTCTCAGTGATGTGGTTGTAGGCCACTAGCGACACACCGGTGTACTCCCACACCATGTCCAATTGCCCGGATTCTTGGGCGGAGCGTGCCAGGCTGCTGCCCAGCCCGCCGGTGACCTGAGCCTTGTAGCCCTTGCTATTGAGGTATTGCGAAGTGATTTCCGCGAGCAGGGTTTGCTCGGTAAACACGCGCGCTCCGATGCGGATCACGGGTTTTTCGGCCGCTTGGGCAATTCCTGCGCACAGCAGGACGCAGCCTAATAAAAAGCTAATCTTTTTCATGGTTATTCCTTTGCTCAGCTGGACCTATGCAGGTCGCAGACCGCGTTCCAGCCAGCGGCGGCTGATGAGTATCACCAGGCCGTCGAGCAGCAATGCCAATAGCGCGGTGCACGCAGCGCCAAGGATCAGTTGCGGCTGATTGTTGAGGGCGATGCCAGGGAAAATCAGGCTGCCCAGGCTGTTGGCGCCGATCAGAAACGCCAGCGGTGCAGTACCGACGTTGATCGCCAAAGCGACGCGCACACCGCCCATGATGATGGGGACGGCATTGGGTAGTTCAACTCGCCAAAGTACTTGGCGCGGGGTCATGCCGATGCCGACGGCGGCTTCCTTGAGCGAACCCTGAACGTTTTTCAGGCCTTCGTAGGTGTTGCGCACAATGGGCAGCAACGAGGCGAGGAACAGGGCGAAGATGGCAGGCCCGCTGCCGATGCCTAGAAAGCCCAGGGCAATGGCCAGTACCGCCAGAGGAGGCACGGTGTTGCCGATGTTGAAGACCTGCATGAAGCGTTCCGCACGTCCGGCCATATTCGGTCGGCTGAGGAAAATGCCAGCGGGTATCCCTACAAGGAGGGCGGCAAGCATTGAAGCGAGTACGAGGTACAGGTGGGCTTGCAGGTAGAACAACAAATCATCGTGATAGTGTTCGATTGTGCTGATGCCGATCCAGTGGACCAACAGGGCCAGGAGGGCGGCAACAACCACGCATCCTATAAGCCCTTTTCCATAGCGATTAGCCACAGACGGACTCCTTTTTTTCAGTCGGCGGACACATTCTCGTGTGGCAAGGCCATTTCTGGCTGCCGACAATGTGTTCGCGAAGAGCAACAAGTGGGTGCGAAAAACTCCGCTATACACCTGTCATTAGCGCAGCCTCGTCAGGCTAACTTGCTGATATTTCAGCCCCTGACGGTTTGTCGTATCAGGAGAGTGGACGCCTCCACTGCGCAAAAGGTTCACATGTTTTACAGGATATTGCCACCTTTGGCCGATGAGCAAGGGTACCAACGGTGGCTGTTCAGCCCTGATTTGGGCTATAATCCGCGCCCTTTTTTGAATCAATCGTCAGGCGATTTCCCATGACCCAACAGGCCGCCGAAGTCGCGAAACGCCGCACTTTCGCCATTATTTCCCACCCCGATGCGGGTAAGACCACCATCACCGAGAAGCTCTTGCTGATGGGTAAGGCGATTGCTGTCGCCGGTACGGTGAAATCGCGAAAGTCCGACCGCCATGCCACCTCCGACTGGATGGAAATGGAGAAACAACGGGGTATTTCGATTACCACGTCGGTCATGCAGTTCCCGTATCGCGACCACATGATCAACCTGCTCGACACCCCTGGCCACGAAGACTTCTCGGAAGATACCTACCGCACATTGACTGCGGTCGACTCGGCCCTGATGGTGCTCGATGGCGGTAAAGGGGTTGAGCCACGCACCATCGCCCTGATGGACGTGTGCCGTCTGCGGGACACGCCTATCGTCAGCTTCATCAACAAACTCGACCGCGATATTCGCGACCCGATCGAGTTGCTGGACGAAATCGAAGCGGTCCTCAAGATCAAGGCGGCGCCGATCACCTGGCCGATTGGCTGCTACCGCGACTTCAAGGGTGTTTATCACCTGGCTGACGACTACATCATCGTCTACACCGCCGGTCACGGTCATGAACGCACTGACGTCAAAATCATCGAGAAACTCGACTCCGACGAAGCCCGCGCCCACTTGGGTGACGAGTACGACCGCTTCGTCGATCAGTTGGAGCTGGTTCAAGGTGCCTGCCATGAATTCAACCAGCAGGAATTCCTTGATGGCCAACTGACCCCGGTGTTCTTCGGTACGGCGTTGGGCAACTTTGGTGTCGATCATGTGCTTGATGCCGTGGTCAATTGGGCGCCGGAGCCATTGGCCCGTGTGGCCAATGAGCGCACCGTTGAGCCGGTTGAAGAGAAGTTCAGCGGCTTCGTGTTCAAGATTCAGGCGAACATGGACCCCAAACACCGCGACCGTATTGCCTTTATGCGTATCTGCTCAGGCAAGTACGAAAAAGGCATGAAAATGCGCCACGTGCGTACTGGCAAAGACGTGCGTATTGGCGACGCGTTGACGTTCTTCTCCTCTGAACGTGAGCAGCTTGAAGAAGCCTTTGCGGGCGACATTATCGGGTTGCACAACCACGGCACCATCCAGATCGGTGACACGTTCACCGAAGGTGAGAGCCTGAGCTTCACCGGTATCCCGCACTTCGCCCCGGAACTGTTCCGCCGCGTGCGCCTGCGCGATCCGCTCAAGTCCAAGCAACTGCGTCAGGGCTTGCAGCAACTGGCCGAAGAAGGCGCCACACAGGTGTTCTTCCCAGAGCGCAGCAACGACATCATCTTGGGCGCCGTGGGTGTGCTGCAATTTGATGTGGTCGCGAGCCGCCTGAAAGAAGAATACAAAGTGGAATGCTCCTACGAGCCAATCACCGTGTACTCGGCGCGTTGGATTGATTGCGACGATAAAAAGAAAATGGAAGATTTCCGCGTCAAAGCCGTGGAAAACCTGGCGGTGGACGGTGGCGGTCACCTGACCTACCTTGCTCCGACCCGCGTCAACTTGGCGCTGATGGAAGAGCGCTGGCCAGACGTGAGCTTCCGCGCTACGCGTGAGCACCACTAAGGGTTCAGGCCTGATGTCTAGTCCTGAAATAGGTTTACACCTGTTTCAGTCTAAAAA
>NZ_ALJC01000106.1 GCF_000282975.1 Pseudomonas psychrophila HA-4
TCAGCTAAGCGCTTTGAATGTGGGGTTTATGGAGCGCTTACTTTGTTTTTTGCGATTGAGCTTATTCAACCGGTTGCTTAAGCGTATTGCGCGTCACATCCAGTATTTTTTCTCTTAACGCATCACTTTCTGCGCTGCGAGCAAGCACCAGTGCCCCTACCAGGGTCGCGAAGATCATGATGCTTTTCTCTTCTGTATCAGAGCCTTGCAACGTATTCTCAATTTGTTTGAGTCGAGCATTAATCACAGCATCAGTGATTGGGCTAGCAATCCCTTGTCTTGCCATTTCGGCAGACATTGTCGGCAGTGGGCAGCCTTCGTGCGGTGAGGTCACGTGCCACTCCGACAGGTAGGTTTCTATAAAGGTGTTCAGCGGCTGGGTTTGATTGAATATTTCCGCACACATACCTTCTACTTCGCCAGCAGCTTGCTCTAGTGCTTTTTCTACTAGTTCGTTTTTGGAGGCAAAGTGGGCATAGAAGCCACCGTGTGTCAGACCCAGTGATTTCATGAGGGGGTGCAAGCCTGTAGCCCCAATCCCGTCTCTTCGAAAGAGTCCAGCGGCTTCTTTGATGATGCGCTCATGGGTCAGGGCTTTATGATTTTGTGAGTACCTCATGGCAGCCGTCTCTTTAATGCAATAAATGCATCATAGCGTTGAGTCTCAATGCTTAACACGTTTGTTTCGCGTATTTGTATTTTGAGAGTTGCTCTCAGAATTCAATTTCTTGATTTCCCGCTGAGAGCGACATCTCTGTTACTTGTCCCTTGATTCTTTTGCATCCATCTCAGCATTGCGCTCAGCAACACGCTTGCGCTGCTCATCGGTCAGTTCAACTTTGTTAGCCGTGTCACGTAAGGTCATCAGGCCGCCGACAATGGCGCCGATGGCTACGATGAGAATTAACCAAGCATACCAGGGCATTGTTTTCTCCTTGATGAGCAAGAGGCTGGGCAAAAAATTTGCGCCGCGTGTTGCTGTCTATTCTATTGAGTGCGTGAGTAGGTAGTGGTTTCATTGTAGGCCGGTTATCTTTTTGTGCGCGATGCTGCGTCTGAAGATGATTAAAGTCATGAAAATACGATCATCGGGTGCCGGTTGACGGCTGCTTCCGCTACAATGCGCGCCGATTTCGACCAGCCTGAGAACCCGCTAATGTCCGACTGCCAGACTCCTATCATCGTCGCCCTGGATTTCCCGACGCGTGACGCCGCACTGAAATTGGCTGATCAGTTGGACCCTAAACTGTGCCGCGTAAAAGTGGGCAAAGAGCTGTTTACCAGTTGTGCGGCGGACATCGTCGGCACCCTGCGTGATAAAGGCTTTGAGGTGTTCCTGGATCTTAAATTCCATGACATCCCAAATACCACGGCAATGGCCGTTAAGGCCGCAGCCGAGATGGGCGTATGGATGGTTAACGTTCACTGCTCGGGTGGTCTGCGCATGATGGCGGCGTGCCGAGAAGAGTTGGACAAGCGTACCGGGCCTCAGCCGCTGCTGATTGGTGTCACCGTATTGACCAGTATGGAACGTGAAGACCTCGCAGCAATCGGCTTGGATATCGAGCCTCAAGAGCAAGTTTTGCGTTTGGCTGCTCTGGCCCAGAAGGCCGGGATGGATGGGTTGGTCTGCTCGGCTTTGGAAGCGCAAGCGCTGAAAGCCGCTCACCCATCGCTGCAACTGGTGACGCCGGGGATTCGTCCTGCTGGCAGCGCACTGGATGACCAGCGTCGGATTCTGACTCCGCGCCAAGCGTTGGATGCGGGTTCCGATTACCTGGTCATTGGCCGCCCAATCAGCCAGGCCGCTGATCCGGCCAAAGCATTGGCTGCTGTTGTTGCCGAAATAGCTTAAGTGCAGCTGTTATGTCGCCGCAGCCTGGACTGCGGCGACGTAAGTTTTAAACCTTCAGTATCAACTTGCCGAAGTTCTCTCCGCTAAACAGCTTTAGCAGGCTTTCTGGAAAGGTTTCCAGTCCTTCGACAATATCTTCTTTGCTTATCAGTTGGCCTTTGTCCAACCAACCTGCCATTTCTTGCCCGGCCTCGACATAACGATCGGCATAGTCCATCACCACAAAGCCTTCCATGCGTGCACGGTTAACCAGCAGCGATAGATAGTTCGCCGGGCCTTTGACGGCTTCTTTATTGTTGTACTGGCTGATAGCGCCGCAAATGATCACGCGGGCTTTGTAGTTCAGGCGACTGAGCACGGCATCAAGAATGTCGCCGCCTACGTTGTCGAAATACACATCGACGCCTTTAGGGCATTCGCGTTTCAGGCCAGCGAGAACCTCTTCGTTCTTGTAGTCAATGACGCCGTCAAAACCCAGCTTTTCAACCAGATAAGCGCACTTTTCTTTGCCGCCTGCGATACCCACCACGCGGCAGCCCTTTAACTTGGCAATCTGTCCGGCAATGCTGCCGACGGCACCCGCAGCACCAGAAATAACCACTGTGTCACCGGCTTTAGGCGCGCCGACTTCGAGTAAAGCGAAGTAGGCGGTCATGCCCGTCATACCCAGTGCCGACAAATACACAGGCAAGGGCACCAGCTTAGGGTCTACCTTGTAGAAGCCGCGCGGCTCACCGACGTAGTAATCCTGCACCCCCAGTGCACCGTTTACATAGTCGCCGATAGCAAAACCTGGATGCTTTGAAGCAATTACTTTGCCGACCCCCAGTGCGCGCATCACCTCGCCCAAACCCACAGGCGGAATGTAGGACTTGCCTTCATTCATCCAGCCACGCATCGCCGGGTCGAGGGACAAGTATTGATTTTTTACCACTATCTGTCCGTCGCCGGGCTCTGCAAGGGGGACTTGCTGATAGGTAAAGGTATCGCGGGTGGCTGCTCCGACTGGGCGTTTGGCGAGAAGGAATTGGCGGTTAGTCTCGGCGGTCATCGTAGGCACTCATCATTAAGGCAAAGTCTGTTGATAGCCGTTCTTGGCTGTCACAGCAAGTTAATGAGGCTTTACGAATGTTTTTCTATCCGCTGGCGTGATTTTAGTAGGCAGGTTTTCATCCTTTCGAATAATAAGTGTCGGGTAGCGCGGGCCTACACTGAATATGTCTTTCCCCTTCGAGGATAAAAACCATGAGCATGACGTTTTCGGGTCAGGTGGCGGTGGTCACGGGTGGTGGCGCGGGCATAGGACGAGCCACTGCGCTGGCTTTTGCGGCTGAGGGCTTGAAAGTAGTCGTGGCTGATCTGGATGCCGCAAGCGGGGAGGGGACTGTTGAACAGATCAAGGCCGGCGGTGGCATTGCCGTATTTGTGCGCTGCAATGTGACCCTTGAGGTCGATGTGAAGCAATTGATGGAACAGACCATTAACACTTACGGACGTTTGGACTACGCCTTCAACAACGCCGGTATCGAGATTGAACACGGACGCTTGGCCGATGGGACGCAAGATGAGTTCGACGCGATCATGGGAGTCAACGTCAAAGGTGTCTGGTTGTGTATGAAGTATCAGTTGCCGCTAATGCTGAATCAGGGCGGTGGTGCCATCGTCAATACCGCCTCGGTGGCGGGGCTGGGCGCTGCTCCCAAAATGAGCATTTACTCGGCGTCCAAGCATGCAGTGATTGGCCTGACTAAGTCGGCGGCCATTGAATATGCCAAGAAAAACATCCGCGTTAACGCGGTGTGCCCGGCGGTCATCGACACCGACATGTTCCGTCGCGCCTATGAGACAGACCCTAAAAAAGCTGAGTATGCTGCGGCCGTTCATCCTATAGGCCGTATTGGTAAGGTTGAAGAGGTAGCGAGTGCCGTGCTCTATCTGTGCTCGGACGGCGCTGCGTTTACCACGGGCCACGCCTTGGCCATTGATGGCGGGGCGATGGCAATTTAATAAGACGCTCTGTAGCCGCTGCGTAAGGCTGCGATAAGGTCCGAAGGGCCTTCAAGGCGAAGGGGTACGGAACCCATCGCAGCCTCGCACTTCGACCGCGGCGACAGATTTTATGTGTGCTGGCTAGCGGGTTCTCCAGTTCAAGATCATCAAGGTCAACACGCCTGCCACAATGCCCCAGAAAGCTGAGCCGATCGAAAACAGACTCATGCCCGATGCGGTGACCATAAATGTCACCAGCGCAGCTTCACGCTCTTTCGATTCGCTCATGGCTATCGTCAGGCCGTTGATGATTGAGCCGAACAAGGCCAGCGCTGCAATCGACAACACCAGTTCTTTGGGTAGCGCAGCAAACAGAGCGGCCAGCGTGGCACCAAAGACCCCGGCAATGCCGTAGAAAACTCCGCACCACATGGCCGCCGTGTAACGCTTTTTAGGATCTTCGTGGGCATGCGGCCCGGTACAGATCGCGGCGCTGATGGCGGCAAGGTTTACCCCGTGTGAACCGAACGGGGCAAGCAGCAACGAGGCGACACCGGTCGCGGTAATCAGGGGTGAAGCTGGCACGGTATAGCCGTCGGCCCGCAATACCGCGACCCCCGGCATGTTTTGCGACGTCATGGCGACTACAAACAGCGGGATACCAATACTGATGGTGGCCGCCAGCGAGAATGACGGCGTGGTCCATACTGGCACCGCAACTTCAAGCGCAAAGCCGCTGAAATCCAAGAGCCCGAGCAGGCCCGAGATCAACGTGCCAATCACCAGAGCTGCCAGCACGGCGTAGCGCGGTGACAGGCGCTTGACGATGAGATAGGTGAAAAACATCCCGATGACTAAACCGGTGCGATGTTGTACGGCAACGAAAATTTCGCTGCCGATCTTGAACAAGATGCCTGCCAGCAACGCTGCTGCCAGAGAGGATGGGATTCGTTTGACCAGGCGCTCAAAACTGCCAGTCACACCGCAGATGATGACCAGCACGGCACAGGTGATGTAAGCGCCGATTGCTTCGTGGTAGCTAACGCCGCCCAAACTGGTGATCAGCAGCGCCGCGCCCGGCGTTGACCACGCGACTGTAATCGGGGTGCGATAACGCAAGGATAAGCCTATGCTGCAAACTGCCATGCCAATTGACAGCGCCCAGATCCATGAAGAAATTTGCCCCGTAGTCAAACCGGCTGCCTGACCAGCTTGAAACATCAGTACTAATGAACTGGTATAGCCGGTCATCATCGCAATGAAGCCTGCGACCACTGCTGAAGGTGAGGTGTCGGCCAAAGGATGCAAGCGCGGCTGAGTGGCGTCGGTCATAAAACGCAATTCCTTGTACTGAACAAAGTGTTCTTCAATAGAGTTCGAGCAGAGCGCAAGCCTAAACGCAAAAGTAACATTTCATTGCAATACAGCCGGTGGCGCAAATGACCGTACAGTCGTGCTCGCACTCGTGCTTGTGTACAATGCGGCCTGTTTTTTTGCATTAATTCATTGCCAGCGACGCCCGTTTACGTATTAACGTAACGCCTTATTCGCCGCCGCTTTCCCATTCGAGTGCCCATGAACGAACAGTTGCAGCCTCTCAAGAAACCCTCACGCGCAGGCAAGGCCGGCCGCAGTGGAACCCAGGACGATATTGTCTACGCGCATATTTTTGAGGCGATTCTCGAACAGCGTTTGGCGCCGGGCACCAAATTGAGTGAAGAAGCGCTGGGTGAAATCTTTGGGGTGAGCCGCACCATCATTCGTCGAGCACTCTCGCGCCTGGCCCATGAAGGCGTTGTGCTGTTACGCCCAAATCGCGGTGCAGTGGTGGCGAGTCCGAGCGTAGAGGAAGCGCGTCAGGTGTTTTTTGCCCGGCGCATGGTAGAAAAAGCCATCACTGAATTGGCCGTCAATCACTCCACGGCTGATGATCTGGCTGAGTTGCGCAAGATGGTGCAAGACGAGCGCGACAGTTTCTCGCGCGGTGATCGTGGTGCTGGCATTCGACTGTCTGGCGAGTTCCACTTGAAGCTGGCGGAAGCGGCAAAGAATGCGCCGCTGATCAGCTTCCAGCGCAGCTTGGTGTCGCAAACATCGCTGATTATTGCCCAATACGAGAGCGGCAATCGCTCACACTGCTCCTATGACGAGCACATGCAACTGATCGATGCGATCGAAGCACGCGATGCTGCGTTGGCGGTGAATCTGATGATGCACCACATGGATCACATCGACAGCAAGCTCAACCTCGACGAAGAAAGCGCCTCGGATGATCTGCACGCGGTGTTCTCACACCTGCTGCAAACCAAAGGCAAAAACCAGCGTTAATCTGTAGGAGCTGCCGCTGGCTGCGATCTTTTCAAGATCAAAAGATCGCGAGCAATCGAGCGTCGTCCGGCTGCTCCTACACAGTTTTACTCCGTCTCTTAACGCTGATGCACCAGGTTCCCTGCTGCGTACGTTTGCTCAACCGTGCGGTCATCACCCAAGGTCATCAATACAAACAACGTTTCTGCGATGTTTTTTGATTGCTGTAGGCGATAGCTCATCAGCGGTGTGGCGTTGTAATCCAGCACTACGAAGTCTGCGTCGCTGCCGGGTGTCAGGTTGCCGATCTTGTCTTCCAGACGCAGTGCGCGCGCGCCGCCCAAGGTTGCTAAGTACAGCGATTTGAATGGGTTGAGGCGTGCGCCTTGCAGTTGCATGACCTTGTAGGCTTCATTCAACGTGTTGAGCAGCGAAAAGCTGGTGCCCGCACCTACGTCGGTACCCAAACCAACATTGAGTTTATGTTTTTCGGCCATCGGCAGGTTAAACAGGCCGCTGCCTAGAAATAGGTTGGATGTTGGGCAGAAAGCCACCGCAGATCCTGTTTCAGCCAAGCGCGCGCATTCTTCGTCACACAAATGCACGCCGTGGGCAAATACCGAGCGTTCGCCCAATAGCTGGTAATGGTCGTACACGTCCAGATAGCCCTTACGCTCCGGAAACAGCGATTTAACCCACTCGATTTCCTGGAGGTTTTCGCTGATATGGGTATGTAGGTACACATCCGGGTATTCGCTCAGCAACTTGCCCGCCAAGGTTAATTGTTCCGGGGTGCTGGTCGGCGCGAAACGCGGGGTCACGGCGTAATGCAGGCGACCTTTGCCATGCCAGCGTTCGATCAGCGCCTTGCTGTCGTTGTAGCCAGTTTCTGGCGTATCTGTCAGATAGTCTGGTGCGTTGCGGTCCATCATCACTTTGCCCGCGATCAGACGCAGGTCCAGACGTTGTGCGGCCTCGAACAGGGCGTCCACCGATTGCGGGTGCACACTGCCAAACACCAATGCAGTTGTGGTGCCGTTGCGCAACAGTTCCTTAAGGAAAATATCCGCCACTTTTTCAGCGTGTACCTTGTCCGCGAACTGGTCTTCGCAGGGGAAGGTATAGGTATTAAGCCAGTCGAGTAACTGCTCGCCGTAGGCACCAATCATCCCGGTTTGTGGGAAGTGAATATGCGTGTCGATAAAGCCCGGTGTAATCAGCGCATCGCTGTAGAAGGTGATGTCGGTGTCGGCGGCCAATGTGGTGAGCAATTCACTGGCGTGCCCCAGCGCTTTGATTTTGCCGTCTTCGACCACCAGCAAGCCATCTTCAAAATACTCGTAGGAGGCCTCGATCCCGACTTCGGCAGGGTCGGCGATGCTGTGCAGGATGGCGGCGCGATAGGCTTTACAGGTCATAACAACTCTCAGTGCGTGGCATGGCTGCGTCGTGAAGACGGCAGCAATTGTTTAATCGGTTCAACCCCAACAGGGGCGGCGCAGTCGGTGTGCTGGCCAAAATGGGCGTTATAGGTGGCGATGACTTCGCCGGCGATAGAGATCGCAATTTCAATCGGTAACTTGCCTTTGACTTCACTCAAGCCCATAGGACAGTGCATTCGCTGCACATGGGCGGCGCTGATGCCTCGTTCGTGCAGGCGATGTTCGAACTTCATGCGCTTGGTTTTAGAACCAATCAAGCCGAAATAGGTAAAGTCGTTGCGTTTGAGCAAGGCGGCGCTGAGTTCTAGGTCAAGGGCGTGATTATGCGTCATGACGATGCAGTAGCAACCCGCAGGCAGCTCATTGATCTCATCGACCGGGTCTTCGGTCACGATTTTGCGCACGCCGTCCGGGATGAGCGCAGGAAACTCCTGCTCTCGCGAGTCGATCCAGCGCACCCGGCACGGCAGGCTGGCCAGCAACGGCACCAATGCGCGGGCGACATGGCCGGCACCGAACACGGCGATTTGCGCCTGCACTTGGCACATAGGTTCAAATAGCAGCACCGCGACACCGCCACAGCATTGGCCGAGGCTGGCGCCGAGACTAAAACGTTGTAGATGCGGCCCTTGCTTGTGGGCGCTGAGCATTTCGCGGGCAATGCCCATTGCCTTGAATTCCAAATGCCCGCCACCGATGGTGTCGAATATCCGGTCGGCGCTGATGACCATTTTTGAGCCTGCATTGCGTGGCGTCGAGCCTTGCTCTTCGATGATGGTCACCAATACGCAGGGCTCACCCCGTTGCTGTAAATCGGCCAGCGCGCTGATCCAATTATTCATGGTTTCCCCCTCGCTCCTGTGCGGCGCTGCCTTCAGTAGCGGCCACAGCGTTGCGCATCTGCTCACACCCCCACAACACCCGTTCCGGGGTGGCGGGGGCGTTGATAGAGGGCTGCACGCGATAATCAGCCAGGCTCGCGACGGCGTCTTTAATGGCGCACCATGCAGCGATGCCGAGCATAAAGGGCGGCTCGCCCACGGCTTTGGAGTGAAATACCGTGTCTTCCGGGTTCTTGCGGTTTTCGACCAGCGTGACCCGCAAATCCAAGGGCATGTCGGCTACGGCCGGGATCTTGTAGCTGGCCGGGCTATTGGTCATCAGCTTACCTTTGGCGTTCCACACCAACTCTTCCATGGTCAGCCAGCCAGCGCCCTGAACATAGCCGCCTTCAACTTGGCCGATGTCGATGGCTGGGTTTAGCGAGGCACCCACGTCATGCAGGATATCGGTGCGCAACATTTTGTATTCGCCGGTCAGGGTGTCGACGATCACTTCCGCGCATGCGGCTCCAAAGGCGTAGTAGTAAAACGGGCGACCGCGCGCCTGACTGCGGTCGTAAAAAATCTTCGGCGTTTTGTAGTAGCCGGTACTCGACAGTGAGACCTGACCAAAATACGCCTGCTGTATCAGTGCTTCAAAGCTCAGGATGCGCTCACCAACGCGTACCAAACCGTTATGAAAAACCACGTCCTGTGCCTTGACCTGATAGTTGCTGGCAGCAAATTCAATGAGTCGTTGCTTGATGATTTCGGCTGCGTTCTGCGCTGCTTTGCCATTCAGGTCGGCGCCGCTGGACGCCGCGGTCGGCGAAGTGTTGGGCACTTTGTCGGTGTTAGTGGCGGTGATCTGCACGCGGCTGATCTCGACTTGAAACACTTCGGCCACCACTTGCGCGACTTTGACGTTCAGGCCTTGGCCCATTTCGGTGCCGCCGTGGTTCAAATGGATGCTGCCGTCAGTGTAGATATGGATCAGTGCCCCGGCTTGATTGAGAAAGCTGGCAGTGAACGAAATACCGAACTTCACCGGTGTCAGGGCCAGCCCCTTTTTAAGAATCGGGCTGTTGGCGTTGAAGGCCTGGATAGCAGCGCGACGCTGTGAGTATTGGCTGCTGGCCTCCAGGTCTGCGGTCATTTCGTGAAGCAAGTTGTGCTCTACGGTTTGGTAATAGTGGGTCACGTTACGGTCGGTTTTGCCGTAGTAATTAGCCTTGCGCACCGCCAGCGGATCGAGCCGCAAATGACGGGCAATTCGATCCATAACCTCTTCGATGGCGACCATTCCTTGGGGGCCGCCGAAGCCTCGATACGCGGTGTTCGAGGCGGTGTTGGTTTTGCAGCGATGGCCATTGATGGTGGCATCGCCCAAGTAATAAGCGTTGTCTGCGTGAAACATGGCGCGGTCGACAATCGACCCGGACAAGTCAGGTGAATAGCCACAGTTGCCTGCCAGATCCAATTGGATGCCTTGCAACTGGCCGTTATCGTCGAAACCAACGTCGTACTCGATATAAAACGGGTGCCGCTTGCCGGTCATCTGCATGTCTTCGACCCGTGGCAGGCGCATCTTGGTCGGCTGACCGGTCAGGTGCGCCACCACTGCGCACAAGCAGGCGGGGCTTGCGGCCTGTGTTTCCTTACCTCCGAAGCCGCCCCCCATGCGGCGCATGTCGACGACGATTTTGTTCATCGACACACCGAGCACTTCGGCTACCAGCTTCTGGATTTCTGTCGGGTGCTGGGTCGAGCTGTAGACGATCATGCCGCCGTCTTCGGTGGGCATGACCGAAGAGATTTGGGTCTCTAGGTAAAAGTGTTCTTGCCCGCCGATATGCAGGCTGCCTTGCAACCGATGAGTTGCTTTGGCCAGCGCCGTGGCAGAGTCACCGCGCTGGTGAGTATGGCTGTCGAGCACGAAGTGCTTCTTACGCAGCGCTTCAACCACATCCAGCACCGGATCGAGGTCTTCGTACTCAATAATTGCCGCCATCGCCGCTTCGCGCGCGGTGTCCATATTACAAGCGGCCACGGCCAGCACCGGCTGCCCGACATACTCCACTTTATCGATGGCCAGTAACGGGTCGCCGGGTAGCAGCGGGCCGATGTCCTTAAGGCCTGGGATGTCTTCATGGGTGATGACCAGGCGCACGCCGGCAAACGCGTAGCACGGCGTTGTGTCGACGTGAATGATTCGGGCATGAGCCCGGTCAGACAAGCGTGCATAAACGTGTAACTGGTTCGCAAACTCCAGTCGGTCATCGATGTACTGCGCTTCGCCAGACACATGCTTTTCGGCGCTGTCATGCTTGACGCTACGCCCGACACCGGTTTTCAGATCCTGCATGAATAGGGCGCTTAACTCGGCCTGCGACGGTTCGATCGGGTGATGATTAGACATAAGCAGTCACCCGCGTTTGAAGGTTTGGTGTTTGCTGTTCGATGAAGTATTTACGCAGCAGGTTTTGCGCACTCAACAGGCGATATTCCCTGCTGGCGCGAAAGTCCGAGAGCGGGCTGAAATCCTCCGCTAAGGCGGTGCAGGCCCGCTCCACGGTGGCTGTGTTCCAGGGCGAACCGTTCAAGGCGGCTTCGCAGGCGCTGGCGCGTTTGGGCGTAGCCGCCATGCCGCCGTAGGCCACCCGGGCTTCGATTACCACGCCGTTGTCGATCTGTAGATTGAACGCGGCACACACTGCGCTGATGTCGTCATCCAGACGTTTGGAGACTTTGTAGGCACGAAACAGATGGCTTGCTTTGGCGCGCGGGATGACGATTTTTTCGATAAATTCGCCTTCTGCGCGGGCGGTTACCCGATAGTCAATGAAGTAGTCCTCAAGCGCCAATGTGCGGTGTGTCTGGCCTTTGCGCAATATCAGGTATGCGCCGAGGGCAATCAGTAACGGCGGCGAATCACCAATTGGCGAGGCGTTGCCGATGTTGCCGCCCAGCGTGCCCTGGTTGCGGATTTGCAGCGAGGCGAAGCGTTGTAACAGCTCGCCGAAGTCCGAGTATTCAGCCTTGAGCGTGCTGTAGGCATCCGTCAGCGACACCGCAGCGCCGACTTCGAGGCGATCGGCGAAGCACTCTATACGCTTCATCTCGGCAACCTGTCCCAGGTAAATCATCTCGGGCAAGGGACGATGAAGCTGCGTGACCTCCAGCGCCAAATCGGTACCGCCCGCCAGCAAGCGAGCCTGCGGGTGAGCCTCGTATAGGTGCGCCAGCTCAGTGATGTTCACGGGCAGCAGGCAACGTTTGCCGCCGCTGTTCAGTTCGCCGGTCCCGCTTGGCGTAATGGCCTTGAGCTTGGCGAGGGTTGCAGCCTGCTGTGCCTCAAACTGGTCTTCTGGGTGGGCGTGGCAAGCTTGCTCGGCGGCGGCCAGAATCGGTCGATAGCCGGTGCAGCGACACAGATTGCCAGCAAGCGCTTCATGGGCTTGATGACTGTCGGCGTCCAGGCAGTTTTTTTGCAGTGCAAACAGCGACATCACAAAGCCAGGCGTACAAAAACCGCACTGTGAGCCGTGGCAGTCGACCATGGCTTGTTGCACGCTGTGCAGCCGGCCTTGGTGCTTAAGGTCTTCGACGCTGATCAATTGCTTGCCATGCAAGGCAGCCACAAACGTCAGGCATGAATTGAGGCTGCGGTAACGCAGGCTTTCAATGCCCTGATCATCGACATGCCGTTCGCCCACCACCACTGTGCATGCGCCGCAATCACCACTGGCACAACCTTCCTTGGTACCGGGCTTGTGCAGGTGCTGGCGCAGGTAGTTGAGCACAGTCAGATTCGGGTCCAGAGTGTGCTCAGTGCGTACTGTCTGATTGAGTAAAAACTGGATCACGGGAGGCCTCGCAACATCATTGTTTTTGTCTGGCGGGATGAGCTGAATCTAGTCATTGCTGACTCTAGGGTCAAGAAATGAGGCTCGGTCATCCCGATGTTTGATCGTTGGAAGGTTTATTTGCTTATATCGTGCCAATTTCAACGACTGAGACACTCTGCGGGCAGCTCGCAAGTGGGTTACACTTCGCCGCTTGCACTGATCTAAGATTTTGAAGGTAAAACATGACGTTCAAGGCGCCGGATAGTCTCGCCGAGCAAATCGCTCACCACCTCGCCGAACGGATTATTCGTGGCGAGCTCAAGCCTGGGGAACGCATCCAAGAACAGAAGGTAACGCTGGCGCTTAATGTCAGTCGTGGCTCTGTGCGTGAGGCGTTGCTTATCCTTGAGCGCCGACATTTGATTGCCATCCTTCCGCGGCGTGGCGCCCATGTCACCGAGCTAACTGCGCACAAGGTGCAGAGCCTGTGTGCCTTAATGAGCGAAATGTACATTTTGCTCGGCAATGCGGTTGCCCAACGCTGGACCGTTCCGGCGGACCTAGGGCCCTTTCTGCAAATCCAACAACGTCTGACTGACAGCTATGAACGTCAGGACATCAGCGCCTTTGTTGAAGACAGCTTCAACGTGATGCGTGCTGCTTACCCATTTGCCGACAACCCGTACCTGCAAGAAACTGTCGAAAACCTGCACCCGGCCATGAGCCGTGCTTATTACTTGGCGCTAGAAAAACGCAAGGCTGAGATGAGCGAGTTCCTGGCGCTGTTTGCAGAGTTGCTAGAAGCGGTTTTGGCACGTGATTTTTCGCAGATTCGTGTCGTACTGAGTCGTTATGCTCAGCGCAGTTGTGACCTGGTGTTGTCAGCCTTGACGGTTGCCTAAGCGTGCGCCTCAAGTGCATCAAGCTGGCGGGTTTCAAGTCTTTCGTTGACCCTACGACGGTTAACTTTCCGAGCAATATGGCAGCTGTTGTCGGCCCTAATGGTTGCGGCAAGTCGAACATTATCGACGCCGTGCGCTGGGTCATGGGCGAAAGCTCGGCCAAGAACCTGCGCGGCGAGTCGATGACCGATGTCATCTTTAACGGTTCCACCAGCCGCAAACCCGTGAGTCAGGCCAGTATCGAGCTGGTCTTTGATAACTCAGACGGTACGCTGCTGGGTGAATACGCGGCCTACGCCGAGATATCCATTCGCCGCAAAGTCACCCGCGACAGCCAGACCACGTACTACCTCAACGGCACCAAGTGCCGTCGCCGAGACATCACCGATATCTTCCTGGGTACCGGCCTGGGGCCGCGCAGCTACTCAATCATTGAGCAGGGCATGATCTCGAAACTGATCGAGTCCAAGCCTGAAGACTTGCGCAACTTTATCGAAGAGGCGGCCGGTATCTCCAAGTACAAGGAGCGTCGCCGCGAGACCGAAAACCGTATTCGTCGCACCCACGAAAACTTGGCGCGTCTGACCGACTTACGTGACGAACTGGGGCGCCAGCTTGAGCGTTTGCATCGTCAGGCGCAGGCAGCCGAGAAGTATCAGGAATACAAGGCCGAAGAGCGTCAGCTCAAGGCGCAGTTGTCAGCGTTGCGCTGGCAAGCCCTGAACGAGCAAGTAGGACAGCGCGAAGCCGTCATTGGCAACCAAGAAGTAAGCTTTGAAGCCTTGGTTGCAGACCAGCGTAACGCAGATGCCAGCATCGAACGCCTGCGTGACGGGCACCATGATCTGTCAGAACGCTTCAATTTGGTGCAGGGGCGCTTCTATTCGGTTGGTGGTGACATCGCTCGCGTTGAACAAAGCATTCAGCACGGTCAGCAGCGTTTGCGTCAGTTGCAAGATGACCTGCGTGAAGCCGAGCGTTCGCGTCTTGAAACCGAATCGCACCTGGGCCATGACCGCACAATGCTCGCGACCTTGGGCGAAGAACTCGACATGCTCGCCCCCGAGCAGGAGCTGACCAGCGCTGCGGCTGAAGAAGCGGCCGCAGCCCTCGAAGAATCCGAACACACGATGCACGGCTGGCAAGAACAGTGGGATGCCTTCAACCTGCGCTCGGCCGAACCGCAACGCCAATCTGAAGTGTTGCAGGCACGCATTCAACAGTTGGAAACCAGCATGGAGCGGGTGGCCGAGCGCCAGCGCCGAATGGCCGAAGAGCGCGCATTGCTGGCCGCAGACCCGGAAGATGCTGCGATCCTTGAGCTGAGTGAGCAACTGGCGACCAGTGAACTGACGCAAGAAGAGCTGCAGGCCAGCGAAGAGCAGGTCATCGAGCGCCTAGAGCATGTGCGCCACGAGCTGCAACAGGCTACGCAAAACCAACAGCAGGCTCAGGGTGAGTTGCAGCGGCTCAACGGCCGTCTGGCATCTCTTGAGGCGCTGCAACAAGCCGCGCTTGATCCGGGCACCGGTGCTGGCGAATGGCTACGCGAGCAGCAACTGGCTGAGCGCCCGCGTTTGGCCGAAGGCCTGCGGGTAGAAGCAGGCTGGGAGCTGGCGGTCGAAACCGTGCTGGGTGCTGACTTGCAAGCGGTGCTGGTGGATGACTTCTCGCAACTTGATCTGGCGGGCTTTGCGCAAGGCGATTTGCGCTTGTTCAGCGCTCACGTGCAGGCCGGTCGTGTGGCGGGCAGCCTGCTGGACAAAGTCGAGGCCGAATTCGATCT
This sequence comes from Pseudomonas psychrophila HA-4, assembly GCF_000282975.1. Lineage (GTDB taxonomy): Bacteria > Pseudomonadota > Gammaproteobacteria > Pseudomonadales > Pseudomonadaceae > Aquipseudomonas > Aquipseudomonas psychrophila_A. The sequence continues at coordinate 14,951 of NZ_ALJC01000106.1, forward strand.
GGCGCCGTGGCTGGGGCAGGTCAAGCCGGTTGAAACCCTCGAGCTGGCGTTGGCCTTACGCGGCCAATTGACTGAAGGGCAAAGCCTAATCAGCCGCGACGGCTATTGGGTTGGGCGTAACTTTTTGCGGGTTCGACGGGCCAGCGAAGCCGAAAGTGGCGTGTTGGCCCGCGGTCAAGAAATCCAGCGTCTGGGCGTTGAGCGCGAAGAGCGTGAAGCGACCCTTGCTTCTCTTGAAGAGCAGTTGCAACGCTTGCGTGAGCAACAAGTCGCGCAAGAAGACGCCCGTGAGCAGGTTCGTCGCCGCTTGCAGGACGAAGCCCGTCAACAAGGTGAGATCAAGGCCAAGCTGTCTGCCAGCAAAGCCAAGGTCGAGCAATTGACCTTGCGCCGTAGACGCCTGGACGAAGAGCTGGCGGAGTTGGGCGAGCAGCGTGCGCTGGAGCATGAGCATGTTGGCGAAGCGCGTTTGCAATTGCAGGAAGCGCTGGACGCCATGGCCACAGATACAGCGCAGCGCGAGCTGTTATTGGCTCAGCGCGACAGCTTGCGCGAGCGGCTGGACCGCGTGCGCCAAGAGGCGCGTCAGCACAAAGATCACGCGCATCAGTTAGCAGTTCGCTTGGGCTCGCTTAGGGCGCAGCACGATTCCACCCGTCAAGCACTTGAGCGTCTGGAGTTGCAGTCCGAACGGCTGGCTGAAAAGCGCGAGCAGCTCACACTCAACCTGGAGGAGGGCGAAGCACCGCTTGAAGAGCTGCGTCTCAAACTTGAAGAGTTACTCGACAAGCGCTTGAGCGTGGACGAAGAACTTAAAGTTGCGCAACTGGCACTGGAAGACGCCGATCGCGAACTGCGCGACGCCGAAAAACGTCGTAATCAGGCCGAGCAACAGTCTCAGTTGATTCGCGGTCAGCTTGAACAACAGCGCATGGAGTGGCAGGCGCTAACGGTTCGGCGTACTGCGTTGCAGGATCAGCTACTGGCAGACGGCTACGACTTGCACGGTGTGCTGGCAACATTGAGTAACGAACTAAATGAGCAGCAGGCCGAAGAAGAATTAGAGCGTATTGCTGCGCGTATTCAGCGTTTGGGCGCGATCAACCTTGCGGCCATTGATGAATACCAGCAGCAATCCGAGCGTAAACGTTATCTGGATGCCCAAGATGCTGATTTGGTCGAGGCGCTGGACACCCTAGAAAACGTTATTCGCAAGATCGACAAAGAAACCCGCAGCCGCTTCAAAGACACCTTTGATCAGATAAATGGTGGATTACAGGCGCTTTTCCCAAAAGTTTTCGGTGGCGGCAGCGCTTATTTGGAACTGACGGGCGAAGATTTACTCGATACAGGGGTAACGATCATGGCGCGGCCGCCGGGCAAGAAGAACAGCACGATTCATTTGCTGTCTGGTGGCGAGAAAGCGTTGACGGCGTTGGCATTGGTTTTTGCCATTTTCAAACTCAACCCGGCGCCGTTTTGCATGCTCGATGAAGTTGATGCGCCGCTTGATGATGCGAACGTGGGCCGGTATGCGCGCTTGGTTAAAGAGATGTCGCAGACCGTGCAATTCATCTACATCACGCACAACAAAATCGCCATGGAAATGGCTGATCAGTTGATGGGCGTGACGATGCATGAACCTGGTTGTTCACGTCTTGTTGCGGTTGATGTGGAGGAGGCAATGGCAATGGTCGATGCTTGAGCTATAAGCATGTAGGGCTAAAGAATTTTTCACGCAAGAAAAATCCTAGGATTTGGCTGATTTAGCGGGTTCGTCAGTCACCACATGTCTCTAACTCAAGGCGACAGACGGTGTAAAGTTATCTTTGGTCGTGTTAATTTAGCGTCTAATTTTTTTGTACGTGGAAAAACGCCATTCAGAACATAGAGTTGGCGCCGCGTTTTAAAGGGCTTTAGGCTCTTCTTCATAGAATCATTTTTTTAGGGGCACGGGATTACATGGAAATCGGTCTGCGCGAGTGGCTGATAGTCATCGGCATAGTGGTCATCGCCGGTATTCTTTTTGATGGCTGGCGCCGTATGCGTGGCGGCAAGGGCAAGCTTAAGTTTCGCCTTGATCGCAGTTTTTCCAACGTCCCGGATGAGGAGACCAGCGCTGAGTTGCTGGGTCCTGCGCGGGTCCTGGATACACCTAATCACAAAGAGCCGCAGTTGGATGAGCATGACTTGCCATCGGTGAGCATGCCGACCCGTGAAAAGGGCTCCAAGCGTGGCAAGCGTGGCGGTGAGCCAAGTCAAGGTGACTTGAACCTCAATCTTGATCTTGACGATGACGGCCCAAGCCTAAGCGCCCGTGATGACGATTTCCCTGCTGAAACCAAGCCGCGTGGTCGTCCTGCGCCTACCGTTTCGGCGGTAGAAAGCAAAGAGCCCGCACAGGCCGCTGAAGAAGTGCTGGTGATCAGTGTAATTTGCCGTGACCCTGCGGGCTTCAAAGGCCCGGCATTGCTGCAGAACATTCTTGAAAGTGGGTTGCGCTTTGGCGAGATGGATATTTTCCATCGTCACGAAAGCATGGCCGGTAATGGCGAAGTGCTCTTCTCGATGGCCAACGCCGTTAAGCCGGGTGTATTCGATCTGGACGACATTGATCTTTTCAGCACGCCGGCGGTGAGCTTCTTCCTCGGTCTGCCGGGTCCGCGTCATCCCAAGCAGGCGTTTGATGTCATGGTTGCCGCTGCGCGCAAGCTGTCCCAAGAGCTTAATGGCGAGCTTAAAGATGATCAGCGCAGTGTTCTGACGGCTCAGACCATCGAGCATTACCGCCAGCGCATCGTTGAATTCGAGCGCCGTGCCCTGACTCAAAAACGCTAAAAACGCTGGGAGCCGTGTGCATGCTCCCGCTGAATGCAAAATGAATTAACACTTGAGCAGCCTCGGCTGCTCTTTTGCTTTGTGAGAGAACACCCCATGACCGCCGCCAACACCCGCATTCTAGAGCTGCGCGCTGAACTGGATCAGCACAACTACCGTTACCACGTGCTCGACGAGCCGAGCATTCCGGACGCAGAGTACGACCGCCTGTTTCGTGAGTTGAAAGCGCTGGAAGCGGAGCACCCTGAGCTGGTAACGCCAGATTCGCCAACTCAGCGAGTCGGCAGTGCGGCCTTGTCTGCTTTCACTCAAGTGCGTCACGAAGTGCCCATGTTGAGCCTCGGCAACGCCTTTGATGAAACCGATATGCGCGAGTTTGATCGGCGTGTCAGCGAAGGTTTGGACCTGCCTGCGGGGGATCTTTTTGGCGGCGGCGCAGAAGTTGAATACAGTTGCGAGCCTAAGCTGGACGGCCTGGCGGTCAGTCTGCTGTACCAAGACGGCGTTTTGGTGCGCGGTGCCACGCGCGGTGATGGCGCTACCGGTGAAGATATCAGCGTCAACGTGCGTACTGTGCGCAACATTCCGCTCAAATTGCAGGGTAGCGGCTGGCCTGCCGTGCTTGAAGTGCGCGGCGAGGTCTTTATATCCAAGGCTGGTTTTGACCGTCTCAATGAGGCCCAGATCGCTGCGGGCGGTAAAACCTTTGCCAACCCGCGTAATGCGGCGGCAGGCAGCTTGCGTCAGTTGGACTCAAAAATCACCGCCAGCCGCCCGCTGGAATTCTGCTGCTACGGCTTAGGGCAAGTTTCTGAAGAGTTTTCAGACACCCATATCGGCAACCTCAAGCAGTTGCAGCAATGGGGTATGCCCATCAGTCACGAGCTGAAACTGGCCAAAGGCATTGCTGAATGTCTGGACTACTACCGCGATATTGGTGAGCGCCGTGCCGCTTTGGCTTACGAAATCGACGGCGTGGTGTTCAAGGTCAACAGTCTGGCCTCTCAACGCGAACTGGGTTTTCGTGCGCGGGAGCCACGCTGGGCCATCGCCCACAAATTCCCGGCCATGGAAGAGCTGACCGAACTACTAGATGTCGAGTTTCAAGTTGGGCGTACGGGTGCAGTAACGCCGGTGGCGCGCCTTAAGCCGGTCAAGGTGGCGGGCGTTACCGTGTCCAATGCCACGTTGCACAACATGGACGAAGTGGCGCGTTTGGGGCTGATGATTGGCGACACGGTGATTATTCGCCGTGCAGGCGATGTTATTCCGCAAGTGGTGCAAGTGGTGCTTGAGCGTCGCCCCAACGATGCGCGTGCGGTGCATATCCCAGAAAACTGCCCGGTGTGCGGTTCGCACGTTGAGCGCACGCAGTTGATCAAGCGCAGCAAGGGCCGTGAAACCATCAGCGAAGGCGCCGTGTATCGCTGCGTCGGGCGTCTGGCCTGTGGTGCTCAGCTTAAACAGGCAATCATCCACTTCGTCTCGCGACGCGCGATGGACATTGAAGGCTTGGGTGAAAAGAGCGTCGAGCAGCTGGTCGATGAAGGTCTAGTGAGCTCGCCTGCCGACCTGTACATCCTGTCGTTTGAACAAATTGTCGACCTCGAAGGCTTTGCTGAGTTATCGAGCAAAAACTTGCTTGAGGCCATTGCCGACAGCAAGCGTCCGACGTTGGCGCGTTTCATCTACGCTTTGGGTATTCCCGATGTAGGAGAAGAGACAGCCAAGGTGCTGGCGCGCTCATTGGCCTCTCTGGAGCGCGTACAGCGTGCTCTGCCGCAAGTGCTCACCTACTTGCCGGATGTCGGGCTTGAAGTGGCTCATGAGATCCACAGCTTCTTCAGTGATGACCATAACCAGCAAGTGATTGCTCAATTGCTGAAGCATGGCCTGGAATTGCAGGACCAGGGAGAGCTAGGCGCCGAGTTTGCCGCAAGTGCCACCTTGGGCGGGCTCATCGACAAACTGCACATCCCGTCCGTTGGGCCGGGCGGGGCGCAAAAGCTGGCAGACAAATTTGGCACGCTCCAAGGCGTTATCGATGCCGACTGGCTGGACATGCGTCAGGCCCTGCCTGAGAAGCAAGCCAAGGCAGTGCGTGAATTCTTCGATAACCAAGACAATGCCCGTCTGGCGCTGGCAGTCGAAGGGCAATTGCGCGACTTCGGCATGCATTGGCAAAGTGAGAAAAAAACCGTAGAAGGCCTGCCGTTGGCTGGGCAGACCTGGGTACTGACCGGTTCGCTGGAGTTAATGAGCCGTGACGTGGCCAAAGATAAGCTCGAAAGTTTGGGCGCCAAAGTCTCGGGTTCGGTCTCTGGCAAAACCCACTGCGTAGTGGCGGGGCCGGGGGCAGGTTCCAAATTGACCAAAGCCAATGAGTTAGGCCTCAAGGTGCTGGACGAGGAAGCATTTGTCGCGTTCCTCAAAGAGGAGGGTATCGCGCTCGAGTAACTCGGCAACTGCTACGTGCGTCATGGCGTCTCTCTCGCTTTAATTGGCTCTTGTCTTGGTCCGAATCCAAGTGCTTGAACCCATTCATTTTTTATTCTTGCAGCAGCGGTTGTAACTTTTCGTCAGATAGGTACAATGGCGCCGTTCGCTGCTAGGCGGATGTTGTTATGGTGACCCTATCGGTCCCTCCGCAACGATTACCCGTTAACCTGGTCAGATCCGGAAGGAAGCAGCCACAGCGGGAACATTGTGTG
>NZ_ALJC01000107.1 GCF_000282975.1 Pseudomonas psychrophila HA-4
CTTCGCTTCTACAGAGGGGTGGATCCTTTTTTTACAAAAAAACATAACTTGGCACAGTTTTTCCTTGTCATTCGGCGTTAGCAATTCACCGGTTGAATTTACGGCTTCCGGGGTGCGTAACCCGCACCAATTGAGAACGCGGACGCAAACTCTGTCCACATTCAGTGCAAAGACTGACCAAAAGTCATGTCAATGACCGACTGCTTCAAAGGAATAAGAACGATGTCTGATGTCTGCACGCTGCAAAGAATGTCCCGCCTCTGCCCCTGCGCGTTCGCCTCGTGTTTACCCTCCTGCGCCATCGACACATAGCCTGAAGTGCGTCGTCGTGCCCTGCAGGTAATGGGCGCTGGATAGACGCATCTTGCCCTTTGAGCACGCTTGCTTGGCCACCTCTCTCAGAGCCGCCAATAAGGACTTCTTTGCGTTGAAAAAAGGTCTGTCATGTCTGAAGTTGACGCTATTTACGTTCCTCCCAAACAGCCATGGCGTTTTGTTTGGCATTACATGCGCCTGTACCCACGCTGGAGTTGGGCATTCGCCGCGTTGATGCTGTACGCCATCGGCCTGATTCAGAACAGCTTGGACGACATCATGGCGGACGAGACCGTGCTGGTCTTAGCCCACCGCCTGTCGACCCTCACGCATCTGGATCGCATTGTGGTGCTGGACAAGGGATTGACTGTTGAAGATGGCTGTCACCAACAGTTAATTGAACTAAAAGGCCTTTACTACCGTTTGTGGCATCACCAATCAGAGGGTTTATTAAGTGAAACCGACGCATTAAAAGATGACTTACTAGTCAACTCGCGCATTAAACAGTGGTTATTAGCGACACCTCACGCTTCTTAAACTTTCTGTTGTTTAAACGCGCCCTGCCCGACGTGTTGTTTATATACCTGATCTAACCGATCAAACCCATAGGCCCCAACACACACTGTTGGATAGCCAACCAGTGAACATTATCCGTGTTCATTAACCCGATAAGGCCCTGCCATTAAAACTGGAGGCCTTGTTCTGAAAAGGACAGTCATGATGAGTAGAGCACAATCGTCGCTGAGACGATTTATGCAAACCTGCGCGCATTGGCCAGATTTTGTTTCTTTGCGCTTGGTTGAACAGCAATCACGCACCTTGGCCGTGACCCGCAATGTGATTGAACCGCCCTCTTTGCGTAATGAATGCGGAGTGATGGTGTGCGTGCATGTCGACGGCCAACAAGCCTTTGCCGCGACCAGCGACATCACATTGCCGGGCCTGCAACAGGCGCTGGAACGTGCACAACAGACGGCCAAAGCGCTGCGCGGCAACGGCCTGGTGCAGCACCCTATTGCGAACAATCAGGGTATCCGCGCGCACTACCGCTCCCCCGAACTTGACCTGCCACTGCCAGATACGGCTGATTGGCTGGCGCTATTAATGGAAACCTCACGACAAGTGCCCAACGACCCGCGACTGGTGCATTGGTCGGCTCGCCTTCGCGTGGTGCAAGAGCAACAGCTGTACCTAGACAACCAAGGCGCTGAGATTTTGCGCAGCCAGCAACAACTGTTTCCTGAAATTGGCGTCAACGCCTTTGACGGCCAGCACAGTCAGCGCCGCACCTACCAAGTAGCCCAACAAGGCAGCGCCAACATCGTCACCCACACAGGCTTTCTGGATGAGGCGCGTCGCGTCGCCGATCAAGCCCTGCAATTATTACTGGCCCCCAATACCCCCCAAGGCCAGCGGGATGTGCTGTTGATGCCGGATCAGATGATCTTGCAAATCCATGAGTCGATTGGCCACCCCTTAGAACTGGATCGAATCCTAGGCGATGAACGCAACTACGCGGGCACCAGCTTTGTGACCCCCGACATGTTTGGTCATTACCGCTATGGCTCCGACCTGTTGAATGTCAGCTTCGACCCTAACGTCACAGGCGAACTGGTGAGTTACAGCCATGACGACGAAGGCTTGCACGCCGAAAAACAGCTGCTGATTCGTCAGGGTATTTTGCAGCGGCCCATGGGCGGCGCGCTGTCCCAGGCCCGCAGCGCCTTACCGGGAGTCGCCAACAGTCGCGCATGCAACTGGAACCGGGCGCCGATTGATCGCATGGCCAACCTCAATATCGAGCCGGGCGATCAGTCGATGTCGCAACTGATTGGCAGCATCGAACACGGCATTTTAATGGCCACCAACCGCTCTTGGTCGATTGATGATGCGCGCAACAAGTTCCAGTTCGGCTGCGAATGGGGCCAACTTATCAAAAACGGTGAGCTGGGTGCCGTGGTCAAAAACCCGAATTATCGTGGAATTTCGTCACAGTTCTGGCGCAAGTTGAGCGCCGTGGGCGATGCCTCGACCAACGCGATCATGGGTACGCCTAATTGCGGCAAGGGTGAGCCTAATCAAGCAGTCACCGTTGGCCACGCGTCACCGGCCTGCGTTTTTAGCCATCTTGATGTGTTCGGAGGCCAAGCCTGATGAGCAATTGCCGATTCGCCAGCGCCTTCAAAACGCTGGAACACTGGCTCAAATACCAGTTGCACGCCCAAGAGCATTTCACACTGTGGTATGCCGCCGAAGACAGTCAGTTCGTGCGCTTCAATCAAGGCAAAGTGCGCCAGGCCTACCCGGTGCTGCAAATTGAGTTAACCGTGCGCCTCATCCTCGGTGAACGACACGCGAGTGCGCGGATAAACCTGAGCGGCGAGTTCGAGCAAGACACCGCGCAATTAGGCCAGACCCTCACTCAACTGCGCGGCATCCTCGATGTACTGCCTGCCGACCCGTATTTATTACTCAACACCGAACTCTGGACATCTGAACGCCAAGTGCCGGGGCGCGTTCCTGAGTTGCAGCAGGTCATTGACAGTATTTGTGGCCTGAGCCAAGGCCTGGATATGGTCGGCATCTATGCTGCCGGCACGCTGTATCGGGGGTTTGCCAACAGCTGGGGCGCCCGCGGCTGGCATGAATGCGCCAATGCGCTGTTTGACTGGAGCCTGTTCGATGCCAGCGGCGAAGCCGTCAAAAGTACCTATGGCTCGGCCGATTGGGATGCACAGGTCTTAAGCGATTTGTTTGAGAAGGCCCGCGAGCAACTGCACCACCTGAGTACACCCCGTATCAGCCTTAAACCCGGACAGTACCGGGCCTATCTGGCGCCTGCGGCATTGGATGAAGTGCTGTCGATGCTCAGTTATGACGCATTTTCGGCAAAGGCTTTCGCCAACCGTCAGAGTGCGCTGCAACAACTGCACCTTGGCCAGCAGCAACTGTCACCCCTAGTGAACCTGCGCGAGCAACCTTCGAGCGGTTTTGAACCCGGCTTCGGGCATGACGGTGCACCACGACAGGACGTAGACCTGATCCGAGCCGGGCAACTGGTCGGGCAGTTGGTCAACTCACGTTCGCAGGCCGAATACAGTTTGCAGGCCAACGGTGCCGACCAACAGGAAATGCCCCACACACTGGTCATGGCCCCCGGCGAACTCGCCACTGCCGATGTGTTGCGTGAGCTGGGAACAGGCTTGTACATCAGTAACTTGTGGTACTTGAACTATTCGGATGTGGGCTCTGCACGCTTAACCGGCATGACCCGCTTTGCGACCTTTTGGGTTGAGAACGGACAGATCATCGCGCCCATCGAAACCATGCGTTTTGATGACAGCGTGTACGACATGCTGGGCACTCACTTGCTGGCCCTGACCCGTGAGCAGGCTTTGTGCATCGACTCTGGCACCTATGAGCGGCGAGGCTTGGACAGTCATGTGCTACCAGGAGCTCTTTTAGAGCACTTAACCCTGACGCTCTAATACGCTGATTACAAAATGCACTGTTACTAGGCAACACTCAGTTACTTTGGTGCACTGTTATATAACCGGACGCCAATACCGTTTGATTGTCAGACAATAATAACGATTATAAAAGTCTATACATAAGCCACTTATTACTTCCAAGTGGTGCTAATAAAGCGTGCAACTTATTAACGCCACTAATTTGATGAAACGGCTGCGAGCAACATAAATACTGCCTAATGGAAACTGTAAATCCTTAGTGTTGGCACAGCCGTTGCTATACATAACTTAACGAAATCTTACAACACTCCAAGAATCGATACGTTGACTTAACTAGCAGGAGCTCAAATGACAACTTTCCCCCGCAGTGGTTAACCCGTTTGCACGTGACCCATCACGTGAACGAACGCCATTGAAATAACCGTTGAACACCGAGTTCTCGTCCCTGCACGCAAGGGCGAACGGAGCCTTATTGCCCTTCATTTTGTCGAGGGACTCTTAATGAGTGACGAGGTAAAACATAAAGAGCGGCCTGCCCCTCTACTTGGCGCAGAGCGTGTGCAGCAGTGGACTCATATTCCACATGTGCCCAACACCTCGCAGCCGGGCGGGCTAAGCAAGCCGCACATCCTGCTGCTGATCGGCGTGGTTGTCGTGCTGCATGGCAGCGCCTGGTGGTTTTTCCAGCAGTCCAGACCCGCCCCGGTGATTACCCCGCCGGAAATTCCGGAAATGACCGTCGAACTCACAAGCCCGGCGCCACCAGCACCGCCTGTCGAGGAACCGCCACCGCCGCCACCGCCGCCAGAACCTGAAGCTCCGCAAGAGGATGAAGATGCGGTCAAGGAACCGCCACCCAAACCGGTGGAGAAACCCAAGCCCATCGAAAAACCCAAGCCTGTGGTCAAGCCCAAGCCCGTGCAAAAACCGCAACCGCCCAAGCCTGCGCCGCCGGCACCTGCGGCTCCAGCAGCACCCACCGCCCCGACTGCTCCCGCAGCCCCGGCGGCAGCACCAGGACCGATCAAGGAAACGGCAGCGGTGTCAGGGCTCGCCAGCCTTGGCAACCCACCACCGCAATACCCGGCCCTGGCATTGCGCCGCAATTGGGAAGGCTCGGTGGGGTTGAAAATCAAGGTGCTGCCCAACGGCCGTGCCGGGTCAGTAGAGGTCATCAAGTCCAGTGGCAAGCAAGCGCTGGATGATGCCGCGGTAGACGCAGTACGTAATTGGAAGTTTGTCCCGGCCAAACGCGGGGACACACCGATAGAAGGGTTCGCCACCCAAACCATTGCTTTCAAATTGCCGGAATAGCCCCAACGGGTACCGACATTTATTTAATTAGCCGCGTTATTTAACCGCAGTGCGAGGTATAGCCATGAACGAGTCTCTGTCTTCGATGATTGTCCCGGGGGTACTTTGGGCATTGGTGCTTTTTTCGGTGATGAGTTGGGCCTTGTTGCTCATCAAGTCATCGCAATACCTGCGTCAAAAATCCCAGAACAAGCAATTCACCAAAGCCTTCTGGGCCGCCCCCGACTTGCTGACCGCAGCCGAACACGCCAGCCAGTACCCAGGTTCTCTGGCACGCATCGCCAACAGTGGTTTTGAAGCCATGATCGTCGATGACACGCCGCGCACCACGCAACAATTGGCCAACACCATCAACCGTTCCGACCGCTTGGAACGCAACCTGCGCCAGCAAATCCAGAAAGAGCGTCGCGCCCTTGAAAGCGGCCAGGCGATTCTTGCCAGTATCGGCAGCACAGCGCCCTTCATCGGTCTGTTCGGGACGGTTTGGGGCATCATGGAAGCCCTGCAAAGCATCGGCGCCAGCGGTTCTGCCAGCCTGGAAACGGTGGCTGGCCCTATCGGCCACGCCCTGATCGCCACCGGGGTCGGTATTGCCGTCGCGGTGCCTGCGGTACTGATTTACAACTTCTTCCTGCGTCGCCTCAAACTGGCCTCGGCCAACATGGACGATTTTGCCCATGACTTCGACGCCCTCGCTCAACGCAGCGCCTTCGCCATCGACCGCCAGGCCATTGCCACCAAGCGCACCGCCGTGCGGGAGGCAAGCTGATGTCTTTCTCAACCCAAGACAGCGATGAAGTGCTCAGCGAAATGAACGTCACCCCATTGGTGGACGTGATGCTGGTACTGCTGGTGGTGTTCATCGTGACCACGCCGATGATGACCAACGCCATCAAAATCAACCTGCCCAAGACCGACGCCGTGGCTACCGATAAAAAGAAAGACCCGGTGGTGGTCAGCGTCGATCAGAACGGCAAATTCTTCTTGGCCAAAAACGAAGTGGCCCCTGAACTGCTGGAAAAAAGCCTACAGGACGTCAAGGCCCGGGACCCTGAAGTGCGGGTCCAGCTCCAGGCTGACGAGGGTGTCAATTATGGCCAGGTGGCCAAGGCCATGGCCTCGATTGAGCGCTCCGGCATCACCAAGATTTCGGTGATGACCGCGAGGTAACGCTTACCTCTGTTTCCCGCTGTAACCACGCCGCGCAGGGGCGCTTTTGCCCCTGCTGGGGAGCGGCTTGCTTGAAAAAAGTGTTTTGCCACGGGTCGACACAACCCAACTGGAGTCATGAGGGCTCACAAGGCCATTCCAATAAACGTCTGAAAAAGTCGGAATTAACCATGCAGATGAAGAGTTCAGGTTTCACCCTCAAACCGCTCGTTGCAAGCTTGCAGCGGCATCGTTTTGTGCCGCTGTATCTGGTTGCTCTGGGGATGAGCGCAGGCCAGTTGCACGCCGCAGAAGCCAGCGCAGCCGATGACTCGGCCAATGCGGTCAGCGCTGCTGCGGTCAGCACCGATGCAACCGCCGCCCCCGCGCCTACGCAGTTGGAGCGCGTGGAAGTGACCGGCTCGGCGATTCGCCGGGTAGACGCAGAAACCGCGGTGCCCATTACCATTTTGCGCGCCGAACAACTGCGCAATGAGGGCGTAACCACCACCGCTGAAATCATGCAGCGGGTCACGGGCAACCAGTCGCTGCGTAACCCGGCCAGCTCGGTGGGTGCGGCCACAGGCGGATCAAGCTTTGCCGACATGCGCGGTATTGGCGCCAACAAGACCCTGGTGCTGCTCAACGGCCGCCGCTTGGGTAACAACGCCATCGATGGTTCGGCTGTTGACCTGAACACCATTCCTTTTGCAGCCATTGACCGGGTCGAAGTGTTGCGCGACGGCGCATCGGCTTTGTACGGCACTGATGCCATTGGCGGGGTGATCAACTTCATCACCAAAAAATCCATGACCGACGGCACCCTTTCGGTGGGCGGCGAAGGCGCTGACGCCACGGGTGGCGGTGAAAGCAAAGACCTGAGCGCCAGCTGGGGCTATGGCGACTTGGACAAAGACCGCTTTAACGTCATGGGCGTGGTCGGTTACAACAAACAGGGCGCACTGCGGGCCAATGACCGCACCTTTGCCACCGCTTACGCTCCGGGCCGTGGCCTGGACCAAACCTCCGGGACTGCCTACCCGGCCAACTACAGTCAGGGCGGTGTGAGCTCCAACCCGCTGTCATCCGGCAACTGCAACGGCCCTGACCTGGTTGCGCGTCAAGGCGTTTGCCGTTTCGACACACGCAATTACATCGACTTACTGCCAGCCACCGAAAAAACCTCTTTCTTCGGCAAGGCCACCGGCAAGATCACTGACGATGACAACGTCAACCTCGAATACTTCTTTGCCCGCAACAACAACGCGACCCAAGTCGGCCCTGCGCCACTGACGGGCATGACCCTGGATCCGTCGTCGCCGTTCTTCCCGGGAAAAGGCATTACGCCTGCATCCAGCAACCTCAATTTCGACCCTACCCAACCGATCGACTTTAACTGGCGTGAAACCGCAGCCGGGGCACGTGCCTCCAAAGACCAGAACACCAGCCAGCGCCTTGTTTTGAGCTTTGACGGTGTGGCCAAAGGCTGGGACTACAACGTCGGCGCCTCGTACAACCAGAACAAAGTGATTTCAAGCGTGACGGGCGGATATGTCAGCGACGCGGCCATGATTGATGGCATCGCTGACGGCATCATCAACCCGTTTGGCCCGCAGACGGCTGCCGGGCAAGCACTGATTGATGCCAATCAGTACCACGGCCAGTACTCGTCCTCCGTGGGCCGGGTAACTGGGCTTGATGGCCGCATGAGCCGCGAAATTGGTGACTGGTTTGGTGCAGGTTCTGCCGGTTTGGCGATTGGCGGGGAGTTCCGTCAAGAAAAATTCCATCAGAGTTACGAGCAATACGCTGGGGATATTTCCAGCCTAGGCGTCGACCCGGATGGCAGCGTGTCAGGCGATCGCACTGTCAAGGCGGTGTACACCGAACTGAACGTGCCGGTACTGGACAGCCTCGAACTCTCGGCCGCGGTGCGTCACGACAAATACAGCGACTTTGGCAGCACCACCAATCCGAAATATTCGTTCCGCTACCAGCCGATCAAAGAACTGGTGGTGCGCGGCGCGTACAGCGAAGGCTTCCGCGCTCCGTCGCTGTATGAGCTGTACAACCCGCAATACACCACCTTCACCCAGGGTTACTACAACGATCCCAAGCTGTGCACCGGCGGCGTGGTGCAACCGGGCGGCAACGCTGGACGTGACTGCGGCCAACAGTTTCATAACCGCACAGGCGGCAATACCTCTCTGTCGCCTGAAACAGCGCGCAACGTGACATTGGGCTTCGTTTATCAGCCAGTGCGCAACCTGTCTATGGGGCTGGACTTCTGGTGGATTCACATCGCCAACCAGATCGCCGAGTTCCCAGAGTCCACCGTGTTTGACGATCCGAACGCGTATGCCGATCGCTTCATCCGCAACTCTGACGGCACCCTCAACTACGTGCAAACCGGCCTCGCCAACCTGGGAACAGTCAAAACCAGCGGCGTCGACGTGTCGCTCGACTACAAGTTCCCGAACACCCCGTATGGCCAGTTCGGCTTGGGCCTGCAAGGGACCTACGTGTCGCGCTATGACTACCAGACCACCATTGGCGGCAGCTACACGGATAAAGTCGGGCAGTTTGAAAACGACGGCATGATCTCGCGCTGGAAGCATGTACTGAGCGGCACCTGGAATCTGGGCGCCTACCGTGCAGCCTTGGTCAACCGCTTCACCAGTGGCTATGACGATTCCGACCCGGACACTCACTCACGTGTAGCGTCTTACACCCTGTGGGACATCTCGGGCGGTTACACCTTCGACAAAACCGTGGACCTGGACGTGGGCATCAAGAACATGTTTGACCGCAACCCGCCGTTCTCCAACCAATCTTACAATTTCCAGAGCGGGTACGACCCTCGTTACGCCGATCCAATGGGCCGTACTTTCTTCGCCCGTGCGACTTACCACTTCTGAGTGATCTGCGGCGCGGGCCTACTCCAACCCGCGCCGATTTAACTGCGAAATCGCGACCCCACGACCTTTTAACGCGCAAGGAAGTGGGGGTTTTTCAAAGCACTCGATGGTCAACACGCGGTACAAGGAAATCCCATCATGTCTTCACTATTCCTGCCCCTGCTTCGCTCACTGCTGGTGCCCGTGCTGTCGTGCGTGTGCATCAGCGTCAGCGCCGCGCCCAGCCAGGCCATGACGGTCTATGGCGAAGCGGCCAAATACCCCGACAATTTCCAGCACTTCGACTTTGTGAACCCCAACGCGCCCAAAGGCGGTTCGCTGAGCCGGGCATCAATGGAAATTGGCCAGTTCAACTACATCGTTCCCTATATCGACCAGGGCACCGGCGTGGCACAGGCTGATCAATGGCTGTATTCGCCCTTGGCGTTTCGCTCACTCGACGAGCCCTACACGGTCTACGGACTGATCGCACAAACCATGGAACGCGACCCTGACGGCCTTTGGGTACGTTTTAACCTGAACCCCAAGGCTCGCTTTGCCGATGACACACCGATCACCGCACAAGACGTGGCCTTTACCTACAACACCCTGATGACCAAAGGCAGCCTGAGCTTTCGCATGCTCTATGGCGAAGTTAAAGACATGGTCATCGAAGGCCCGTTGCAGGTTCGTTTCGACTTCAAGAACAACCAGAACCGCACCTTGGCACTGGATTTGGCCAGCATGCGGATCATGCCGGAGCATGGGTGGAAGACCCGCGATTTTGCCAACGGTGGCGGCTTCGAACCGCCATTAGGCAGCGGCCCCTATTCGGTGTCGCAAGTGGATCCGGGGCGCAGTATCAGTTTTGAACGCAATAAAAACTGGTGGGCCAAAGACCTGCCCGTCAGCAAAGGTCTGTACAACTTCGACCGCCTGACCGTGAACTTCTACAGTGACACCGACATCGCCCGGCAACTGCTCAAGGCCGGTGCGTTTGATTACAACCGCGAGTTCTCGGCCACCGGTTTCAGCATCGGATATGACAGCCCTGTCCTGACCGACGGGCGCCTGCAACGCGGGGTCTTCGCCAAAGACAAGCCGGGCGCAGCGCAAGGCTTTGCGTTCAACTTGCAGAACCCATTCTTTGAGGACCGCCGCGTGCGCCAAGCGTTGAGTCTGCTGTGGGACTTTGAGTGGACCAATAAACAGATGATGCGCAATTTCTATGTGCGCCAGCAGAGCTACTTTCCAAAAAGTGAAATGGCTGCCACCGCCCTGCCCGACGCCCGCGAGCTGGAAATTCTCGAACCCTTGCGCGGCAAGATCCCCGATGAGGTGTTCACCCAGGTTTATCAGGCCCCCAAAACCGATGGCAGCGGTTATATCCGCGACAAGCAACTGCAAGCGCTGGCGCTGCTCAAAGAGGCAGGCTGGAGCCCAAAAAACAACAAACTGGTGAACGCCCAAGGCCAGCAACTGAGCTTTACCTTTCTGGACGGTCAGGGCGGCTTTGACCGGATGATCCTGCCGTACAAACGCACCCTGGCGCAGATCGGCATCAACATGGACATTCGCAAGATCGATTCAGCGCAGTACATCAACCGCCTCAATGCCCGTGACTACGACATGATCGTGGTCGGCTTTCCGCGCAGCGGCCAACCTATCGTCTCACCGGGCCGAGAAATGTATGACATGTACGGCTCGCGCAGCGCCACCCAGCCCGGGGCCTCCAACGCCTTTGTCCTGCGCGATCCGGCAGTCGACACCTTGCTCGACGGGTTGGTACAGGCCAACAGCCGCGAAGAAATGGTCCATTACGCCCGCGCTCTCGACCGGGTGTTGCAGTGGGGTTACTACATGATCCCCAACTACTACTCGGTAGGCACTCCGACCGTGTACCAAAACCGTTTCGGCCGCCCGGCACTTGAGCCCAAGTACGACGAGGGTCTGGACACTTGGTGGGAAGTCAGCAAAACCGCGCAAACCAGTGCCGCCTCCGGCAAGGCCAGCGCACTGTTGAAGGGGAACTGAGATGCTGCATTACATCAGTCGTCGCTTATTGCTCATCATCCCCACCTTACTGTGCATTTTAGTGGTCAACTTTTTAATTGTGCAGGCCGCCCCCGGTGGCCCGGTGGACCAAGCCATTGCCCGTTTGCAGGGTTTGAGTGGCGCCTCGGTCGGCGGTGGTGGCGGCGAAATGGCCGCCCACAGTGCCGGTGCTAGCCGCAGCAGCCGGGGCCTGGACCCGGCGTTGATCGAAGAAATCACCAAGCACTACGGTTTCGACAAACCCATGCATGAACGCTTGTGGCTGATGCTCAAGAACTACGCGCAACTGGATTTTGGGAACAGCTTTTTTCGCGGTTCCTCAGTCACTGACCTGATTCTGCAGAAGCTACCGGTGACCATTTCGCTGGGGTTCTGGGCCACCCTTATCACCTACCTGATCTCGATTCCGCTGGGCATCCGCAAGGCGATTCACAACGGCAGCGCGTTTGATATGTGGACCAGCACCGCGATCATCATTGGCTATGCCATGCCCGCGTTTCTGTTCGCCATTTTGCTGATTGTGGTGTTCGCAGGCGGCAGTTACGTGAGCTGGTTTCCGATTCAGGGGCTGGTGTCAGATGACTTCGACAGCCTGGGCTTTTTCGGCAAGATCGCAGACTACCTGTGGCACATGGTGTTGCCGGTCAGCGCACTGGTCATCGGCGGCTTCGCCACGTTGACCATCCTCACCAAAAACAGTTTTCTCAATGAGATCAGCCGCCAATACGTGGTCACTGCCAGGGCCAAAGGCCTGACTGAACAGCGCGTGCTCTACGGGCACGTACTGCGCAACGCCATGTTGCTGGTGGTGGCCGGGATTCCTCAGGCGCTGATCGAGGTGTTTTTCGCAGGGTCCCTGCTGATCGAAACCATCTTCAACCTCGACGGTATTGGCCGCATGAGCTACGAAGCGGCCGTGTCACGCGACTACCCGGTGGTGTTCGGCACGTTGTTCCTGTTCACGTTATTCGGGCTGCTGATCAAACTGATCGGCGACATTTGCTACACCCTGCTCGACCCCCGTATCGACTTCTCGGCGAGGACTGCCTGATGTTTACCCTTTCTCCACTGGGCCGTCGCCGCCTCGCTCACTTCAAGGCCAATCGCCGTGGCTGGTGGTCGCTGTGGCTGTTTATCGGTCTGTTCGTGGTGTGCCTGGGCGGCGAATTGATCGCCAACGACAAGCCGTTGGCGGTGCATTACAACGACCATTGGTACTTTCCGATTGTGTCTCACCACACCGAAACCGACTTCGGCGGCGAACTGCCCTTCGAGCCCGATTACCGCAGCGATTACGTGCGCAAGCTGATTGCAGATCAAGGCGGCTGGATGCTCTTCGCTCCCATCCCGTTCAGCTACGATACCGTTAACTACGACCTGAAAGAGCCCGCCCCCAGCCCTCCGAGCGCGAGTAACTGGCTGGGCACCGATGAGCAGGCCCGCGATGTGCTGGCAAGGGTGATCTTCGGCGCACGGATTTCTATTCTATTTGCGCTGATCCTCACCGCTATCAGCGCCTTGATAGGAATTACCGCCGGGGCCTTGCAGGGCTTCTATGGCGGCTTCGTAGACCTGATCGGCCAGCGCGTGCAAGAAGTCTGGGCCGGGCTGCCGGTGCTGTATTTGCTGATCATTTTGTCGGGGTTCGTGGCCCCAAGTTTTTGGTGGCTGCTGGGGATCATGGCGCTGTTCAGCTGGCTGGCGCTGGTGGACGTAGTGCGTGCCGAATTCTTGCGCGGGCGCAATCTGGAGTACGTGAAAGCCGCACGGGCATTGGGTCTGACTAATGGCGCATTAATGCGTAGGCACATTCTGCCCAACGCCATGACCTCGACCCTGACCTACTTGCCATTCATTTTGACCGGTGCAATCGCCACCCTCACCGCCCTCGATTTCCTAGGCTTCGGCATGCCGCCGGGCACCGCCTCGCTAGGCGAGTTAATCGGCCAGGCCAAACGCAATTTGCAAGCCCCGTGGCTGGGCCTGACAGCGTTCTGTGCGCTGGCATTGATTTTGTCGTTACTGGTATTTATCGGCGAAGCCTGCCGCGATGCTTTTGATCCTCGGAGCTGACATGAACGACACACTGATTGAAATACGTAACTTGCGTGTGGGTTTCGGCGGACGAGAAGTCGTGCACGGGCTCAACCTCGACATCCGCCGTGGCGAATGCCTGGCGCTGGTCGGAGAGTCGGGATCGGGCAAATCCGTGACCGCGCACTCGATCCTGCGCCTGCTGCCCGGCAAAGATGTGCAGACCCAAGGCAGCATTCGCTATGACGGTACGGACCTGGTCAACGCCAGCGACAGCCAGTTGCGCAGCTTGCGCGGCAACCGCATCGCGATGATTTTTCAGGAGCCTATGACCTCACTCAACCCGCTGCACACCGTGCAAAAGCAAATCAGCGAAATACTCGTCACTCACAAGGGTCTGAAAAACCGCGCCGCCCGTGAGCGCACCCTGGAGTTGCTGAATCTGGTGGGCATACGCGACCCGGAAAAACGCCTTAATGCCTATCCGCATCAATTGTCCGGCGGCCAACGGCAACGGGTAATGATCGCCATGGCGCTGGCCAACGAGCCAGAGTTATTGATTGCTGACGAACCGACCACCGCGCTGGACGTCACGGTGCAGCAAAAAATCCTCGAGCTGCTGATCGACCTGCAACAGCGTCTGGGCATGTCGTTGTTATTAATCAGCCATGACCTCAACTTGGTGCGCAAAATCGCTCAGCGGGTGTGTGTGATGCGCGCAGGCGAGATCGTCGAGCAAGCCACTTGCGAAGATCTGTTTCGCACCCCGCTGCACCCTTACAGCCGCATGCTGATCGAAGCCGAGCCCAGCGGCAGCCCGGTGCCTTGCGACTACCGGCATAACCTCTTAGAAGTCGACAACCTGAAAGTCTGGTTCCCCCTGCCCAAACCGCTATTCAGCCGCGAGCGGCATTACGTCAAAGCGGTGGATGGGGTCAGTTTTGAGCTAAAAAAGGGCAAGACCCTCGGCATTGTCGGCGAATCCGGCTCGGGTAAATCGACCCTGGGGCAGGCGATCGTGCGGCTGGTGGATTCGCAGGGCGAGATTCGCTTTGGTAACAAACAACTCAATATGCTCAGCCAAGACCTATTGCGCCCGCTGCGGCGACAAATGCAGGTGGTGTTTCAAGACCCATTTGGCAGTTTGAGCCCGCGCATGTCGGTGCAACAGATCATCAGCGAAGGGTTGCAGGCCCATGACATCGGCACCGTGCAAGAGCGTGAAGACGCGGTGATTCGCGTGCTGCAAGAAGTCGGGCTCGACCCCGAAAGTCGGCACCGCTACCCGCACGAATTCTCGGGAGGCCAGCGTCAGCGCATCTCCATTGCCCGCGCCCTGATCATGGAGCCAGCGTTGATTTTGCTCGACGAACCGACCTCGGCGCTGGACCGCACTGTGCAAAAACAAGTGGTCGATTTGTTGCGTGACTTACAAGCCCGGCATGGCCTGACCTACCTATTTATCAGCCACGACCTGGCGGTGGTGCATGCACTGGCTCACGACATGATCGTCATCAAGGACGGCAAAGTGGTGGAGCAAGGCGATGCGCAGTCGATCTTCGACAGCCCGCAGCATCCGTATACCCAAGAATTGTTGCAGGCCAGTAGTTTGAAGACGGTGCACCCAAGTTTGACGCTGGCATCGGGGGTGGCTTAGCCCTCACCCCAGCCCTCTCCCGGCGGGAGAGGGAGCTTTACCGAGTTAATTTCATGTGCAGCGCACTGCTTAGAGACCGCACAAAATCTAAAGCATCCCCCAATCGGTTCCTTCTCCCTCCGGGAGAGGGCTAGGGTGAGGGTTTTTCAATGCCCATATATACCCAAAGGAAATATCTAAATCATTTTATATTCTTTTTTAAAAGCTAATTTTCCTGCAAGACTCTCGTCATAAATCTTCTAACTCATGATGAGAACGACATGAAAAAACTCACTGCCCTCACCGCTCTGACGTTGGCTGTTTTGTCGGGTCTGGCCCACGCTGACCGTCTGGATGACATCAAAAAGTCTGGCGTTCTGCGCGTAGCTTCGTTTGACAGCAACCCGCCCTTTGGTTTTGTTGACGCTAAAAGCAAGCAGATCGAAGGCTTGGACGTGGACTACGCCAAGGCCATTGCCGACAAACTAGGCGTGAAACTGCAACTACAACCGACCAACCCAGCCAACCGTGTTCCCTTGCTGGTCGCGAACAAGGTTGACCTGGTGCTGGCGAACTTCACCATCACCCCGGAGCGCGCCGAGCAGGTGAATTTCAGCATTCCGTATTTCGCCTCGGGTCAACAGTTCATCGTTAAGAAAGGCACCCTCAAATCCGAGGCTGATCTAAACACATGGCGCGTAGGCGTCGACAAAGGCACGGTCAACGAAGGTGTGCTGCGCGAGAAGTTTCCGGGCGCTAAAGTGGTTGCCTACGATGACACCCCGTTCGCCTTCACTGCCCTGCGCAACGGCAACGTTCAAGCCATTACGCAGGACGGTCCAAAACTGATCGGTTTGCTGGCCAATGTGCCGGACAAAGACAAATACGAAGTCCCGCCGTTCACCATCTCCAATGACCTGATCGGCGTCGGCATTCCAAAAGGTGAAGCGCGCTTGACCGACGTGGTCAACGAAACCCTTACCGAGCTTGAAGCAGACGGCAAGGCACAAGGCATTTATGACGCGTGGTTCGGCCCAACCACCAAAACCCCGCTGACCCGCCTGTACAAAATCGGCGACAAAAGCTAAATCGGTGTAGCAAGACCCTCTAACCCGTCACGGTCAACCGGACGGGTTTGTTTGTTTCTGGATGGACGCTGTTTATGTTCGGTGAACTGCTTGCCCCGCGATTCCTGCATTGGCTGTTCGATGGTTTTGTATTAACCCTTATCCTCTCGCTTTTAACCTGCCTAGTAGCTACCGGGCTGGGCTTTGCGTTGTGTCTGGCACGGATCTCGCCCTCGCGCATCTGGTCGTGGCCCGCACGGGCTTACCTGGCGCTGTTTCGCAATACGCCGCTGCTGGTGCAGCTGTTTTTCTGGTACTTCGGGGTCACCGCACTGCTGCCCGAGGCGCTGGTGATGTGGCTCAATCAGCCACGCAGCCTCAACTTGGTGTTGTTCGAGATTGAATGGCCGTCGTTTGAGTTTCTCGCCGGTTTCTGGGGTTTGATGCTCTATACCGCCGCGTTTATCTGCGAAGAGTTCCGCGCAGGCGTGGGTTCAGTGCGTGTTGAACAGCGAGCAGCCGGGTTGGCGCTGGGCTTTAAACCGGCGCAGGTGTGGCGCTACATCGTTTTCCCGCAAGCACTGCGCACAGCGCTGGGGCCATTGCTTGGGCAATACATGAATGCCCTGAAAAACTCGTCGCTGACCATGGCCATTGGTTTGGCTGAACTGTCTTACGCCTCGCGTCAGGTCGAGACAGAAACCTTCAAGACCTTCCAGGCCTTTGGGTTCGCGACCTTGCTGTATGTGGCGAGCATTGCGCTGATTGAGGTGATCGGCCAATTGATTGCGCGCAGCAAGTGGTACCGCCAGGGGGGTGTGTAAGTCATGGACTTTTCAGTGATTAGCGACAACCTGTCGTACTTTTTAATTGGCGCCTACCCCGATGGGCCGCTGGGTGGCGCCGCGTTGACGCTGGTGCTGAGCCTGTTATCCGGCGTGATCTCGGCCATGTTGGGCCTGGTGCTGGGCATTGCGCTGGTGATGATTCGCTCCAGGGTGCGCTGGCTGTTGCTCGGCGTGCTGGGTTTTTTGCGGGCGATTCCAGTGGTAATGCTGATTTTCTGGAGTTACTTCCTGCTGCCGATTGTGTTCAAGGTCGATGTACCGGCGCTGGCCACCGTGGTCTGCGCGTTGTCGTTGATTGGCGGCGCGTACCTCGCGCATTCGGTGTATGCCGGCATCAGCAGTTTGCCAGCCGGGCAATGGGCGGCTGGCAAGGCGTTGGGGCTGAGTAC
Source organism: Pseudomonas psychrophila HA-4 (assembly GCF_000282975.1). Taxonomy (GTDB): domain Bacteria; phylum Pseudomonadota; class Gammaproteobacteria; order Pseudomonadales; family Pseudomonadaceae; genus Aquipseudomonas; species Aquipseudomonas psychrophila_A. The sequence continues at coordinate 17,175 of NZ_ALJC01000107.1, forward strand.
TTGGCAAGTTTTGCGCCTGATCATCTTGCCGCAGGCGTTGCCGATCATGCTGCCATCGTTCCTTAATCAGTGGATTTCACTGATCAAGGACACCTCGCTGGCGTACGTAATCGGCGTGGGAGAGCTGTCGTTTGTAGCGACCCAGGTCAGCAATCGGGTGATGGTGCACCCGACCGAGATATTCCTCTTTGTAGCGTTGGTGTATTTCGTGTTTTGCAGCAGCTTGGACGTGATCGCCAATCGACTGGTCAAGCCCAACACTCAGCATCGATAGCCCTGCCCCCCCGGCTCGCCCTCACAGGGCTGGGGTCAGGCCCATGTTGTGATCATTACCCACACGGGGACAAAGCCCAGTGGCAACCACACGGCCAAGCGTGAGCGATAGGGCAATAGCATCAGCAGCCCAAAACCACTGAGCGATATCAGCCCAAACCAACCGATTGAGCCCATCGCCCACCCCCATGCTTGGGCGCAAAAGTACATGCTCAAGACCAGGCTCAACGACCCTGCCGCACGCAATATACGACGCAGGCCCGGTGACGGAGCTTTGTTCCATACCTGTTTGTAATGGCGCTCTAGCCCTTGGCACAACGCAAGCATGCCAATGTAGGCAAAGGCCCACGCCGCAAAAAAGTCTGCCAGCATCTCAATTCACCTCAGCCATAACAGCGGCTTTTTTACGCGGCACTCGCTCGACCACCGGCTGCGAGACTTTCCAGCACGACCACAACAACAGACCACCCAGCGCCATGGAGGTCAGTTCCAGCCACATATTGCTGTGTACCGCCCACGGCTGATTGACGGTGAACAGGCTCAGCAGCGGCAAGCTCAGGCACATCACTGCGGCCAGACCTAATTGCTCGCGCCAGGCCTGCATGCGCGCACGCAATACGGCATGCACGAAGCTCAAGACCCACAGGCCAAAGAACACGTTGAGTTCAGCGTCAGCACGTTCGGCCATGCTCACCGGCAACAGTCGGTTGCTCCACAACAAACCGATGCACGCCACGCATAAACCGGCTATTACGGTGACGTTGATCGCCTCGACCCAGTGGTAGAGGCGTTGGGCGACTCGGCTTTCGCTGGCGTATTTACGCCGCCGTTTAACCGTGAACAGCACCAGCCCGCTGGCAATCATGGCACTGCTGATCAGGCCACAAATGAAGTACACCCAACGCATCGGGTAGCCACCAAACTGGGCAAAGTGCATGCCGGAGATCACTTGGTGGGTGAGCACGCTGGCACGCATGTCGGTAGGCCCGGACAATTGCTCGCCCGTGACCCCGTTAAAGCGCATACCGCCGCCTTTTATCAGGGCAATCTGGTTGCCCGTCATCGGGCGAATGTGGATCTCGGCATTACTCTGACCGGGGTTACTGATATTGACTGCATTCAAAGGCCCCATGACATCGCGAGCCTTAGCCAATAGTGGCCCAATGGCCACCAACGGTGCCGGTTCGATGTTCTCCGGACGTTTGACTTCAAGGGCCGCGGGTGTCGCGCCCTGAGCTTTGAAAAACGCCTCGCGGTCGCCATCGAACAACGCATCCATGGCCGCGGGCATGTAAATCACCAGAAAAATCGCCAGCCCGCTGTAGGTAATCATCAAGTGAAACGGCAGCAACAGCACCGCACTGGCATTGTGGGCGTCGAGCCATGAACGCTGGCCTTTGGCAGGTCGAAAGGTGAAGAACTCCTTGAAGATTTTTTTGTGAATCACGATGCCGCTGACCAAGGCCGCCAGCATGCCCATCGCCAGGGCACCCACCAGATAAATGCCGATCATGCGCGGCATGTGCAAGGTGAAGTGGAACAGAAAAATGAACCGCCCCCCGGCCGTCTCGCGCACCGGCAGTACGTCTCCAGTAGTAGGGTCCAACGTGACCGATAACCCGTCGCGGCGCCCGCCAGTTGAGGCCCGTAACTCTGGAGAGCGATCATTCGGCAAGCCGATGCCCCATTGTTTGGCATCGGCTTTGTACTCACGCAAATACCCCAGTGCACGCTCAACCGCCTGTTCGTCGGTCAACTGATGAGCGGGCAACTCAGGGTGCATCCAGTTGTCGATCTCTTGATCGAACACTGCCAGGCTGCCGGTCAGAAAGATCACGAACAGCAACCAGCCAACAATCAGTCCGCCCCAGGTGTGCAGCCACGCCAGGGATTGGGTCAGGGTCTGTTTCATCCGAGGCGCTCCAGCAGTTGCGGCCAAAAACCAATCGCGGCCAAAGGCACCGCCAGCACGGCCCCCATCCATGCTGACCACTGGTGGCGGGCGATAAAGGCCCACAAGATGGCGCAGGTGTAGATCGCGAATGACAACAGACTGGCGACGAGCATCGAGTCGACGTTATCCAGCGGCAATAGCCGCGCCAACGCGGCCGTAAAAGCGTAAGTGAACACATAACCGCCAACCAGCGCGGCCAGTGCGCGAGACAGAATCGGTAGCCAGCCCGACGTAGCGTGTTTCATCGGATCAATCCTTTAACGGTACCCATCACGGTTTGGCCTGTGCCAACTCTGTGCACGAAATGTTTTCGAGCCAAATGCGACAACGGCGCGGCACCCGTAAGAAGCGGATGTCGCGCCTGTCAAAGCCTGCACCGTATCAGCGGTCAGGCCAGTGGTGTTATCAGAACGAAGACGTCACCGACGCAAAGTAGGCACGGCCCGATTCGTTATATGTCTGGGCACCCGCCTCGTCAGCGTTGCCCTTGCGGTACAACTGCTTGTCGAACAGGTTGTTGATGCCCACCCGCACGCTGAAGTTTTTATTGAACTCATAACCGCTGCTTACGCCTACTAAACCGTACGGGTCAACCGACTGTTGCACCGATTTGTCCAGCGCTTCGTTGGCGCGCATGTTGTACTTTGGCGCTTTTTGCTCGCCGTAATAGGTGCCATTGACCTGGAACGACAGTTGCTCAGTGGCATACCAGTCCAGCGTGGTATTCAGCGTGTACTTGGGGATGATGCTCAGCGGCTCGCCGGTTTCCTTGTCTTTGCTTTCGATCATGTACGTGAGGTTGGTGTTCCAGTCCAAATCGTTGCGCACACTGACGAACAGGTTGCCTTCAACCCCTTGAACGATGGCCTTACCGCTGTTTTCCCACTGCAACACGCGGCGCCCATTGGGCAGGCGGAAGGACGATTCGTTGCTGGCATTGATTTTGTTTTGGTAGTCGTTGCGGAAGTACGTGCCGCTGGTGCGCCAAGTCCCTTTGTCGAACGCTAGGCCAATCTCCTTGTTAACGCTGATTTCAGGCTTCAAATCAGGGTTACCCACCAAGTAGCAACCGCCGATGTTGACCTCAACCGAGCTGCAACCACCCCCACGGCTGTACAACAGGTAGTTGGGGTTGGACTGGTACAGGTTCGGGGTTTTGTAGGCACGGGCTATACCGCCCTTGATGCTCAGTTCGTCAGTGATCTGGTGCGAAGCATTGAGGCTTGGGCTCCAGTTGCCGCCAAACTCGTTGTGATGATCGAAGCGCAAGCCCGGCGTAACGATCGTTTTAGCCCCGGCTTCGAGGTTGTCTTCAACGTAAAACGCGTAACTGTTGGCGGTGGATTTGGTCTGGGTACGGTCAGTTCCTGGAATACCCGGCGTGCCACCAGCGCCTGGGTCCCAACTCTGTGGACGCAGCGACCCCGGATCGTTCAGCGATTCGTAGAGGTATTCGCCACCCACGGTCAGGACCTGATGGGTGTACACGTCCAGCGGCAAGTTAACTTCAGCTGTGGCGCGGGTATTGCGCAAGCGTGACTCGAAGCTCCCGGCGCTTTGTGATGGCGCACCTTCGCCATAACCTGCTAGCCCTTCGTTAAGGCGCGCGTTACGGGTCAAGTCATGAGTCAGCGAGGCGGTGGTAGAGCCCCAGTCAAACGAGCCATTGTGGGTCGCCGAGAACGTGCTGCGCTGTAGGACGCTGGTTTCCTTGCCGTACAGGCTGTTAACGAAATCACCCCCGCTGTTGAGCATGGTATCGCCGGCAAAGATGTTGCCCTGGCGGCTGTAGCTGGCTTCTAGGTCGAGCGTTTGCTCGGGGGTGAACTGCCAGCTCAACAATCCGTTGACGTCCTTATTTCGCACCCCCTCACGGCCCGCTACCACGCTGTCGGCATACGCCTGCTGGGCGGTGTTGATCTTGGCATCGTCGGCGTCAGTCTTGTTCAGGCCACCATACACACGGAACACCAGATCGTCGGTGATCGGGCCGCTGAGGTTGAAATTGGTACGCTTGCTGACACCTTCAGAATCGTCTTCCGGCGACAGGTAATAGGCGGTCAACGAACCGTGGAGTTCGTCCGTTGGGCGTTTGGTGATGATGTTGACCACCCCGCCCATCGCGCCAGAGCCATAACGGGCGGCAGCCGGACCTCGGAGAATTTCGATGCGCTCGACTTCTTCGGCCGGGACCCAGTTGGTTTCACCTCGGGTGTCACGGTCGCCGCTCCAGCCATAACGCTGGGCGTTACGCGAAGAGGACGGCTTGCCGTCGATCAGGATCAAGGTGTTTTCCGGCCCCATGCCGCGCAAGTCAATCTGGCGGTTGTTGCCGCGAGCACCACTGGAACTGTTACCCGTGAGGTTAACTCCCGGTTCGCGACGAATGATGTCGGAAAGATCATTGGCTGGCGGACGTTTTTTAATGTCCTCGGCGGTAATGATCGACACGCCCGGCGCTTGCTTCAGCTCTTCGGCGGCGGTACCCAATACGCGGGTTTCTTCCAGTTGCAACGCTTGCTTGCTGCCATCCACTGGTAAGTCGCTGGCCTCGACTGAGACCTCATCACGTTCGCGCTCCAGCGTATCGGCGAGCAAGGTCGCAGAAGCGAGTGCGGCCACAATAGCCAGTGAGAATTGACTGCGTTTGAATCGAGACGACATGTCCAATTGATCCCTTAACAATGGAGTGTGCTCAGCAGGCGAAAACTGGAGTTGCTTACGCACGGGCCACCCAAAAGACCCGCATCGCTTAACGTTCCCCGGCGCTGCCAGGGCTGCAATAGTAACCATTCTCAATTGAGAGTAAAGCGCAATTGACATTAATCCTCATTGGATAGTTCCCGAATCCCTTTGTTTTAAAGACTTTTCCTGCATAAAAAAAATAAAAACGGGCTGCCAAGTTGGCTGTAAATCAACGGTGGGCGTTGACTTACCAGCGATTGCATCCCTTAAGTCCGCCTGTAAACTGTCGCGCCTGTAGCGCTGACAGTTCCCACAGCGACGTCCCTATTTCCAGCATTGCGAGTGCAGCAGCATGACTAACGAACTCCAGATCACCGACCTTGTACTGGGCGAAGGCAAAGCGTGTGTCAAAGGCGCTCTGATCACCACGCAGTACACCGGCTGGCTCGCAGATGGCACGGTATTCGACTCCTCATTCGAGCGCGGCAAGCCGTTTCAGTGCGTGATTGGCAGCGGCCGCGTAATCAAGGGGTGGGACCAGGGACTGATGGGCATGAAAGTCGGCGGCAAGCGCAAACTGCAAGTCCCTGCACACTTGGCCTATGGTGAAAGAAGCATGGGCGCGCACATCACACCGAACGCCGACCTCACCTTTGAGATCGAACTGCTGGAAGTGCTGACTCGAGACGACTAAGCCATTTACACGCAGCACTTTTTTTGGGAGTTAGCGCCAATGAATCGATTCCTCATGCGGTTTTTAACGCTTTCTCTACTGGTTGTGATCGCCGGCTGCAGCAGTAAAAGCACTCAGACTTTACCCAGCCGTACGCCTGAACAGGCCCGTGCACGGCTCATGCAACTGCTGCCCACCCATCTCCAAGATCGACAGGGCTGGGCCACCGATATTTACACCGCCTTTGCCGCGCAAGCACTTGAGGCTGACGACGAAAACCTGTGTTCCGTGCTGGCCGTAACAGAACAGGAGTCGACCTTTCAGGCCGACCCGCCGGTGCCGAATCTGGCGAAAATCGCCCGCAGCGAAATCAATCGCCGCGCCGGTAAGCTGCACATCCCCGAATTTTTGGTTCGCAGTGCGCTGAACATCACTTCGCCGAATGGCAAAACCTATAACCAGCGCCTCGATGCCGCTCGCACCGAAGGCCAGTTGAGTGCCATTTTTGACGACTTTATCGGCATGGTGCCGCTGGGTAAAAACCTGTTTGGCAGCCTGAACCCGGTGCATACCGGTGGCCCGATGCAGGTCAGCATCGCGTTTGCCGAGAAACACGCGAAAGATTATCCCTACCCGATACCGGGCACGATTCGCCAGGAAGTTTTCACCCGTCGAGGCGGCCTGTATTTCGGCACCGCTCATTTGCTCGGTTATCCAGTCGATTACTCACAATCGCTGTACCGCTTTGCCGACTTTAATGCGGGCTGGTACGCCAGCCGCAATGCCGCGTTTCAAAACGCCGTCAGCCAGGTTTCAGGGATTGCGCTGGCACTGGATGGTGATGTGACTGTCCCCGGTTCCTACGACGTCGGCTCGACCGAACGGGCGGTGCGCGCGCTGGGCAAACAGTTGGGCTTGAACAACAACCAAATCAGGCAGCAATTGCTCAAAGGCGACAGCCTTGAGTTTGATCAGACTGAGGTGTATCGCCACGTGTTTGCGCTTGCAGATCGCCAGCAAAGCAAACCCTTGCCCCGCGCGGTATTGCCCGGCATTACCCTGCAAAGCCCAAAGATCACCCGCAACCTGACCACCGCCTGGTTCGCTCAGCGCGTTGATGAGCGCCGCCAGCGCTGTATGAACCGGGCCAAGGCATTGCCGACACCGTGAAGTAACACCCCGCAAAGTTCACATGCGGATACATTGGTTGTAATTATCCAGATGCGGTTTACGCTTTTAAGTATTAGCGCCCTGGAGGTCATCATGCAGTTAGTCGCCCTCCACGCTCAGCCCGACATCACCAGTGGTGATGCGGGCCTGGTGGCCCTGACATTCTTCTTCAATTTAATGGAGCACTGGGGCTGCACCAAAGACCAGCAATGCACCCTGCTCGGCTCAATCGGCAACACCACGTACTTCAAGTACAAAAACTGCCGAATGCGCGGCTGACGCCAGACCGCTCTCGTCCCCCCGTGCTACCCGAGTGGAATAACGCCTATCGCATCATCAACAGTGCGTTCCCGCCGATATCGGTGTTTGAAGACACCCTCAACCCCGACGACCTGGGCATCGCCTTCGCCCTCGAAAGCCTGACCAATGACCGCCTGCGCGACCAGGCCGGGGTCTTGAACCGGGTGCGCCCCGAAGACCGCCTGCGCTCTCGATTCCGGTGCAGGGCCCGCATTTTCGCTATGTCTGGGATGAAAAAACACAGGCGATCGCCTGGGTGTTGCACGTGAGCGAAGTCACGTTCTGATCACCCAACGTCAGAAACTTCGTTGTCAGGGGGGTTATTTGGCCCTCACAAATCGAATATCGTCAGCGCATGGCCGAAGTGGATGAGCAGGACCGGTGCGGGCACCTAAAAGCCCCCTTTCTGCCTCACAAACCTTATAAGAAAGCACACGGAGCCTCCCATGACTGAACGCTGCAACTCTTATTACACCGCGACCCTCAACCACGACACCGACTACCCCACCCTGCAAGGCCAGCACCGGGTCGATGTGGTGATTATCGGTGGCGGGTTTACGGGCGTGGCGACCGCCGTTGAACTGGCAGAAAAAGGCCTGACAGTGGCCATCGTTGAGAGCAACAAAATCGGCTGGGGGGCCACGGGGCGCAATGGCGGTCAAGTCACCGGCAGCTTGTCGGGCGATGAGGCGATGCGCAAACAGATGCGCCGCCGCCTGGGTAGCCAAGTCGATGATTTCATCTGGAACCTGCGTTGGCGCGGGCACGAAATCATCCAGCAGCGAGTCGCAAAATACGGCATTCAGTGCGACCTCAAACACGGCCACTTGCATGCGGCCTACAAGCCGAGCCACATGGCAGGTTTACGCAAAGATTACGACGAAGCCGTACACCGGGGCATGGGCGCCGACGTGTCGCTGCTCGACCGCAGTCAGGTGCGCGACATTTTGCAAAGCGATCTGTATCACGGCGCCATCAAGAACACCCGCAACATGCACCTGCACCCGCTCAATCTGTGTATCGGTGAAGCGCAGGCCGCAGAAAGCCTAGGCGCACTGATTTTCGAAAACAGCGAAGTGTTGGAAATCATCCATGGCGACACTCCCGGTGTGCGTACCGCTCACGGGCGCATTGATGCCAATCAGGTGCTGCTGGCGGGCGACGTTTACCACACGTTAGAGCCTGGCAAACTCAAGGGCAAAATCTTCCCAGCCATGGGCGGGATCGTCACCACCGAACCGCTGGGCGCTCTGGCCCGGCAACTGAACCCCGAAGACCTGGCAGTCTATGACTGCCGCTTTGTACTCGATTATTACCGCATGACCGCCGATGGCCGCCTGCTGTTTGGCGGCGGCGCCAACTACAGTGGCAAAGATTCGCGAGACATTGCAGCCGAATTGCTGCCCTGCATCGAGCAGACCTTCCCGGCCCTCAAAGGGGTGAAAATCGATTACCAGTGGAGTTGCGCGATGGGCATCGTGATCAACCGCATTCCACAACTGGGCAAGCTCTCGGACAACGTCTGGTACTGCCAAGGCTACTCAGGTCATGGCATCGCCACCACGCACATCATGGGCGAAATCATGGGCCGGGCGATCACCGGCCAACTGGAACAATTCGACACTTTTGCCGGGTGCCAACACATTCGCGTGCCGATGGGTGACGTGTTTGGCAACCCAATGCTGGCGGCGGGCATGTGGTACTACCAGATGCTTGAGCGGTTTCGCTAATCACCGAATAGCGCCGCGGTAGGAGCGAGCTTGCTCGCGATCTTTTGATCTTTAAAAGATCGCGATTCAATCGCTCTTACACTGCATCGGCCGCAACCGGCGCAACCTTGGCCCCCAGCAGCAACCCCAGTTCAACAGCTAAAAACCCAATTACCAGACTGGCCACCAGATAGCAGATAGAAACCAGCACCCCGCCCGGGTCGGTCATCATTTCGACAGCGCCAAACACAAAACTGGAGAACGTCGAAAGGCCGCCCATGATCCCCGTCCCGACCATCACGTGCACGTACTGGTTAATGCGATTGCTCTTGAACAGCGACGTGGCAACACCCAGCAAAAACGCGGCGACGATGTTGGCGACAAAAATATCCATGGGAAAACCATCGGCCAGACGCGGCACCGACAGCATTACGAACTCACGGCAAGTGGCCCCAAACGCCCCGCCGACAAAAATCAGAATGATCATATTCAGCATGTTTCCAGCTCCTTGTCAGCGCGCCAGCCAAGCGCCAAATGCCGCAGCAGCCAGCCCCAGCAGCACCGAGATAATCAAATACCCGCCAGCCCATACGCGGTCTTTGATAGACGCCAGTTTGGACGCGTCCAGTTGCATGCTGCTAAACGTGGTGTAGCCACCCAGGATCCCGGTCAGCACGGCTGCGTTTAACACATCACCGTAACGGTCACGCCAGTCAACGCTGAACAGAATGCTCAAATAACCGATCACAAAGGCACCGCTGACGTTGATCAATAGTGTGCCCAGCGGCAACGTTCCCTTGTAAAACTGGCTCACCCGCAGCCCAATCCACCACCGCAGTAGCGACCCCAAGCCACCCCCCAGCCCGACCCAAAATACGTCCAGCGCAATCATCAAGATCCCTCTCGTGTCTGTTGGTCACTGCGAAAGTGAGACCACCCTGAAGCGAGCTTGCGCGCGATCTTTTAAACGTCACGCGCCAGGGTGGTCTGCTCAGGAAGCGGCTCAGAGCTGCTTGAGGGTTTCTTGAGTGATGGCCTTAAGGCCGTCCTCAGTGATTTTCTTCCAGTCTTCGTTGGTGGTGACCTTCACGTTCTCGTTGACCAGCGTGTTCACTTGCTGCTCAGGAGCGCCAGCCGCTTTGATCTTCAACAGGGATTTGTTGCTGACTACTTTATCGAGCACCCCCTGCAACTTGACCCAGGACCAGAACTCAATGACGTGCACCTTCACTTCACTGGCATCGCGCGCACCGGACGTACTCACCACCTCATACCCGGCTTGCCGATAGGCGTTTGCGACAGCGCCTGCCACCAGCCCTGAAACAGTCTGGCCCTTGGGCAACAGCACGTCGCCAATGGGCATGTTGTAGTTGTTGCGCTTACGGGCAAAAACCCGCTCGGTGATCGACTTGTCGTCGATCTCGTCGTACTTCAACGTAGGAATATCGGGGCTGTCTGGCTTGATCTGAAAAACCCGATCATCGACGGCGATGATATAGACCTTTTTACCGTTACTGGGTGCAGGTGCCTGAGACTCAGCGGGCTGCACAACATTAACGTCAACTTCTGAGCGATTAATGGCGCAACCAGCCAACAGCACCAATACCGCAACCCCCAAAACACTGCGAACCATCCTCTTTACTCCCTTGCTATTGCGCCTTCATTGGCATGGTCATAAGCGAACCAAAAAGGAGTGTAGAAGACAGATCGCGGTTCTACCGCCCAACGTGCTCGGACGCTTGAGAATAACTAAACACTCAGGCCTTGGCCGCCATCGCAGTCACTTCCACACGCATGCCCTCGACAGCCAGTGCCGCCACACCCACTGCCGCCCGCACCGGCCAAGGCTTGGCGAAATAGCGCTTGTACACCTCGTTAAACGCGGCGCGGTCGGCCATATCGGTCAGGTAGATGGTCAAGTGCAATACCCGGTCCATAGAACTGCCTGCACGTTCCAGCGCGACCTTGAGCGCCTGCAACGTGCACTCGCTTTGTTCGGTAATACCGCCCAACTCCAGACTGCCGTCAGCACGGGTTGGAATCTGGGTGGACACCAGCATGCCGGCAAAACCGGCCACGTCGGAAGAGATCGAATCGACGTCTGGATCAGGGGTAAACGTAATGTCTTGGTTTGCCATGAGGGTCTCTTGGTCGAGGTAAATAAAAGCGTCTACTGGATGGCTTACTGAGTCGCTCAAGTAAGACTCAAGCTCGGCTGCATGATTGGTCCGCAGCGCTTGTCTCCTGCGCAGCGAGCGCGAGTTTAACACTGGAACATTCGGCGATCCGCGCGGATGCGAATGTCAACCTACCTAAGATAAACAGAGCCTATACAAAGGCCTGAAACACGCCTGACATGTGTTTGAGCTAGATTTTCGGCCCTGCACCTCTCGGATTCGCCTTCGCCCATGATTGTCGTCACCTCAGGCTCTGCCTATCTCGATATCGACGCTTACGCCGGGTGTATCGCATTTGCCCAATTGCTTAATCTGCAGGGCATTAGCGCCAAAGCGGTCAGCAGCGCTGCTCTCAATCAAAGCATTTGCCAATCTCTGCGCGAGTGGCCTGCGGCGCTGGACGAGTACCCCGTCACAGAGCGCGACTTGTTCGTGATGATCGACATCTCCGACCCCGCGCATTTCGATTCATTTGTCGATGTGCAGCGCGTGGTTGAGGTGATTGATCATCACCCAGGGTTCGAGGCGTACTGGCAGGATCGACTGGGCACTCTGGCCACCCTCGAACCTATCGGTGCAGCCTGCACCCAGGTCTATGAGCGCTGGGTCGACGCGCAACTGTTCCATGCCATGCCGTCGGCCACCGCTGCATTGCTAGCCACCGCGATTCTCGATAACACGTTGAACCTCAAGGGTCAGATCGCCACAACTCGCGACCAATTGGCCTACGCCGCGCTGGCTGACAAGGCTCAACTAACAGACGACTGGCCAGCCCGTTACTTCAGCGAGTGCCAGGCGGCCATCGAGCACGATTTGCCTGCCGCGCTCAACAACGACTTGAAACACATGGACGCCGACCTGCCGCTGCCGCGCATCGTCGGCCAGCTCACGGTGTGGAGTGCGCAGCGATTGTTGCAAGAACACCGCGCAACGCTGATCGCGACATTGCAAGCGCATGACCCAGACTGGTTGCTGAACGTGATAAGCATTGAAGAGCAATGCAGTTACCTGCTGGTAGGCAATGCCGTCAGCGCCGAGAAAGTGGCGGCCTTGCTTGATGTGAGCGTTGACGATCACGTGGCCAGATTGCCCACCGCGCTATTGCGCAAGCAAATTCTGCGCGCCGCGTTGCTCAAGCGCGCCCGCTAAAGGTCAGCACCCATGAGGGCTTAATCGGGGAATAAATATAAAAAGATCGCAGCTGGAACTGCCGAAAGCTGCGATCTGTTGTGAGGGGCTTATTCGAAAACTGGACGGAAGAAACTGCGCTCGTAGCTCAGGATGCAGCGGTTGTCTTCGGCCAGTTTGAACGCCGCAATGCACTCGGCATCTGTTTTTGAGCGCTCACGATAATCTTCATAAGCGGCCAGGCTTGGGAAGGTAAACATTGCCAGGGCAATGTTGTTGGCGCCTTCCGAAGGCAGGAAGTAGCCATGGTGTGTACCACCGAATTTCTCGACCAGCGGGATCCAGATGCGCGCGTACGCTTCGAATTCAGCCAGTTGGTAAGGGTCAATAACGTATCGCAGGTAGCACGTGATCATTACTTCATTTCCTTTGAGGATAAATTCGATTAAGTACGCCCAGGCTGATAACGATCGCCGGGATGGTTAGCAACACCGGGTTGAACGGTGGTGGTATGAACAGCGTGACAATCCATGCGCTAAAAAGTCCGGCGGCTATGAGGCAAAAGAGCCAGGTCGGAACCTGTTTACCCAGATTTTCGCAGGCCTGATTGAATCGACTAAACCATTGCATCCATAACGTCCTTGTAGAGTCGGCTCGCAGAATACTGCAAAACACTGCTCCTGCAAGAGCGAGCTTACTCGCGTTTTTTTAATGATGTGCTTATCGACACGATGCTCGCTTTGCCACTGTCCATACGCAAGATAACCGCGACCTTGTCGGCCACCGTGGCGACACTAAATAACGGATAAATATCGATTAGTCGCGAAGGTTAGGGTGACCGTCATCACATTGACTGGCTCAACAGGCCCCAGTTTCGCTAAGCTGCGCACCTGTGTACCTCATGCAACGCTGCACAGAACTCGATATGAAACGTTATTCTGAGAAGCATGATGTTCCACCCACTCACATCCTCCAACCGCCAGCGGTGAGCGCATGATCGAAGTCACTGAAGTTTCCATTGCCCAATTGCGTGAAGCCCTCGAATCGGGTCAGACCACGGCGGTTGAGCTGGTCACGTCGTACCTTGCACGGATCGAGGCCTACGATGGCCCCGACACTGCAACCGCGCTCAACGCGGTGGTGGTGCGCAACCCAGACGTGCTCAAAGAAGCACACGCCTCCGATGCCCGTCGCGCCAAGGGTCAGACCCTGGGGCCGCTGGACGGCATTCCCTACACCGCCAAAGACAGCTACCTGGTCAAGGGGCTGACTGCCGCGTCCGGCAGCCCAGCCTTCAAAGACCTGATTGCCTATCGCGATGCGTTCACCATCGAGCGCTTGCGTGGCGCCGGGGCCATTTGCCTGGGCAAAACCAATATGCCGCCCATGGCCAACGGCGGCATGCAGCGCGGTGTGTATGGCCGCGCCGAAAGCCCATACAACGCCGACTACTTGACGGCGCCCTTTGCCTCGGGTTCGTCCAACGGCGCAGGCACGGCCACAGCCGCCAGTTTTTCGGCCTTTGGCCTGGCGGAAGAAACCTGGTCCAGCGGTCGTGGCCCGGCGTCGAACAATGGTCTGTGCGCCTACACCCCGTCACGCGGCGTGATTTCAGTGCGCGGCAACTGGCCGCTGACCCCGACCATGGACGTGGTAGTGCCGTACGCCAGAACCATGGCCGACCTACTGCAAGTGCTCGATGTGGTGGTCGCCCAAGACCCGGACACCCGTGGCGATCTGTGGCGCATGCAGCCGTGGGTGCCGCTGCCGAGCGTTGAATCGGTGCGTCCAGCGTCGTATCTGGAGCTGGCAGCCAATGCGCAATCCCTGGCCGGCAAGCGCTTTGGTGTACCGCGCATGTACATCAACGCCGACCCAGAAGCCGGAACCGCAGAAAAGCCCGGCATCGGTGGTCCGACCGGGCAACGGATCATCACCCGTGCCTCGGTCATCGAGCTGTGGCAAGAGGCACGTAAGGCCCTTGAAGCCAAAGGCGCCGAAGTGATCGAAGTCGACTTCCCGCTGGTGTCCAATTGCGAAGGCGACCGTCCTGGCGCACCGACTGTGTTTACCCGGGGCTTGGTGCCCAAAGAGTTCCTTCACCATGAGCTGTGGGACCTGTCAGCCTGGGCTTTCGACGACTTCTTGCGCGCCAACGGCGACCCGAAACTGAACCGTTTGGCGGATGTCGACGGCGCGCTGATATTCCCTCACGACCCGGGCACCCTGCCCAACCGCGAAGACGAACTGGCGGCGGGCATGGACGAATACGTACGCATGGCCGAACGCGGGATTACCCCCTGGGATCAGATTGCGACCTTACCGGACGGCTTGCGCGGCTTGGAACAGACCCGCCGAATCGACCTTGAAGACTGGATGGACCAGCTAGGGCTGGACGCCGTGCTGTTCCCAACCGTGGCCGATGTTGGCCCGGCAGACGCCGATGTAAACCCAGTTTCGGCCGACATTGCCTGGAGCAACGGCGTGTGGGTGGCCAACAGCAACCTGGCGATCCGCCATTTAGGCGTGCCGACTGTCACCGTGCCGATGGGCGTGATGGCCGACATCGGCATGCCGGTCGGGCTGACCTTTGCCGGACGCGCCTATGACGACTCAATGCTGCTGCGCTTTGCCGCGGCGTTCGAATCATTGGGCAACAAACGCATGATCCCCCCGCGGACACCGCCGTTGTCAGCGGTATAACCCAACCGAAACTGTAGGCGCGAGCGTGCCTACAGGCACCAACTTAGGTCGCTTACAACACGCAACGCACTGATTCAATGCGTGTTCCCTTCCCTTAAGCCACCACGGCCAGTAATGGCCAGTGGCTTGCTTCTTGCTGTTGCCTTCATATCTCAATGCCATCGTTGGAGACGTGAATGTCGCTATCAAGCAGTTCCATGCAACTTTCTTCCAGCGAAAAACGTTGGCTGCCCTGGTTCGGTAAAACCGGAAAACTGGCGATGGGTTGGGGGTGTTGGCTCAATCGCCAAGCGTATCCGGTGCTGGAGCAAACCTTCGAAGCCATTGCGCACACCCGCGTGCAATTGCTGCACAACTGGACCCATGAGCAGTGGGAGCATTTGCGCGAATTGGCCGAACATGTGGGCAACGACTTGGTCCCTCTCGATCAGTCACTCTTGCTCGACAAGCTCAAGCAAGCCGACGATTTTTCGGAATTATTTGTGATTGACCTGCACGGCAAGGTCATCGCCTCGACCTGGAACGGACGCAACAAAGACCAGCCGCACAACCCGCGCGCCCTGGCCGAAGGCTTGAAAGCGCCGTTCTTGCACGGACCTTACGCAGACCCGCTAACCCTGCAAATCGGGCCTTCTTCGTCGCCGTTCCATGACGAAGTCACGCTGATGTTTTACCAGCCGCTGAACGCCCATGGCAAAACCCTGGGCTGTCTGTGTGCCCGCGTGCCCAACGATGTGCTCGGCGACCTGATTCAGCGCGAGGCCGGGCATATTTATGCCGAGTCGGGCGACAACTACCTGTTTATGGCGCAATCACGCTTCGACTCGTCTATCCAGCCGGGCACAGCCTTGTCGCGCTCGCGTTTTGAAGACGGCACCTTCAGCCACGGTGAAAACTTGAAAAGTGGTGTGCACACGCCCTGGAAAACCGTGCAGATCCAGCGCCACACCGAGTTGGAGTTACGCTTCACCGACCCGGCCACCCAACAACTGCACCCCGGCGTGCGCGAAACCATCCGCAACGGCGCCAATCTGTTCGTGACCTACCCTGGCTACTCGGACTACCGCCATATTCCGGTGGTCGGCAAGGGTGTCACCTTCCAATTGCCTGGCTCGCCAGACCGCTGGGGCATGATGTGCGAAGCCGACCTGGAGGAAGTCTACCGCCGCCGCTCACTGAGTTATGGGCTGATGAAACCCTACCTCGCGACCATGAGCGGTCTGTTTGCCTGCAACTTTGCGGTTCAGCATTACAGCGGCTTGGATCAGTTCGTGATTGATACCATCCAGGTCGTGAGCATGGCCGGGGCCACCGTGTTATTTGGCCTGCTGGGGCCCAAGCGACTGGCCGCCCGCCTGAACGAAATGACCGGTGTCATCAGGACCATTGCCGAGGGCGAAGGCAATCTGCGCCAGCGGCTGGACACCCGCAAAATGGCCAATGACGAAACCGGCGACATGGGCCGCTGGATCAACAGCTTCATCGACCACTTGGACTCGGTAGTCGGGCAAGTGGTCAAGGCCAGCCATAACGTCGGCACCACCAATCAGATGATGCTAGGCCGCAGCCAAGAAGCGAGCCTAACCTCGGTCGAAGTCACCGAAGCCGTGCACCACATGATGATTATTGTCGAAGATCAACTGGGTGAAATTCAGCAAGCCAGCGCCAGCGCCGAACAGATGAAACACGCCATGGATGACGTCGTCAGCCGCGCCCGTGAACAGTTTCTGAAGGTGCAGGAAGGCACTCAATCGATTCGCGATGTGGTCGAGCGTTCGACGTCCAGCGTGCAGTTGCTCGACAGCCGCATGGCGCAAATAGGCAATATCACTGGCCTGATCAGTGCCATCACCCACCAGACCAACCTGCTGGCTCTTAACGCAGCCATTGAAGCCGCTCGCGCAGGCGAGCATGGACGCGGCTTTGCGGTGGTTGCCGATGAGGTGCGCAGCCTTGCGTCGCGCACATCGCGCGCCGCTGACGACATTCGCACGATGGTCGAAGGCCTGCAAAGTGAAACCCGGCAAGCCGTCAGCTTTATGGAAGAGGGGGTTAAAGACGTCGACAACAGCCTGCGCCTCTCCGAGGAAGCCTCATCGGAGAATTTGCAGTTACATCAGGCGGTAGAGAGCCTGTTTGCGATCATTCAACAGCTCAATCGCCACAGCCTGGACTGCGGCAAGACCATCAAGAGCGTCGATCAGTCTTCCACCGAAATGCGCCAGACCGTGGTAGTGCTGCAAAGCAGCGCCGAAAGCGTGAGGCTAAATGCCAACAAGCTGCAAAAGCTCGTGGGGCAGTTCGAAGTCAGTCAACACCCTGTACCGGGTGCGGCGGCCTAAATTCGAACCGAGTTCCTCAGGTAAAACACCTCGGCTCACGCAGCAAGGTTTCCAGTTCATGGGTCGGTAAGGGCCGGCAAAAAAGGTAGCCCTGGACTTGGTCACAGCCGTTATCGTTCAAGAATGCCAGCTGATCACTGGTTTCAACGCCTTCTGCAATGACCTGCAAGTTAAGGCTGTGGGCCAATTCGATGATGGTCCGGGCGATAGCCGCGTCTTGGGGGTTGCTGGTCACTTCACGTATGAACGCAATGTCAATTTTCAATTTATCAATCGGAAAGCGGCTCAGGTACGCAAGGCTCGAATAACCCGTACCGAAGTCGTCGATAGAGATTTTTAGACCCATGTCGCGTAACGCCAGCAAGCTGGTGATGGTGTCAGGCGTGTTAACCATCAATGAGCTTTCAGTCAATTCAAGTTCAAGCCATTTCGGCTCTACTTGATGCTCTTTGAGCGAGCGCTGGATGTCGTCCACCAGGTCGCCTTCGCTCATCTGGTGCGCCGACACGTTAACCGCAACCTGCACCAACCCCAAGCCAGCTTGACGCCAATGAGCAATTTGTTTGCACACGCTGGCAGTGACCCACTGCCCCACACGGGATATAAGCCCCAACCCCTCGAGGATCGGTACGAAGACCGCTGGAGACACCGCGGGCAGGCCCGGTCGGTGCCAGCGCAACAAAGCTTCAACCCCACAGATTTTGCCATCGCTCAGGCCTATCTTGGGCTGGTAGTACAGTTCGAATGCCTCCTTTTTTACCGCCTCACGCAAGGCGATTTCCAGTTCGTGACGCGCCTGGACCTCGACATTCATTTGCGCGGTGTAAAAACGGTAGGTGTCTCTGCCCGCTTGTTTGGCGCGGTGCATCGCGGTGTTGGCCTGCTTGATCAGGCGATGCGCATCGGCGCCGTCATCAGGGTAAAGGGCGATGCCGATACTGGCGGTCATCGTCACGTCATGGTCCTGAACCCTAAACGGCTCGCGCAGTACTTCACGGATGCGCTCAACCATTTGCCGAGGCCCCGACTGGGCTTTGCGGATCATCAGGATCAAGGCCAACTCATTACCATCCATGCGCCCCAAGGTGTCGCTGACATTGAGAAAGTTGGACAGCCGCTGGCTGAACTCAGCCAGCACCTGATCGCCCATCAGATGCCCCCAGCTGTCGTTGATGCTTTTGAAGTCGTTGAGGTCAACCGTGCACACGGCCAGTTGCCACCCTCTGAGCGCAGCCTGAGTCAGGCCCATTTGTAACGTGGTGTAGAACAAGTTGCGATTGGGCAAGCCGGTCAATGGGTCGTAGTTGGCCATTTTCATCAGGCGCTCATCAGAGCCCATGGCGGAACGAAAACTTTCGACGTCGATGGTGCTCTTTTGCAACTGCTGCTCGAGCATCAAGGTATGGACGATCTGATAATCGCCAAAAGCTTTGAGCCGCAGCAAGTTGCGCACCCGCAGCCGCAACTCGGCACTGACCACGGGTTTGCAGAGGAAGTCTTCGGCACCGGCCTCCAGCCCCAGTATCTGAGCGCTTTGCTCACCCAGCGTCGACAACATGATGATCGGGATGTTCGCCGTCCATATATTCGCTTTCAACTGGCGAGCCACCTGATAGCCATCCATGTCCGGCATCATGACGTCCAGCAGGATCAAATCTGGCGGTTGCTTCGCAACCATTTCCAGAGCGGCTTCGCCTGAATTCGCGGTCAGCGTCAGATAACCCTGGCTCTTTAACAAAGCTTCCAGCAGGTTTCGGACACCAACATCGTCGTCGACAATTAGCAGTGTGGCGGGCGTGGTAGACATGAAAAGCCCTCAAATAAGAGGCTGTTGAAGTGTTCGGCGCTGACCGTGAAGATTTGAAAGCCCTCCTCTTTCGTCGGTCGCAATGCAGGAAAAAACAAGCGCTATTGAACAGGGCGCCTTGCAGTGCACCGGTGTTGAGTAAGTGTTCTGTCGGCGAAACTCGACAATCTTTTCAGATCGTAATCAAGGCTTGGTGGGTGGACTGTCAGCAGGCGGGTTGTCCATCGTTTTGAATCCCTATAACGGGCAAGTGTGCTCGTTCGTGGGTTGAGTAAAGCACCCTTATCGAGATTTCACCACGCGCCGGCCGTTTGCTGCCTCAGCCGTCAGGCCCAGCCTCTCTGCGCTGTAACGCAGAGGGCGTGTGTGGCCGGTCTTCGCGGGACGTTTCTTTGAGCAAACGCTGAAAACTTGGGCATTCCACATGGCTGGCCGCAGGGCAGACCGCGGCCCGGCGAAGTTCATCGCGGGCAATGCTTAACTGCTTAATCGTGCGATCCAGTTCGTCAGCTTTGTCTGACAGGCGCTGGCGATCAAGGGCCGTGTGCCCCTGCGCGATCATCTGCGCAATATCTTCCAGAGAAAACGTCAGCGATTGGGCGAGCGTAATCAAAGCCAGCTTTTCCAGAACATCCGTGTTAAATACCCGACTCAGGCCACGGCGCCCCACAGACCGAATCAGTCCTTTTTCTTCGTAATAGCGCAAGGTCGAGGCCGCCACCCCTGAACGCCGTGCAACCTCGCCAATCCCCAGCTCTTTCATGCTTGACCTCAAGTCGACTTGAACTTGCACACTGCCCAATTCAAGCAATCAGACGACGTGTCAGGCAAGGGGTATGTGAGATGAATAGCATCGAATGGATGGCCAACGTGGTGGGAGTGGGTATCGGCGCAACCCTGTTTATGGATGCCGTGGCGCTGATCAAAAAGCGTTTTTTTGCGCAACCGTCATTGGATTACCGGCTCGTGGGGCGCTGGTTGGGGCATATGCTCGACGGGCAGATTCGTCACCCCACTATTACAGCCGCCACCCCGACCCGGCATGAACAACGGGTGGGCTGGCTGTTCCATTACCTGACAGGGATTGTCTTTGCCGCGCTGCTCGTCGTCACCGTTGGCAGCGATTGGCTGAGCGCACCCACGCTGATGCCCGCCGTGTTAACGGGTCTGCTCAGCATCGCTGCCCCGTGGCTGATCATGCAACCGGCGTGGGGCATGGGCATTGCCGCTTCACGCACGGCAACACCCCGTGTGGCCCGGCAAAGAAGCCTGATCACACACCTGACTTTTGGTCTGGGGCTCTATCTGAGTGCGTGGTTACTGGCGTACTAAGTGCTACCAAGCGCTGGCCGCACTGACCGCCGCCCAGAGGCTTAAACAGCCAGCGGCCAGACAGAACGGTCTACTACTGCGCTTCAGCGCGAACGCAGGCGCTCACGCAAAAACTCGATCAGCGCCTGCACCGGCCGTGCCCCCTGGCGGTGCTGGGGATACACCGCCGACAGTTGCAGCGGCTCGGGGCAGACGTCCGCCAGCACCGGTACCAAGTGCCCAGCCTGTAAAGCGGCCTGCACGATAAACGTCGGCAGGTAGGTGATCCCCATTCCGGCAATCGCCGCATCCTTGAGCAGTTCGCCGTTGTTGACGCGCATCCGGCCCGTGACATTGACCGATACCGCTTTGCCCTGCACCACAAAATGCCATTGCACCTGACGCCCGTGACCGTAGGGCAAGCAATCATGGCTGAGCAGCGCTTCGGGCGTCAGAGGTATGCCGCGTTCCGCCAGGTACGTAGGGCTCGCGCAATAGACCCGGGCGATACTGCTGAGGCGGCGTGCAATCAGGGTCGAGTCTTCCAAAACCCCAATGCGCAATGCCAGGTCGTAGCCTTCGCTGAGCAAGTCGACTGCGCGGTCGCTGAGGTCGACCTCCACGGTGACATTGCGGTTGAGTTGCAAAAACTCGGGCAGCAACTCACCCAAATGATTGATTGCAAAGGACAGCGGCGCACTCAAACGAATAATGCCGCGCAACTCGCTGGTTTGCCCGGCAATCCCCTGCTCCATGTGTTCGACCTCACTGAGCAGGCGCAGCGCCGATTCGTAATAGGTCTGGCCCAAAGGCGTGACATCCAAGCGCCGGGTCGAGCGGTTAAGCAAGCGCACGCCCAGCCGCTGTTCAAGCTGCATCAATCGGCGGCTGACAAACTGTTTGGACAGCCCCAACTGCTCGGCGGCAGCGGTAAAACTGCCAGAGTCCATGACCTGACAGAAAATTCGCATGTCTTCGTAAGGGTTCATTGTCCCGCCCGGGTTGACAGTAAAACCCCTTATAGCCGCTTTCGAGTTTGCCTGCACCAAGCTAATCTCTTTGCCTACGGGATGCTTCCATCCCCTCTGCGGAGCGCCCCATGCCTGATCTCTACCGCCATCCCCTGCTATGGAGCGCGCTGGTCTTGGTGATCGACACGCTGCTTTGGCACCTCGCCCCTTTGCAGCACCGAGCAGTACGGGTCGGTCTGCGCCTAGGGCTGTTTGTGCTGTTCAGCGTATTGATCATTAATGCTGGAATCAGCCCTTTGCAGGCGCCCTTGCAAGGCGATGACAGCGTCGCGCAACTTGGGGCAACAGCTTTGGGCATCGGCTGGTGGCTGTACGCGGCCAGGGTGCTCACCGAAGTCATCGGCCTATTGTTGATGCGGCGCATCGGCCACAGCGGCCACTTGATTCAGGATGTGGTCGGTGCGTTGGTGTTTTTGGTGGCCATTGTGGCTGCGGCCGGTTATGTGCTGGAACTGCCGGTCAAAGGCCTGCTCGCCACTTCCGGGGTGGTGGCCATCGTGCTCGGCCTGGCGCTGCAAAGCACATTGAGCGACGTGTTTTCCGGCATCGTGCTCAACACCACCAAACCGTATCAGGTGGATGACTGGATCCAGATTGACGGCATCGAAGGCAAAGTGCTGGACATCGACTGGCGCTCCACGCATCTGCTGACCAGCACCGGCAGCACTGCTGTGGTGCCCAACTCGGTCGCCGCCAAGGCCAAGATTGTCAACCTGAGCCGCCCCAGCAACATGCACGGCGTGTCGATCAGCCTCCAAGTGCCCAACTCTATTCGCCCACGCCGCGTGTTGGACGCGCTGGATCGCACCGTGCAAGGCAGCAACAGCTTGCTGCTGACACCTGCCCCCAAAGCCTGGTTCAAAGACGCAGGCGAAAGCATGTCCGAATACGTCATCAGCGGGTATATTGCCGAGCTGAGCAGCAAAACCGAGGTGCGCAATCAACTGTTCGATCTGGCTCACCGTCATCTAGAAGCTGCCGGTATTTCGCGTCAACTGGATGGCGTGATCGAACCCGCCAGCCGTGCCCGAACCCTGATTAACGAGGTGAAAATCTTCCGTTCATTGGCCGATGAGGAGCGCGAGCGCCTGGCCTTGGCTATGACTGCACAGCAATACGCTGCTGGCCAAGTGGTGTTGGCTTCGGGCGACATTCCTGAGAGCTTACTGGTGATTGCGACGGGGGTGATCAGCGTGACGATTGCCGGTGAGGACGGGCCAGTCGAAGCCGCCCGCATGGGGCCGGGTGAAGTGATGGGCGAACAGAGCGTGCTCGATGACACCCCGTCCGAGGCCAGTTTTACTGCGCTGACCTCCTGCATCATTTACCGGATCGACAAGTCCCTGACCCGCGAATGCATGCAACAGCGTACTGAGGTGACCCAGGCGCTGCACAAACTGCAAGCGGTGCGCGAGCAAAGCAGCCGCGCGGCCCTGATGACCAAACCCGCACCCATCAAGAAAGGCGGCTTTTTGGGGTGGTTGAAGCGTTAGGGACTCAAATCAAGAGCCCCTCACCCTAGCCCTCTCCCGAAGGAGAGGGAACCGATTGGGGGATGCTGTCGATTATCGGTAGCCTGTTTGCTGCGCGACAGCGCGGCGTCGAAGACGAGGCGGCACCTCCTACAGGAGATAGGTGAGGCTTATTCTTCGGCGCTGTCATCCAGACGCCAGTAACCGACGGCCTTAACGAATTCATCGTTCAAACCATGGGTATCGAGCAATACGCGGCGTACTTTGCGCGACAGCGCGCTTTCGGTCGCGACCCATGTGTACAGCTCCCCACGCGGAATGCTCAGGCTTTCAACGGTGCGCAGCAAATCCTGGGCGGGTGCATCGCGATGAACCCAAATCACTTCGACGGACGCGGCGCTTTTCAGCGGCTGTTCTTCTTGCGCATTCTCGACTTCAACCACGACCCGTGCTTGGCGATTGGCCGGCAACTCTTCAAGGCGACGAGCAATCGCAGGCAGGGCGGTTTCGTCACCGACCAGCAGATAGCTGTCGAAAATATCCGGCACGATCATTGAGCCACGCGGGCCGCCGATGTGCAGAAACTGACCCGGCTGGGCTTGCGCTGCCCAGGTGGAGGCAGGGCCATCGCCGTGCAACACAAAATCCAGATCAAGTTCGAGCGTGTCCAGGTCATAGCGTCGCGGGGTGTAATCGCGCATAGGGGGCATGGTGTTGCTTTTGGCCCCGGCGCTTAACTCTAGGTTTTCAAGCGCGGCCTGCTCCTCGGCGGTCTGCGGGAAAAACAGCTTTACGTGATCGTCGCTGCCCAGGCTGATAAAGCCAGCCAGCTCGGGCCCGCCCACGGTGATGCGGCGCATGCGCGGGGTCAGGTCGGCCACGCGCAATACGGTGAGTTTTCGACGTTTGATTTGATGCATGACGCGGTGAATGGTTTGGGTATTCGCGGTATTCATTCAGCGTTCTCCTGCGCAGGCTGGGCAGTGACAGGGCCATCAACGATGGCTTTGGCGGTGTTGTTTAGCAGGTCTCGAACGCGGGCAATTTCGGCCGGGTTCCAGCGCCCGTGGTGCATTTGCAAAGCGTGGCGCAGGTTGTGCACCGCCTCGTGAATTTCGGCCGGGCGATCATGCCCGCGCAAGGAGCGCTTACTGACGTCGATGCGCATGCGGACACCGTCTAGAGCAATGGCTTGATCGATCAGCGACTGGCGACCGGCGTCTGTCACGCTGTAGCGTTTTTTTCCGCCTGCCGCGTCGCCCTCAATCAGTTCACTTTCTTCAAGAAAGGTCAGGGTCGGGTAGATCACGCCGGGGCTGGGGCTGTAAGCGCCATCGAACATGCCTTCGATCTGACGAATCAGGTCATAGCCGTGGCAGGGCTGCTCGGCAATCAATGCCAGCAGCAGTAATTTCAGATCGCCGGGGGCGAATACCCGTGGGCCGCGTCCGCCTCGTTGACCGGCACGCTTCTCAAAGCCGTCTTGACCCACGTTGTGTTCGCGATGGTGGTGATGATGCTCTCTCATTTCTCTTCGTCCTCTGTGTTTGTAAGAAGCAACTTAAGATATATCTTAAGAGTGCACAAATAGAGCTGACGAACGGTAATGATTCGTAACAGTGGCGAGGGACACTAAATTGGAGGGAGCGGGCGTGCTCGCGATTCTGGCGACGCGGTCTGTCAGTAAACCGCGCCGATTTTTTTCGCGAGCAAGCCCGCTCCCACAGGTTACTTGCCTGCTGTTTGTACCGGGGCGGGTGCCTGGCATAAGGTTTGGGTATCGGTTTGCAGATACGGCGTGAGGATCGGGGCCATGCCTTTGAGCACTTGCACCGGTAATGCGGAGGTGAACTTGAAGGCTTGTGCCGAGCTGCCCGGAACGAAGGCGGTCAGGGTCCCGAAGTGTTTTGGGCCGATGTAAAACACAAACGTGGCGGTGCGATTGATTGACTTGGAACTGATGACCCGTCCGCCTGCGCCAATGCTCTCGATACGGTTGTCACCAGTGCCGGTCTTGCCGCCCATGGCCAATGGGCTGCCATCATTGAGTTTGAAACTGCCCGATACCCGGCGCGCAGTGCCAGCATCGACCACTTGCGACAGGGCTTCGCGCACCGCTGTTGCCACTTCGCTGGGCATCACCCGCACGCCTTTGTCCGGGTCGTTGACTAAACGGGTTTCGTAGGGCGTATCGGCGGCGAAATGCAGGGTATCAATACGCAACACCGGCAAACGTACGCCATCGTTGAGGATGATACCCATCAGTTCGGAGAGCGCTGCTGGGCGATCCCCCGAGCTGCCCAATGCGGTGGCTAGAGAGGGCACCAAGTGGTCAAACGGATAACCCACTTTTTGCCAGCGCTGATGAATATCCAAGAATGCTTCGATCTCCAGCATGGTGCGAATCCGGCTGTCGCGGGCGCTCTTGTGACGGCTTTTGAACAGCCAGCTATAAACCTCCTGACGCTCAAACTCGCTGGCTGCGGTGGCCTGCTGAAAGGTGGCCTGCGGGTTTTTCAGTAAATAGCCCAAAAGCCACAGATCCAGCGGATGGACTTTAGCAATGTAGCCCTGATCCGGCAGGTTATAGGCCCCCGGCCCATAGCTTTGGTAGAGCGTATTCAAGCGTTCGTCCGTGACCTTATCGGTGCGCAGATGAGAGCGGACAAAGTTGTTGAACGTGGCCTGGTCTGCGTTCGGGAACAGGTAGCGATGCACTGCCGACATTCTGATCGCGGTGGGGTGCATGCTGTCGAGAAAGGTATCAAGGCGCGCCGTTGAGTCCTTGCCCTTGTACCTTTTCCAGAACTTGAGCATATAAGTGGTGCCTTCGCGGTCAGCGAAGCGGCTCAGGTATTCCTGGCGACGCGGATTTTGATCATCGCTCAGCAGGTCGGAGTTGTTGCTGGGTGACTGATAGGAGGTGTAGCGCACCACGTCGCGCATCAACCGTACAAACGGCAGGTTGATCGACTCTCGTATCGCGTCGCGCAAAGTGGGGCTACGGGTGTTGTCCTGGTTACGAAAGTTGTGAAAGTGATGCATGCCGCCACCGGTGAAAAAACCTTCCCCGGGGTTGGCTGAATAGTGGCGATTGAGGGCCGCGTCGAGCATGTTGGCGAGTTTGGCGCCGGGGTTTTGAATCAGATAGCCCAAAGACCAGCGGGTCAGGGGGTCTTGGTCGGTGATCTGGATCTTTTTCAGGGCGGTGCTGGACTGTTCGCCATATCGATCATGCAGCTCGGCAATAATCTGCAAGTACGTGGTCAGCACCCGCAATTTGGCGGTCGAGCCCAGCTCCAGTTTGCTGCCTTCGTTGATGTCGAACGGCTGGTCGGTGCTGTCGGTCTGCACCCGCGCTCGCGCGCCGTCCGGGGTGAGTTCAAACAGGGTAAAGCTGTAGCGCACTTGCGCGGTGCTGGCCGGGGTCAGCAAGCTGGGGCCTAGCAGGCCGAGTTTGCCGGCAACAGCAGGGTCGGCCAGTTGTTGCAGGTACGTGCTGACTTGGCCTTGCAAGTCCGCCTGCAAGGTACTGGTGGCCGACAGATCGAGGCGGTCTAGGTCATACAGCGGGCGCTTGAGCATCGTCGACAAGCGATTGCGGGCCACGCTGATGCCCTTATTGGTTTCGATGGCCTGAGTGGTCGGCGCCAGTTGCCAGTCACGGTAGGTCGCGTGGCTGGCCAGCGCGGCAGACGCCAGTGCTGGGTCTATCACGTTGTTCTGGGCCAGTAAGCGGATGTGGCTGTCGGTCAGTTGCGCCAGTTCTTTGCGACCCTTGGTCAAATAATACGAAGGCCGTCGCTGGGCAATCATCAGCGACAACACTTCGCGTAACGCCAGCCCTTTGTTTGCCAGGCTGCGGGCATCCGTGGCGGTGCTGGCCAAGCGCTGATTGACCTGATTGAAATCGCTGTCGTACCACACCCTTAACCCCTCAGCCATGCCGTGCACTTCGCCGTGGCCGGGCACTGCGGAGAGCGGCACGCTGTTGAGGTAATCACGCACCACTTTTTGCCGGGCGAGCAAGGTCTGCGGGCCGTCCTGATAGGCTCGCACGCTGGCTGAAATCATCTGCCGCAGTTTTTCGCTGCCCGACGCCGTTAAGCCATCGGGCGAATGTCGATATTTTTCCAACTGCGTGGCCAATGTGCTGCCGCCCGCAGACTGCCCCGGCAGGTGCAGCATTTTGGCAATTTGCGAGTACGCGGCTATGGCAAAACGCGGCCAGTCCACGGCCGGGTTGGCCAACGGCTGCTTGGGGTCCAGCAAGTCACGGTTTTCAACAAAAAGTAGGCTGTGTACCACCACCGGTGGGATTTGCGCGAAGTTGGCATACAACTGCTGGGGGTAGTTGTATTGATAAAGCGAAGCGCCTGAGCAGTCAGTGATAGAAAGTCCGGCCTGAATCTTTTCTGCGTACGGGACGAAAAAGCCCTTCTGGCTGTAGCTCAAGAGTTCAGGTGAAAAGCGTGTCTGTTGTTCGATCACGTAGCCGCGTTTTAGCAGGCGCGGCAAAAAATCACCCAGCGCGCTATAGCCCAAACGCTGATCGAAAGGCCCGTTACCGGGGTAGAGCATCGAGTTGCTGGGGCCAGTGTGCATTGAATAGCTGAGGGAGGCGGCAAAGCGGCTGAATTCACGTGCCTGGAGTTTCGAGGTGCGTACCTCTTTGGCGATAGCAAAGCCCAGAGCAATCAGTGCCACCACCAACAACAGCCAGAACAGACGCCATGCATAGCGTTTACCCCGGCCTTTTGGCTTTTGTGGCGGTGTGGGGGTCTCTGCCATTGTGGCTGGTGGCTCCGTAGTGTGATTGGAATTGGAGTGCCACAGTGCGCCCATAGTCAGTCGGTCCACCTGCGCCTATTGATTGCGCTCAAGAGAAGCGTAGACGCTGCTCGGCGCAGGCGAAGGATTTGTGAAGGCCTACGGAGTCTTTCCTCTAGAAGATTAAAAGATCGCGAGGCAAGCGCGCTCCTCCAGCGGGCGAGAAGACGCTATGACGTGCGCCCCAGTCGCTTATTCCAGTCCAGCCACATGGCCAGCAGTGCCATGAGCCACACGCCCAACAGCGCACTGAACACTTGCATGGTCCATGCATCATCGCCCAGCGCGTTGAGCATGTCCGCCAGCGGGGCCAAGATCACGCCCAGGCAAAATACCTCCAGCGAGTAACGGCCCATGCGACATATTTGCCGGGCAAACCACTGGTTGAGCCAATCGCTGTGTGGCACCAGCTTTGCCACTACGTAAACCAAGGCCAGAAAGTGCAGCAAACGCACAGGCGACAAGTTGGTTTTGCTGATCGGGTAAATCAGCTCACCTAATGCCAAGGGCATGTAGGCATCGTGTACCTGCGGCCACTTCCACGACAGTGCCAACAACCCGGTAAGCAGCAGATAGACAGCGGCGCTCAAGAACAGTGGCTGACGGCGTAAAGGTCGAGGATCAATGGCCGTACGGCCTTGGCCATGCAGCGCCAGCGCACCCCCGAGGATAAACAGGAACTGCCAGGCCATCGGGTTGAAAAACCACACCCCGCCTTCTTGCGACGCGAGGTTCCAGTAAGGCGCTATCAAATACAGGCCCAGTGAAACAGCCACGACGTAACGTGCTTTGCGCAGCAGCATCGGCAATACCAGCGGTAGACCGATCAGCAGCACGATATACAACGGCAAGGGGTCCATCAGGTTGGGTTTGAAGCGCAATAGCAACTCATCGGTGAGCGCCTGTTGCGGGTTGCTCAAGAAGTATTGCAAGCCCATGTCTTGCACCAGATCACGGGTTTCAACATGACTGTTGGCAAAGAAAACGATGCCCATCAGCACCGCCAGCAAAAAGATATGCACCACATACAGCACCCAGGCGCGACGCAGGATCTTCACGCTGGCAACCAGCAAACCCTCACGCCGGGCTATTTTTCCGTAGGCCAGCACTGCGGCATAACCGGCCAGAAATACAAAAATCTCGGCCGCATCACTGAGACCGAAATTACGCACGGTTAATGCAGCCAGCGGGTTATGCGGGATGTGGTCCCAGAAAATAAAGATCAGCGCCAAACCTCGAAAGAAGTCGATGCGCAGATCGCGTCCGTTAAGCATGACGGCGTGTACTCAACCATAGGTTTAATGAAAATCGGCGAGCGCAGTATAAGTGCGCGCCCTTTATCGGGGGCGCGCAGGGTGAGGGTATTACGCAGCAATTGCAAAGGTTGGATATTGCAGAATGTCTCAGGGCGGCGGGTATTAGCCGCCCGTCTGTTTAATCAAAAGGCGTCCATAAACAGAAACGTACACTCACGTGCCTGACATGCGTTGATCTGCGGCACCAGCCGTCTGAAGTGCTCACTTTGACAGTGGGCATTAAGCGCTGCTTGATCGGGCCATTGTTCAACGAAGATAAAATGCCCCGGGTCTTTTTGATCAATGTACAAGTCGTAAGCAATACAGTCGGGCTCCAATCGGGTTTTCTCCACCAGTTCGGCGTACCAAGGGCGCACCTTTTCGAGGTGTTCAGGTTTGATGAAGTCCTCAGCGATTACTTTCAACACAATGTCAGTCCTTGTACGCACTTAAGCGGCTTTGATCTCGTTCGGTTCAAAACTGTCGGAGCGGGCCATTTGCCACATGCGCGAATAAAACTCGCCATTGACCTCGCCCGTCAGCAATTCCCCGGGCTTGAGGAACACATGCAATTGCGAGAACAGTTTGATTTCGGTGGCCGACATGCGCCGCACCAAATGTTTGGCGGTGAGTTGTGCCGGGTGTTCTAGGCCGGCGGCGGCGAGCATTTCAGCCAGTGCTTTAAGCGTGTTGCGGTGGAACTGGAACACCCGCTGCGCTTTGTCGGGCACCACTAGCGCACGCTGACGCAGCGGGTCTTGGGTGGCTACACCGGTCGGGCACTTGTTGGTATGGCACGACTGCGACTGGATGCAGCCGATGGCGAACATAAAACCGCGCGCCGAGTTGGCCCAGTCCGCGCCAATGGCCAGGACGCTGGCAATGTCGAAGGCGCTGACAATCTTGCCGCTGGCGCCAAGCTTGATCTTGTCGCGCAGGTTGAGGCCAACCAAGGTGTTGTGCACAAACAGCAAGCCTTCACGCATCGGTACGCCAATGTGGTCGGTGAACTCAACCGGGGCCGCGCCGGTACCGCCTTCCTTGCCGTCAATCACGATGAAATCCGGCAGGATGCCGGTTTCGAGCATGGCTTTGGCGATGCCCATAAATTCCCACGGATGCCCCAAGCAGAATTTGAAGCCTACGGGTTTGCCACCCGACAACTCACGCAGTTGCGCGATGAAGTGCATCAGTTCGATGGGGGTTGAGAACGCGCTGTGGCGTGACGGAGACACGCAGTCCTCGCCAAGCGGCACGCCACGGGTTTCGGCAATTTCGGGGGTGACTTTGTGTTTGGGCAAAATCCCGCCGTGGCCCGGTTTGGCACCCTGGCTCATTTTGATTTCGATCATCCGCACTTGCGGCGTGCGGGCCTGGGCGGCAAAGCGCTCCGGGTCGAAACGGCCGTCGGAAGTGCGGCAGCCGAAGTAGCCACTGCCCAGTTCCCACGTTAAGTCGCCACCGTTCTCACGGTGATAAGCACTGATACTGCCTTCACCCGTGTCGTGGGCAAAGTTACCGAGCTTGGCGCCTTGGTTTAACGCTCGAATCGCATTAGCGCTTAACGAGCCAAAGCTCATGGCCGAGATATTAAAAATCGACGCGGAGTACGGCTGGGTGCATTGCGGGCCGCCGATGGTGATCCGAAAGCTGCTGGGGTCTGTCAACGGGGCTGGGCGCATGGAGTGGCCGATAAACTCGAAGCCGGGTTGGTAGACGTCAATCAGCGTGCCGAACGGTTTGTCAGCGCTTTCATTCTTGGCCCGCGAGTACACCAGCGAACGCTGCGCGCGTGAGAAGGGCAGCGCATCGCTGTCGGACTCCAGCAGGTACTGACGAATTTCCGGGCGAATAGCTTCAACCAAATAGCGAATATTGCCCAGGATCGGGTAGTTGCGGCGCACCGCATGCGGGCCTTGCAGCAAGTCGAAAATACCCAGCAGGCTCAGGGCCAGCGTCACCGCAGTGAAGGGCCATAACCACTCATGGTGCATAAACGGCAGGCTGGCGAGGGTGAAAATCACACAAAAAGCAAAAAACGCATAACGGCTTAACAGTGACAGGCTCATACGGTTTCCTGTTTCAGGCTTAACTGTTCGGTCGGGTTTGAACAGCAAGAATGAGGCGGTTTACCCCGGCGATACAACGGTTTGAAGCGTGCAGCCTCTCTTTGAATCGAAGGCTTGCACAGAAGTGTTGACGAACGGGTGCTTAATTACCATTAGCCAATCAGAGTAGGAGAGAGCTTGCACCGCCTTTTTATTTTTTTTAAAAGCCGCGACCCGCGTCGAACGATCCTTGGGGCAATCCTGTTGATCACCTTGATCGGTCTGATCGTCGGCCGAATTGCTGGGTTCAACAAGCGCTTCGCAGGTTTTGGTTCAAGCCCTAAAACCGAGGCTTGAAGAGGCCTCGTATCCATACAGATGGCTCGTCTATACGCGCCATCTGTGTCTTTGCTTGAGCGTTAGGCCATGTAATCCTTTGCGCACTTTCTACCTTGCTGGCCGACTACCGTGACCCTCTCAGAACACTCTGCCCCTCTCGCGAAGATCATCCGTATTGCCGCTGCCGTATTGATCGGTCCTGATGGCCGAACCCTACTGGTACGCAAACGCGGTACTCAGTCGTTTATGCAGCCAGGCGGAAAAATAGAAACCAGCGAACAACCGATCCATGCTCTGGCCCGTGAATTGGAAGAAGAGCTGGGGTTGCAGATTGACCCTTTGCGCGCCAGCTATCTGGGGCACTTCACGGCACCTGCGGCCAATGAACCGGGCTTTGAAGTACAGGCGCAGATGTTCGTGTTGCACATCGACCAAGACGTGATTCCGGCTGCCGAAATTGAAGAAGTGCAGTGGATCGACCCCCAAGGCGATGGCGGGCTGGTGCTCGCACCGTTGACGCGTGACGTCATCTTGCCGTTTTATCGTGATTCCTTGCTGACCTCTGCCTGACCCTTTCGTTAACAAGGATTGCCCATGATTCCTGTCCATGATTTGCTGATTTTCGCTGCGGCGTGTTTGCTGATGGTATTGACGCCGGGTCCGAACATGATCTACCTGATTTCGCGCTCCATCTGTCAGGGGCGCAAGGCGGGGGTCACGTCACTGGTGGGGGTTGTGGCAGGTTTTTTTGTACACATGTTCGCAGCCGCAGCGGGGCTGACCGCTGTGTTTCTAGCAGTGCCGATGGCCTATGAAGCGTTGAAGTGGGCGGGTGCGCTGTACTTGTTATGGATGGCCTGGCAAGCCCTGAAGCCGGGCGCGCGTTCACCGTTTGAAGCGCGCGACCTAGCGCCGGATTCAACGCCGAAACTGATGTTGATGGGCTTTATGACCAGTGTCTTAAACCCTAAAGTGGCGGTGTTTTACCTCTCGGTATTCCCGCAATTTATCAGCCCTGAAAACGGCTCGATGTTCACTCAAAGTATTGAACTGGGCCTGACCCAAATCAGCGTCAGCTTTACCGTTAATTTGTTGATCGCGCTGTTTGCTTCCGGCATAGCCGTGTGGTTTGTACGCAACCCCACATGGTTGGCCGTGCAACGCTTCGTGATGGGCTTTGTGCTGGCGGGGCTGGCGATTAGGCTGATGCTGGAGCAACGTAAAACCTTATGAGTGGGACCCGTCGTAATGGCTATAGAACTGCTTGATCCCTCCCGCGCCAAGGCTTACCGGCAGTTGATGCTGCAAGCATATTCGCTGCACCCGGAAGCATTTGTGTCCAGCATTGCTCATCGTGAGAAATTGCCGTTGAGCTGGTGGGAAGGGCAATTGGAAGATGACTTGAGCGCCATGTTGGGTGCGTTTGTCGACGCACAACTGGCGGGCATTGTTGGCTTGGCATTCGAGCCCTGGGAAGACGCACAACATAAGGCCACCTTGTTTGGCCTGTACGTGCCCCATGCCTTTCGCGGGCAAGGGATTGGCGAGCAACTGGTGCAGGCCGTGGTGTCGTTGGCCGAGCAAGAGCCTGAGATCAAAGCGGTCGAATTGACCGTGAGCGCCAACAGTTCTGTTGCGCTGGCGCTGTACCGGCGTTGTGGCTTTGAGCAGTCGGGGCTTGAAGACAGCGCGATTCGGGTGGGCGAAGAGTATTACGACCGAGTGCACATGCGGCGGTTGGTCGAGACTGACGCGTAGACCTCGCGATCTTTTAACGATCAAAAAGATCGCGAGGCAAGCTCGCTCCCACAATGACAATACGTATTGCTTACCTAACCGCGCTCACCCCGTCGAGCGTCGAGAACGACGTGTCTTTCGCGGTCAGCAAGAAATCACGCATATAAGGTACATCCAACATGTCGGTGCGAACTGCGGCATATAGGGTGGCGAACAAGCCTTTCTCGCCTAAGCGCTTGGCCTGTACGTAGCCGCGTGAGCTGTATTCATGCAGCGCCCAATGCGGCATCCCACACACCCCACGGCCGCTGGCCACCAGTTGCATCATCATGACTGTCAGTTCTGAGGTGCGTACGTGCGCAGGCTCTACATCGGCAGGCTCCAGAAAGCGGGTGAAGATGTCGAGCCGATCACGCTCGACCGGGTATGTGATCAAAATTTCCGTGCTCAGGTCTTCAGGCACGATGAACGGCTTGCTGGCTAAAGGGTGCTGATTGGCCACGGCCAACATGGCTTCGTAGGTAAACAGCGGCACATAGGTCAGGCCGGCAATCTCTTGCGGGTCGGAGGTGACGACCAAGTCCAGATCGCCGCGTGCCAGCGCTGGCAGCGGCGCAAACGCAAAACCTGAGGCCAAGTCGAGTTCAACCTCAGGCCAGGCATCACGGAACTGATCGATGGTCGGCATCAGCCATTGAAAGCAACTGTGGCATTCAATCGCCATGTGTAAGCGCCCGGCGGTGCCGCCGACTAAACGGGTGATGTCGCGCTCGGCAGCGCGCATCAGCGGCAGCATGGCATCGGCCAATTGCAGCAAGCGCAACCCGCCGCTGGTGAAACGTACCGGCTTGGTTTTGCGCACAAACAGCGGCATGCCCATACGCTCTTCCAGCTCTTTGAACTGGTGCGACAAGGCAGATTGAGTCAGGTGCAGGCGCTCGGCCGCTTCGACCAAGCTGTCGGACTCGCGCAAAGCGTGCAGGGTTTTGAGGTGACGAATTTCCAGCACGATGACTCCATGAGTAAACTTGATGATAAACGCGAAAGCGTTGAGTTTGTCTCATGTTGCCGTGGGTGTCGATGGGTGAGAGCAAGCGGCATGCTTTTAGCTGTAAGGCGCAAGCAAGCGTGTTTCGCTTGCTTGCGGCTCGACCTTAGGCCGCTTCAGATTCACCTGACAATTTTATCGACATGAATATCGAGTTTTTTCAGTCGATACCAAAAGCTGCGCTCTGAAATACCAATCAACTGCGCCGCCGCAGCCTGCACCCCTTGAGCCTGCTGCAAGGCCGCTAGGATGTAGGCTTTTTCAACTTCAGCCAGTGCGGCTTCGAGGTCGGGCGGTACGCTCACGTCGGGTGTCAGTAAGCTGCTGCTCTGCAATGGTTGGGCGCTGAACAGGTACGGCGGCAAATCGCTGTCTTCGATCGTGCTGCTATTGGCAACAATGGTGGCGCGCTCGACGCAGTTTTGCAGTTCACGAATATTCCCCGGCCAGTGATATTCCACCATCGCCTGTAGGGCGCTAGGGCTGAAACCGCTGATCCGTTTACCCGCCGTTGCCCCCAAGTTGTGGGCAAAGTGCCGCGCCAGCGGTGCGATGTCTTCAACGCGCTCGCGCAGGGCGGGCAAAGGAATCGGGAAGACATTCAAGCGGTAGTAC
Source organism: Pseudomonas psychrophila HA-4 (assembly GCF_000282975.1). GTDB lineage: Bacteria > Pseudomonadota > Gammaproteobacteria > Pseudomonadales > Pseudomonadaceae > Aquipseudomonas > Aquipseudomonas psychrophila_A. The sequence continues at coordinate 51,822 of NZ_ALJC01000107.1, forward strand.
AGGTCTTCGCGAAACTCTTTGTTGGCCACCGCTTCAAGCAAGTTCTTGTTGGTCGCGGCAATCACGCGCACATCGACTTTACGCTCACGCGGGTCGCCCACTGGCTCGATCACCCGCTCTTGCAGCGCACGCAAGATCTTGGCTTGCAGGGCCAAAGGCATATCGCCCACTTCATCGAGAAACAAAGTGCCCTTGTCGGCCTGCATAAAGCGCCCGACGCGATCCGCCACGGCACCGGTAAATGCGCCTTTGCGATGGCCAAACATCTCGCTTTCGAGCAGCCCTTCAGGAATCGCCGCACAGTTGACCGCGACAAATGGCTTGTCGGCGCGACTGCCATGTTTGTGAATGGCGCGGGCGACCATCTCTTTACCGGTGCCGCTTTCGCCAGTCAGCAGGATGGTCGCGTTGCTGTCACGCACCGAGTCGATGGCGCTCAGTACGCGGCGAAAACTCGGGCTCTCGCCCACCAGGTTTTCAATGTGTTGGTGTTCGTCGAGCTCGGCGCGCATGCGTGCGTTGTCACGCACGATGTCGCGAAACTGCAGGGCTTTGCTGACGGTGATGTCGAGCTCGTCGATGTCGAACGGTTTGGCGATGTAGTCGTAGGCACCGTTGCGCATCGACTGTACGGCGTTTTTGACGGTGCTGTAGGCCGTCATCACAATCACCGGTAATTGCGGGTAGCGCAGTTTAACTTCGGCCAGTAATTGCGGGCCGTCCATGCCGGGCATGCGCCAGTCGCTGATTACCAGGTCAATGTCTTCCTGCTCCAGAAGTGCTAAGGCTTGGAGGCCGTTGCCCGCGGTGAAAACGTGTACATCGTTCTGGGTCAGCGCTGAGCTGAGCAAGTCACACAGTTTTGGCTCATCGTCGACAACCAGTACGTTATGACTCATGACTCATCCCCTCCGTGGGCCGGGATATACAGGTTGAACGTGGTGCCGGCGTCTTTCTCGCTGATGCACTCAACCCGTCCATCGTGGTTTTCCATAATCGAGTACACCTTGGGCAAGCCCAAGCCTGTCCCCGACGCTTTGGTGGTCACAAAAGGGGTAAAAATGCGTTCGATCATGTCGGGTTCAATGCCTTGGCCGGTATCGATAATGCTCAGCACCGTATCACCGCGGTCATCGCGGGCAATACGCAATGTGAGGTTGCCACCCTCGGGCATGGCGTCGATGGCATTGATGATCAGGTTCAGACACGCTTGTTTCAACTGCCGGGTATCGGCGTAAAGCGTTGCCCCCGGCGCCTGATCGTCGATCTGCGCCTTGATGTTGTGGGTTTTAAGTTCCGGCTCGCAGAAACCCAAAATGTCTTCGACCAACGGCAGGGCTGGCTGCTGCGAGCGAACCGGGGCGCTGGGTTTGGCGAAGTCGAGAAAGTCGGTGATCAGCTCGTTGATGCGCGTGACTTCACTGACCACGTATTCGAGATGGCGTTTGTCGGTTTCGCCAAGGTCGGCCCGGCGATGCAATAACTGAGTTGCGGTTTTGATGATGCCCAGCGGGTTACGGATCTCGTGGGCCAAGCCCATGGCCACTTCGCCCAATGCATGCAGGCGGTCGCGTCGACGCAACTGGGCTTCGAGGTGGTGCAACTCGCCGAGCCGCACGGTCATGTGGTTAAAGGTACTGCTCAGTTCGGCCAGTTCGTCGTGCCCGGAAACGCCCACCCGCTGGCTGTAATCCCCGGCGGTCACGGCGCGCACGCCTTCAGAGAGCGCGCGCAGCGGCCGTGTCAGACGCTCAGACACCAGCCAGCCAACGGTCAGCGACAGCAGCGAGCTGAGCAGAAAAATCAACGCAAACAAGTTGGTTTGGTTAACCAGCCCCACGAGGCTGGTGTGGCGCAGCAGGCCGCTGTAAATCACGCCTTGCAGCTCGCCCGCGTCGTTCATGATGGGCCAGTACAAACCGCTGTAACGGCTGGTGAACTGCTCGCTGGGCAGTTTGGTCGTGCGCAAGGTCTGCTCAATCTCATGCGGCAATATGGGCAAGCGGTCATCGAAATGCTGGCTGGAGAAAATCTCGGCAAAACCATTGGCGTTGGACAGGTATAGCCGCAGGTCGAGGGAGTGCACATCGGCGACGCTGGTCAGGAAGCTGCTGTCCATGTAGGTCGCGACCAGCAGTTGGTAATCCACACCATCTTGAGTCGTAGGAAATGTCGAAACCACAGTGCCGGTCGGCACGCCGCCGACGTTGATGGTTTGCAGGACGGCGTTGGGGGCTAGGCTGATTTGATCGACGATGTTGTCGCTGGCGGTGCTGAACACCACTTTGTGATCGCTGTCGCGAATCAGCGCTACCACGTCGATGCCTATCGCATCGGCGATGTCGGCCGTGAGCTGGTCATGGCGAATGGCTTTATGTGACACCGGAGGATGGGTGTAGTGCAGGAACAGCTTGGCGACGCGGGCGTTGTCCTGAAGGATCTCGCTGATTTCGTCTTTGACGATCTTGGTCGACTCTTGCAGCCAGACCCGCACGTTGCTGTCGAAAATCTGTGACAGGGTGGTGGCAGCCAGTTCGGCAGCGATCATGGTCGGGATGACGCTGACCAGCCAAAAAGCCAGCACCAGCTTGCGCTGTACCGTCCAGCGCGAGACCTTGAATGGCTGGGGTTTGCACGATGAGTCAGGCGTGATCGGCATTAATTCTCGCTTATCGCTGCGGCCAGAGCGGGGTCATGGCGGTCAGGGCGGATGAACAGTTTGACCAGTTTGAGCACGCTGTTGATCAACCGATTGCGGTGGCGGAAAAACAGCGTGTTGCTCTGAAAGGTGCAACCCAAACGAATTTTGCTGGCGTATCCGGCCTGACCGCATTCGTACAGCGCAATATTGTGACGAATACAGTAGTCGACATTCACTACCCAGCTTCTGAAGTACAAGTTGTACTCGCGACTGAGTTCAAGATCGTGGCCAAAAAACTTGTCGATCAAGCGGTGCTCGTCGATCAGCACCAGGTTGAACGCCACTAATTGCTCGTCGACCCAATACAACACACACATCGCTCGGTCACTCAGTTGCTGGAGGATACCGGTGAAGTAGGCGGGTGGTAAGCGTTCGAATTGCAAATCACTGCGCGTCAGCGTGGCGTCGTACAGGCGCATAACCTCGGGCAAGACATCGTCAATAGTGTCGCGCCATTCCACCCGAGGTGCTGGCGCGCGGAGCTTGCGGCGCATGTCTTTGCGGGTGGACTTGCCCAGGGAGCCGAGGTAGCCGTCAACCGAGCCAAAGGGTACCGGCAGCATTGCGCTGGGCAGACTCGGCATCGACTGAAAACCCGCTGCTTTGCAGCTGTGAGCCCAGTCATCATCGTGGCTGGGCACGTCTTTGACGGCTATCAGGCCGATGCCCAGTTGGGCGGCGTCGCGGTGTGCCAGTGCCAGTAATTGCGCCAGCAGGGCCGGGCGTTGTGACGCCGCAACATGGCTGGCGGTCCCCGCGCTGCACTGTTCCGTCACCGGCGAACCGATGGCGTACAGCTGTAACTGCATCAGCCCTGGCAGCACGCGGTTAAGGTGTTCGGTAAAGCGTTTGCCGATGCCCTGAACGGTCGTGTCTAGGCGATAGCAGGTGGTAAATGCCGTGGCGACGGCAACCAAGACAGGGCCGTCGAACAGCGTCAGATAACGCCATTCGAAGCCCTCAATGCCGGCGTTTTCGACCGCCATGATGTAGTCCCAATCCTCCAGAGCATCTGGAAAGCAGTCATTCCAGGCCTCGCGCTCGATGGCCTGGATTGATGAAAAGCTGTGGGCTGTAATCATGGGGCGTCCTTGGGGTGGTCAGGCTTGCTGCAAATACTCAATGGGTTGTTGCGAGGTCGTGCTGTTACTTTTCACGAACGCGTCACTGAGTTCGATCACGCGTCGGTATTGCAGGTCGACCGTGATCATGTGGTAGCAGTTGTCGAGCAACACTTTGGTCACGGGGCCGCCGAGATGACGTTCCACGTAATCGGCGTTCCAGCGGCTGGTGATGTCGTCTTCGATGGAATGCAGCACGAGTGCTGGCGTGGTGATCGACGGCATGCGTTTTTTTACCACCGCGTTCATCCGGTGCAATTCGCGCACGGTCACGCCTTCCATCGTCAACAGCCCGGCATTGCTGCTTTCACCGGCTTTCATCTGGCGCTCGACAATCGCTCGCAGGCGCTCATTTTTGATGCCATAGGGCGGCTTTTCTTCAAAGCTGCACAGGTGTACGCCGCCCGGAATCTTCATCAGCAGCGGAGTCATGAACGCCAGTTTGTTGATGCTCCAGCCGTCATACCGCAGGGTGGTGGAGTACATCAGCAAGCCCGCCACTTGGCCAGGGTGCTCGCAGGCCACGTACATGGACATCACTGCCCCCATCGACAAACCGCCAACGAACACCTGTTGATGACGTTGGCGAATGCTGGCGAAGGTTTTGCGCACGCCTTCGTACCAGTCTTTCCAGCCGGTGGCTTGCAGGTCGCTATTGTCACCGCAGTGCCCGGCCAAGGTCGGTACGTACACAGTGCACGTACCGTCCTTGGCCAACCCCTGGGCCACCCGACGCATTTCGGTCGGGGTGCCCGTGAGGCCGTGGATCAACAGGATCGCGACCTCACCCGTGCCAAGAACGAAACCGGCGTCGCCTTCTCCCAGATCGATATCACCTGTGGTGAAAGCGGCCGCGTTCACCGTTTCATCGCCCGGTGCAGCAGGCGGTCGAGCAGGGCGATGCCCAGGTCGATTTCGGCGTAGCTGATTTCAAGCGACGGTGCCAAGGTGATCACGTTTTTGTAGTAGCCGCCCACGTCCAGAATCAGACCCAGACGCTTGCCGTCGATTTCGATATCGCCCTTCATGCCTTCCTCAACCATGTAGTCCAAGGTTGCCTTGTCTGGCGTGAAACCGTCCGGGCCACAGATTTCGCAGCGCAGCGCCAAGCCCAAGCCGTCGACGTCGCCGATGATCGGGTAGCGTTTCTGCAAGTCTTTGAGGCCTTCAAGGAAGTATTTGCCCTTGGCCATGACCATTGCGCCGTAGTCGACTTCGCTGGTCATTTTGAACATTTCAAGGCCTACCGCAGTGCCCAGCGGGTTGGAGGCGAAGGTGGAGTGAGTCGAGCCCGGTGGGAAAATCTTCGGGTTGATCAGTTCTTCGCGGGCCCAGATGCCGCCCAGCGGGTTGAGGCCGTTGGTTAACGCCTTGCCGAACACGATCACGTCAGGTTTGACGTCGAAGTGTTCAATCGACCACAGCTTGCCGGTACGCCAGAAGCCCATCTGGATTTCGTCGACCACCATCAAAATGCCGTGTTGATCCAGCACCTGCTTGAGTTCGCTGTAGAAATTCATCGGGGGAATCACGTAGCCGCCGGTGCCTTGGATCGGCTCGACGTAAAACGCTGCGTACTCACTTTGACCGACTTTCGGGTCCCACACGCCGTTGTATTCAGTTTCAAACAGGCGGGCGAATTGCTGCACGCAGTGGCTGCCGTATTCTTCTTTGGTCATGCCTTTGGGGCCGCGGAAGTGGTACGGGAACGGGATGAAGTTGGCGCGCTCGCCGAAGTGGCCGTAGCGGCGGCGGTAGCGGTAGCTTGAGGTGATCGAGGACGCGCCCAGAGTACGACCGTGGTAGCCGCCTTCGAAGGCGAACATCAGGCTTTTGCCGTTGCTGGCGTTACGGACCACTTTCAACGAGTCCTCGATGGACTGCGAACCGCCGACGTTGAAGTGCACACGACCGTCGAGGCCGAACTTGTTTTTGGCGTCGACTGCGATGCGTTCCGACAGCTCTATCTTGCCTTTGTGCAGGTATTGGCTGGCAATCTGCGGCAGGGTGTCGATCTGTTGTTTCAGGGCGTTGTTCAGGCGAGGGTTCGAGTAGCCGAAGTTAACGGCCGAGTACCACATTTGCAGGTCGAGGTAGGCTTGGTCTTCGGTGTCCCAGACGTAGGAGCCTTCGCAGCGGCTGAAAATACGTGGGGGTTCGATGTAGTGAACGGTGTCGCCGTAGGAGCAGTACTTGGCTTCTTTTTCCAGAAGAATTTGGTCTTCTGGGGTAGCGATTCGGATATCAGACATGATTGAAGAGTTCCTGCTGGTCACGAGAATAATGAGGTGCGTTAGCGGCGTCGCTTGGCAATTGGGCGAGCAAGGCCGGGAGTTCGGCGAAAGAGTCGAAGCGTGCGTGCGGGATGCCGTTGCGTTCGCAGTGTTCGGCCAGGCTGTCTTTGGCGAACACGAAGTCGGCGCTGGAGGCCACGCACATGTCCGAGCGGCCGTCACCGATCACCAGCACGCGTTTGCCGCTGGGGGTGGACTTGCATTTGCAGTTGCCGGAAGCAGCACGGCAGGCGTCGCTTGAGTAAGGGAAGTCGATGCGCCAGCTGTTCTGGTCGACCTGGCGCAAACGGTTGGCGAGGATCGGCAGCAGGCTCACATAGTTGCGGGCCAGAATGCGGGCGATGCCTTGCTCGATGCCATCGCTAACGACTTCAATGGAAGCGCCAAGGCCGATGACGTGATCAACGAAGTCCGGAAAATCAGGGTCAATCTCAACGGTGTCGAAATAGGCCAGCAGCTCGGCTGGCGAGGCTTTGACCAGCGACAGCTGGCGGCTCAGGCATTCACGCGAACCCATTTCACCTTGCACCCATTGTTCTTCGATCGTCTCCCAGCTTGGGTCGGCGAAGCGTTGAAGAATGTTGTCGATGACGTCGGTACGGGTGATGGTCCCGTCGAAATCACACACGATATGCCATTGCATCATCTGCATTGTCCTGTTGAGGAGAGGCGCTCTCTGCGCATAAACAGGTAATTGCATTGACTGTGCCAACTTGCCAAAGCCCCGGGCGCTGGGGCTTTTGGTGTTGCTTGAGTCAAATTTGGTTGTGCGAGCTACAATTTTTGTAGCTTGCTACAAACAACATCAGTGCTTGCGTCGACTCGCCAAAAAAGTGATTGATGCGCGCATGAACTTCTATGGAACCCGTGTCATGAAAACGCCTTTACCTGCTTTTTTGCTGCTCACCTTGCTCAGTGTCGGTTTAGCTGCGCACGCAGCGGACGGCCCTAGCGGTGAAGTGGGTGTCGGGGTGGGTTACCAGCCGTATGACCCGAGTGGTAGTCGATATGAGACGGTGCCGTTGCCCTACGTCGATGTGGACTGGGGCGATGTCAGCCTAGATACCGACGATGGTTTGACCTGGAGTGCCTTGAATGCCGATGGCTGGACCGCCGGGCCGTTCATCAACTACTTGCCGGGTCGTACCGCCAATGGCTCGTTGCGCGGTTTGCGTGATGTGTCAGACATGGCGCAACTCGGCGGCTTTGTGCAATACAGCCCGGCCGAGTTCTGGCGTGTGTATGCGCAAGTCGGCCAAGCCGTAGGGGCAGCGGGCGGGCAGGGCGGCGTGCTGGGGCAGGTTGGGGGTGAGCTGGGTTATCCGCTGGGGCTGGGGATTATCGGTAGTAGCCAGTTGGCGGCGCACTTTGCCGATGGCCGGCAAATGTCGACGTTCTTTGGTGTGAGCGAGTCTGAAGCCCACGCCTCGGGGATCTCGCGGTACACCGCCAGTGGCGGCTTTCAGAACGTGACCCTGACCCAGAATGTTGAGTTTCCGCTGGCTGAGCATTGGTCGCTGGTGGCCAGCGCGAGCTGGACACACCTGGTGGGTTCGGCAGCTGACAGCAGCATTGTTAAAGAGATAGGCGACGTGAACCAGGGCGCTGTGCAGACAGCCGTGAGTTACAAGTTTTAAACACGGCTACACAGAGGGTCAATGCTCCGGCTCACCCTCCGCCAGCAGTGCAATACCGGCAATGATGACTACCACCCCCACCCAGTGCAGCGCGCTGATGTGTTCGCCGAGCCCCAGCCATGACCCTAGCAAGACCCCGACAAAGACCAGTGAACTCAGCGGAAACGCCAGCGACAGGCTGCTGCGCCGCAAAATCAACATCCACACAAAAAATGCGCCGACGTAGCAGGCAATCGCGATCCAAACCCCTGAATTGAGCATCACTGCTTGCAGCCATTGCAGGCTGAAATCCATCTGGCCCAGTTGATCGCCGCCAACTTTGGTGGCGATTTGTCCGCTGCTTTCAAGGGCGATTAGCAGCGCCCACAGCACAATGGTGCCCACGCGACCCTGCAGCCAGCCGCTGGGTGCGGTGTGCAGCGTTTCAGTATTTTCCATGGTTTACCTCCTCAAGCCCCGGCGATGCAGACCAGCATCACGCCGAGGGTAATCACCAGTGTGCCCATCCAGCGCCGACCGCTGACGTGCTCACCGAGGAACACTTTGCCGGCGAAGACCACGCCGCAATACGCGAGCGCTGCGGCTGGGAAAAGTAGGCTTAGGGGGGCTCGTGATAAGGCTTCGAGCCAAACGAAAAACTCGATCACATACGCGCCGATCCCGGCCCACAGCATGGGTGCGTTAAATACCTGCCCCCAGAAGGCATTGAGGCGAAAGCCGCCTTCAAGCTCGGGCAAGCGGTCGAGGCCAATCTTGAAACACAACTGGCCGATCACATCGAGCACGATGGAGAACGCCACCAGCAACATCACAGTCAAGGTCACGGGAACAGTTCCTCAAACAGCGACATCAGCACCTCGTTGGTGGCCGCGTTGCGCAACAGGTCGGCGTCGCTCCAACGCTGCGGCGGTGGTTGGTCAGATTTGGCTTCCCAGCGTTTGAGTAGGTTGCTGTGAGGTGCCTTGGCGAACTCGCCGCACACATCAATGCCCAGCACGCGCTTACTGGCGGCAAGGGCGCGGATGGCGTGTAGCAGGTGGGTGAGGCGCATGCCACCTTGATCCCAGTTGGTGGCGGCGTCTTCACTGGCCAGCACGTCTTTGTCGATGGTGATCCATACCGCCTCTGTAGGCAGGCTCTGGATCAGGTTGTCGACAAAGGTCGGCCAGTCCTGTTCGGACAGGTTGTGCCAATGCAGAAGGTTTTCGTGTTGCTCATGCCCTGGACCATCGCCGATCCGGCCCCAGACTTTGGTGGGGGCGTGTTGCCACGGAAATAGCTGCAAGTCGCCACGCCGCAGAGCACCCAAGTTACCGCCCTTAAACTGCGGGCTCTCTAGGTCATCACTGCACGGGCCGAGGGTAACGATGCGTTTGACGTTCGGCAGTTTCAGCGCACGATTGACCCACGAACCGCAATGACGGCGGGGTGCAAAGCGGACCCAGTCCGGATGGTTGTCGAAGTGAATCAACGTCACCGGCTCTGGCAAATCAGCCAAGAGCGCAGGCGTTAAGTGGTGATAGTCGCCGGAGCCAATGAAGAACAATTCAGGTTTGCCTGCGGGCTTTTTCGCACGTTGCAGCAGACTTTTAGCGAAGCGTTGGTAGTTGCGTTCGCTGGACCACAGGCGCAGTTTTGGGCCTAGTTCCAGCAAATCGAGACGTGTAGCGCGGCCATCGACGAGCCGCTGCGCAATAGGAGCCTGAGCGGTCAGGCTATGATCGAGATCGAGAATATTCAACGTGTTATTTACCCCATTTAATCGCCGCCGAGCCAGGCCTGGCGGGCTTTAAGGGGTAAATGCAAGGCGCGTGCCTGCTTTGTGATTTCGGTAGGAGATGTGGGGTGTCAGTGCAAGCGGACCCACACGCTGACCAAGACGGTGGCGGCCATCAACCATGCCACTGCTGCCAACGCCAACGAGGCTTCAAGCCGTAACCGATCAACCAGCACATACAGCGTCGCGAGGTAGACGAAGTAAGGGATGATTGACCACATGCCGAACACAATGGTGGTTTTTAGGTCGTCGACGGATCGCCCTTTGCCGACGATGTAATGCGCAATCAGGGCAAAGGTCGGAAACAGCGGGACTAAACCTGCGATGTAATAGTTTTTGGTTTTTGCCAGCATCGCCAGAATGATCACCACGCCAGCGCCCAGAGCTGCTTTAAGAATCAGATCCATCAGTGCGCGAGCCCGTATTTTTTAACTTTATCGAAGAGTGTGGTCTTGGCCATGCCCAGTTCCTGGCTGGCTTGGGTCAGGTTGCCGCCGCTGCGTTGCAAGGCATCGTTGAGCAAGTTGCGTTCGAAGGCTTCTACCGCTTCTGAAAAACCCAGCCCTTGTGAGGCGTTGCTGCCCGGCTTTTTGAACGCAGGCAAGCCCAAGGCAAAGCGCTCGGCCACGTTGCGCAGTTCGCGTACGTTGCCCGGCCAATCATGGCTCATGAGGTTGGACAAGGTCTGGTTGTCCAGTTCGGGCGCCGCGCGATCGAAGCGCAGAGACGATTGCTGCAGGAAGTATTCGAATATTTGCAGGATGTCTTCGCGACGCTCGCGCAAAGGCGGCAGTTCGAGGGTGACTACGTTCAAGCGGTAATACAGGTCGCTGCGAAACTGGCTGGCCTTGCTCAGTTGGTCGAGATCTGATTTGGTGGCCGCAATCACCCGACAATCTACGTCGATACTTTGGTTGGAGCCTAGCCGCTCAAGCGTGCGTTCTTGCAACACGCGCAGCAGTTTGATTTGCAGGTTGAGCGGCATGCTTTCGACTTCGTCCAGAAACAACGTACCGCCGTTGGCATGCTCGATTTTGCCGATCCGGCGTTTGCCCGCGCCGGTGAAGGCGTTGGCTTCGTGGCCGAAAATTTCACTTTCGAACAGGTTTTCCGGTAATCCGCCGCAGTTGAGCGCGACGAACTGCTGGGGCTGACGGCGGCTGAAATCGTGCAGACAACGGGCAACCAACTCTTTGCCGGTGCCGGTTTCGCCTTCGATCAGTACGTTGGCCGAAGTATCAGCGACATTAGCGATCAATTCGCGCAATTGTTGCATGGCGGGCGAGCGACCAATGATGCGACCTTCGAGGGAGTCGCGTTCGGCCAATTGTCGACGCAGCGACCAGACTTCACGGGCCAAGCTGCGTTGTTCTAGCGCCCGGCGTGCCACCTCGACCAGTCGCTCAGGAGAAAAGGGTTTTTCCATGAAGTCATAGGCGCCATCACGCATCGCGCCCACCGCCATGGAAATATCGCCGTGCCCGGTAATCAGTACCACCGGCAGGCTGCGGTCGCGGGCCTTGAGGCGTTTGAGTAGCTCCAGGCCATCAATCCCCGGTAAACGAATGTCACTGATGACGATGCCGGGAAAGTTATCCCCGACCAAGGCCAGCGCCTGTTCGGCGCTGCTCACACCTTCGCTGTGAATGTCTTCCAGCGCGAGCGCCTGTTGGCATCCGAGCAGGACATGGGGGTCGTCTTCGACAATCAGGACGGTCAGCTCATGGTTCATATCGGCTCGGCCTTAGCGGGTTGCACCAGCGGTAAAAGGAGGACAAACGCAACACCACCGGCCTGCGGAAATTCGACGCTGAGGCTTCCGCCAGCGGCCGCAGCCAGGCTGGCAGACAGGGTCAAGCCTAGGCCTAGGCCTTGTTCGCCGGGTTTGGTGGTGAAGAATGGTTCAAACAGATGCTTACGGTTTTCCGGGTTGATACCGGGGCCATTATCGCGCACACGCAGGCGGTATTTGCCTTCGTAGTGTTCGCCTTCAAGCCACAACTGCGGGGGTGTTGACTGACCTTGCATAGCGTCCAGCGCGTTGCTGATCAGGTTGACCAGAATTTGCTCAAGCCGGGTTTGGTCGATCTTGAGTTCAGCGTCGCTGAGGTCGCGCTGCAAATGTGCGCCAGACGTTTCGAGTTGGCTGGCGAGTAATTGCAGGACCGCTTCGATCGCCTTGCTTAGGCTAGCGTGGCCGTGATCCTCGCCACGTCGCGCAAACGAGCGCAGGTTAGCGGTAATGCGGCCCATGCGGTCTACTAAGTTGTTAATGGTGTTGAGGTTGTCCGCGGCCACTTTCAGGTCGCCCCGCTCAAGAAAGCGCACGGTATTGCCGGACAGTGTGCGCAAGGCGGCCAGTGGTTGATTCAATTCGTGGGCGATGCTGGTGGACATTTGGCCGACGGCCGCCAGTTTGCCAGCCTGCACCAGTTCGTCTTGAGCGAGGCGCAAAGTGTCTTCCGCTTGGCGGCGCTCGCGAATCTGGTCTTTGAGGCGCTCGTTGCTGGCGCGCAAGTGCGCCGTGCGCTCTGTAATTTTGCGCTCCAGCTGGCTATTGGCCGCTTGCAGCGCTTCACGGGCAGCCAATCGGGTGGCGATTACTTTGCGTCGCTCGTTCCAGGCAATCAGCAGAAACGCCAGTAGAGCAAAGGCTACGGCCACCAACATGCCTTGGTTGGCTGCTTCGCGACGTAAATCCTGTAGGGGCGTGAGTAACGTGATGTCCCATGGGGTGTCGTTCAGCCGACGGGTCTGGGCCAGATAACTGACCTCCTTATTATCGGTCTCGACCCCTGGGTTGGCCGCGTACGTCACTTTTTCGACGCCTTCGCCCAGTTGCTCGCTTGCAAGGGGTTGCAGTTCAATAAGCGGCCACCAGTAGTACTGCAAGCTGCGCGCCAGCCGCTCTTTGATCTCAGCGGTTAATGGACGTACGGACTTGAGCCGTCGGCTCGGATCGCTGGATAGGATGATGATGCCGTTCTCATCGCTCACATACGCTTCGAGGCGGGCGCGTTGCCAGCGTTCTTCAAGGGCTTCAAGACGGACTTTGATTACCGCTACGCCAATGATCTTGCCCTGTTCTTCGAGGCCGTGAGCCAGGTAATAGCCCGGCTCGCCGGTGGTGCTGCCGATGCCGTAGAAACGTCCGGGTTGGCCACGCACGGCGTCCTGAAAATAGGCCCGGAAAGACAGGTCTTCACCCAGATAACTGTCGGTGTCGCGCCAGTTACTGGTGGCCACGACCCTGCCAGTGGTGTCGAGCACGTAGATTGCCCGACTGCGGCTGCGCCGGTTAAGGCCTTCGAGGTATTGATTGACGGTGACCCGGTTTTGCGCGGTCGGATCAGCCAGTAATTGCGAAACACTGGACTCCAACTCCAGCAAGCTGGGCAGGTAGGTGTATTTGCTGAGTTCGCTTTCGACGGTGCGAGCATGCAACTCAAGCTGGCGTTCTCCGCTCTCGTTGAGCGTGCGAATGCCAAAGTGTTCACTGATGCGATAGCCGGCATAGCCTAGCCCGATCGTTAGCAAGATGATCAGTAAAGGCAGCAATAGATTGCGTAGCAGTCGAGGTTTCACGGCAAATGAGGGCGGGGCACCGCGATAAAGGTTGGGGTCGCATTTCATCACAGATGCCTTGGGTCAACCACTGCGCAATTGCAGCTGATTAACTGATATCACCTGTAGGAGCGAGCTTGTCTCGCGATCTTTTATAAGATCAAAAGATCGCGAGACAAGCTCGCTCCTACGAGGCGTGGTGCGGTTTAGTGTTGCAGGATTTTGGCGAGGAAGTGCTGTGCGCGCTCGGAGCGGGCAGTTACGTCACCGAAGAACTCTTCTTTCTCACAGTCTTCGACGATTTTTCCCTGGTCCATGAAGATCACTCGGTTGGCAACCTTGCGCGCAAAACCCATTTCGTGGGTCACGCACATCATGGTCATGCCTTCGTGGGCCAGTTGCACCATCACGTCGAGTACTTCGTTAACCATTTCCGGGTCGAGTGCTGAGGTCGGTTCGTCGAACAACATGACGATCGGGTCCATGGCCAACGCGCGAGCGATGGCTACACGCTGCTGCTGACCGCCCGAAAGCTGGCCAGGGTGTTTGTGGGCATGAGCCGACAAACCTACGCGCTCAAGCAGTTCGAGGCCTTTTTTAGTGGCTTCTTCCTTGCTACGGCCCAATACCTTGATCTGTGCAATGGTCAGGTTTTCGGTGATGGTCATGTGCGGGAACAGTTCGAAGTGCTGGAACACCATGCCCACGCGCGAACGCAGTTTTGGCAGGTTGGTCTTCGGGTCGGCAATTGATGTGCCGTCGACCACGATGTCGCCTTTTTGGAACGGTTCAAGGGCGTTGACGCACTTGATCAGGGTTGATTTACCCGAGCCCGATGGGCCACAGACAACCACCACTTCGCCCTTTTTAACTTCGGTACTGCAATCGGTCAGTACCTGGAAGTCCCCGTACCACTTATTGATGTTCTTGATCGAGATCATACGGCAAACCTTTTTTGCAGACGCTTGACCAGCAGCGAGGCGGAAAAGCTGATGATGAAATACACCAGACCGGCGAAAATCAGGAACTCATTGGAGCGGCCGATGATGTCGCCACTGGAGCGCGAAGCATTGAGGAAGTCAACCAGGCCTACGGTATAAACCAGCGAGGTGTCCTGGAACAAAATAATGCTTTGTTGCAGCAACAACGGGGTCATTTTGCGAAATGCCTGAGGCAGGATGATCAGGCGCATGGCCTGGCCGTAGCTCATGCCCAGCGCTTTGGCGGCGCCCATCTGGCCTTTAGGAATGGCTTGTACGCCAGCCCGCACGATCTCACAGAAGTAAGCGGCTTCGAACATAACGAAGGCCACCATGCACGACTCGAACGCACCGATTGGTGTGTCTTTGCCGGTGATCCAGCGCAGTACAAACGGCACTGCTAGGTAGAACCAGGTAATCACGAGCAGCAGTGGGATGGAGCGGAAGTAGTTCACGTAAGCGCCGGCCAAATTGGCCATCCACTTGCTGGACGACAAGCGCATCAACGCCAGCACTGTACCGAGAGCAACGCCCCCTACCACCCCGAGAACCATGAGTTTTAAGGTCATGATCATGCCGTTCCACAGACCCGGCAGGGCAGGAACAATACCGCTGAAATCGAAGAAGTCCATTATTTGCCCCCCAGAGACATCAGGCCAGGCACTGCGACTTTCTTCTCGACCAAGCGCATAAGCAGCATGAGGCTCATGTTCAAGGTGAAATAGATCAAGGTGGCCAAGGTGAAGGCTTCAAACAGGTTGGCGGAAAACTCGGCCGTCTGTTTCGTCTGTGCCAGCAGCTCCATCAAACCGATCAAGGACGCCACGGAGGAGTTCTTGAACACGTTGAGGAACTCGGAGGTGAGCGGTGGAATGATGATGCGATAAGCCTGGGGCAGCAGGACGTTCCAGTAAATCTGCGGCAGTTTGAACCCCATGGCTCGGGCCGCGGCTTCTTGGCCACGTGGCAATGCTTCGATACCCGTACGTACCTGCTCGCAAACCCGTGCAGCGGTAAACAGGCCCAGGCACACGACAACGCTCAGGTAAGCCGAGGTGGTCGGGTTTAGGTCTTGCTTGTACCAGTCCTGCAGGTGTTGTGGCAGCAAGTCGGGTACCAGGAAGTACCACATAAATAGCTGCACCAGCAGCGGCACGTTGCGGAAAATTTCCACGTAGACCGTGGCGATGCCAGAGATAAAGCGGTTCGGCAGGGTACGCATTACGCCCAGCAGCGAACCCAGCATCAGCGCGACAATCCAAGCGACAACAGCGATCGCGATGGTCCAGCCCAGTCCGGAAATAAACCAGTCGAGATACGTCTCTTGGCCAATGCCGGTGGACTTGAAGAACACGCTCCAGTCCCAGTTGTAATTCATGCAGGGTCTCCCCTCAGATGGGTCTATTGACAAGCACTTGCTTCAGGGAATCCGTTCTCACCCGACAGTGCGGTCGGGCACACGCCCTCGCTCGACAACCAGCGGTTCGAGTGCTCACTCATGCAATAAGAAGCTAGTGCAGCAGTTGGTCAAAGCCCCCGAGCGTGGTCATTCACACTCGGGTGCTAAGCACGTCAGAATTTAGATTTTGACGTCAGGTGCTGGCTTGTCGGTTGGGTTGGCGATCAGCTCTTTAAGTTCTTTGCTCATCGGGAAACCTAGGTTCAGGCCTTTTGGTGGAATCGGGGACTGGAACCATTTGTCGTAGATCTTGGTGATGTCGCCAGACTTATACGTCGCAACGATGGCGTCATCCACGGCCTTTTTGAAGTCCGCGTCGCCTTTACGCACCATGCAGCCGTAGATTTCGTAGGACTGAGGAGTGCCGGTAACGGCCCAGTCAGTAGGCTTCTTGGCCTTGGCCATTTCACCGGCGAGCAGGGCGTCGTCCATCATGAAGGCTACAGCACGGCCCGATTCCAGCATCTGGAAGGCTTCGCCGTGGTCTTTCGCGGAGATGACGTTCATGCCCATTTGCTTGTCAGCGTTCATCGCCTTGAGGATACGCTCGGAGGTGGTGCCCGCTGTGGTCACGACGTTTTTGCCTTTCAGGTCTGCGAAATCTTTGTATTCCGAGCCTGCTTTGGATAGCAGACGGGTACCGATTTCGAAGATGCCGACCGAGAAGTCTACTTGCTGAGCGCGTTCAGCGTTGTTGGTGGTGGAACCACACTCAACGTCGACAGTGCCGTTTTGAACCAGCGGGATACGGGTCTGGGAGGTGACCAGGTTGTACTTGACCTTGAGGTCAGGCATGTCGAGTTGCTTTTTCAGCCCTTCAACGATTGCCAGTTGAATATCGTGGGAGTAACCAACCGGCTTGCCGGAAGCGTCCGCGATGTAGGAGAACGGAATGGAGGAGTCACGATGACCGAGTGTGATAGTGCCGGATTCTTTGATTTTCTTCAGTGTGCCGGTCAATTCGGCTGCAAAAACTGGAGTGCTAATCAGAGCTGCGGCGATTGCTGCGCTCAAAAGTTGCGGAACGATGCGCATCGATGTTTCCTCGACATTGTTTTTTTTATTTGAGCCCGTTCACGAGCCCTTGGTGTACTTCGAATAGCTCAACAGGCTTATGCGCTGTTTTTGCAATCGGCCCTGAGTGTAGAGCATGAGTCGTGCCAGAGACGATGTTTTAGATCAAGGTATTGATTTGTAAGGGTTTAAATGTTTTTGGCGGGGAGGCTGAAGAAGGGCGTGCCCGGAAAGCCGAACTGAGGCTGGCTTAGGTGTTCGGAAAACCGAATAGAAAATCATACATCTGTAGAAGCGAGCTTGCCTCACGAGCTTTTAAACGATCAAAAGATCGTGAGGCATGTTGGGGGCGTTTAAGCCGCTTCCACCTTGCGGTGTTTAAGGTTTAAACCTGCCATGTAATGTGCCAAACGTTCCTGTTCTTCAGCGGTGGTGAACAGGCCCAGTTTGGTCCGGCGCCATAGGATGTCTTGCGCATCCAGTGCCCACTCTTGGTGACACAGGTAATCCACTTCTCGGCTATAGAGGCCGCTGCCAATGTGTTCGCCCATGTCGCTCAGGCCTTGTGCGCCATCCAGCAGACGCCATGCACGATTGCCATAAGTAATTGCCCAGCGTTTGGCGATGGCGGCATCAAGCCAGCTGTGTTTGCTGACTAGTGCAGCGCTCAAGGCTTTAGGCGTTGTCATATCTTCACCGCCAGGCAAGGTGGCCTTGGCGGTCCAGCTCGGTTTGATCTGAGCGAAGTACGGGGTTAGTTGCGCCATGGCCGATTCGGCCAGTTTGCGGTAGGTAGTCAGCTTGCCGCCGAACACGGACAACAATGGCGCCTCGCCCGACGTGCCTGACAAGGCAAGGGTGTAATCACGGGTCACGGCCGAAGGATTGTCCGACTCGTCGTTGCACAGCGGACGTACGCCCGAGTAAGTGCGCAGAATGTCAGCACGGCTGACTTGCTGTTTGAAGTGGGCATTGACCACGTTGAGTAAGTAGTCGGTTTCTTCTTCGGTAATGCTGACCTTGGCCGGATCGCCGGTGTACTCGCGGTCGGTAGTGCCGATGATGGTGAACTGGTCCATGTACGGAATGGTGAACACGATTCGCTGGTCTTCGTTCTGCAGGATGAACGCGTTCGGTGCGTCGTACAGTTTAGGCACGATCAAGTGGCTGCCCTGAATGAGGCGGATGCCGTAAGGCGAATCCATTTTCAGGTCATCTTTGATGAACTTGGCAACCCAAGGTCCGGCTGCGTTAACCAAGGCTTTGGCGCGAATCGAGAATAGGCTGCCGTCGGCGCGTTCAAAGTTCAGATCCCAGAGGCCGGCGTTGCGGCGAGCACCCGTGCAGCGGGTTTGTGTGTGCACATGAGCGCCGTTTTCCCGTGCAGCCATCGCGTTGAGTACGACTAGGCGGGCGTCATCGACCCAGCAGTCGGAGTATTCAAAACCTTTTTTGATCTCGGGCTTTAACGGGCTGTTGGCGTCGAACTTGAGGCTGACAGAACCTGCGAGCTTCTCGCGTTTACCCAGGTTGTCGTACAGGAACAAGCCTGCGCGGATCATCCACGCCGGGCGCAGGTGCGGGCGATGGGGCAATACAAAGCGCATGGGTTTGACAATGTGTGGGGCTTTGGCCAGCAACACTTCACGTTCGGCCAGTGCTTCGCGCACTAAGCGGAACTCGTAATGTTCTAGGTAGCGCAGGCCGCCGTGGATCAGTTTGCTGCTGGCTGAGGAGGTGTGGCTGGCCAAGTCGTCTTTTTCGCAAAGGAACACAGAGAGGCCGCGACCAGCCGCGTCTGCAGCGATCCCAACCCCGTTAATCCCGCCGCCAATCACGGCAACGTCGTATACCTCAGCGAGAGGGTTGGCAGGCAAGGTGGTCAGGGGCATGTGCAGGCCTCGCGTTCTTTACGCATATTTGAATTCGAACATTAATGTTCATTTCCGAAAATGGTAGCGGATAAGTGCAGGCACAGCCAGCACCTTTCGATTGAAAAAACTCATCGAAGGGTGTCGAAAGGAATATTTTCGAACATTAGAGCGCTGGAATGATGATTCTTTGGGAGCGGGCTTGCTCGCGATTCAGGCAGCGCGGTATGTCTGAGTCACCGGGTGATGCCATCGCGAGCAAGCCCGCTCCCACAGGCAAGTGAATACCAATCGAAGCGTTGTGGGGCGCGGCGCGGGCTACACCACTTCCAAGCGGATTTTATTTTGCGTAAGCAATTGGGCCAGTTCGGGCACGGGCGGTTGATCGGTGACTAGGCAATCAATCAGGGTGATTGGCCCCAGTCGAACCATTGCGTTGCGTCCGAATTTACTGGAGTCCGCTGCCAGAATCACCTGACGGGCGTTGGCGATAATGGCTTGAGAAACGCGTACTTCCTGATAGTCGAAATCCAGCAAGCTGCCGTCAGAATCAATACCACTAATGCCGACCAGTGCGAAATCGAACTTGAACTGGTTGATGAAATCGACGCTGGCCTGACCTACGATGCCACCATCGCGGCGCACGTTACCGCCGGCGATGAGCACTTCAAAGTCGTCTTTGGCACTCAGAATTGAGGCGACATGCAGGTTGTTGGTGATGATTTTCAGGTGATTGTGGTTAAGCAGCGCGCGGGCGATCGACTCGGTAGTCGTACCAATATTGATGAAGATCGATGCGTGATCTGGGATTTGGGCGGCGATGGCTTCGCCAATACGGCGTTTTTCATCGCGCATCTGGTCGGCGCGCATGGCATAGGCGGTGTTTTCGACGCTGGAGTCGTAGGCGGCGCCACCGTGATAGCGACGTAATAGATCGGCTTCAGCTAACTGGTTGATGTCGCGACGGATGGTCTGCGGTGTAACGACAAACAACTGAGCCATTTCCTCGATGCTGACATAGCCGCGCTCGCGAACGAGTTCGAGGATCTGCTGTTGGCGTGGAGGCAGATTCATGGAGTTTCCTTTGGGCGGCGAAGCAGAATTCGCCCATGATGCCGCAGGAATGCTCGGTCTGCTACACGCAGGTGCCTGAAGAGTAGATGTGACAACGGGCGCCAAGAGCGCCCGTTGTCTGCCTAAGCCTGACGTTCTGGCTTCACGACTTAGTTGCTTTCTTCGTGCGGTTCCCAGTCACGGGTGCGGCTCACAGCTTTTTTCCAGCCAGCGTAGAGCTTCTCTTTGCTGGCTTCTTCGAGCTGAGGTTCGAACTCGCGCTCAATAAGCGCCTTGCCGCGTAACTCATCCAGGCTGCCCCAGAACCCACAGGCCAGGCCAGCCAGGTACGCAGCGCCCAAGGCGGTGGTTTCACGCATTTGCGGGCGCTCAACCATGGTGCCGAGGATGTCGGCCTGGAACTGCATCAGGAAGTTGTTGGCCACGGCGCCGCCGTCAACACGCAGAGCTTTTAGGCGTTCGCCGGAGTCTTGCTGCATGGCGTCCAGGACGTCGCGGGTTTGGTAGGCAATCGACTCAAGGGCTGCGCGAATGATGTGGTCGACACGTACGCCACGGGTCAAGCCAAACAGCGCGCCACGGGCATACGGGTCCCAGTAGGGGGCGCCGAGGCCGGTGAAGGCGGGCACCAGGTACACGCCGTTGCTGTCTTTGACCTTGCTGGCAAAGTACTCGGTGTCGTGTGCGTCGTTGATGATTTTCAACTCGTCACGCAACCACTGGACGGTAGAGCCACCGTTGAAGACCGCGCCTTCCAAAGCGTAAGCCACTTCACCGCGTGGGCCACAGGCAATGGTAGTCAACATGCCGTGGCTCGATTTGACCGCCTTGGTGCCAGTGTTCATCAGCAGAAAGCAGCCAGTGCCGTAGGTGTTCTTGGCCTGGCCTGGCTCTACGCACATCTGGCCGAACAGTGCTGCTTGCTGGTCGCCGGCAATACCGCCGATGGCGATACCGCTTTTGGTGCGGCCGTAGATTTCGGAAGAAGACTTCACTTCTGGCAGCATTTCACGCGGGATATCCAGCACCTCAAGCATCTTGGCATCCCACTCCAGCGTGTGGATGTTGAAGAGCATGGTGCGCGAGGCGTTGGTGTAGTCAGTGACGTGTGTCTTGCCGCCGGTAAATTTCCAGATCAGCCAGCTATCGATGGTGCCGAAAAGCAACTCGCCATTACGCGCACGCTCGCGGCTGCCTTCGACGTTGTCGAGAATCCACTTCAGTTTGGTGCCGGAGAAGTAGGGGTCGGTGACCAGCCCCGTGGTGTCGCTGATGTATTGCTCGTGGCCATCGCGTTTGAGTTGCTCGCAAATCTCGGTGCTGCGGCGGCACTGCCAGACGATGGCGTTGTAGATCGGGCGGCCGCTAACTTTGTCCCACACGACGGTGGTTTCACGCTGGTTGGTGATACCGATGGCAGCAACTTGGTCGTGATGCAGGCCGGCTTGAGCCAGGGCCTCGACCATGACCGCGCTTTGGGTCGCGAAAATTTCCATCGGGTCATGCTCAACCCAGCCCGCTTGCGGGTAGTGCTGTTGGAACTCGCGTTGTGCCGTGCAGACCACGTTGGCGTCACGATCGAAAATGATTGCTCGCGAACTGGTGGTGCCTTGGTCCAGTGCAATGATGTAGTTCTTATTCTGAATGTCGGTCATGTGATTGCCTTGCAGAATGAAGTAATGGTTTCAGGGCGCGAGTAGATAACGGGCAGTAGTCTCGTGCGCCCCGTTTCATAAGTCGATATCAGGAAGCCTGGGTTTTCACTTCGCCAACTGTTGGGGCGTCCGCCGTAACGGACTCGGCCTCTGGCAGGTGGCGGGCGATCAGCCCGCGATAAATGGCTGCGCCGAGGGTTGCACCCACGATCGGAGCAAAAATTGGAATCAGAAAATAAGGAATATCGCGTCCACCGGTGAATGAAATTTCACCCCATCCCGCAAGGAACGTCATCAATTTAGGTCCGAAGTCCCGCGCAGGGTTCATCGCAAAGCCGGTCAAAGGCCCCATTGAACTGCCAATCACGGCAATCAGCAGGCCAATCAACAGCGGGGCCAATGGGCCGCGAGGCAGGCCGTTCTTGTCGTCGGTCAGGGCCATGATCACGCCCATGAGGATGGCGGTAATCACCACCTCAACGAGGAAGGCTTGCAGTGTCGAGAGGGCTGGGTGTGGGTACGTTGAGAACACCGAGGCCAATTCGAGGCTGGCCTGGCTGCCGCGCACCATATGGTGCGTTTGTTCGTAATCGAAGAACAAGTTGCTGTAAAGCGTGTAAACCAACGCGGCAGCGCAGAAGGCACCTGCCACTTGAGCAAGGATGTAGAACGGCAATTTGCGTTTATCAAAATCAGTAAACAGGCACAGCGCAATGCTGACGGCGGGATTCAGGTGAGCGCCGGAAACGCCGGCAGTCAGGTAAATCGCCATACTGACGCCCATGCCCCAGATGATGCTGATTTCCCACAGACCAAAGCTGGCACCTGCGACCTTGAGAGCCGCAACGCATCCTGTTCCGAAGAAAATCAAAAGTGCTGTGCCAAGAAACTCGGCCGTGCATTGGCCTAGAAGCGTAGGGTGCTGCGTTGCAGTCGTCATTTAAAACCTCGTTTTTGTTGTTTTTTGACGTCGTCAGTCTGGGGTGGCAATGCAGCAACATATAAAAGCCGGACGTCTTGATCTCGGCGTTTCATAGGTTTGTAACGGAATACGGGTAAGGATAGGCATATTCGTATTCGAAAAAATATAGACAAGAAACACTGCTGTCAAAGGTCGAAAGTGAACGACCATTCACATTCTGACTTTCATATGAGTTTTTGGTTACGTTTTTCTGTAAGAAAACACTACAAATTGGTAGGGTGGGTGTAACGTTTCAGCCGTCAATAGCGGCGAGATGCCCGTTCTAGCGCCTTTTTACTGGGCAATCGCTTAAAATTCGGCACCGCTTTTTTTATCCAATACGCAACAGGGGCTGCCATGACACCTGCACTGGATCTGCTGAAAAAAGTTCGCGCCGAACATCGCGTCCATAGTTATGAACACGACCCCAAGGCCGCCTCTTATGGTTTGGAAGCAGCAGAAAAGCTCAGTCTCGAACCTGCGCAGGTGTTCAAGACACTCTTAGCCAGCAGCGAAAAGGGTGAACTATTGGTCGCTGTCGTACCGGTCGTCGGAAGTCTTGATTTGAAAGCCTTAGCGCAGGCAGCAGGGGTCAAAAAAGCCGAGATGGCCGACCCTGCGGCAGCACAGCGAGCGACGGGATATTTGTTGGGCGGGATCAGCCCCTTAGGGCAAAAGAAGCGTTTGCGCACGTTTATTGATGAGAGCGCACATGCGTTCGAGTCGATATATGTGAGCGCAGGTCGACGTGGGCTGGAAGTGGAACTGGCACCGGCAGTGTTGGCTGAGCACACGCAGGCGATTTTTGCGGGTATTGGGCGAAAAGCATGACGGTGTGGGGCGAGCTTGTCTGGCGATCTTTTTAAAGTTCAAAAGATCGCCAGACAAGCTCGCCCATACGAGGGTTGTGTCTGTCTTTAGGTGGCGGTGCTGAAACGTCTTACGCCTGATTCGGTATGCGGGATTTGTGCAGCGGTGCTGCCGCTGGTTTGAAACATGACCAAGTGCTCAGCGGCGACGCGGATTCCCACGTCGGTGCCCGGCGGGTGGTCGGCATGGCTTGGAAAGATCGATTCCAGCTGACTACCAGTTGGTAGTTGCAAGCGGTATAGGGTTGATGCGCCTAAGAATGTTTTGCCAATGATTTTGGCTTTTAACGTGCTGTCGGGGTCGTACACGATGTCGTCGGGACGCAGGAGCACATCCACCGCTCCGCCGGCTGCCCAGGTGTAAGCCCGATTTCCGCGTAATACGCCCAGCTCGGTTTGCACCGACTCAGGGCTGAGCAATTGCCCGCGGATGAAATAGCCTTGGCCGATGAAACTCGCCACATAAGGCGTCAACGGTTCGTGATAGAGGTTGTAGGGTGTGTCCCACTGTTCAAGGCGACCTTCTTTAAACACGCCGACATGGTCACTCACCGCAAAGGCTTCTTCCTGATCGTGTGTCACCAAAATCGCACTGGTGCCTCGCGCTTTTAGAATGTCCCGGACTTCATGGCTGAGTTTGCGGCGTAATTCGCCGTCCAGGTTGGAGAACGGTTCATCCAGAAGCAGCAATTGCGGCTCGGGGGCGAGGGCGCGGGCGAGGGCGACACGTTGCTGCTGCCCCCCTGAAAGCTCGTGCGGGAAGCGCTTGCCCAAGTTTTTGAGGTTGACCAGTTCAAGCAATTCTTCAGTGATGCGCTCTTTGTTCGGGTGCTTTCGGATGCCGAATGCAATGTTGTCAGCCACGCTCAAGTGTGGGAACAGAGCGTAGTCCTGAAACACCATGCCGATGCGACGTTTCTCTGGGGCTAGGGTGAAGCCAGCACTGGAGATGATTTCGCCCGCAAGCTGGATTTCGCCTTGGTGTACTGGCTCAAAGCCGGCAATCGCGCGCAAGGTGGTGGTTTTGCCGCAGCCTGAAGAGCCGAGCAAGCAACCAATGTCGCCTGCATTAAGGTGCAGGTTAAGGTTTTGCACCACACTCTGGCCTTGGTACCCACAGGCCAGATCGCGAAGCTTAAGCAATAGCGGCTGACTCATGCGGGCTGGTACGCAGGTTGGACAAGAAACTCGAGTAGCGCTTTTTGTGCGTGCAGGCGGTTTTCAGCTTGATCCCAGGCAACGGAACGCGAGTCGTCCAGCAGGTCGAGGCTGATTTCTTCTCCGCGGTGAGCAGGCAGGCAGTGCATGAACAGCACATCGTCTGCGGCAAGGTCGAGCAAGGCGCGGTTAACTTGATACGGCGCAAACAGCTCTAAGCGTTTGGCGGTTTCTTCTTCCTGGCCCATTGAGGTCCAGACGTCTGTGCTGACCAAGTGAGCGCCGATCACGGCATCACGCGGGTCGCGAACGATGGTTACGCGATCTCCTGCCAGCGCCACGAATTGTGGGTTGGGCTCATACCCTTCAGGGCATGCAACGCGCAGTTGGAAGTCGAACTGAATGGCCGCTTCTATATAGCTGTTGCACATATTGTTGCCGTCACCGATCCAGGCCACGGTTTTGCCTTTGATTGAGCCACGGTGCTCAAGGTAGGTTTGCATGTCTGCCAGTAGCTGGCAGGGGTGCAGGTCGTCTGACAAGCCGTTAATGACGGGTACGCGGGAGTTAGCCGCGAACTCGGTCAGGGTGCTGTGAGCAAAGGTACGGATCATGACGGCGTCGAGCATGCGCGACATAACGATTGCGCAGTCGCCAATGGGCTCGCCACGGCCGAGTTGAGTGTCGCGCGGGGACAGGAAAATAGCCTGGCCGCCAAGTTGGATCATGCCGGCTTCAAATGACAGTCGGGTGCGGGTCGATGACTTTTCGAAAATCATGCCCAGAACGCGGTTTTTCAGGGGTTCAAAGAGAACGCCTCGATCACGCAGGTCTTTTAGCTCGATGCCGCGACGGATTACGCTGAGGAGTTCTTCGGGCGTGTAATCCATAAGGGAGAGAAAGTGCCTTGCGCTCATCATTAACTACCTTTTTTGCAACGACCGCAGATACTCAAAGCCGGGTTTTTCGGAAAAACGGGCGAGACCTGCGGCGAAAGCCGCACGGGGCGACGAAATAGGGGAAGGCGCGATCTTATAAGGAAATGTCGCGCCTTGCCAATAAGGGTCACGTGTTTAGAGGTTTGAGCGAGTCTTGCACTGCATGAGCACGCGGCAGCCCCCCTTTTCAGTGGTTTGCCTCACCTCAGCTGCCCAGTTGTACACTGCCCTCAGGTTGCTTGGCAATTCTCCGTGCCTTCTATAGGCCGTTCTTCGGGGCAGGGGGCACCGTGGTTTTGCGTGGCGGGCGCGGATTTTTAGCTCAGGAGTGCGAAGATTGTCTGTCTGGGAGACCGAGCGCCATGCTCGGCTTTGCGTTACAATTCGCCACCGTGCCGACATCTGAGTCGGAAAGTTCAGCCGAGGTGCTCCATGGATATCATCGAAACTATTAAAGAACAGATTGCTAACAACACCATTCTGCTCTACATGAAAGGCTCTCCAAATGCCCCGCAGTGCGGCTTCTCCGCCAAAGCGGCTCAGGCTGTCATGGGCTGTGGCGAGAAGTTCGCTTACGTGGACATTCTCCAGAACCCTGAAATTCGTGCCAACCTGCCTAAATACGCTAATTGGCCAACGTTCCCGCAATTGTGGGTAGCTGGCGAGTTGGTTGGCGGTAGCGACATCATGGCTGAGATGGCTGCTGACGGTTCTTTGCAGGCGTTGGTCAAAGATGCTGCGGCCAAAGCGGCTGCGAATAAAGCTGAAGCTTAATGGCAGTTGCTGTTGCCACTTAGTTGTTAAGTGGCAGCGCATGAAAAAGCCCCGCAACTGAATAATCAGAGCGGGGCTTTTTTGTGGGGGTTAGTTACTCACCCATTTGCGATTGCAGGTAATTCTCAATGCCTACTTTATCGATCAGGCCCAGTTGAGTTTCCAGCCAGTCGATATGCTCTTCTTCCGATTCCAGAATATCTTCCAGAAGTTCACGGCTACCAAAGTCGCCGACAACTTCGCAGTGAGCGATAGCGGCTTTGAGATCGGCGTGACCCGTGCGCTCAATGCGCAGGTCGCACTCCAGCATTTCCTTGGTGTGCTCGCCAATGTGCAGCTTGCCCAAGTCTTGTACGTTCGGCAGGCCTTCCAGGAACAGGATGCGCTTGATCAGTTTGTCAGCGTGCTTCATCTCGTCGATGGATTCGTTGTATTCGTGTTTGCCTAACTTTTCCAGGCCCCAATCTTGATACATGCGCGCATGCAGAAAGTATTGATTGATCGCAACCAGCTCGTTACCGAGGATTTTGTTGAGGTGCTGGATGACTGAAATGTCGCCTTTCATCGCGAGGGCCTGCCTTAGTTAACTGTATATAAGGCTGAGTTTGAGCTGCGTATTAAAGCCTGTCAAACCTAAGTGTTTGAATAATAAATGAAAATTAATCGGAATAAGAATGTTTGTGTTCCGCGTCTTGGCTCTAAGTGCTTGAATTTTTGGCATAAAAAAACCGGACATTAAGTCCGGTTCTTTAGAATTCGTTAATTACGCAGCAGAAAATTCTGCTGGAAAACCCATGGCCGCTTGGCTGGCTTGGAGTGAAGACAGGGTTTCACGAACCACTTGTTTCGCCAGGCATGCGCATTTACCGCATTGGCTGGCAACGCCAGTCGCTTCACGAACTTCGCGATAACTGCAGCAACCCTCGTAGATTGCATCGCGGATTTTTCCGTCAGTAACGCCAGTGCAAAGACAAACGTACATAAATAAGAACCATCGCTGGTTGGGATTCAATGAAACGGATCTTAATGTTAACGAGAATGATTGTCAAAGTACCTTCGGCCTCTGTTGTGCTTTGTTCAGGTTGCCCTGACGAACGGTATCGGCGGCTTAGGCGTGTGAGGATGAAAAAGGGTTAAGGACGGTCCCGACGAGCGGTGTATGATGCTCAGTCATTTTCATGCGGAACTGGCCGCAAGCCTGTTGTTTCACGATGGCAAGCCTGGTCTGGTCCCGTTCTTCACGTTGCACCCCGGAGATATCCAATGAGCGTACTCGTAGGCAAACAAGCCCCTGACTTCACCGTCGCAGCCGTACTTGGGAATGGCGAAATCGTTGACAGTTTCTCGCTGTCTACCGCTATTAAAGGCAAATACGGCCTGGTGTTCTTCTACCCACTCGACTTCACCTTCGTTTGCCCATCTGAGCTGATCGCTCTGGATCACCGCATTCCAGAGTTCCAGGCGCGTAACGTTGAAGTGGTTGCAGTCTCAATCGACTCCCATTTCACTCACAACGCATGGCGTAACACCCCAGTAAACAACGGCGGTATCGGCCAGGTGAAATACACCATGGCCGCCGACATCAATCACGCCATCTGCAAGGCTTACGACGTTGAAACTGAAGGCGGCGTAGCACTGCGCGGTGCTTTCTTGATCGATGACAAAGGGGTTGTTCGCTCCCAGATCGTTAACGACCTGCCACTGGGTCGTAACATGGACGAACTGCTGCGTCTGGTTGACGCGCTGCAATTCCACGAAGAGCACGGCGAAGTGTGCCCTGCTAACTGGAAGAAAGGCGATAAAGGCATGACCGCTTCGACTGAAGGTGTTGCGGCTTACCTGACTGAGAATGCTGGCAAGCTGTAAGCGTTCTGACGGCATAAAAAAACCGGACCCAGTGTCCGGTTTTTTATGCGCGGTGTCAGTCTGAACGATTCGATCAATCGTTGAAGTCTTTCCAGCCACCCATTTGTTTCCAGCTGTTGACGATGCCGCAGAACAGCTCAGCGGTCTTTTCGGTGTCATAACGCGCTGAGTGCGCTTCACGTCCGTCAAAGTCTATGTCAGCAGCCTGGCAGGCTTTGGCCAAGACTGTTTGACCATAAGCGAGGCCAGCCAGGGTGGCGGTGTCGAAGCTAGAGAACGGGTGAAACGGGTTACGTTTCATGTCCAGGCGAGCAACGGCCGCATTGAGGAAGCCCAAATCGAAGCTGCTGTTATGCCCCACCAGAATGGCGCGTTTGCAGCCATTGGCTTTCAACGCCTTGCGCACGCCTCGGAAGATGTCAGTCAACGCTGTCTCTTCGCTGACGGCCATGCGCAGCGGGTGATCAAGCTTGATACCGGTGAACTCCAGCGCCGCGGCTTCGATATTGGCGCCTTCAAACGGCTCAACACGATGGAAATAGGTGTGTTCAGGGAACACAAAGCCTCTTTCATCCATGCCGATGGTGGTTGCAGCGATTTCCAGCAGGGCATCAGTGGCACAGTTGAAGCCACCTGTCTCGACGTCGATTACGACCGGCAGATAGCCGCGAAAGCGCTCGGCCATTGGGTGGCGCGAGCCGCCATGACCGCCTTCGTGTTCGTCATCAAAATGGTCGTCACTCACAGGTGTTCCTCCAGCAGGCGCCAGCGCAGTTTTTCACCGGCGCGCAGCGGAATTACGTTCAGCTCGCCGAAAGGCAGGCTGGTTGGGGCGGTCCACTCTTCGCGAACCAGAGTAATCTGTTCGGTGCTTGGTGCCAGGCCGTAGAAACGCGGGCCGTTGAGGCTGGCGAAGGTTTCTAGTTTGTCCAGCGCATTGCGCTGTTCAAAGGCTTCGGCGTACATCTCGATGGCGGCATAAGCGGTATAGCAACCGGCGCAGCCACAGGCAGCCTCTTTTGCATGCTGGGCATGAGGAGCCGAGTCTGTACCCAAGAAGAACTTCTCGCTGCCGCTGGTGGCCGCATCCAGCAGGGCTTCCTGATGGGTGTTGCGCTTGAGAATCGGCAGGCAATAGAAGTGCGGGCGGATTCCGCCAACGAGCATGTGGTTACGGTTGTAAAGCAAGTGGTGCGCGGTGATAGTGGCGCCTACATTGGCCGAGGCCTCGTTGACGAACTGCACGGCGTCAGCGGTTGTAATGTGTTCGAACACCACTTTCAAGGTAGGGAAGCGCTCTACAACGCGGCGCATGTGCTCATCGATGAAGATCTTTTCGCGATCGAACACATCGACATTGGCGCGAGTCACTTCGCCGTGGATCAGCAAGGGCATGCCGACTTCAGCCATCGTTTCGAGGACCGGGAAGATCGCATCGATGCTGGTAACACCCGAGTCGGAGTTGGTCGTTGCGCCAGCCGGATACAGCTTGGCGGCGTGGACGAAGCCGCTGGCTTTGGCCGTACGAATGTCTTCAGGCTGGGTTCGGTCGGTGAGGTATAGCACCATCAGCGGTTCGAAGCGGCTACCGGCCGGGCGAGCAGCCAGAATGCGCTGTCGATAGGCATCGGCTTCGGCAGCATTACGCACCGGAGGTACCAGGTTGGGCATGATGATGGCGCGGCCAAAGGTGCGCGCAACATCCGCCACAGTGTGAGGCAACACAGCACCATCGCGAAGATGAATGTGCCAGTCGTCGGGACGCAGCAGGGTCAGGCGGTCAGACATTGGGGGATTCCAGGCGGGTCAAACTGATGCGAATGCTACCGGAAAAGACTCTGTCAGGCACTCGCTATCAAGTTTTGTACGCACGATCCGATATAACCAGGGTATGCCGTAAAACTGTGGACTGGTTTTTTGCAGTGCACGCTTGTGGAGCCCTTTGTGCGTCAGCCTTATTTCATTCTACTCAGCCTGTTTGCCAGTTTTCCTTCCCTGGCCCTGACTTTCCAGACCCGTCTGGAGAATATTGAGTGGAAAGTAGAGGGCGACAAATTCGAGTGTCGGCTCATTCAGCCCATTACCGATTTCGGTTCTGGGGTTTTTGTGCGCCGCGCCGGGGAACAGGCTGTTTTCCGTCTCAATGCTTACAACTCAGTGCTGGGCGAAGGCTCTGCGACATTGCTAGCAGCGGCGGCGCCATGGCAGCCGGGTCGGGGTGATATCGATTTGGGGTCGGTACGGATCGTACGCGGCAATGTGCTTTTTAACAGCTCCCAGGCACAGGCCGGGCGTTTGTTTCGAGGCTTGCTGGAGGGGCGTAGCCCGCTGGTCAGGCATTATTCGCCTACGGGTGGCTTGTCGGAGGTCCGACTGTTACCCGCCAAGTTTCGCCAGGCGTATGGCGATTACGAAGCGTGCACCGCCAAGTTGTTGCCAAAGAATTTTGAGCAAGTGCGCCAAAGTCAGGTCGGTTTTCCGGGGGGCGGTATTGAACTGGACCTCAACGCCAAGGCCAACCTGCACGTCATGCTGGAGTACATGAAGGCCGATCCTACGGTTAACCACATCCTGCTTGACGGGTATTCAGATAATTTGGGTAATCGCCTGACCAATCGCGAGCTGTCACGGCGCAGGGCGTTGGCGGTGATGAACTTCTTCAAGGAAAGCGGAATCCAGGAGTCGCAGATAACGATGCGTTTTCACGGAGAGCAGTACCCGTTGGCGCCTAATACCAATGCGGCCAATCGTGCGAAGAACCGCCGGGTCAGCGTGCGACTTGAGCGTGTTCCAGAGCCTGAAAAAACTGTTCCGAGCGTGGGAGCTGCTAACCCAGCGTCGCTGTCTTGACGTTCAAGCCCGGGTCGTGTTGTTGAAACTTACTGTCGCTTTGTCGTCTTAAGCTGTCGCCCCTCTGTAAATTCACCCACGTGAGCGGTAGACTGTTCGGCTTTTCGAACAACCCGTGGAGTGATGGCATGGCGGACGTAAACAAGGTCGTTCTGGCTTATTCGGGCGGCCTGGACACTTCGGTGATCCTCAAGTGGCTGCAGGATACTTATAACTGTGAAGTCGTAACCTTTACCGCTGACCTGGGTCAGGGCGAAGAGGTCGAGCCTGCACGCGCCAAGGCGCAAGCCATGGGCGTCAAGGAAATCTACATTGACGACCTGCGCGAAGAATTTGTTCGTGACTTCGTGTTCCCGATGTTCCGTGCCAACACCGTTTATGAAGGCGAGTACCTGCTCGGTACTTCTATTGCTCGTCCGTTGATTGCCAAGCGTCTGATCGAAATCGCCAACGAAACTGGTGCTGATGCCATTTCTCACGGCGCAACAGGCAAGGGCAATGATCAGGTTCGTTTTGAACTGGGTGCTTACGCGCTGAAGCCGGGCGTTAAGGTAATTGCTCCTTGGCGTGAATGGGATCTGCTTTCGCGTGAAAAGCTGATGGATTACGCTGAAAAGCACGCGATCCCTATTGAGCGTCATGGCAAGAAAAAATCCCCGTACTCGATGGATGCCAACTTGCTGCACATCTCCTACGAAGGTGGTGTGCTGGAAGATACTTGGACAGAGCACGAAGAAGACATGTGGAAATGGACCGTCTCTCCGGAGAATGCTCCTGACAAGCCGCAGTACCTAGAACTGACCTACCGTAACGGCGACATCGTTGCGTTGGACGGTGTTGAAATGACCCCAGCCACCGTGCTGGCGACTCTCAACCGTATCGGTGGCGAACATGGCATCGGCCGTCTCGACATCGTTGAAAACCGTTATGTCGGCATGAAGTCTCGTGGTTGCTACGAAACCCCGGGCGGCACCATCATGCTGCGTGCTCACCGTGCAATCGAATCGATTACTCTAGACCGTGAAGTGGCTCACCTCAAAGACGAGCTGATGCCTAAATACGCCAGCCTGATCTACACCGGTTACTGGTGGAGCCCTGAGCGTCTGATGTTGCAACAAATGATTGATGCTTCTCAGGTTCACGTTAATGGTGTGGTACGTCTGAAGTTGTACAAAGGTAATGTGATTGTTACCGGTCGCAAGTCTGACGAATCGCTGTTTGATGCGAACATTGCTACCTTTGAAGAAGATGGTGGTGCTTACAATCAGGCTGACGCTGCAGGCTTCATCAAGTTGAATGCCTTGCGTATGCGTATTGCTGCGAACAAAGGCCGCTCGTTGTTCTGATTCGCAACACGCATAAAAAACCCGGCCTTTGGTCGGGTTTTTTTATGCGCGAATTTAGGTGGATAAAGAGTTTTCAAAGACTGTGCGTACTCAAAGTGTTCAGTTGGCGAGTTTCTGTGTTGTAAGTAATGATAGTTGCCTCGTTGAGATGTGACGCTAGGGTTGAGTCGAGATAAAACTGTTGTTGTCTACACTGTGTGCTGATAGCTGACGGGCTATTTGTCAATAACAGCAGTACATCACTCTTACGGAGCTTGCTTTTTTGCGGATGCGCTATGTCGTAATAGGTCTGCAAAATATCACTCAATGTTTGGTCGTGTTTTAGTTGCAAGGCCGGATGGCTTAAATCGATCAAGCGCAGGCTGCTCAGTTCGCTTTTTTTCAGCAACAGATGAGACAGCTCAAAGAGAGCGGTTGGTGGCGCTTTGTTCGGTGTCTTAAAGCTGGAGTCGTAGTCTCGATGCCCTTGTGGCAGAAATATAAAGTTTTGAGGCGGGTACGACATGCATTTAAAGTTTAGTTTTGCTGGTTGTATCGAATACTGCTCTGTAGGAATGTCTGATTTTTTTGTGGGCAATGCCGGTTTTGCATGGGTTGAGTTTGTTCGTGTCGGGGATGCCTCGCGGCTTTTTTCTTTTGCATAGTCTGCTGGGCTGTAAAGTGTTTTGTTATTGAAGTTCAGTGTCAGAAAAAATAGTGTTATTAAAATAGAGGGGAACACAATCAAGAACCAGACATATATTTTCTGGTTTTCCTTGTCGATATAAGGCAAGGAAACCGCTGCGGATGCTTCAGTTAGCATTGAAAAGATAGCGATGACGGTGAGTGGGTTGTTCACGTGAATTTTATTTTTAATCATGGTGATACCTGTGTGAAAATTTTAATTGTAGGTGGGCCGCTTATTTTAGTGAATGAGATTTAATGCGGCTATCTATGTAGTAAGTGTCTTATTTTGTATGGTTGTAAGTGTTTTGTTTGTCAGACTGTCTTGTTGTAAATTTAGTCCGGGCTTTTTAAAATCGCAAATTTAAAATGAGTTGTATTTGTTATTTCTGTAGATGTTTCAATTAGTTTCGAATTTGTAGGTCTTTTTGTAGGATAAGTCTTAGTGCAAGCTAGATTTTGATTGAGAAGTCTTAGCGCTTTTTTGTAGTGGTCTGTAGGTATTGTGTTCGCAAACGTAATTTTAGATATTTTGGGTGTCTAGGTTGTATCAAACGATAACTTTCAGTAAATAATTTGGCAGGGAAAGCTAATAGGTTCGGGCATGCTGCATTTGGTTTCTAGGGTGTTTCCGAATGCTTTGTAGTCTTTTTCTTTAACTATGGAATGGTAATATTTTTTTCTAAAAAAAGAGTAGATTTTAGCTGGGCTTATAAGCGGGTTTGATACTTGGGTGGTATGGTTTTTCTATATGAGTTCCAGTGTGAGGTCGTTGCACGTGCAGGAGTTTTTTTAATGCTTGTGCAAATTGTTTTAGTCTTTATATTTGGTTATTTTAGAGAGGTAATGGAGCGCCTGAAGGTTGCGCAGGTGAGCTATTTTTGAGGGGGATATTAGAAGCCGATGATAGTGATTGAAGTAGGTGTCTTCTAAGATGTAAGCCGATGCGTTTTCTGTCAGGCGAATAAAGATATTTCCAGTAGTCATTAAAATTGTGTTTTAGGTATAAATACATCCCTGTGCGTGCTTTCTGATTATTCGATTTTAGAGAGATGCATGGCGAAAAATTTTATCTTTTTGAGTGATTTTTTTGTAGGTTTGATCTTTATTGTTTGTAGGAAATGTCTTTGGTTGTTAGTGCTTGGGGGGGGCGCTATGCCCAGGGTGTTGTGACTAGGCTATTGTGCTGACTCTAAAAATTCGAACAGCGAAAAAATTGGAATTACCCATGAATAAAGTGCTGATCGTGGATGATCATCCTGTAATTCGTCTTGCTGTGCGTATGCTCATGGAACGACATGGCTACGAAGTTATAGCAGAGACGGATAATGGAGTGGATGCTTTGCAACTGGCGCGTGAACATGCGCCGGATATTGTAATTTTGGATATTGGAATTCCCAAGCTTGATGGGCTTGAAGTCATTGCACGGCTGTCAACACCGGCTGTTCCCGTTAAGGTACTGGTGCTGACTTCACAAGCACCAGGCCATTTTTCAATGCGCTGTATGCAAGCAGGTGCAGCCGGATATGTGTGTAAACAGCAGGATTTGACCGAGCTATTGAGCGCCATTAAGGCTGTACTTTCAGGCTACAGTTATTTCCCTAATCAAGCATTGCACTCTGTGCGTTCAAGCTTGGGGAATGCCAGTGAGGCCGATATGGTCAATCGTCTTTCGGGACGAGAAATGATGGTGTTGCAGCAACTGGCGCGAGGTAAAAGTAATAAAGAAATAGCGGATGGTATGTTCCTGAGTAATAAAACCGTCAGTACCTATAAAACGCGGCTTCTTCTCAAGCTTAATGCGCGCTCGTTGGTTGATCTCATTGAACTGGCACAGCGTAACGGTTTGGTTTGAACACCCAGGCTGAGGAGAGGTTTTCTCTTTGGGCCTCTCAAAACAAAAAGCCTCCGATTAAGGAGGCTTTTAGCGCTATACGCTAAATTTTATAGTCTTTTAGGCCACCATCCAGTTCCCTTTGGAGCCTTCTTTTTTCCAGATAATCGTCCACATCGCGCCTTTTTGCCAAATTGGTTTTAGCTACCTCGATTTTCGTGTCCTCCTGCTCGGTCATTTGAACACCCTCTTCATCGTCTGTATCCACTACCAATTGTTCTTTGCCAGTGCTCATTCTATTCACTCCAGGCTAAGACATTCCATGGCGCCCCTTATAGCGATAAACGCTGTACGGGTAAAAAAGTTTTTCTCAATCGATCTTCCTATTAAACCTCTATCGCTCAATCGTCCGAGGTTTTTTGCTTGAAATCACACAGGTCTTCGATGCGGCAGCTACCGCAGCGGGGCTTGCGCGCCTGGCATACGTAGCGGCCATGCAAGATGAGCCAGTGGTGGGCATCTAGCAGGTAAGGCTTTGGGACGAACTTCATCAACTGCTTTTCGACCTCCACCACATTTTTGCCTGGCGCTATCCCTGTTCGGTTGCTGACCCTGAAAATATGGGTGTCCACGGCCATGGTCAGCTGTCTAAAGGCTGTATTGAGCACCACGTTTGCCGTTTTGCGACCCACACCAGGCAGTGCCTCTAGCGCTTCACGCGTTTGCGGGACCTCGCTACCGTGCTGTTCGATCAGCAGGCGGCATGTCTCAATCACATTTTTGGCCTTGCTGTTATAGAGGCCGATGGTCTTGATGTACTCCGAGAGTCCGTAGACTCCCAAAGCGTAGATGGCTTCTGGTGTATTGGCGACCGGGAACAGTTTGGCCATAGCCTTGTTCACGCTCACGTCAGTGGCTTGAGCAGACAAAATCACCGCTATCAGTAATTCGAAAGGTGATGAGTAGGCCAGTTCAGTCTTCGGCTCTGGGTTGTCTTCGTGAAACCGTCGAAATATCTCAAGGCGCTTTGCGGCGTTCATGGGTAAAAACATTTCCTAAAGAGTGATCCATTACACGAAGAACAGCGTATCTCGTGGCAGAAAGCTATCAGCTTTTGGGCAGGGCTAAGGCGCTAAGCGTCAATTCTGCCTTGGCGACAGCGTCATTCAAGAGCGCGAGTTCGGTGCTGGTGTGTGCTTGTGCCTGCGCCTTTTTAAGTTCTGCGCGCCGCAAAGCTAACTGAATTTTTGCGCGTTTGAGTTCTGCGTTGTTGGTGCTGGGTGCTGGCCCTAGGATCTCGGGAGCAGCCTCCAGTTGCGCCAACGCTTGTTCTGCTGACTCAAATTGCCTTTGTAGGACCACTAATTGCGCTTGTTGCTGTGCCGTTGGCGGATGACCAAAAGCTTTGAGCGATTTGTGCAGTTGTGCGCGAGCCATTGCGAGCGTGATTTTGGCCTTTTTAAGCGCTGCATCGCTGATATTCGACGGCTGCGCCGGCGAACGTGCAAGCGGTAAAACGTTGTCAGGCGCTCGCTGCGCCCGTGCCAAGCGTTCAGCTTGCCGCACTTGCGCTTCACGGCTCAGGCGCTTGTCACGCCGCTCGTAGCGACTGCGCGCATGGTCGCGCTTGTGAGCACGAGCACTGAACTCTTCTGCTGCCTGCGCCAGCCCGCCGACAATGGGTACCACATTGGCGGGTAGCGGGCGCATTTCTATGCAGTCCACAGGGCAGGGGGCGACACACAGGTCGCAGCCAGTGCATTCATCGACAATTACCGTGTGCATGAGCTTGGCAGCGCCGAGAATTGCGTCAACAGGGCAGGCTTGAATGCATTTAGTACAGCCAATGCATTCTGCTTCGCGAATGAAAGCCACTTGAGGCGGGGCGTAGCCGCGCTCGGTGTCCAGCGTCACAACCGGAATGCGCAGCAGATTAGCCAGTGCGGCGATTGTTTCGGCGCCCCCGGGAGGGCATTTGTTGATGGCTTCTCCCTGGCTAATGCCTTGCGCATAGGGTTTACAGCCGGGATGACCGCATTTTCCGCATTGGGTCTGCGGCAATAAAGCGTCAATACGTTGAATCAGGCTCATGGTGTGATCAGTCCAGCGACAGCGGGCCGCACCCGGGCGACAGTCATTCTGCGCAGCGAATAATGAATGAGAGGCGGTTAAACGAACGGTGCTGATTATCCGATAAGGCAGGGGAGGGAGGCTACAACGAACATCCGCCAACGGCCTGCAGGCCGCCAGCGGATGAAGAGGACATGTTACTTGATGCGTTGACCAGGTTTGGCGCCGCTGTCTGGGCTCAGCAGATAAATTTCTTCACCGCCGGGGCCGGCCGCCATCACCATGCCTTCGGAGATACCGAAGCGCATTTTGCGTGGTTTCAGGTTGGCAATCATCATGGTCAAACGACCTTCAAGCTCGGCCGGGTTCGGGTAAGCGCTTTTGATGCCCGAGAACACATTGCGTTGTTCATCACCGATATCCAATGTCAAACGCAGCAGCTTGTCAGCGCCCTCAACAGCTTCGGCCTTAAGGATCAGGGCAACACGCAGGTCGACGGCAGCAAAGGCATCGAATTCGATTTCGGCAGCCAAAGGTTCTTTGGTCAGCTCACCGTTACCGTTTGGCGCCGCAGAGCCGGTATCGGTTTGGCTGGCGACCAAGTCTTCTTTGGAGGCGTCGGTCATGGCTTGCACTTTTACCGGGTCGATACGCGTCATCAGGGGTTTGAACGCATTCAACTGATGGTTGGCAAGCAGGGTGCTGTGGTCGTTCCAGGTCAAAGGTTCAACATTCAGGAACGCTTCCGCATCGGCTGCGAGCAGCGGCAGTACCGGCTTGAGGAAAATGATCAGTTGGCGGAACAGGTTGATGCCCAGGGCGCAAACAGCCTGGACTTCGTCTTGCTTGCCTTCCTGCTTGGCCATGGCCCATGGTGCTTTTTCGGCGATCCAGGCGTTGGCACGGTCAGCCAGTGCCATGATTTCACGCATGGCGCGCGCGAAGTCACGGGCTTCATAAGCCTCGGCAATGCTAGGTGCTGCGGTGAGGAAGGCCTCGGTCAGCTCAGGCGCTGCGTTGCCTTCGACCAGCACACCGGCGTTGCCTTTGTGGATGAAGCCTGCACAGCGGCTGGCAATGTTGACCACTTTGCCGACCAGATCTGAGTTGACCTTTTGTACAAAGTCTTCGAGGTTCAAGTCGAGGTCATCGACGCCACGGCCCAGCTTGGAAGCGTAGTAATAGCGCAGGTATTCCGGCGACAGGTGATCAAGGTAGGTGCGCGCCTTGATGAACGTTCCACGGGACTTGGACATTTTCTGGCCATTGACGGTCAGGTAGCCGTGTACGTTGATCGCGGTAGGCTTGCGATAGCCAGAACCTTCGAGCATGGCTGGCCAGAACAGGGCGTGGAAGTTGACGATGTCCTTGCCGATGAAGTGGTACAGCTCGGTGGTGGAGTCTTTGTTCCAGTACGCGTCGAAGTCCAGTTCTGGACGACGTGCGCAGAGGTTCTTGAAGCTGGCCATGTAGCCGATAGGCGCATCGAGCCACACGTAGAAATACTTGCCTGGCTCGCCCGGAATTTCGAAGCCGAAATACGGTGCATCGCGGGAAATGTCCCACTGTTGCAGGCCAGCATCCAGCCATTCGGCGATTTTGTTTGCAACGGCATCTTGCAGCGCGCCGCTCCGTGTCCAGCTTTTGAGCATGGCGTCGAAGTCTGGGAGCTTGAAGAAGAAGTGCTGCGAATCCTTGAGTACCGGCGTGGCACCAGAAATCGCCGACTTTGGATCTTTCAGGTCCGTTGGGGCGTAGGTTGCGCCGCACTTTTCGCAGTTGTCGCCGTACTGATCTTCAGTGCCACATTTAGGGCAGGTGCCCTTGATGAAGCGGTCGGCCAGGAACATTTTCTTTTCCGGGTCGTAGTACTGAGTGATCGAGCGGGTGGCGATATGGCCGGCGTCGCGCAACTTGATGTAAATCGCATTCGACAGCTCACGGTTTTCTTCGGCGTGGGTCGAGTGGAAATTATCGAAGTCGACAAGGAAGTCGGAAAAGTCGGCGCTGTGTTCAGCCTGGACATTGGCGATCAGTTGCTCGGGTGTAATGCCTTCTTTCTCGGCACGCAACATGATGGCCGAGCCGTGGGCGTCGTCCGCGCAGACGTAAGTGCATTGATTGCCGCGTTGCTTCTGGAAGCGCACCCACATATCGGTCTGGATGTACTCAAGCATATGGCCAAGGTGGATTGAGCCATTGGCATAGGGCAGGGCGCTGGTGACGAGGATCTTGCGTGGCTCGGACATGGGGCTCGGCTACTTGATGAGACGGTGGTCGGCCACTATAAAGCGCCGGGCAATATATTTCACCCCGTGGGCGCCTATCTCATGCTTTCTGGTGTTTTTGGTTGCTTCAAAAGCCTGCGCCGAGTGATTTATTACAGGTACGATAGCGGCCTGTTTCACTCAGCCTTTTTCGGGAGTTGCTCATGAGCGCAGTTAATCGCGCAGCGGTGGAGGCCGTCCTTCGCCAATACACCGACCCTTATTTGAATCAGGATCCGGTCAGTGCCGGGTGTGTACGTCACATTGATGTTCAGGGCGAGCATGTCAGCGTTCAGCTTGAACTGGGTTATGCCGCCGGTCTGTTTAAGAACGGCTGGGCGCAAATGTTGCAAATGGCTATCAGCAATTTGGATGGCGTGTCCTCGGCCAAGGTTGAGATCAACTGTGTGATTGCTGCGCACAAGGCGCAGGCGCAAATCCCGGGGCTGGCCAATGTGAAAAACATTGTCGCGGTTGCCTCAGGTAAGGGCGGGGTCGGTAAATCCACCACGGCAGCCAACCTGGCGCTGGCGCTAGCGCGTGAAGGCGCGCGGGTGGGTATTTTGGACGCGGACATCTATGGGCCAAGTCAGGGCGTGATGTTTGGTATTGCGGAAGGGACCCGGCCGAAAATTCGTGATCAGAAGTGGTTTGTGCCGATTGAGGCGCATGGCGTTGAAGTGATGTCGATGGCATTTCTGACGGACGACAACACGCCGATGGTCTGGCGTGGCCCCATGGTGTCGGGTGCGCTTTTGCAATTGGTAACCCAAACGGCTTGGAATGATCTGGATTATCTGGTCATTGATATGCCGCCGGGCACAGGTGATATTCAGCTCACTCTCGCGCAGAAGGTACCGGTGGCTGGCTCGGTTATCGTAACGACTCCACAAGACCTGGCCTTGCTGGATGCGCGCAAGGGTGTCGAAATGTTCCGCAAGGTCAACATTCCGGTGTTGGGCGTGGTCGAGAACATGGCTGTACACATTTGCTCAAATTGCGGTCACGCAGAGCATCTGTTTGGCGAGGGCGGTGGCGTCAAACTGGCGGCAGAGTATGGGGTCGAGGTCCTGGCGTCCTTACCGCTGTCGATGGAGATCCGCGAGCAAGCTGATAACGGCAAGCCAACTGCGATTGCCGACCCTGAAAGTCCGGTTGCCTTGATGTATCAAGAGCTGGCCCGTCATGTGGGGGCGCGGATTGTTCTAAGCGAAGCTGCTTCGCAAGCGATGCCGACAATTACTACCAGCGACGACTGATGCAACGTAAAGCCACTTAGAAACGGGCTTGTTTCGCGATCTCTTTAACTATCAAAAGATCGCGACACAGGCCCGCTCCTATAGCGCTTTAAGCAAACGGCGGGCATAAAAAAACCCCGCTTTTGAGGGCGGGGTTTTTTACTGGATCAGTACAAGTTAGATAACTTGAACTTCCTCAGCTTGCATGCCTTTCTGACCGCGAGTAGCGATGAAAGAAACCTGTTGGCCTTCTTTCAGGCTTTTGAAGCCGTCAGATTGGATTGCTTTGAAGTGAACAAACAGGTCGTCACCGGATTGTGGAGTGATGAAGCCGAAGCCTTTTTCATCGTTGAACCACTTAACGGTACCAGTTTGGCGATTAGACATGGTGTAACTCCTTGAACAAAGATAACTGCGACGCAGGAAGAGCCCTGGCCGAGACTGAGTGCAAAGAGCAGGAAAAATTCTTGGAGATGGTTGGATCGAAATTCAACATATCGTGTAGAGATTCTCAGTGACACAAGCAGCACAGTGGCGCCACCTTAACCCTTTTTCCGAGACGTGCAAAGGGTCTTTGCGAAGGTTTCTCTAAAAACGTGACTGATGGTTGTCCTCACACCCTGTATTCACGGTGACTACAGCTATTTTCAAGATTTTTTCCCCAGCCTTTGAACCGAGCCCCCGGCCCCGGTAAGATGCCGAACAGAATTTTTCCACCTCGCTATTCAGGACACCCCCGCCATGAGCATCAAATCAGACAAGTGGATTCGCCGCATGGCGCAAGAGCACGGCATGATCGAACCCTTCGTCGAGCGTCAAGTACGCGGCGAAGGCGCTGATCGTCTGATTTCCTACGGCGTGTCGAGCTATGGTTACGACGTTCGCTGTGCCAATGAATTCAAGGTGTTCACCAATATCAACTCGGCCACTGTTGACCCGAAAAATTTCGATGAAGGCAGCTTTGTTGATGTCACCAGCGACGTGTGCATCATTCCGCCAAACTCATTTGCCCTGGCGCGTACCGTTGAGTACTTCCGTATTCCACGAAATGTGTTGACCATCTGCTTGGGTAAAAGCACCTACGCACGCTGCGGCATCATTGTTAACGTGACGCCACTTGAACCTGAGTGGGAAGGTCACGTAACGCTGGAATTCTCCAACACCACAACGCTGCCGGCTAAGATTTACGCCAATGAAGGCGTGGCTCAGATGCTGTTCTTTGAGTCGGATGAAGAGTGTGAGGTTTCTTACAAAGACCGTGGTGGCAAATACCAGGGTCAGCGCGGCGTGACCTTGCCACGCACCTGATGAGCACACGTACCTGACGAGCAGAGGGAATTCTTGAGCGAAAAAGCACTCTATTGAGTGTATTTCCGGTTACGCACCCAGCGAGCCGGATCATCGCTCAGGAGTGCCCCTATGAAGATCGATCCGAGTATCCGCGCCCAACTGGCAAACCTTGAGCCCAATCAGGTTGGAATGTTGGCCTGGTCGCTACTCGCGTTTCCCAAGTTGCACGCAGGCGGCATCCCCGGCCAGCCTGACCCTGACACCCCGCAACCCACTGAACCTGGCGTGCCGACACTGCCGGACGAAGCGCCGCCTGCCCCTGTTGCGTGATAAACCCCACTTTGTAGGAGCTTGCTCCTACGGGGTGGTGTACAGGTGTCTACTTCAAATTCCCACTCAAAAACTGGCGCAAGCGCTCGCTTTTAGGGTTGTCGAGTACGTCGCTGGGGACGCCTTGTTCTTCTATCAGGCCTTGGTGCAGAAACACCACCTGACTCGCGACCTTGCGTGCGAAGTTCATCTCATGGGTGACCATGATCATGGTGCGACCTTCCTCAGCCAAACCCTGGATCACCTTCAATACTTCGCCCACAAGCTCGGGGTCTAGTGCCGAGGTGGGCTCATCGAAGAGCATCACTTCAGGTTCCATTGCCAGTGCCCTTGCAATGGCGACGCGCTGCTGTTGTCCACCCGACAAAAAAGCGGGGTACTGATCGGCTACCCGCTGAGGTAAGCCGACTTTGTCTAGGTAGCGTCTAGCACGCTCCTCAGCGTCGTTTTTACTGACTCCCAACACCCGGCGGGGTGCCAAGGTGATGTTCTCCAGCACGGTCATGTGGCTCCACAGGTTGAAATGTTGAAACACCATTGCCAGTCGCGTGCGTAGGCGTTGTAACTCAGCATCGTCAGCCACCCGCATGCCGTTCTTATCGCTGATCATGCGAATCAATTGGCCATCAAGGGTCATTGCGCCATCGTTAGGCGTTTCCAGAAAATTGATGCAGCGCAAAAAAGTGCTTTTGCCCGAGCCGCTTGCGCCAATCAGGCAAATCACGTCCCCGGTCTTCGCCTTGAGCGACACACCCTTGAGCACTTCATTGTCGCCATAGCTCTTGTGCAGACCGTCGACACTGAGTTTGTACATGCAGACCTCAAGCAGAAAGAAGGTAGCCGCTGCGGTAGGCTTCACGGCCTGCCACATGCGCAATTACCATGCCGGCAGTTGCCATTCGCCGTACTGATCGGGCGTAGAGCAGGCCTGCATGGGAACAGTAAACCGGGACCAAGCGATCGTTGATGGGGTCAATGATGTCGGCCACCAATTGGCCTGCTTCGAGGTAATCTCCGGGTTTAGCGTGAAATACCAGTACCCCGCCCGCTGGCGAAGTGACCGGCTCGACCCCGGCCAATGGGGTGGCCGGGTAAGGCAGGTCAGGCAACGGTTTGGCTTCGCCTTCAATAGCACCAAAACTGATCAGGTAATCGATCAGCGCCTGACAGTCCTGTTGGGCGAGCGCATGGCTGACATCGCCTTGGCCGCGTAACTCAACGGTCACCGAGAAACTGCCCTGCGGGATAGCAAAGCAATGCTCGAAGCGTTGTTGCAACGTCCACCACAGCAGGGTGAAGCACTCATCGAACGACTGGCCGCCTGAGTCGGTTGCCA
This sequence comes from Pseudomonas psychrophila HA-4, assembly GCF_000282975.1. GTDB lineage: Bacteria > Pseudomonadota > Gammaproteobacteria > Pseudomonadales > Pseudomonadaceae > Aquipseudomonas > Aquipseudomonas psychrophila_A. Next base: position 94,759 of record NZ_ALJC01000107.1, read on the forward strand.
GCAGGTTGGCCTGAGCCTCAAGGTAGCGCGCCAGTGGTTCAACCTGTGACCAAGCCTGGGGCGTGGTGTAAAGATGGGCCACCGCTTCAAAGTCACAGTGCAAGTCCAACACTACATCGGCATCGCACGCCAGTGTTTGCAGGGTCAGGCGCTGGGATTGCAGTTGCGTTGTCGGCACTTGTGCGTCCAACGCCTTGCGCAGGTGCTGGCGGATGATTTGCAGGTTATGGGCCGGGTCGTTGTTGAGCAGTCCTTCAACGTCATCGCCGATCTGGGTGCTTAGGTCCAGAAAGTTGCGGTTGAAATTTTGCCCGCTTTCTAGCTCATAGCGACCCAGTGGGATGTCCATCACCACTTGTTCCAGGCCCACCGGATTGGCCACCGGGACCAGCACAATTTCGCTGTGCAAGCGGCCTGCGCTTTCCAGTTCGGCCAAGCGCTTTTTCAGGTGCCAAGCCACCAGCATGCCGGGCAGTTCATCGGCGTGCAGCGAAGCTTGAATATAAACCTTGCCCTGTGGCTTGGCAGGGCCGTAATGAAAGCTGTGAATCTGCCGCTCGGTGCCGGGAACAGGTGCCAGCAAGGGATGGATTTGATGTCGCTGCATGTGAATGTCCTAGTGAGCAGGGCCGAGAAAGGCCAACCAGCGGCGCTCCGCCAGTCGAAATAAACCGACCAAAATAAAGGTGACGCACAAATAGATGATGGCCGCGATGCCAAACGACTGGAACGTCAAGAACGTCGCAGAGTTTGCGTCCCGGGCGACTTTAAGCACATCAGGGATGGTTGCGGTGAAGGCTACGGTGGTCGAGTGCAGCATCAGAATCACCTCATTGCTGTAAAACGGCAATGAGCGGCGTAAGGCCGAAGGCATGATGACGTAGGCATAGAGTTTCCAGCCACTCAGACCATACGCTTTGGCTGCTTCAATTTCGCCGTGGGCCATGCTGCGAATGGCGCCGGCAAAAATTTCTGTGGTGTAGGCGCAGGTATTCAGGGCAAAGGCCAGAATCGTGCAGTTCATCGCGTCCCGAAAGAACGCATTCAGCTCTGGTTGGGCGCGAACGGCAGCGATGCTGTAGATCCCGGTGTAACAAATCAGTAGTTGTATATAGAGCGGTGTGCCGCGAAACAGGTAGGTGTAGAACTGCACCGGCCAGCGAACCCTGCGTTTGGATGAAACCCTGGCGATTGACAGCGGAATGGACACTAAAAAACCGATAACCAGCGAGGCGCTCAACAGCCACAGCGTCATGGCCAGGCCAGTAATATGCTGGCCATCGCTGTACAGAAAAGGCCGCCAATATTCCTGCAACAGTTCAATCATCGTACGGCCTCCCGTGAACCTGCGGCATAACGGCGTTCTAGCCGACGCAGGACGAAATTCGACGCGCTGGTGATCGCCAGATAGATAAGTGCCGCAATCACTAGAAAGTAAAACAGCTGATAAGTGCTTTTGCCCGCATCTTGAGCGGCTTTGACCAAGTCGGCCAGGCCAATGATCGATACCAGCGCCGTGGCTTTGAGCATCACCATCCAGTTATTGCCGATGCCCGGAAGGGCAAAGCGCATCATTTGCGGGAACACCACAAAGCGGAATCGTTGCCAGCGTTTCAGGCCATAAGCGGTCGCGGCTTCGACCTGGCCACGCGGTACCGAGAGGATCGCACCGCGGAACGTCTCGGTGAAATAGGCGCCGTAGATAAACCCTAGCGTGATCACCCCGGCGCTAAACGGGTTGATTTCGATGTAATCCCACTCCATGGCATCGGTGAAGCTGGTCAGCCAGGTTTGCAGGCTATAAAAAATCAGCAGCATCAGCACCAGGTCGGGTACGCCCCGAATCAGTGTGGTGTAGAGCTTGGCCGGGAGGCGTAGCAGTTTTAGGCGGGAGAGTTTGGCGCTGGCGCCCAGCAGCCCGAGCAACACGCTCACGGCCAGCGACAGCACCGATAATTTGAGGGTCATCCATGTGCCTTGCAGCAGTAAGGGGCCGAATCCCTGCAAGCTGAAGGCTGAAAGCCCAAGGTTCTGTACGAGATTTTCAAGCATGACAATCGAACCCATGGCATTCGAAAAGGCACCCACCCTGGCGTGGGTGCCGGGGCGTTATTTGCCGCTGAACAGATTCAGGTCGCCGAAGTTCTTTTTCTGGATTTTGGCGTAGGTACCATCAGCGTGTAACGCTTTGATACCTTTGTTGAGTAGGGCTTGCAGCTCGCTGTTACCCTTTTTGATACCCACGGCTGTTTTGGACGGAAGTAGAGGATCATCAATAGCTTCGCTGACTTCGTAATCAGCGCCCTGCGGCGATTTCAAAAAGCCCAGTTCGGCTTGCAGCATGTCCTGGACCGAGGCGTCGAGGCGGCCTGAAGTCAGGTCGGCATACACTTGATCCTGGTTGGCGTAGGCCTTTGTGGTCACCCCCGCTTTGTCCAGCACCGCCTTGGCGTAGGCTTCCTGGATGGTGCCTTGCTCATAGCCGACGGTTTTGCCTTTGAGCGAGGCGGTGTCTGCGCTCAAGCCCGAGCCTTTTTTGTACACCAGAGACGTTGGGCCGGAGAACAGCTCACTAGAGAAGTCGATGACTTTCTCGCGGGCTGGAGTGACGGTCATGGATGAGATGACGCCGTCGAATTTATTGGCTTTGAGGCCGGGAATCATGCCGTCAAAGTCGGATTCGACCCATTTGCACTTCACTTTCAGTTCGGCGCAGATGGCATTGCCCAAGTCGATATCAAAACCCACTAGGCTGCCGTCAGCCGCTTTGGACTCAAACGGGGCGTAGGACGGGTCTACCCCGAAACGCAGTTCTTTGTACTCTTTGGCTAAAACAGAACCCGCAGCCATGCATAAAGTCAGTGCAGAAAGGGCCAGAAATGCTTTTTTCATTATTCAATCCCTAAAACCAATGAGCGCTTGTGGCGCGTGAGTACGGTTACTGGAGCGCTACGACGACAGAGACGAAGCAATAACCGAACCACAAAGGGTTGAGGGGGAATTTAGAGCAGAGAAACGAGTAAAAAACGGAGGATGTGCGCTACAAAAGAGCGTTGAAAAAAGTGCGACCCAAAACAGTGCGTTGCGCAATGATGACCCTGTGGGTGCGGGCTTGCTCGCGATGCAGGCAACTTGGTGCGTTTGTGACACCTTGTCGATCCAATCGCGAGCAAGCCCGCTCCCACGAAGACGTGCCCGAGCAAGTCTTAACGCGTGCCTACTTACCCGGCATCAGGGTGAGGCGCGTCTTGCCGTAGACGCTGTCGAAGTTCTGCGGCTGCATCGGGAAGCTGATGTATTGGCCCTTGAGCCATGGGTCGATCCCGTCAGTGTAATGGGGGCTGGCTGGGTTGCTGGATTGCCCGGTGCTGTTTTGGCCCATCATCGGTTCGCTTTGCCCAAAGTCGACGATCATGCGCATTGCTGGAATCAATGTCGTTTCAAAGCTGTTGCTACCGGTGTTGTATGCCGCAATGTTGAGCGTGGTGTGATCACCGCCCGCCGCGACAGGTCCGCGAACAGGTTGGCCATTTGCGTTGCGCCACAGGTAGTAATGCAGCTTGCCCCATTGCCATGCCCGGTGATCGATGCCCAATTGGGTGTCACCTGCACTGATAGCGCCAGCCAGGCTGCGGGCCAGGATGGTCGGTTTATCTTCTTTTTGCGGGGTGCGAATGTCGTCCCAAAACGGGCTGTCTTCCCGGCCCAGCAAGTGATCGCTGACGGCCGAATACGACAGGTTGCTGTTGGCGATGAACGCCTTCCAACTGGCGCTGGACTCAGGGCCTAGTTCGTCAAGGAAGATTTGTCGGGTGCTTTCTTGCAAAAACAGCTCATACAGCGCTGCGTCGGCCGAGGTCGGGCTGAGTTTGCCGTCAAAAGCCATTAGGCGGGTCAGGGCTTCACGGGCTTTGACCTGATCCGCCGCAGGCAATGCTGCGATCGCCTGTTTCAGTGGTTGCGCCATGCCGGGTGCGTTAAACATGGTTTTTAACTTGGCTGCAAACAGTGTGGTCTGGTCGTACTGCATTGCGATCATGCTGCGCGCATCTTGCTTGCCGCTGCCCGCCAACTGCGCGAGACGCTCGCTGCGCTCTGGCGATAACCACGAATTGGACAACTGCATGCCGTAGCCATATGCCGCGGTACGTTGGTTGGCCGTGCCAAGCCACCCTTGCGCTGGGTCTTGGTCGTACGGGTGCAGCATGGCGTCGGCGTAACCGTCCCAGTCGTAGCGTCTGTCCCAGCCCGGTGATGGGAACAGACCCAGGCCTTCACGGCGGTTTGGGTACAGCCCGGTGACTTGCCAGCCGATATGGCTGGCGTCGGCATACAGAAGGTTCAGAGCAATCGCACGAATTTCGCGGCTGGCGTCTGAGGCGCTTTCGCTGTTTTGCGCTCGCGACAAGTCGAAAAACGCATCAAGGGTTTTATCGCCCTTAAAGTCCGGGGTTTGCAGGGCCAGCCCCAAGCTGCTGTCTAGGGCATTGGCAGTGCCGACGGCACTGTTCAGCAGCGGACCATGGCGTGTTTCGTAAATGACTTCGCGAATCGGACGTTGGCCTTTGACGAAGAATGTTTCGTTGCGCACCGTAGCGGGCAGCCATTTGCCATCGGCCAAATAATACAAGCTGTTGCCCTGACGCTTGAGCTTCTCGATGAACACATCCTGGTTGTCACCCATGGCCATGCTCATGCCCCACGCTACCTTGCCGTTGAACCCGGCAAACAGCGTCGGCAAGCCTGCGATAGACGCGCCAGCGGCCTGGTACTTAGGGGCGCGGATTTGTACGTAGTTCCAGGCCGAGGGAACACCGATCGGCTGATGAATGTCGTTGGCCAGCAGGCTTTTGCCGCTGCGACTGCGTTGTGGGCCTACTGCCCAGTCGCTTGAAGCCGTGACGCCCGGCAGATTGAGTTGGCTTATGCGTTCAAGTGCTTGGGTTACGCCGCTCAAGCTGGGTAACTGGCTGGCCAGGTTCAGGCCGTTGAGTTTGTCGGCTTCACTCGTGGGCAATTGCTCATTGGGGTACGTCGGCGTCAGCCATGGGAGTTTGCTGGCGCCGACTTTTTGCGCCAGCACCAGTGAATTGAGTTCTTCTTGAAGATTGACCGAGGTCGAGAAGTTCAACAGGCTGAAAATCAGCGCGCAATCTTCAGGTTTCCAATATTCAGCCCGGTAGCCCGCCTGCGCGAGGTCGGCAGGGAGTTTGTCGCGATAGCGGAACAGATAAGCGTTGACGCCTCGGGCATAGACTTCAAAGAACTTTTTAAGGCGTGGCGATGAGCTTTTATACAGTTCGTCTGCGTTCTTCTTAAGGTTGATGCTGCGCATCAGGCGGTCGCTGTCTAACGCGTCACTGCCGTCCAGTTCTGCCAAACGGCCTTGGGCCAGCAAGCGCAGGCGCACCATTTGGCTGATGCGGTCACTGGCGTGCACGTAGCCCAGTGTGAACAGCGCATCGTGAAAGCTGCTGCTTTCGATGAGCGGGATGCCCTGGCTGTTGCGGCGAACCGAGACGTTCTGCGCCAGGCCTTTCAGAGGTTGCATACCCGAGGTTGGGACCAGGCTTTCGCTGGCGGGAGTGTTTAGCTGGCAACCGGACACGCCCAGCAGGCTAACCATTGCCGCGGCAACGCCGAACCGAGGTAAAAAATGAGTAAGGGCTGGCGAGGCCATGGCAAAGCTCCTGCGGGGGTAGTGTCATCGAAAGGCGCTACGTTAGTGAGGCCGATGACACTGCGCAAGCGCTATCAACAACAAGCCCCGTAGTCGCTGCCGAAGGCTGCGAAGGGTTGCGGAGCAACCCGTTTTCTCAACGCCCCACAACCTTCATCGCAGCCTGCGGCAGTGGCTACACATTTCGGCGACGGGGTTAGCTCGGCGGATTGATCTTATCCACCAGCGCGTACGCACGCATCGTCGCCGGTCGAGCCTTGATTCGCTCGAACCACACCTTCAGCGACGGGAAATCATCTAGATTCTGGCCTTGGAGTTCGTGTGACACGATCCACGGATAAATCCCTATGTCAGCAATGCTGTATTCATCGCCCGCGACAAACTGACGGCCTTCCAGTTGCTTGTTCAACACACCATAGAGACGAGCTGTTTCGTCGGTGTAGCGTTTTAGCGCGTAAGGGATTTTCTCGGGTAGGCGCTTGAAATGATGATTTTGCCCGGCCATTGGCCCTAGGCCGCCCATTTGCCAGAACAGCCATTGCAGGGCTACTTGGCGCCCACGCAGGTCTGTCGGCAGTAACTGGCCGATTTTTTCTGCGAGGTACAACAAGATTGCGCCCGACTCAAACAGCGACAAAGGCTCGCCACCGTCGACTGGTGCGTGATCGACGATCGCAGGAATGCGGTTATTCGGGGCGATCTTCAGGAAGGCGGGTTCGAACTGTTCGTTTTTGCCGATATTCACCGGATGAACGGTGTAAGGCAGGCCGGCCTCTTCAAGGAATAGCGAGATTTTGTGGCCGTTGGGAGTGGTCCAGTAATAAAGATCAATCATGAAGAGCTCCGCAAGTGAAGAGTCACACAGTCTTAACGGTTAACCACAGGCTGCCAGTTTTACGCCTAATGCCTCCTCAGTTGAAAGCGCTTGCTCAGTCAGACGCCAAAAATACAAACGCCGCACGTGCTGAGGCAGGTGCGGCGTGTGCAGGGCGGTCTAAAGAATCAGGCGCCGTGGCACTTCTTGAATTTTTTGCTGCTGCCACACGGGCAAGGGTCGTTGCGGCCAATGCCTTTCAGTTCATTGCGCACGGGCTCTTGAGGGGCGTGGCCGCAGTTTGGGCCGTGCACGTGGCCGTGATCGTGATCGTGGTCATGCGTGTGATGGTCATGATCGTGGTTACAGTCTGGGCCATGAACGTGGGGTTGTTGGGTCATTACTTAATCACTCTGGAATAAAATCGCCGGGCATTATCTCGCCTTTACGCACCACGTGCACGTCGGAACCGAAGAACAGCCCCGTCTCTAGCGTGCCATCCAGTAGATAAGGGACAGGCTGGTCAGGGGACTCAAGCAGTTTGATCAACGGACGCACCTGCGGCCACAAGTTGGTGCGCACGGGCACGACGAATACCTTATGGCTGTTTGGCTCTACGCTGAACCACTTTTCGTACTCACCTTCAGTCAGTTTTATCGTACCCACGTAAAGCGAGTAGCTGAGGCCACGCACCGTGAGGGTTGAGTCATTCGGGTTGTCCACTCGAAAGTGTAGCTTGAAGTGTTGCTCCAAGAGTTTGGCCTTGACCAGTTCGACCTTAACCAAATGCAGATCCGGGTTTTTGTCGGCGGATTCAAACCATGATGCGCAACCGGACAACGCCAGAATCATCACAAGGGCGATTGTTTTTGTTATTCGAGCCCGATAATCCATTGCCTGCTCCCTTTTTCGCTCTAACTGCCCAGATAACTCGCACAGCATTTTTTGAATTTCAGCCCACTGTTACAGGGGCAGGCATCGTTGCGCCCGACCTTGAGTGGCACTGTTGGATCAATGAAGTACCAACGTCCCGCACTCTGTACAAAAGAAGAGCGTTCGCGGTGACTGTGTTCACCTTCGGTGTCATGCCAACGTGCAGTAAAGGTCACAAAAGCATGTTCTGGTTGGCCACCGAACACTTCGCTGCTTTCAACTGTCAGGCCCAACCAGGTGCTTTGTGCGCTCCAGTGGGCAATGGATTGGCGGTCGAGTCCGGCCTGTTGCGCGGGCAGAGTGGTATCGACCAGATAGTCAATCCGGCCCAGTACGTAGGCGCAGTAGCGTGAACGCATCAATGTTTCGGCACTCGGTGCCGGATGCCCTGCGTGATAATGCCCGCAGCAGGCGTCTTGCAAATTGCCGCTACCACAGGGGCAAATGGATGTACTCATCGGCTTACCACCAATACTTGCCAAAGTTTTCCGGATTTGCCCAAAACCTAGCATTCAGCCAGTCAGGCACTTGTTTGTACTCGCGCAAGTCGTATGTGAATAGGGTCAGTACCTGTTCATCGCGTTGAAAGCGTTCATTACTTTGTAGCGCAAGTGCGAAAAAGTCGGTGTCTTTCCAGTCGCAGACAGCCAGATCGGCCAACACCGCGATGCGGCTGGCGTTCAGGTTGCGAATCCCGCCAAGCAGTTCCAGGCCCGTGCGCTTGGGCAAATGCTCTAGGCAATCGACCACCAGTGCGAGGTCGAAACGCTGTGCTGCTAGCTCCGGCGGCAACGCGCCGGGCGCTGCATGGGCCACCAAGACCTGCGGATGAGCGTTTTGAAACGCTTGCAGGGCGGGGAACTGGCTGGCGCCGACCACCAGCAGGCGCTGTGGCGCATAAAGATCAAGCAGCGCCGCCAGGGCTTGCTGAGGTGTGCGTGTTGAAATGCCAGACGTCATTGTTAGTCCTCAATCAGAGCGTTCAAGACTAGCCTGCTGCGGGCTTGCAGCCTAGTGCATGCTGGCTCATAGCTAAATCGCAGTCTTTAGTTTCATTCGGCAAAACTGACCGTTACTGATGAAGACAAGCGCAATGTGATTGCCGCACGCCTAAAAAAGACGCTTACAACGTGGGTGTTAAGGTTCGTTCTCTGGCTGGTCAAATGGCTCAGCTCGCGGCGAAATTTTTTTTAGTGGCCTCTGGCGTGGGGCTCCTGCTAGCCGTTAATGTGCGCTCAAAGAAAAACATAGAAAGGGCGGTTGTATGAAGGTGCTTTGGGGGCTGGGGAAGGTTCTGACGTTATTGTTCTGGGTGGCTGTTGTGATCAATGTATTCAAGCCAATGAGCAACCCATTCGATTTACTGATTAATCTGGCAGGGAGTCTGTTGTTTTTGACCCATTTGCTTGAGCTGTTGTTGTTCAATAGCAGCCTTAAAGGGCGCCCTCATCCTTGGCGTGACCGCCTGTACATCCTTTTACTAGGAATTCTGCACGTTCAAACCTTCCCTAAATCTCCCGAACAAGGCAACAGCCATGCGTAAGTTATGTTTACTGGCTGCCTTATGCAGCCCATTCGCACAGGCCGAGGTAGTGCAGGTCGAAGCCAACTCGATGATGCGCCTGCCCGCTAATGTGGCTGTATTGAAGCTGGAAAAGCTCGACGTGGCGGACTACGGCACGCTGTTGATTCCGGCGGGTGTCAGCCAGATCAACATTGACCAGCTGCATTTGGGGCATGAGTCGCGCATCGTTATTGTGCCCGCTGAACGCGGAATCGAATTGCACGTGGCGCGAGCCGAACTCGGCGAAGGCAGCCAAATCAGTGCACGCGGCGCTTCGGGGACGTTTGAAAAGCCGGCACGGCCCGCACGAGACTTGAACCTGCGGATCGAATCGTTGCAAGCACCGCAACTGTTCATTGATGCCCGTGGCGGCACCGGTGCGCCGGGCTTTACTGGGCTTGATGGCGGTAACGGCGATGAACCGGGTTGCACGTGGGGAGCTGCAGGTCCGGGGGCCAATGGTGATGACGGCGGCAATGGTCATCAGGGCGCGGCGGGTGCTCAGGTGCGTGTCGAACTGCCTCGTGATTTCCCGGACGAGCAGATCAAGGTGCTGGTCGAGGGTGGTTCTGGGGGCAAGCCAGGTCAGGCGGGACGCCCGGGTGCTGGAGGTAAATCCAAAGGCTGTATTGTTTATCGCACAGACGGTGGTAAATCGGGACGCCCAGGTCAGGCCGGGCAACCGGGTGAAGCGGGCAGTGCAGGTGCAGTGACCATTCAGCGCTTGTAATCCATCACACCTGACGCCGCTGCCGCAGGCGGCGACAGGCGCGTGCTGATGTCTTAAAACATCGGCCGGGCGCCAGCAATCGCCACGACCGCGAGGCCTATCACCAGATTGCACCCGACGAGGCGTCGAATCCGTTGCATTACCGCAGCCCCTGCGGCCCATTCCTGCGTCTCAACGGCCTTGCGCAACTCGGGCAGTTGCAGTGATTGAATGCGGATAAACAGCGCGACCATCACGATGTACAGCCCCATCATGATCTGCACATAGCGCGGGGCCGTCTCGAATCCGCTAAAGCGCATTTGCAGCAGGCCGACACCGCTTATCGGCAAAATCACCACCGCCACCCACACCCAGACAAAAAAACGTTGAAACACTTCTACCCACAACGTTAACCGCGCAGGGCCTTCAAGGGCCGTCATAGCGGCGGGGCGCAGGATCATCCAAGCGAAAAACATCCCGCCTACCCAGATCAGGGCGGCCAGTAAATGCAGGCTGTAAGCAACGGCAAAGGCGGTCATCGAGGTACTCCGTTCGGCGCAGAATCAATTAGCGGGGTATGATAGCGGCCATTCGAACCACTGAAAATTTATCCAGCGTTTCTCGCGCCCGAAGAACCATGATTAGTACCGAACTCAAATCCCAGATCCAGGGCGCATACTCGCGTTTTCTCGAAGCCAAGAGCCTTAAACCGCGCTATGGCCAGCGTTTGATGATCGCTGAAGTGGCCAAAGTGCTGGGTGATATCGACACCGACGAAGAAAACCACCGCAGTGGCGACCCGGCCGTGGTCGCCGTTGAGGCGGGCACCGGCACCGGTAAAACCGTGGCTTACAGCCTGGCGGCTATTCCGACGGCCAAGGCTGCTGGCAAGCGTCTGGTGATCGCCACAGCGACCGTCGCGTTGCAAGAGCAAATTGTCTACAAAGACCTCCCGGACTTGATGCGTAACAGCGGGCTGAATTTCAGCTTTGCATTGGCCAAGGGCCGTGGGCGATACATGTGCCTCTCCAAACTCGACATGCTGCTGCAAGAGGGGCACGCGCAAACCGCGACGGCGCAGTTGTTTGAAGAGGAAGGCTTCAGGATTGAAGTCGATGAAGCCAGCCAAAAGCTGTTCACCAGCATGATCGAAAAACTGGCGGGCAATAAGTGGGACGGTGATCGCGACAGTTGGCCCCAAGCTCTCGAAGACCAAGACTGGGCGCGCCTGACCACCGACCATAGCCAGTGCACCAACCGTCATTGCCCCAACTTCGGCCAGTGCGCCTTTTACAAGGCCCGCGAAGGGATGGGCAAGGTCGACGTCATCGTTACCAACCACGACATGGTATTGGCCGACCTGGCACTGGGTGGCGGCGCCGTGCTGCCGGACCCGCGTGACACGTTGTATGTGTTCGACGAAGGGCACCACCTGCCAGACAAGGCCATCGGCCACTTTGCCCACTACACACGGTTGCGTTCGACCGCTGACTGGCTGGAGCAAACAGGCAAAAACCTGACCAAATTGCTCGCTCAGCACCCGCTGCCGGGCGATTTGGGACGCTTGCTTGAGCAAGTGCCTGAGCTGACCAAAGAGATCAAAGCTCAGCAACAGTTCATGTTCAGTGCCTGCGAGCAAGTTGCGGATTTCAAAGTCGGTGAAGAACCGGAAGGGCGTGAGCGCCCGCGCCATCGCTTTGTCGGCGGCTTAATTCCTGATCACCTGCGTGAAATGGGCATTGAGTTGAAAAAAGGCTTTTCGCGCCTGACCGACGTGTTCACCCGCTTGACCGATCTGCTCAAGGACGGCATGGAGGGGGAGGTCAACATCGGTATCACCAGCCAGCAGGCCGAGGAGTGGTACCCGCTGTTCGGCAGTTTGCTGTCCCGCGCCCAAGGTAACTGGGAGCTGTGGACGGCCTTCACCACCGAAGACCCGGAAGACAACCCGCCCATGGCGCGCTGGCTGACCTTGGCTGAAAGTGGCTCACTGTTTGATATCGAAGTGAATGCCAGCCCGATTCTTGCGGCTGAAATGCTCCGGCGTAACCTCTGGAACGTGGCGTATGGCGCGCTGGTGACATCGGCCACGCTGACGGCATTGGGCACCTTTGACCGTTTTCGTATGCGTGCCGGTTTGCCTAAAACGGCTGTTACAGCGGTAGTGCCGAGCCCGTTTCATCACGCCGACGCTGGCGTGCTGCGGGTTCCGGACCTCAAGGCTGATCCGCGTGATGCAATGGCACACACTGCCGCAATCATTCGTGAGCTGCCGGGGCTTGTTGAAGGTTCGCGGGGCACGCTGGTGCTGTTTTCATCGCGTAAACAAATGCAGGACGTGTTCGACGGCCTGGAGCGCGACTGGCGCAAGCAAGTGTTTATCCAGGGCAACCTGTCCAAGCAGGAAACCCTCAATAAACACAAGGCCCGGGTTGATGGCGGGGATTCGAGCGTGTTGTTTGGTCTGGCCAGTTTTGCCGAAGGTGTGGACTTGCCCGGCGCTTACTGCGAGCACGTGGTGATTGCCAAGATCCCGTTTTCGGTGCCCGATGATCCAGTTGAAGCCGCCTTGGCTGAATGGATTGAGGCCCGTGGCGGCAATCCCTTTATGGAAATCACGGTGCCTGACGCTTCGCTCAAACTGGTGCAGGCTTGCGGGCGCTTGCTGCGCACTGAACAAGACCGCGGCACCATCACCTTGCTCGATCGCAGGCTGGTCACGCAGCGCTATGGCAAAGCTATCCTGAATGCTTTGCCGCCGTTCCGTCGCGAAATTTCATAAGTGCAAGTCGGCGTTTTCGCCGACTTTACTGTCTTTGTTGAGACATTCATCACCTCACAGGCCCATTTTCTGGCCGTCAGGAAGAGTTATATCCCTATGATTCGCCGTTCGTTGTCTGCCTTTTTCGCGTTGCTGGTCACGACCCCGTTGCTGGCGGCGCCTGCTGGCCAGCAAACCCTGTTCAACTTCGTTCGCCCGGCCGATGTGGTGAGCGTGGCGACCGTTGATGCCAGCTTGCCGCAGTACAACGCGGAGCAGACGGCGGAGGGCGAGGTTTTGCGCCGCGTGACCTTCAACCCGGCAACCGCGCCAAGTGTGCGTTTAACGCCGCAAACCGGGGTGTGGGACTGGTCACAGTCCGGGATGATGACCCTGCGCATTCAAAACGCGATGAGTTGGGCGCTTACCCTCGATGTGACGGTTCAAAGCAGTAACGGTCATACCCTGACCAGCCGCATCGACCTGCCTGCAGGGCCGGCGCAAACGTTGTTGTTGCCGCTGCAAGCCAATTCGCCGCGCAGCCAAGGCATGCGTGCGGGCCCGCCGATGCCAATGACGGTCGATGGGCAGCGCATTTTACTGGCCAGCAGCGAGGGCCAGATTGATCGCAGCCAAGTGGTGTCGGTGACCTTGTCGATTCCGCAACCTAAAGCTGCACAAAGTATTCTGTTGGAGCGCTTTGGGGTTCAGGACGGTGATGACGTGATCAAGACCGTGTACAGCTCGATTGTTGACGGTTACGGCCAGTCGACCCGGGCCAAGTGGCCAGAACGGGTTGCCAATGACGAACAGCTCAAAGCGGCTGCGGCCAAAGAGCAGCAGCAACTCAAGGGCTGGCTGGCCGCGCGTACCGGCCTTGACTCATATGGAGGTCTGCTCAAGGGGCCAGCTTTTGAGGCCACTGGTTTTTTCCGCACCGAAAAGCGCAATGGTCGCTGGAACCTGGTGACCCCCGAAGGGCATCCGTTTTACTCACTGGGCCTGAACGCCGTGACAGCCAGCGACAGCCAGACCTACGTGGCCGGGCGTGAGTGGATGTTTGCGGATCTGCCTAAAGATGGCACCCCTTTGGCTGCTTTTTATGGCGCCTCGAACCATCGCAACAACAATGGCTCATCGCAGGGCCGGGCCTTTAATGGCGGGCGCTGGTACAACTTTTACACGGCCAATGTGCAGCGGATTAACGCACAACCGTGCGCCGCCGGTAAAACCGAGCTCGGTGCCGATCCTGTCACTGCGTGTGGCCCCCAAGCTTTTGATGCCAAACGCTGGCAGACCCATGCCCTGGATCGCTTGCAAGCGTGGGGTTTCAACACCGTTGGCAACTGGAGCGACCCGCAGTTGGGCCTCAATGATCGGGTGCCTTACACCTTGCCGTTGTCGATTGTGGGCGACTACAACAGCATCAGCACCGGCTCCGACTGGTGGGGCGGGATGCCTGACCCATTTGACCCGCGCTTTGCCATGGCCGCCGAGCGTGCTGTGGCGATCGCGGCTCGCGACCACCGGGATGACCCATGGTTGATCGGCTATTTTGCCGACAACGAACTGGCGTGGGCAGGCGCGGGTGATGAACCTAAGGCGCGGTATGCGCTGGCTTTAGGCACGTTGCGTATGACCACGGATGCTCCGGCCAAACGTGCGTTTCTCAAACAGTTGCGCGACAAGTACCGCAATGAGCAAGGCCTGTCCAATGCGTGGGGCATCGATATTCCGGCATGGGAATTAATGGAAGACCCGGGTTTCGAGGGGCCGTTACCTAACGCGGAGCACCCGGAAATCGAAGCGGATTACACATATTTCCAAAAAGTCTTTGCGGACACCTACTTCAAAACTCTGTCCGATTCGCTGAAATGGCATGCGCCTAACCACTTGCTGTTGGGCGGGCGCTTTGCTGTCAGCACCCCAGAAGCGGTAGCCGCGTGTGCACAGTACTGCGATGTGCTGAGCTTTAACTTTTACACCCTGCAACCACAAGATGGTTATGACTTCGCCACGCTGCGCGAGCTGAATAAACCGGTGATGATTACCGAATTCAACTTTGGCTCTCGCGACCGCGGCCCGTTCTGGGGTGGCGTGACCGACGTGGCCAACGAAGAAGCGCGTGGGCCGGCCTATGCCAAGTTTGTCAAACAGGCCGTGGCCGAGCCGTCAATTGTCGGGGTTCACTGGTTTCAGTACCTGGATCAACCGGTGACTGGCCGTTTGCTCGACGGTGAAAACGGCCACTTCGGCATGATTGGCATCACCGACCTGCCGTTTACCGGCTTTGTCGACAGCGTGCGTAAAACCAACGTGCAAGCGCTTGAGCAACTCAGCCAAGAAGCGTCCAAAGCCCAAGTTGATGCGGACGAAGCGCTGAAAGCCCCTCGTCAAACCCCGCAAGATGGCAACGATGGAGGCTCTGCCTCGGGGCATGCAGGTGGGCACTCTGGCAAAGGTCACTAATTGCGTACCACCTGATCAGCGGCGAGACACTTCGTCGCTCTGAGGGTTTATCGAGCTTTCATTTATCCATCTTGAAACTAAAGTCTTCATTCCGACTGAATGGAGCCTTCGACATGGAAGCGAAAGGGAAGTGTGCAAGTGAGTTTGAAGCCGTTCAGCAAGCGTTTGAAGCGATCTTTGATGATCCGCAAGAACGTGGAGCCGGGTTGTGCGTGCAAGTGGATGGCAAGACCGTGGTCGACCTTTGGGCGGGCGTGGCTGATTTAGAGGGGCAAAAACCCTGGAATCGAGACACGCTGGTCAACACGTACTGCACGATTAAACCGTTTACCGCTGTTGCCGCTTTGATGCTGGTCGAAGAGGGCAAACTTGAGCTGGATGTGCCGATTGCCCGGTACTGGCCCGAGTTTGAACAGGGTGGAAAAGGGCAGGTGACCCTGCGCCAAGTCATGTCCCACACCTCCGGGGTTCCGGCGCTGCGCCTGCCCAGTCGTACTCCTAATATGTATGACTGGGATGAAATGGTTGAAATCATGGCTGCCGAGCCGTTGTGGTGGCAGCCAGGGACCGACCTGGGATACGGCGCCACTACTTATGGCTGGATTATTGGCGAGTTGATTCGTCGAGCGGATGGCCGCGAACCCTGCACCTTTATCCGAGAGCGAATCTCGCAACCCAATGGGTTGGAGGTGTACATGGGCGTGGATGAGCAGGACTTTCACCGGATCGCGCATTTTGATCGGGCTGAAGGGCGAGAGGGTGACGCCTTTGCCGTCGGTTTGCGGCATGTGATCGTCAACAAGCCCGAGCATGTCGCAACGCTGGCATTTACCAACCCGTCCGTAGGCCCCAGGCAAACGTCTGATCCGCGCTGGTGGGCCTACCAGCAGCCGGGAGTCAACGGCCATGGCACCGCCCATGGTCTGGCGGGTTTCTACAGCGCATTACTGGGTGGACGATTGATCGGGCCAGAACTGTTGAGCGAATTCACCCGAGAGAACAGCAACAGCATGGACCGCACTTTGTTGCGCCCGATGCGCTATGGACTGGGCTGCATGTTGGAACAAGCGGCTGATCAGGCCGCCTCCAGTTGCATGGGGCCTAATACCTTTGGGCACGTCGGGTTGGGCGGTCCGGTCAGCTTTGCGGACCCGGAGCGTAATGTGAGCTTTGGTTTTGTGACCACCACCATGGGCAGCCACGTGTTGATGGATCCGCGAGCGCAAAAACTCGCCACATTGACCTACGCGGCGCTTTAACAATCCTTACAGGGTGCGATCTTTTGATCCTTAAAAGATCGCAGTCTGCGGAGTCTGATAAGTTGCGGTTTTTTGATTTAAAGCGCTTCCTTAACTCCTGCTGGCTGATCCTTCATCTGAAAGACTTTTTCACAAAAAAATCATCTAGACGTTGATACCCTTCTCTGAGGCTCGTAAATGCACAAAAATTGTGCGTTTGAACGCGTTGTTCTGTTTCAAAAACTTACCGGGACTGGAACAATACACGCCTTGTAGAGCCATGCTTGATCTGGGAGGTCGGGGTGCAGATTCAGGGTTTTCATGACCTTCAGTTCGAAGCCGTTCGTGAAGCGTTTGCTGATCTATTCAATGATCCGCAAGAACGTGGTGCGGCACTGTGCATCCAGATAGGTGGCGAAACGGTGCTTGACCTGTGGGCCGGTACGGCTGACAAAGACGGCGAGCAACCTTGGCACACGGACACAATTGCCAACCTGTTTTCATGCACCAAGACCTTCACCGCGGTGACGGCGTTGCAGTTGGTGGAAGAGGGCAAACTTGCGCTGGATGTGCCCGTCGCACGTTATTGGCCAGAGTTCGCCCAAGCCAGTAAAGAAGCCATCACCCTGCGCCAGTTGTTGAGTCATCGGGCGGGTTTGCCAGCATTGCGTGAAGCAATGCCGCCTAACGCGCTTTATGAATGGCAAACCATGGTTGATGCGCTGGCGGCAGAAGCCCCATGGTGGACGCCAGGCGAAGGTCATGGTTATGCCGCGATTACGTATGGCTGGTTGGTGGGCGAGTTGATTCGTCGCGCTGACGGGCGTAGCCCGGGCCAATCCATCATGGCGCGTACGGCCAAGCCATTGGGGCTGGACTTTTATGTCGGGCTGCCTGATGAAGAGTTTTATCGAGTGGCGCATATCGCCCGCAGCAAAGGCAACATGGGTGATGCAGCGGCTCAGCGGCTCTTGAAAGCGATGATGAATGAACCTACGTCTATGAGCACGCGGGCCTTTGCCAATCCTCCGTCTGTCATGACCAGCACTAATAAGCCGGAGTGGCGTCGAATGGAGCAGCCGGCAGCCAATGGTCATGGCAATGCCCGCAGCCTTGCCGGTTTCTACAGCGGTTTGCTGGATGGCCGTTTGTTGGAGGCCGAGATGCTCGAGCAACTGACCCGAGAGCATAGTGTGGGCGAGGATAAAACCTTGCGCACCCAGACTCGTCTGGGGCTGGGCTGCATGCTGGACCAGCCGGATGTACCGAATGCCACCTTTGGTCTTGGGCCGAAAGCTTTTGGCCATCCAGGGGCCGGTGGTTCAATTGGTTTTGCCGATCCGGAGCGAGAAGTTGCTTTCGGATTTGTGACCCATACACTGGGGCCTTATGTATTGATGGACCCACGTGCGCAAAAGTTGGTGAAAGTATTGGCGCAGTGTTTATAACGGGCAATTGTAGGCCGTAGGTCGGAACACTCTGGCTTTTATGTGTTCAATACGTTTTTTATATGGGCAATTGCCTCTTTATTCTTAATTCATTATGTGGATATTCAATGTCATCTAATAAGACCCTCGCTCTGGCTCTTTGCCTGGCTATTACTGGTTGCGCACAAACTCCACAGAATGACGCCGAGAGTGGCCACAAATGGTGGCAATTTGGGTCGTCTGATGCGGCCCCGACTTCTGCGGACAAGAACGCCAGCGCCTCGGCCAAGCCAGCGGACACTAAAGTAACCCCTCCTGTCGCTAAAGCTGCCCCGACTCCGGCGCCAGCCCCTGCTGCGGCCCCGGTTGCTGCTGCCACTCAAACCAAAGACAGCGGTTCTAGCTGGTGGCCTTTTGGTTCTGACTCCTCTAAGAAGGACGCTCCGGCTGAAAAACAACCGGTTGTTGCCAAGGTGGCTACTGCACCTGCTGGCGGTGCGAGCACTTCAAAAAACTGGTGGTGGCCATTTGGCGGTGATGACAAAAGCACCAAGGTGGCACCTGTTGGCGTGATCCCGATGCCGGATCCGAAAATCACTCAGGCTTGGCTTGACGAATACGAGCCGCGTCTGCGCGTTGCGATCAAAGACAGTAACTTGCAACTGGAACGCCGCGAGAATTTGCTGGTGATCGTGGCCCTGGCTGATAGCTCATTCAAAGCCACTCGCCCTGATTTGCTGATGCCTTCCATGCTTGGCCCGTTCACTCGCGTTGCAAAAGTGGTCGAAGGTGATCCTAAAACGGCCGTGCTGGTGCTTGGCCATGCTGACTCCTCGGGCGCCATGGCGACCAACACGCGCTTGAGCCTAGACCGCGCCAAGTCGGTTGCTGCGATCTTCCGCATGAGCGGTTTGCAAGGCAACCGTCTGACTCTGCGCGGTATGGGTTCAGTGATGCCGCGTGCGGCTAACGACAGTAACGAAGGCCGTGCATTGAACCGCCGTGTTGAAATCATGATGACCCCGCAAGTGACCATGCTGGCGCTGGTCAGCAAGTACAGCCAGCCTGCGCTGACGCCAGAAGAACTGGTAGCGGTACAACCGGCTGTTGCGCCATCGGCTATCGCCAAGAAGGGCGCTACACCGGTTGCCAAAAAGACAACAGTCGCCAAAAAAGCCGCACCGGCTAAAAAAGCAGTGAAGCCTGCACCCGCCAAAAAATCGGAAGTGGCTAAAGCCGCTACTGATAAAAAGGTTGCTGCCAACGATCAAACCAAGAACTGATTGGTTCCGGGAAGGACTGCCCCATGACTCAAGCGCTGGCTAACATGCGCCGCGATTACACCCGTGACGGGTTGGCTGAGGCTCTAGCCCCGGCCGAGCCTTTCGCGCTGTTTCATCAGTGGTTCAATGACGCGGTCAAGACTGAGCAGCCTCCGGTTGAGGCCAATGCCATGACCTTGGCCACGGTAGATGCCGAAGGGCGACCGCATTGCCGGGTACTGTTGCTCAAAGGACTGGACGAACAGGGTTTTACCTTCTTCACCAACTACACCAGCGCTAAAGGTCAGCAGTTGGCAGAGCGTCCTTTTGCCGCCATGACCTTCTTCTGGCCAACGCTTGAGCGTCAGGTGCGGATTGAAGGTGAGGTGGTCAAGGTGACGGCGCAAGAGTCCGATGCCTACTATCAGGTACGCCCGCTCGGCAGCCGGATCGGGGCTTGGGCTTCCCCGCAAAGTCAGGTCATTGCCGATCGCGATGCGCTGGCGGCGTTGCTTGCTGCCACCGAGGCGCGTTTCAGTGACAGCCAGCCACATTGCCCTGAGCACTGGGGGGGTTATCGGTTATTGCCGCAACGTATCGAGTTTTGGCAGGGGCGCCCGAGTCGCTTGCATGACCGCCTCAACTATCGACGTGAAGGCATTGACTGGATCCGCGAGCGGTTGGCGCCATAACACCGCAATAAACAACGGCAGCGTGTAAGGCAAAACGGCTTTTTACGCGCTACCCTTGTTCACAGTTTTCAAGCGCCTGTCCGGCACAGCGTGTCTGTACCCGCGCTGAATAAAGGCTACTTTTATCTGCGCTGTGCGGTGACAGGCACCCGGTTGCAGAGTTTAATGAATCCCTGATCTTTTGGAGTTGATCCTATGCGTAAGACCGTACTGTTAGTTGCAGCTTTTTCGACCATGACAGTTTTGCTGGGCGGTTGCGCTTCGAACTTGAGCGGCGACACTTACTCGCGTGATGAAGCGCGACGCGTACAAACGGTCCGTATGGGCACCATCGAGTCCCTGCGTCCGGTACAAATTGAAGGCACCAAGACTCCAATCGGCGCCGCTGCGGGTGCTGTGGTGGGTGGCGTGGGTGGTAGCGCCATCGGTGGCGGCCGTGGCAGCATCGTGACCGCTGTGATCGGCGCCGTGGCGGGCGGTCTGCTGGGTTCGGCAGCTGAGTCAGGCCTGACCAAGACCCAAGGCGTAGAAATTACGGTACGTGAAGATGACGGCAGCACCCGTGCCTATGTGCAGCAGGTTCAAGAGAACGAAATCTTCCGCGTTGGCCAGCGTGTTCGCATCATGACCGTTGATGGCACCAGCCGCGTCAGTGGCTAATTCAACGCGTGTGCGTTAAAACAAAACCCCGATCAGTGCGAGCTGATCGGGGTTTTTTATGCGATTCAGGAAGGCATGGTAGCGGTGGGTTGAACTGCCTTACGACGACCGCTTGAAGGCATGTTCGGCCCCCGAGAGCGTTGTCGCTATCTTATCTAGCAGCCCTTCTGCTGTCAGTTTTGGAACGTAACTGCCCACCAATACCACCACTAAACCCATTGCCAGCAGTGGACGTGGGATTTTGCCCATATCGTCCTTTTTGATCGCCAGCAGGAACACGCAGGCGGCACCCGTGCCGATCAGTGCGCCAGCGATGGCTTCAGGCAGTGGATGGATGGTGTGGGCGACATAGGCGATGCTGAACCACCACGTAGCCAGCAACCCGAGGCCGAAAACTGGCCAGCGCAAGCGAGTGTCTAACTGTTGGCACAGCAGGCTTAGCATGACGGTGAACACCAAGCAGGCATTCATCGCATGGCCGCTGAACACATCAATACCTAGGTGATCGAGGCCAATCCCCCAGCCCTTGAACAGCACTTTGCTCACGGCCACGATGAAATAGGCAGAAAACAATACGCCGAGCCATAACAGGGCGATTTTCTTCGAAGCGCCAGCCCACAGCCAGACGGCAACCACCAACGCCGCGGGGAACATGACGGAAATACTCGCGTACTGCACTATTTGATACTTGGCGTCCATGTTTCACTCGTTTAGCGGTTGAATCGCAATAGGGGCAACATTAAAGCGTCGGTCAGGCGTCAGCTTGTTTGCGACTGAAGAAGGCGGTGACGGTGTAGCCAATCAAGGCAGCCAGAATTGAGCCCGTCAGGATACCCATGCGGTCCATGCCCACGTAGTCGCTGCTGCCCGGCACAAACGCCAGTGAGCCAACGAACAGGCTCATGGTGAAGCCGATACCGCACAAAATTGCCACGCCAAACAACTGGCCCCAGTTTGCGCCGGTCGGTAATGCCGCAAGGCCGGTTTTGATGGCGAACCAGGTGAGGCCAAACACACCCACGGTTTTACCGATCAGCAAGCCAGCGGCAATCCCCAACGGTACGTGGTGTACAAAGCTGTGCACATTGACGCCCGTGAACGATAGGCCTGCATTGGCAAAGGCAAACAGCGGCAGAATGGCGTAAGCCACCCAAGGGTGCAGAGCGTGCTCAATGGTCATTAACGGTGAAGGCTCGGAGTTTTTGGTCCGCAGTGGTATGCAGAACGCCAACGTCACACCTGCCAGCGTGGCGTGGACGCCGCTTTTGAGCACGCAGACCCATAGAATAAGGCCGATGATCATATAAGGCGCGACCTTGATCACGCCCATGCGGTTCATCAGGATGAGCACCACCAAACACGCCGCGGCCAGTAGCAATGAGACACCGGACAATTCGCTGGAGTAGAACACCGCAATTACGATGATGGCGCCCAGATCGTCGATGATTGCCAGTGTCATCAGAAACAGTTTGAGCGAGACAGGTACCCGCTTGCCCAGCAAGGCTAGTACGCCGAGGGCGAAAGCGATGTCGGTGGCCATGGGGATCGCCCAGCCGTCGAGGGCGTCCGGGAAGTCCCGGTTGAGGTACCAGTAGATAAGCGCCGGAACCACCATTCCGCCCACCGCCGCCGCACCGGGCAGTACTACCTGTGAGGGCTTGGATAAATGGCCTTCGAGCACTTCGCGTTTGACCTCAAGGCCAATCAGCAGAAAGAACAAGGCCATCAGGCCATCGTTGATCCACAGGAGCGAAGGTTTGGCAATTTGAAGAGCACCAATCTGCACGGCTACAGGTACATCCAGAAAGGCCGTGTAGTAGTGCGAAAGCGGGGAGTTGTTGATGATCAACGCCAGAGCCGCAGCCGCAATCAGCAGCAGACCGCTGGCAGCTTCCATCTGAAAAAAACGAGTGAAAGTGCTACGCAGAGGCAAGGTGGCTCTCCATCGAGTAGTTAGAAGGTGCAACACCCTAACCTGTGCGGATAGTTGTTAAAACAAAAAATATATTCTTTATTGTTATAAGCAACGGTTTGATTCCACGTCGCTCAAGAGATTAGCAGCTGTGCATCAACGTCAGTCAGTAAAGGATGAGCAGGCCCTTGTAGTGAGCTGGCTCGCGATCTTCTAAACGATCAAAAGATCGCGAGCCAGCTCGCTCTTACGGGGTCTGCTTATGCGTCGATACCGAGGATGTCGCGTGCCACGGCTTCAGCAATGCGGATACCGTCGACACCGGCCGACATGATACCTCCGGCATAACCTGCGCCTTCACCCGCGGGGAACAGGCCTTTGACGTTAAGGCTCTGCATGGATGCATCACGGGTCATGCGCAGTGGCGACGAGGTGCGGGTTTCGATGCCGGTCAGCACAGCGTCGTGCATCGAGAAACCGCGAATCTGCTTCTCGAACGCAGGCAGTGCTTCGCGAATGGCGTCAATGGCGTAGGCCGGCAAGGCCAGCGCCAAATCACCCAGGGAAACCCCCGGCTTATAAGAGGGCTCAACGCTGCCCAGCGCTGTCGACGGTTTGCCGGCGATAAAGTCGCCAACCAGCTGCGCGGGGGCTTCGTAGTTGCTGCCACCCAGCACATACGCGTGAGCTTCGAGTTGCTCTTGCAACTCGATGCCGGCCAGCGGCCCGCCCGGATAGTCTTCTGGTGTGATGCCGACCACGATGCCGGAGTTGGCATTGCGTTCATTGCGCGAGTATTGGCTCATGCCGTTAGTGACAACGCGGCCCGGCTCGCTGGTGGCGGCCACGACGGTGCCGCCTGGGCACATGCAGAAGCTGTAGACCGAACGCCCGTTTTTGGCGTGGTGCACCAGTTTGTAGTCGGCAGCGCCCAGTTTAGGGTGGCCGGCGTATTTGCCTAGGCGCGCACTGTCGATCAGCGATTGCGGGTGTTCAATTCGGAAACCGACCGAGAAGGGCTTGGCTTCCATGTACACGCCACGGCCGTGGAGCATGCGGAACGTGTCGCGAGCACTGTGGCCCAGCGCCAAGATCACGTGGCGTGCGTTCAGTTGTTCGCCGTCGGCAAGCATGACGCCTGTCAGTTGCCCGTCTTCAATCAGCACGTCAGTCACGCGCTGTTGAAAACGCACTTCGCCACCCAGCGCGATGATCTGCTGACGCATGTTTTCGACCACGCCAGTGAGGCGGAATGTGCCGATGTGCGGTTTGCTGACGTAGAGGATCTCTTCGGGGGCGCCCGCTTTGACAAACTCGTGCAGCACTTTGCGGCCATGGTGTTTCGGGTCTTTGATCTGGCTGTAAAGTTTGCCGTCAGAGAATGTCCCTGCGCCGCCTTCACCAAACTGCACGTTGGACTCAGGGTTGAGCACGTTTTTACGCCACAGGCCCCATGTGTCTTTGGTGCGCTGGCGCACTTCGGTACCGCGCTCAAGGATGATCGGTTTGAAGCCCATTTGTGCCAGCAGCAGCCCGGCGAAAATACCGCATGGGCCAAAGCCCACCACAATCGGGCGTTCATTCAAATCGTGCGGGGCCTGGCCGACGACTTTGTAGCTGACATCCGGCGCCGGATTGACGTTACGGTCATCGGCAAATTTAGTGAGCAGCGTGGCTTCATCGCGTACAGAGAGGTCGATGGTGTAGATGAAGCACAATTCGGAGGTTTTTTTACGCGCATCGTAGCTGCGCTTAAACAAGGTGAAATCGAGCAGATCATCGCTGGCGATGCCCAGGCGCTGCACGATGGCAGGGCGCAGGTCTTCTTCGGGATGGTCGATCGGCAACTTGAGTTCGGTGATTCGTAACATGACTGAGTCCAGTATCGGGGCCAGGTAAACCCCGGCAGCCTTTTGCGAACCGGGGATTATAAGCGGCTTCGACCCCGAGGGTCAGGGTAAAACTGCAATCTGTGGTTACAGTTGTCGCTTAGTCGTTACGTGCGCCGCCGAAATAGCCGCAACCGCGTTGAACCTGACCATTGACTCGCAGTTCGGCTGCCAGGTGCTGCACGCTGCCATTAACGCTGTCGGTGCAGCGCTGCGGGGCGACCCACAACTCAATCCGCTGATTGTTGGCTTCGGTAGACAGCGAGAAGCGACCATCACCGACTTGCTCTTCTACATAAGGCAGTGCCAGGTCTGGCTGGCCTTCACGTTTGAGCACCATGCCTTTGCCTCCCGCTTGTACTTCCCACGCAGGCCCGTTGCCGCTGGCGTTGACGGTCTGTTGTTTGAAGTTAGGGTCTTGGCAGGCAGAACTGCTGCGTTCTAGGCGGTACAGCTGCTGCACCTGTACTTCGCCGTTGGCGTCGGAGGCTTTGGCGGTGACAAAACGGCCACGAATATCGGCGAACAGCTTGCCTGGCTTGTCAGGCATATCCGTCGCGTCTTGTACGAGCGTGGTTGTGGCACCGTCACGCACTTCATAGCGCTGTTGTCCGACGCACGGTTGGAAAATCAGTTGGCCATTGGATGAAACCAGCTCGCCTTGCAAGCGGGTCAGCCCGGCGTTGGTATCGGCAGGTTTGCTGTTGAACATTTGGCAGCCCGCGAACACGGGCAACAGAGCGACTAGAGCGAGGGAACGGGCAGCGCGCATCATTGGGACTCCTGACTAATGCCGCCACGTTACTTAGGCTTGCTCTGCATCACAAGCCTAAACCCATCGCCGCCTTGAGCCGCGGCGACAGGATTTGGAATTAGCCCACCTGATAGGTTTGCCCGGTCTGCAGGCCTTCGACGCTTTTGGCGTAGGCCAGCGCCACGTCGGCACCTGAAACCGGTTTGAAGCCGCGGAAGTATGGCGCGTACTTATCCATGGCTTCTGCCAGTACGGTTGGGCTGACCGAGTTCACCCGCAGGCCGCGTGGCAATTCGATGGCCGCCGCCCGGACAAAGCCGTCGAGCGCAGCATTGACCAGTGCTGCCGAGCTGCCAGTGCGAATGGGCTCGCGGTCAATGACTCCGCTGGTGAAGGTGAACGACGCATTGTCGTTGGCGTACTCACGCCCGATTAGCAGCAAGTTGACCTGGCCCATCAGTTTGTCCTGCAACCCCAAGGCAAAATCGGTTTCGCTCATGTCGGCCAAGGGTACGAAGTTGACGTTGCCAGCCGCGCAGACCAGTGCGTCAAAGCGCCCGGTCTGTTCGAACAATAAGCGAATCGAAGCACTGTCACTGATATCAACCTGAAAATCGCCGCTTTTGCGGCCAATCCGCACGATCTCGTGGCGCGCCGAGAGCTCGCGATCAATGGCTGAACCGAGGGTGCCGTTAGCGCCGATCAACAGGATTTTCATTGGGTATTCCTTGAATGAGGAGGTGTAGGCTCAGTCTAGTAGTGGTTTTTGCAGGCGATAAGCGCACTAATAGGCAACCTTTGGTTTTTATATGGAAACAATCCATGAGCGAGATGGATGACCTGGCGGCGTTTGCGGTGTTGGTCGATGCAGGGAGTTTTACCTTGGCAGCTCAACAGTTGGGGTGCAGTAAAGGGCAATTGTCCAAACGCATCAGTCAGTTGGAGTCCCAGTTCTCAGTGGTATTGCTGCATCGCACGACACGACGCTTGAGCCTGACTGCTGCGGGCGCTGCCTTACTGCCGCAAGCGCAGGCGCTGGTCGTGCAAGTGGAGAGGGCGCGACAGGCGTTGGCCCGGCTCAAGGACGACATAGCGGGGCCGGTCCGGCTGACCGTGCCAGTGTCGCTGGGCGAAACCTTTTTTGACGCCTTGCTGCTGGAATTCTCACGCGACTATCCGCGGGTACAGATTGAGCTGGAGCTGAACAACAGTTACCGCGACTTGTCGCGTGAGGGGTTTGACCTGGCGATTCGATCAGAGGTGGGCAGCAGTGAGCGGCTGGTGGCGAAATTGGTTCTCAACTGGCATGAAATAACCTGCGCCAGCCCCGCTTATCTTGAGCAATACGGCGAGCCGACAACGCCCGCGCGATTGGTTGAACATCGCTGCCTGCTTAACAGCCATTACAGCGGTCGCGAAGAGTGGCAATACCACCAGCAGCATGAACTGCATAAGGTGCGGGTGTCGGGACCGTTTGCCAGTAATCACTACAGCTTGTTGAAAAAAGCCGCGTTGATCGGCGCGGGTATCGCACGTTTGCCGTCCTACATGCTCCAGGCTGAATTGGCAGACGGGCGTTTGCGCGAATTACTGCTCAACTACCAGACGCGCAGCAACCCGATGTACCTGGTGCATCCCTACCAAGGCGGCTTGCCCAAGCGCACGCAAGTACTGGCGGATTATCTGGTGCAGTGGTTTAAACAATGAAAAACGGCCCCGAAGGGCCGTTTTTGTAGGACAGGGCAGGGTTAGCCGCCTAGGTAAGCGTCACGCACTTTTGGATCGCTGAGCAATTGCTCGCCAGTGCCCTCCATCACGACTCGGCCGTTTTCCAGTACGTAGGCGCGGTCAGCAATTTTAAGCGCCTGGTTGGCGTTTTGTTCCACCAAAAACACCGTCACCCCTTCATCGCGCAGTTGTTCGATGATGTCGAAAATCTGCTGAATGATGATCGGTGCCAAGCCCAAGGAGGGTTCGTCGAGCAATAACAACTTAGGCTTGCTCATCAGCGCCCGACCAATGGCGAGCATTTGTTGCTCACCACCGGACATGGTGCCGCCACGTTGATTGAAGCGTTCCTTCAGGCGCGGGAAAAGGTGCAGCACCTTGTCCATTTGCACTTGGTAGTCGTGCTTCTCGGTAAAGAATCCACCCATGGAGAGGTTCTCTTCCACGGTCAGACGGGCAAATATCCGACGGCCCTCAGGCACCACCGCGATGCTCTTGCGCATGATCTGCGCCGAGCTCAAACCCACCAGTTCTTCGCCCATGTAGCGAATACTGCCGCTTTGGGCTTGTGGCGAGCCACACAGGGTCATCATCAAGGTCGACTTGCCAGCACCGTTAGCGCCGATCAAGGTCACGATTTCACCTTGGCGCACTTCGACGTTGACGCTGTGCAGCGCCTGGATCTTGCCGTAGAAGGTCGAGACGTTTTCAAATTGCAGCATTTACGCTTCCCCCAAATAGGCTTTGATCACTTCAGGGTTGTCGCGGATTTGCTCCGGGGTCCCGTCGGCCAAAGGTGTGCCCTGATTGATCACCACGATATGGTCGGAAATGCTCATGACCAGTTTCATGTCGTGCTCAATCAACAACACCGTGGCGTTGTGCTCGTTGCGCAAAACGCTGATCAGCGCCTTGAGGTCTTCGGTTTCCTTGGGATTCAGACCGGCTGCCGGTTCGTCGAGCATGAGGATGCGCGGGCGCGTCATCATGCAGCGGGCGATTTCTAGGCGGCGTTGCTGCCCGTAGGCCAAGGTACCCGCGGGTCGGTTGGCGAACTCGGTCAGGTTGACTTTGTCCAGCCAATACGCGGCGTATTCCATGGCATCACGTTCGCTTTTGCGGAACGCCGGGGTCTTGAACAAACCCGCCAAAAAGTTGGTGTTGAGGTGACGATGCTGAGCAATTAGCAGGTTCTCAACGGCCGTCATGTCCTTGAACAAACGCACGTTCTGGAAGGTACGAACCACGCCTTTACGGGCGATTTCATGCCCAGCCAACCCTTGAATGGCCTCGCCATCCAGCAGGATGGTGCCTGCTGTTGGTTTGTAGAAGCCAGTCAGGCAGTTGAACACGGTCGTTTTACCGGCGCCGTTAGGGCCGATCATCGACACAACTTGTTTTTCCTTGACGGTGAGGCCCACGCCGTTCACCGCCAACAAGCCGCCAAAGCGCATGCTCAGGCCGCTGACTTTCAATATCTCGCGGCTCATTTTCGCAGCTCCAAGTGAGGACGTTGCATTGGCAGCAGACCTTGCGGACGCCAGATCATCATCAGCACCATCATGGCGCCGAACAGCAACATCCGGTACTCACTGAACTCACGCATCATTTCTGGGAGCAGGATCATGACGATAGCGGCGAGGATCACGCCCAGTTGCGAGCCCATGCCGCCCAGTACCACGATCGCCAGGATGATTGCCGACTCAATAAACGTGAAGGACTCAGGCGTCACCAAGCCTTGGCGCGCGGCGAAGAAGCTGCCCGCAAAACCGGCGAACGTAGCACCCAAGGTAAAGGCCGACAGTTTGATGATGGTCGGATTCAAGCCCAGTGCGCGGCAGGCGATTTCGTCTTCACGCAAGGCTTCCCAGGCACGGCCAATCGGCATGCGCAGCAGGCGGTTGATCACGAACAGCACGATCAGCACCAGAACCAGCGCGATCAGGTACAAGAAAATCACCTTGTTGATCGAGTTGTATTCGAGGCCGAAGTATTCGTGAAAGGTTTGCATGCCTTCTGCGGCGGTTCGGTCAAAGCTGAGGCCGAACAGCGTCGGTTTGGGAATGTTGCTGATACCGTTGGGGCCGCCGGTGATGTCCGTGAGGTTACGCAGGAACAAGCGGATGATTTCACCAAAGCCCAACGTCACGATGGCCAGGTAGTCCCCGCGCAAACGCAGCACCGGGAACCCCAGCAAGAAGCCAAACGTGGCGGCCATGAGGCCGGCAATCGGCAAGCACACCCAGAAGCTAAAGCCAAAGTAGTGCGAGAGCATGGCGTAGGTGTAGGCACCTACCGCGTAGAACCCGACGTAACCCAAGTCCAGTAGCCCGGCCAGACCTACCACAATGTTCAGGCCAAGGCCCAGCATCACGTAGATCAGGATCAAGGTCGCGATGTCGACCGCACCGCGCGAGCCATAGAAAGGCCACACCAGAGCAACGACCACCAGACCCAGAATGATCCAGCGCTGAGTGCTGGGCAGGGTCAGGAAGTTACTGGCCTTTGCAGGCACTTTTGGCATGTTGGGGGAGGCTTTCCAGGCTGCGCTCAATTGATCACTGAACAATACGCGCACGAACATCAGCACTGAGCAGATCGCAATGATAGCCAGTGTGAGCGGGCTGGAATTATGAACTTCGAGGCCGATGCCGACGATCGACAGTTTTAAGCCGAGGACTGGGTAAGCAACCGCCCAGACCAAGAGGGCGCTGAACAGCGCTGATTTAAGATGCCGAGTCATACTTTTTCAACCTCTGGACGGCCCAAGATGCCGGATGGGCGGAACAGCAGCACCAACACCAGCAAGCCAAACGCCACAACGTCTTTGTACTGGTCACCAAAAATGTCACCGCCAAAGGCTTCCGCGACACCGAGCACCAAGCCGCCGAGCATCGCGCCCGGGATGCTGCCGATACCGCCCAATACTGCTGCGGTGAACGCTTTGAGGCCGACCATAAATCCGGCGTTAGGGTTGATCACACCGTATTGCATGCTAATCAACACCGCCGCAACGGCAGCCAGTGCTGCGCCGATCACGAATGTCAACGCGATAACGTTGTTGGTGTTAATGCCCAGCAGGTTGGCCATCTTCATGTCTTCAGCACAGGCGCGGCAGGCGCGGCCCATACGTGAGCGAGAGATGAACAGGGTGAGGCCCCACATGGCCAGTACTGTGACCACGAAGACCACAATTTGCATGTAGGAAACGATGACTTCCTGAGCACCTCCTGGACCGAAGGAGAAGCCACCAGGGATCAGGTTGGGGATCGATTTGTCTTTTGAATCTTGGGACATCAGTACAAGGTTTTGCAGGAAGAGCGACATACCAATGGCCGAAATCAGCGGGATCAGGCGATTGCTGCCACGCAGTGGACGGTAGGCAACCCGTTCAATGCTATAGCCGTAGGCGCTGGTCACGACGATGCTGGCGATAAAGGCTGCGGTCATCAACAGCGGCACGCTGTCCAGACCCATCATGGTCAGTCCGGCAATGGCGATAAACGCAATGTAGGAACCAATCATGTACACCTCGCCGTGGGCGAAGTTGATCATTCCAATAATGCCGTAAACCATCGTATAGCCGATGGCGATCAGGGCATAGGTGCTGCCAACGTTGAGGCCGTTAACCAGCATTTGGAAGAAGTGATAGATATCAGGCATTACTAAGCTCCTAAAAACCTGAGACGCATTTCACTGGTGGAGTCATTTTCCGGCTTGGGCAATGCGGATTTACACCCGCTTGGGCACAAGTCTTTAGCCAGCGAACCGCTGGTGACGGTTTTAAAGATTTTCAGGTGGGGAGACTCTCGGATCACGAAAGCGCGGCCCATATTCTGTGGGCCTAAGGCCCGTAAAACAAAGCCCACCGCTTACGCAGTGGGCTTTGTTGTCAGATCAAGAACCGACCCTTATTGAGGGCTTACTTCTGTTTTAGGCTGGCCGAAGTGCCATTCGTAGACCACGAATTTGAAGTCCTTCAGGTCGCCTTTGGCGTCGTAGCTCAGGTCACCCGTCGGGGTTTTGAACGTACCGGCATGGATAGCTTCGGCGACTTTGGTTGGGTCTTCGCTTTTGGCAGCCTCGATGCCTTTAGCAATCAACTGAACAGCGGAGTAAGCCGGGAACACGAACGGGCCGCTTGGGTCTTGTTTATCGGCTTTGATTGCGTCAGCAATGGCTTTGTTGGCCGGGTCGGTGTCAAAGGACTTCGGCAGGGTTACCAGCAGACCTTCAGAGGCGCCTTGGGCAATTTGCGAGATGGAGTCGTTGCCCACGCCTTCAGGGCCCATGAACTTGGCGTTCAGGCCTTTTTCTTTGGCTTGACGCAGGATCAGGCCCAGCTCTGGGTGGTAACCGCCGTAGTAAACGAAATCGACGTTGGCTTGTTTGAGCTTGCCAATAATAGAAGCGAAGTCTTTGTCGCCAGCATTGATGCCTTCAAAAACAGCGACTTTAACGCCGTCTTTTTCCAGGGTCTGTTTAACCGCAGTGGCAATGCCTTCGCCGTATTGCTGTTTGTCGTGCAGTACAGCAACGACTTTCGGCTTAACGAATTTGGCAATGTAGTTACCCGCTGCCGGGCCTTGGGCGCTGTCCAGGCCAATGGTGCGGAAGATCAGCTTGTAACCACGCGACGTGATCTCCGGGCTGGTGGCCGCCGGAGTAATCATGATGATGCCTTCGTCTTCGTAGATATCCGAAGCCGGCTGAGTGGAGCTGGAGCACAGGTGACCTACAACAAATTTGACGCCATCATTGACCACTTTGTTAGCGACAGCGACAGCTTGTTTTGGATCGCAAGCGTCATCGTATTCGACCGCTTCAAGCTTTTTACCGTCAACACCGCCTTTCTCGTTGATGTCTTTGATGGCTTGTTTGGCGCCCATGAACTGCATGTCGCCGTACTGAGTCACTGGCCCGGTTTTCGGACCTGCAATACCGATTTTGATGGTGTCTGCTGCGAATGAATGGCTGGCAACCCCGGCCAAAACCATAGCGGCAAACAGTCTAGTAATCTGCTTCTTAGCCATCTTTATTGGTGCTCCACTCTTCTGTTGTATTTTTTATAGTCCTGGAAGCCAAGGCAGCCGGACCGGGTTTTTTCTGAGCGAAATTCCCGATCAATCCCCCCTGCAACTGTACCGGTACAGTGTAGAGCGCCGGTTTAGCGCTTGAATAGCGGGCTGCTAGGGGAAAAAACAGGGAATGTCGCTTAAACGAAAGAAAGAGACAGAATGGCGGCGGATTATGTGGCTGATCTTTATCAGGATGTTGCCAGTTCAGCTTTTCCGTCCTTGGCCATTTGCTCTTTCCCTCGTTCCTCCACCTTAATTTGGGTTTTTCTACCGGGTGTGCGGCGCTATCATTGCGCCGATTTTTTTACCTGGTGAATCCCATGAATAAAGAACCTAGCACCCTCTATGCCAAGCTGCTTGGCGAGACCTCAACAATCGAGTGGAAAGTGTTGCAGCCGTTCTTTGCGAAAGGCGAATTGTTGTGGGTTGGCCCTGAATTAGACTTGATCGATGCTGCACTGGCTGTGACTCAGGATGAGGCAGAGAAAGTGAGTGCCTGGATGGCCTCTGGGGTGTTTGGAAAGATGACTGAACAGCAGGCGCTAGACGTTCTTGAACGTGACCCTGAGCTGTGGGCTGTGGTGGTATCGCCTTGGGTAATGGTCCAGGAAAGGGCGCGCAAATAACTGAGCGCACCAAATTCGAGCATTTTTGCACTGGTATATCGGCCGGAAAGTGTGTAGCCCAGTAACTGGCGTCTAAATAGTGGCCACTTGCCGTGAAGAAACGCCACAGTCGATGTGTTGGCTTTTTTGTCTGCCCATTGATCTTGGCTGCGTCGGTGACTTCATTGGCCGGAGAGCTGCAAGGTGGCGTAGTCAGAGGTCGGGCGGGGGTTTTTATTCAGTTGTTCTAGCAGCGTATGCAGCGCCTCAAAAGGCACGGGGCGACTCAGTAAGTAGCCCTGGATAAAGTCGCATCCGTAATGGCTTAAAAGCTCAAATTGTTGGGTGGTCTCGACCCCTTCGCTCACAACTTGCAGGTGTAGGGTGTGGGCCATCACGATGATGGCTTGCACAATCTCTATGTCCTGACTGGAGGTCGGAATGTCTTGGATAAAAGAGCGATCAATCTTCAAGGTATTGAGTGGCAAGCGTTTTAAGTAGGCCAGTGATGAGTATCCGGTACCAAAATCGTCAATCGACAAAGACACGCCCAGTGCTCGAATTTGGCGCAATAACGCTGAGGTGCTGCTGATATTACCCATCAGCGCGTTTTCAGTAACTTCGAGTTCTAGACGGTGCGGGGCGATCCCGGAGGCGTGCAGCGCACTTTCAATTTCGTCAGCCAGTTCTACTCGCACTAGATTTAGCGCCGAGCAATTGACTGCGACTGCAAGCTGTTGCCAGCCCAGTTGGGTCAGTGCCGCTAAATCCTGGCAGGCCTTGCGCAGTACCCAGTTGTCCAGTTGTGCAATAAGGCCGTTGGCTTCAGCGATGCCGATAAAACGATCGGGGGCTAGCAAGCCATGCGTGGGGTGATCCCAGCGTACCAAGGCTTCTAACTTGGCGACGCGTCGCTGTGTGAGGTCGAAAATGGGTTGGTAGTGCAGAAACAATCCGCTGTCTTCATTTAGCGCATGGCGCAGTTCTTCTTCTATTTGCAGTTCCAGAGAAGCACGGGTTGTCAGGTTCGGGCTGAAGAAGTTGAGGCTGTTACGACCATTGCCTTTGGATTGGTAAAGCGCCAGGTCTGCATGTTTTAGCAGCTCAGTGCTGGTGGCACCGTCGTCTGGGAACACGCTGATACCAATGCTGGTGGTCATCACCATGCGCCGTCCAGCCAGTTCGATGGGCTCTTTGAGCGTCTGCATGATGCGTTTGGCCATGCTTTGGGCTTCATCGCGTTCATGGATGTTGATCAAAATGCAAAATTCATCGCCTCCAAAGCGTGCGACCACGTCTTCATAGCTGCGTGCAGCGCTTTTTATTTGGTTGGCGATGGTCTTGAGTAACTCGTCTCCAGCGTCGTGGCCGAGGCTGTCATTGATGCGTTTGAAATGATCAATATCGAGAAACATTACGGCCAGCTTGCCGCCTCTTGTTGCGCAATCAGTGAGTTTTTCGGCAAAAATCTGGTTGAAACCCCGTCTGTTGATCAGGTTGGTCAGTGGGTCGTAATGCGCCACTTGCTGCAACAACATGCGTGCTGCATCCAGTTGGCTGAGCAGCGCGTTGACCCGTACCAGGTCGTGTTCCTTTTGCTGCAGTTTCTTGTCGACCAAGGCTGCGCTGATGCTGCTGGCAATCAACAGCAAGGTCATCACGGCAATCATCAGCGCCAGTTGCCAATGGTTGGTTTGAATATGTGTCTGGCTAGGGTCGCCGCTAGTCGAGAAGGTGTGCAGCGCCCACATGCCGATAAAGTGCACGCTGAGGATGGCCGAGCCTGCCGTGATGCTGATGGCGTACTTTAAGACATGGTGAAACAGGCCTTGGGTCGAGCGCATTGATATGGTCATTTGCAAGGCCCAATAGCTGGCGCCTACGGCCAGTATTAGTGAGAGCACAACCGTGGTGGTGTTGTAATGCCTAAGGCTGTTGGAGTGCATAGCTGACATGCCGGAGTAATGCATGCCGCTAATGCCTAGGCCAAAAATCAGCGCTGCCAGGAGCAAATGAGGACGCGAGAGCGTGAGGCGATTGAGCACCTGCATGGCCAAAAGGGCGCCCATCCAGATAAAACCCAGCGAGCCAATGGTAATGCCCAAGTCGTAATGGACTTCGAGCGAGGACTCAAACGCCAGCATGCTGATGAAGTGCATGGCCCACACCCCGACCGCCAGACAGCTTGCTCCTAGCCAGCGCCAGACCGTTTTAGCTGCCGTTTTTTCCGCATTAGCGGCGCGCTCAACCATATGCAACGTAGCCAAGCTTGCTGCGCAGGCCACCAGCCAGGCAGTAAATACCAGGTACAGGTTATGGCTGCTGCTGATCAATTGCTGTGTGTGTTCAGCGTGTGCGTTGAGAAATTGCCAGTCCAACCAATCCATTGCACGCCTCGGCACCGAGTCCTTGTTTGCCAGCGTCCAAGGGCTGGCTCGCTTTGAGTGTAGAGGCTGGGAGGGCGCTGAGAAGGATGATGGCTATATGATGCCAATCATTTTTTTATTAAAACGATTAGATCTATATCGAATTCTTATTTTGCGACGCGAAATGTCTGTAGGAGCCAAGCTCCCACAGTGGGCCTTGGTTTGCCCGCATCGCAGGCAAACCGGCCCTCGCAGATCGTTAACCTGCGACCAGCACGCGAATGGCTTCGAGACGCAGAGCGGCTTTTTCGAGCATGGCCAAGCCTTGCTCACGTTGCTTGCGCAGGGCAACCAGTTCGCTGTCCCGCACTGTAGGGTTAACCGCTTGCAGAGCGGTTAGGCGTGCCAGCTCTTCTTCGGTGTCGGCGGCCAGGCGGCGTTGAGCTTCGGCGACACGTTCTGCGTGACGCGGAGCGATCTTGGCTTCACCGGCGTTGATTTTCGGCGTCAGGTTGTCGCGCTGGGCCTGCACGAACTTGTTGGCGCTGGCGCGAGGCACGCTTTCCAACTGCTCATTCAGGGTGTCGAACGCCACGCGCGAGGATAGATCGTTGCCGTTGGCATCGAGCAAGCAGCGCAGCGCAGCAGGTGGCAGGTAGCGACCCAGTTGCAACGAGCGCGGAGCGACCACTTCGCTGACGTAAATCAGTTCGAGCAGTACGGTTCCAGGTTTCAGCGCCTTGTTTTTGATCAGGGCCACGGCGGTGTTACCCATCGACCCCGAGAGCACCAGGTCCATGCCGCCCTGCACCATTGGGTGTTCCCAGGTGATGAACTGCATGTCTTCGCGGGACAACGCCTGATTACGATCGTAGGTGATGGTCACACCTTCGTCGTCGCCCAGCGGGAAGCTGGCGTCGAGCATTTTCTCGCTTGGCTTGAGGATCAGTGCGTTTTCCGAATGGTCTTCGCTGTCGATGCCAAAGGCATTGAACAGGGTTTCCATGTAGATCGGCAGGGTGAACTGATCGTCTTGCTCAAGAATTGCTTCTACCAGGGCTTCACCTTCGCCAGCGCCGCCGGAGTTGAGCTCCAGTAGACGGTCGCGACCTGTGTGCAATTCTTGCTCAAGCCGCTCACGCTCAGTGCGGGCTTCGTTGATCAGTGCTTGCCACTCGTCATCGTCGGTACCTTCTAGCAACGGCAGCAGGCGCGGGCCGAACTGGTGTTGCAGGGCGTTACCGGTCGGACAGGTATTGAGGAACGCGTTTAGCGCTTCGTGATACCAGTGGAACAGGCGCTCTTGTGGGCTGGTCTCTAGGTACGGCACGTGCAGTTCAATGATGTGCTTTTGGCCGATACGGTCTAGACGACCGATGCGTTGTTCTAGCAGGTCTGGGTGGGACGGCAGATCGAACAGAACCAAGTGGTGAGCGAACTGGAAGTTACGACCTTCACTGCCGATTTCTGAGCAGATCAGCACTTGCGCGCCGAATTCTTCATCCGCGAAGTAGGCAGCGGCGCGGTCGCGCTCAAGAATGTTCATGCCTTCGTGGAAGACCGTTGCAGGAATACCGGAACGCACGCGTAGGGCGTCTTCCAGATCCATGGCGGTTTCGGCGTGGGCACAGATCACCAGAACCTTAGTGCGCTTAAGCATTTTAAGGGTGTCTGTGAGCCACTCTACACGCGGGTCAAAGCGCCACCAGCGCTCTTCGTCGCTGGCGTCGGGCTGGGCCTGGAAGCTGACTTCCGGGTATAGCTCAGCGTGTTCGCCCAGTGGCAGTTCGAGGTATTCGTCCGGGCACGGCAGCGGGTAGGCGTGCAGCTTGCGCTCCGGGAAACCCTGAATCGCGGCGCGAGTGTTGCGAAACAGCACGCGGCCGGTGCCGTGACGGTCAAGCAGTTCACGGACCAAGCGAGCGCTGGCTTCGGTGTCGCCTTCGTTGACCGCGGCGAGCAACGTATCGCCCTCAGCGCCAAGGAAATTGTGAATGGTTGTATGCGCTTCAGGGGACAGGCGGCCTTTATCCAGCAGTTCCTGTACGGCCTGAGCCACCGGGCGATAGTTCTCGCTTTCGGCCCGGAAGGCGGCCAGATCGTGAAAACGGTTTGGATCGAGCAGGCGCAAACGTGCGAAGTGGCTGTCCTGACCCAATTGCTCAGGGGTTGCAGTGAGCAACAGCACACCTGGAATCACGCCAGCCAGTTGTTCAACCAGCCCGTATTCAGGGCTGATCTGATCTTCGTGCCATACCAGATGGTGCGCTTCATCGACCACCAGCAGATCCCAGTCAGCGCCGAACAGCGCTTCTTGCGCTTTCGGGTCGTCGACCAGCCATTCGAGGGCAACCAGTGCCAATTGGCAATCTTCAAACGGGTTGCTGGCGTCGCTTTCAATAAAGCGCTCTTCGTCAAACAGCGCCACTTCAAGGTTGAAGCGACGGCGCATTTCGACCAGCCATTGGTGCTGCAGGTTTTCAGGCACCACGATCAGCACGCGGCTGGCGCGGCCACTGAGCAATTGGCGGTGAATCACCAAGCCCGCTTCAATGGTTTTACCCAGGCCGACTTCGTCCGCCAGCAAAACGCGCGGGGCGATGCGGTCGGCTACTTCACGGGCAATGTGCAATTGGTGGGCGATCGGTTGTGCGCGTACGCCACCCAACCCCCACAGCGGCGATTGCAACTGACGGCTAGTATGTTCAAGGGTGTGATAACGCAGTGAGAACCACGACAGCGGGTCGATTTGCCCGGCGAAGAGGCGGTCACTGGCCAGACGGAACTGGATGAAGTTCGACAGTTGGGTTTCTGGCAGGGTAACGAGTTCGTTTTGCTCGTTAAAACCGTGGTAAACCATCAGGCCGTCAGCGTCATCGACTTCGCGAACGGTCATCTTCCAGCCTTCGAAGTGGATGATGGTGTCGCCTGGCGAAAAGCGTACGCGCGTGAGAGGTGCGTTGCGCAACGAATATTGGCGGGTTTCGCCAGTGGCCGGATAGAGCACAGTCAGTAAGCGACCGTCCTGTGCCAGAACGGTGCCTAAGCCTAGCTCAGCTTCGCTGTCACTAATCCAGCGTTGCCCCGGTTGATACTGCTGCGCCATGCTGCCTGACTCCCGCTTTGAAAAAGCCGAGTATATTAACGCAGCAAGGGCTA
Organism: Pseudomonas psychrophila HA-4; assembly: GCF_000282975.1. Classification (GTDB taxonomy): domain Bacteria; phylum Pseudomonadota; class Gammaproteobacteria; order Pseudomonadales; family Pseudomonadaceae; genus Aquipseudomonas; species Aquipseudomonas psychrophila_A. The sequence goes on from NZ_ALJC01000107.1 coordinate 132,459, forward strand.
CAGTCCAAAGGACTCTCACAAAAAGCTAATCAGTACAAAAGAAGCCGGTGGTGCTTTTCGATGAGTGGTTCAACTCAGTGGCTTGTTGTAGACACGCTGAACAGGAGTGCATGACGATGCTGCCGCCGATCCTACCGCTGAGTGTTGTGCCCGTGACCTCGCAGCAGGACCCGGTACGCCCACGCCCGGAAATTCCGGCGGTGGTGCCTACGCAACCTAGTTCGGGCGATAGCACCGTCAATTTGAAACAGCATGACGCCGATCAGGCCACGCTGTTGTTGCGTGAAGAGCAGCAACGTCAGCAAAAGCACCGTCAGCGTGAGGCGCAGGATCTGGAGCCGGATGACGCGCAAGCAGTTGAACCCGCAAGTGATGGGTTAATTGATGAAGCGCCGCGCCAAGGTTTATGGGTTGATATAAAGGTATGACTCATTTTTTCTGGCCTGTTGGGCTTCCCCGACGCATTATTGGCCCATTCCCTGGCAGTGACATGATGTGTATATGAGCCAAGACAGCAAGCTGGTTGATCTGGGTGCAGAGCGCGCCAAGCGTGTGCATGACCTGAATGAAAAGCGTCTGAACGAAGTGCGACAGGCTTTTGAGCAAGCCATGCCGTTAGCAAGTGCCAAGAAAAAGCCGAAAAAGAAGCCTAAAAAGCGCTGAGTTGCAGCGTTTTCCTGACCTGAGTCAACTTTCCCCTTTAAGGCCAGCCCGGCCGTGATCACTATTGATCCCGGTCAAGTTATGCGCCTGCGCGTCTGGTTAACCTAGCTTCAACACACAAACAGACACGCGCAGGAGGCAGTCATGTTTCTCGATAATGTGGTTATCGCTGGGGTACTTACAGTCGGTCTCATGGTGTTGTTTTTCGCCGGTCTGGGCATTTTTATCTGGAAAGACTCTCAGAAGCGCAACAAGTAGCGCCGGGTCTTACTGGAACACGAGCACGCAAGGCATTTTGGGCGACTTCGGTCGCCTATTTTTTTGCGCGTGCGAAAAGTGATGAGTCGCTCTTCGTAGTTGCCGAATTACGCAAGGCTGCGTCTGATTACGAAGCTATCGTAAGTTCTAAACCCCGAGATTAGCGGGTGCTCCGCGCCGCCTGCTAGTGCGACGGCTTTACCGCCGGAGGTAGTCTTCGGCAACTGCTTCGTTGCCCGGGTTCCCATAGCCTAGGGCATAAAAAAGGTACGACCCGTGAGGGGCGTACCTTTTTTATTAGCGGGTGGTATCAGGCGAGCGTGATAGAGGCCAGCCAGAACAGACCTGCGGACAGGGCAACTGTCGCAGGCAAGGTCAGCACCCAAGCCATCAGGATGGTCTTGATGGTGTTGCCTTGCAGGCCGCTTTTGTTGGCGACCATGGTGCCCGCCACGCCTGAGGACAGGATGTGGGTCGTTGAAACTGGCAGCGCAAAGACGTTTGCCAAGCCAATAGCTATGGTGGTGGTGATTTGAGCCGCCATGCCTTGGGCATAGGTCATGCCCTGTTTGCCGATCTTCTCACCAATGGTTTTAACCACGCGCCTCCAGCCAACCATGGTGCCCAGGCCCAAGGCCAGTGCGACCGCCAGAATTACCCAGAACGGGGCGTATTCAGTGGTGGCAGTCAGGTCTTTGCGCAGTTTTTCGAGGTCCGCTTTTTCGCGGGCGTCGAGTACTGGCAGTTTGCTGACTTTCTTTGCTGTGTCGTCTAGGCAAAGCAAGTGGCGACGAATCTCGATACGCTTTTCAGACGACAGCGACTGGTAGTTCGCAACGCCTTTGAGCGAGCCGAGCAGCGCATCAATGGTTGGTTCGGTCTGTTGCGGGTTGCAACTGAACTTGCCAGGCAGGTCTTCTTTAACGCTTTTGCCCAGCGCCAGGAATTCGCTCAGGCTAGCGTTGTTACGCTGGTAGAACTGGCTCAAGTGCAAGGTCGCATCGCGAGTTCGTTCGATCTGGTAGGTGGTGCTGTTGAGGTCCAGAACGAAGGCGCTCGGCACGATGCCGATCAGCACCAGCATGATCAGGCCAATGCCTTTCTGGCCATCGTTGGAGCCGTGAACAAAGCTCACGGTCATGGCGGAAATCACCAATACCAGACGGTTCCAGAACGGTGGATGCTTTTTGTCGTCCAGCTTGCGACGCTGTTCTGGCGTCTTGTGCATTTTGGACTCGGGGCGCCACCACTTCAGGGCGACTAGCATAAGGCCTGCAATCACGAAACCGGCGATAGGCGAGAACACCAGCGAAGCGCCGATATCAATAGCCTTTTGCCAGTTAACGCCTTCGCTCACCGGAATCCCGTTGATCAAGGCATTGGCCAGGCCGACACCCAGGATCGAGCCGATCAGGGTGTGCGAGCTCGAGGCTGGAATCCCGAAGTACCAGGTTCCCAGGTTCCAAGTGATGGCAGCTGCGAGTAACGAGAACACCATGGCCAAGCCGTGTCCGGTGTTCACATTGACCAGCAGCTCTACCGGGAGCAGGTGGACGATGGCGTATGCCACCCCGACTCCGCCCAGCAGAACGCCAAGAAAGTTGAACACACCAGAAAAGAACACCGCCAAGTGAGGCGGCATGGCTTTGGTGTAGATGACAGTCGCTACCGCATTCGCGGTGTCATGAAAGCCGTTGATGAACTCGAAGGCGAGAACAAAGGCTAGGGCGAAGAAGAGGCTGATAAGAACCCAGGCGTCCAATCCGCTTAATAGATCGATCATGAAGGTTTTCTGACACGGTCATAAAGGGGGCCGGATTATGCCAGAAAACCATGGTAATCGATGCACTAGCTGCTCGTTGGTAACATCTAAAAATGAAAAAAATTGTAAGACATGTCCATTTTCGGATGCCTTGATTCCCCTCTAACCCGCTGATAGCACAGGCTATGAGCGTTCTGGAGGGATGTGGCCCTAGCCTAGTTTGGGCGTATGAAATTTCTGTAATCAGGTGATCTATTGGGTGTGACCGGACTTTTGGCGAAGCAAGCAGCAACAGCCGCTCATGCCAATCACGAAGGGGCAGCCTCCGTAGTCGACGGTCTTTTCAGTTTTTTTGATTCGCAGGCTTAGGGTTCTTCAACCTTGAGTTCTTTTTCAATTTTTTGAATTTCTTGAGAAAAAGCCTGATCAAGCAGGCTGGCACGCTTGCGCCAAGGTTTACGCTCGGGCTCCGGCTTAGCGGCGTAGGTGGTCACTTCGCCACCGTAAACATCCTTGTAACGTTGTTCCTGACGCTCAAGTTCTGCGCGCAGTTCGTCTTTCGTCACAGTGCTACCTAAATGAGTAGAAATTAAACCCGGTGAACCACTCTGCACGAGAGGTTTATTAATTTGACGTGTGAATTCGCTTTGTGGGGATGCCGATAAGCAACGTCAAGGTTGAATAAACCACTTTGTGAGCGCCATCACGTCATTAACTAACACATGAGTGTCGCAGCAGTTAAGTGTCCACCCCAATGAGGGTAATGCTGGCTGCACTTGGAAGTTAATTCCACAGCCTATTGAACTCAATCGACAGACTGGATCCAAAATAGCGGAACACTGCCTTCTTGCAGTAAATTACTGGCGGGCCACAAGGGCTTGAGTAAGGCGCCTACTATCGCCGAAGCGCTTCGGGCGCGTCAACTTCCAAGTGCACTTTTGTTAAGGCTGTTCAGTGAGCTAACAGAATGCGTCACGCTTCACATGTATTAATACAATGGTGGCGGTAATTGCATTGCCAAGTTTGCGCTGTACTGAGTCGGCTTAATTCATGCCGCATATAACGCAGATATTTCCGATCAATGATGGCCTGTTTGGTGTCGGGCAGGCTGACAAAGAGTTTTTAATAACACTTCGCATGCCCGTGTTGAACGCAATTGCAAAATACGCCAATTGAACATTGCCCGCTGTGAGCGAGCAGGGCGACATTCTTACACCTCGTGGCTGCCGGTGTGATGCTCTCTGAGATTGCGATTATCGGCCATCGGTTCGATAATCGCCCAATGTTGCCGTTGCCCAGCGTGCACTGCTGCCGGGGCGGGTGTGTAATAACAATAAATAAAGAAGGCGGGAGGACTGGGTATGAGTGATCAATTACGCAATACGGTGACTGGCATCGCGCCACCGATTGTTGCGTCGCCTGCCAAACGCATTCAGGCATTTGCCGGTGACCCTGATTTCATGGCCTCTCTGGCCCGCGGTCTGGCGGTGGTGCAGGCGTTTCAGGAGCGCAAACGGCATTTGACTATTGCGCAGATCAGCCATCGCACTGAAATTCCTCGGGCTGCTGTGCGTCGCTGTTTGTACACGCTGATCAAGCTCGGTTACGCCACCACCGATGGCCGCACGTATTCGCTATTGCCCAAAGTACTGACGCTGGGCCATGCCTACTTGTCATCGACGCCACTGGCGGTATCGGCCCAGCCTTATCTGGACCGTATGAGCGAGCAATTGCACGAAGCGTGCAACATGGCGACTCTGGAAGGTGACGACATTCTGTACATCGCCCGTTCGGCGACCACTCAGCGTCTCATATCGGTCGATTTGTCGGTGGGCGGCCGCTTGCCAGCGTATTGCACATCAATGGGGCGTATTTTGTTGGCCGCGTTGGATGACGTGACCTTGAACGAGTATTTGGCCCATGCAGAATTCCAGGCCAAGACCAGCCGCACGCTGCATACACCCGAAGCGTTACTTGAATGCTTGCTGCAAGTGCGTACGCAAGGCTGGTGCGTGGTCGATCAAGAGTTGGAGCAAGGCCTGCGTTCAATTGCAGTGCCGGTGTATGACGCTTCGGGTCAGGTATTGGCAGCCTTGAACGTCAGCACCCACGCTGGGCGAGTCACGCGTACTGAGTTGGAGCAGCGCTTTCTGCCGATCATGCTCAATTCCAGCCGTGAACTGAGTGCGCAGCTGTTTACCTAAGCGTTGTAGCCGTAGCAGCCGCCTCGCAGGCCCGGCAACTGCTACGAAATCGACTTGCTGTACAGCATAGAATCTCCCGTGGGGCAGATACCTAGCCTGCTAACTATGCGTTCGATTACCGAACACATAGTCGATTATCGGATTGTTTGCGTTGGGGGTGGCGGCTTAACCTGCTGGTAGTTCGGTGCAATTTAGACGCACCGTTTTCTCTTCAGTGGCCAACAATAAACGGGAGCTACCCCTCATGGCAGAAATCATTTCGTTACACGACGCCGTGAAACAGTTTGTGAACGATGGCGACACCGTCGCTCTTGAAGGTTTCACTCACTTGATTCCGACCGCAGCAGGTCATGAAATCATTCGTCAGGGTAAGAAAGACCTGACTCTGGTTCGCATGACACCTGACCTGATCTACGACCAGTTGATCGGCGCCGGTTGTGCACGAAAGTTGATTTTTTCCTGGGGCGGTAACCCTGGCGTAGGTTCGCTGCACCGCTTGCGCGATGCAGTCGAAAAGCAATGGCCGCAGCCATTGGACATCGAAGAGCACAGCCACGCTGACCTGGCCAATGCCTACGTGGCAGGTGCATCGGGCCTACCGTTCGCGGTACTGCGTGCCTACGCCGGTTCTGACCTGCCGAAGGTTAACCCGCTGATCAAAACCGTTACCTGCCCCTTTACCGGTGAAGTGCTGGCGGCTGTGCCTTCGGTGCGCCCGGATGTGACCGTGATTCATGCGCAAAAGGCTGACCGCAAAGGCAACGTTCTGCTGTGGGGCATCCTGGGCGTGCAAAAAGAAGCCGCCTTGGCTGCCAAGCGCTGCATCGTGACGGTTGAAGAGATCGTGGATGACCTGCAAGCGCCGATGAATGCCTGCGTGCTGCCGACGTGGGCCTTGAGCGCTGTGTGCCACGTACCGGGCGGGGCACATCCGTCCTACGCTCATGGTTACACCGAGCGTGATAACCGTTTCTATCAGGCGTGGGATCCAATTGCCCGCGACCGCGAGACCTTCACCGCCTGGATTAACGAATACATCTACGGCACTGCAAATTTCAGCGAGTTCCAGGCCAAGCTGGCCCGCGCTTCGGAGGCAAAATAATGGCTTACTCCACCAATGAAATGATGACCGTTGCCGCCGCCCGTCGTTTGAAAAACGGCTCGGTGTGTTTTGTGGGTATCGGCCTGCCTTCCAAAGCGGCCAACCTGGCGCGCCTGACCTCGTCCCCGGATGTGGTATTGATCTACGAATCGGGCCCGATTGGTGCCAAGCCCAATGTGTTGCCGCTGTCGATTGGTGACGGCGAACTGGCCGAAACCGCGGACACCGTGGTCTCCACTAGCGAAATTTTCCGCTACTGGTTACAAGGTGGCCGGGTCGATGTTGGCTTCCTGGGCGCCGCTCAGGTGGACCGTTTCGGCAATATCAACACCACTGTGGTCGGTGACTACCACCATCCAAAAGTCCGTCTGCCGGGTGCGGGTGGCGCGCCGGAAATCGCCGGGTCAGCCAAAAGCGTGCTGATTATCCTTAAGCAATCGGCGCGTTCGTTTGTCGACAAGCTCGACTTTATTACCTCGGTTGGGCACGGCGAAGGCGGCGACTCGCGCAAGCGTTTGGGGCTGCCGGGCGCGGGGCCAGTAGGCATCATCACTGACCTGTGCATCATGGAGCCTGAAGCACAAACCAACGAATTTGTGGTCACCGCCTTGCACCCTGGCGTGACCCGCGAGCAAGTCGTTGCAGCCACTGGCTGGGCCATTCGTTTTGCCGATAACGTCGAACTGACTGCTGAGCCGACCGATGTCGAATTGACTGCCTTGCGTGATCTGGAAACCCGCACCGCGCTGGCCCATGGTCAGGCACCAGGAGAAGCGTGATGCGTGAAGTCTTTATCTGTGACGCAATTCGTACCCCCATTGGCCGTTTCGGCGGTGGTTTGGCGGCGGTCCGTGCCGATGACCTGGCAGCCACCCCGATCAAGGCGCTGATTGAGCGCAACCCCACTGTGAAATGGGACGAAGTCGACGAAGTGTTCTTTGGCTGCGCCAACCAGGCGGGCGAAGACAACCGTAACGTAGCGCGCATGGCCGCGTTGCTGGCCGGTCTGCCAGACACTATTCCGGGTGTGACCCTCAATCGTCTCTGTGCATCGGGTATGGATGCTATTGGTACTGCGTTCCGTGCGATCGCTAGTGGCGAAATGGAACTGGCCATTGCCGGTGGCGTTGAATCAATGTCGCGTGCCCCGTTTGTTATGGGCAAAGCCGATGCCGCGTTCTCGCGCAACATGAAGCTGGAAGACACCACCATAGGCTGGCGTTTTATCAACCCGCTGATGAAGGCCCAGTATGGCGTCGATGCGATGCCGCAAACTGCCGACAACGTGGCTGATGACTACCAGATTTCCCGCGCCGATCAAGACGCTTTTGCCCTGCGTAGCCAACAGCGTACGGCCGCGGCCCAAGCAGCGGGCTACTTTGCTGAGGAAATCGTTGCGGTACGTATCGCCCATAAAAAAGGCGAAACCGTGGTAGAGCACGATGAGCATCCACGTGCGGACACCAGCCTCGAAACCCTGAGCAAACTTAAGCCCGTGAATGGCCCTGACAAAACGGTCACCGCTGGCAATGCGTCGGGGGTAAATGATGGCGCAGCGGCGCTGATTCTGGCGTCTGCCGAGGCTGTCAAACGCCACGGTTTGACTCCTCGCGCTCGTGTATTAGGTATGGCCAGCGCCGGGGTTGCCCCTCGCGTGATGGGCATCGGTCCGGTGCCTGCGGTGCGCAAATTGGTCGAGCGTCTGGGGCTGGCGGTCAGCGACTTTGACGTGATCGAACTCAACGAGGCATTTGCCAGCCAAGGTTTGGCGGTATTGCGCGAACTGGGTCTGGCAGACGACGCGCCGCACGTTAACCCAAATGGCGGCGCAATTGCGCTGGGGCATCCGCTGGGCATGAGCGGCGCGCGTTTAGTGATGACAGCCTTGCATCAGTTGGAAAAATCCGGCGGCAAGAAAGGCTTGGCAACCATGTGCGTGGGTGTCGGCCAGGGGCTGGCGTTAGCAATCGAGCGGGTCTGATCGCTGACGTAAGCGCAACATCGGGCGATTGATTATTCAATCGCCCGGCTCTTAGTGGTTGCAGTGTTACTTGTTACAAGCTATGTCTAAAAGTAACTAACCCAGATGAGTCTAAGAAATCATGACAACAGAAACTCACTACACAGGAGAAGAGCGTAGAAAAAGGATTTTTGCGATTGTCGGTGCCTCCTCCGGCAACTTGGTCGAATGGTTCGATTTCTACGTTTACGCCTTTTGCGCGATTTACTTTGCGCCTGCTTTCTTCCCCTCTGATGACCCTACGGTGCAATTGCTGAACACAGCCGGAGTGTTTGCGGCTGGGTTTTTGATGCGTCCTATCGGTGGCTGGCTGTTTGGTCGGGTAGCCGACAAGCACGGCCGTAAGAACTCAATGATGATCTCGGTGATGATGATGTGCGCCGGGTCATTGGTGATCGCCTTTCTCCCAACCTACGAATCAATCGGTGCCTGGGCTCCGGCGCTGCTGTTGGTGGCACGCTTGTTTCAAGGGCTTTCAGTCGGCGGGGAGTATGGCACCACGGCCACTTACATGAGTGAAGTCGCCCTCAAAGGGCAGCGTGGTTTTTTCGCGTCTTTCCAATACGTGACCCTGATCGGTGGGCAACTGCTGGCAGTGTTGGTGGTGGTGATTCTTCAGCAGTTTTTGTCAGAACAAGAACTGCGCGCCTGGGGCTGGCGTATACCGTTTGTGATCGGGGCCATTGCGGCGGTTATTGCGCTGTTGCTGCGTCGCTCCTTGAAAGAGACCACCAGTGCTGAAACCCGTGAAGACAAAGACGCGGGCAGCGTTGCGGCGTTGTTCCGGGATCACAAGGCGGCATTCATTACCGTGCTGGGGTATACCGCTGGCGGTTCGCTGATTTTCTACACGTTTACCACGTACATGCAGAAGTACTTGGTGAACACCGCGGGCATGCACGCCAAGACGGCCAGTTACATCATGACCGGCGCACTTTTCCTTTATATGTGCATGCAGCCGGTGTTTGGCATGCTCGCTGACAAGATCGGGCGTCGCAAGTCGATGCTCTGGTTCGGTGGCTTGGGTACCCTGTGCACGGTGCCGATTTTGCTGACGTTGAAAACCGTTACCAGCCCGTTTTTAGCGTTTGTCTTGATCACGCTGGCGCTGGCGATTGTCAGTTTCTACACCTCGATCAGCGGTCTGGTGAAAGCTGAAATGTTTCCACCGCAAGTACGGGCGCTGGGTGTTGGCCTGGCTTATGCGGTGGCCAACGCGATTTTCGGTGGCTCGGCGGAATATGTGGCCTTGGGCCTCAAGTCGATGGGCATGGAGAATACCTTCTACTGGTACGTGACGGTCATGATGGCCATCGCTTTCCTGTTCAGCTTCCGATTACCGAAACAACCCAAATACCTGCATCACGACCTGTGATGTATTCGCGCGCGCCTGCCTTTGGCGCGCGCCAGCAAAGGATGCTTTATGAGTAACCAGCTGTTTGACGCCTACTTCACAGGCAAGGCCATGGGCGAAGTGTTTTGTGATCATGGGCGGGTTCAGGCCATGCTCGACTTTGAAGCCGCGCTGGCTCGTGCTCAAGCTCGGGTGGGGCTGATCCCGCCGTCAGCAGTTGCACCGATTGAAGCCGCCTGCCGCGCCGAACACTACGACTTTGAAGCCTTGGGGCTGGCGATTGCCAGCGCTGGCAACTCAGCTATTCCGCTGGTTAAAGCGCTTGGCAAACAGATCGCTAGCATCACCCCGGAAGCTGAGCGCTATGTGCACTTGGGCGCCACCAGCCAAGACGTAATGGACAGTGGGCTGGTGCTGCAACTGCGCGCTGCGTTGGTGCTGATCGAGCGTGACTTGCAGCAGTTGGGCGATGTGCTTGCACAACAGGCGCTGCGTTATGCGGCTACCCCTTTGGCAGGTCGAACTTGGTTGCAGCAGGCCACGCCGGTCACCCTAGGGATGAAAATCGCAGGTTGGCTGGGCGCTGTCAGCCGGAGTCGTCAGCGGCTTCGCGAGTTAAAGCCACGGTTGCTGAGTCTGCAATTTGGAGGTGCCTCGGGCACCTTGGCCGCATTGGGTGATCAAGCGTTGCCTGTCGCGCACGCCTTGGCGGATGAATTGCAGTTGAGCCTGCCCGATCAGCCATGGCACACCCAGCGTGATCGTTTAGTGGAGTTCGGTTCGGTTCTCGGGTTGATTGCCGGGAGTCTTGGCAAAATGGGCCGCGACATCAGCTTGTTGATGCAGACTGAAGCGGCGGAGGTTTTTGAGCCTTCTGCGCCGGGCAAGGGCGGTTCTTCGACCATGCCGCACAAACGCAACCCGGTGGGTTCGGCCGTGCTAATCAGTGCGGCGACGCGGGTACCGGGGTTATTGAGCACCTTGTTCAGTGCCATGCCTCAAGAGCACGAGCGTAGCTTGGGCTTATGGCACGCCGAGTGGGAAACCCTGCCTGAAATCTGCTGCTTGGTCTCTGGTGCTTTGGTTCAGGCACTGAATATTGCTCAAGGGCTGGAAGTGGATGAACGGCGCATGGCACAAAACCTCGATTTGACTCATGGCCTGGTGCTTGCTGAGGCTGTGAGTATCGTGTTGGCCCAGCGTGTCGGCCGGGAAACCGCCCATCATCTGCTGGAGCAATGTTGCAAGCGGGCTGTGGCCGAACACCGGCATTTGCGTGCGGTGCTGGGTGATGAACCCGAGATAACTGCCCAACTGTCGGCGGACGAACTGGATCGCTTGCTTGATCCTGCTCATTACCTGGGGCAAGCGACGACATGGGTCGTGCGTGCACGGGCTGAACATTTGGCGTTGGTATTATAAAAAGGAGACGATCGTGGGACGTGTACAACTCGCTGAAGGTGAAATCAACTACCAATTCGACGGCCCGCAAGGTGCGCCTGTGCTGGTGTTGTCCAACTCGCTGGGCACTGATCTGGGCATGTGGGAATCGCAGATTCCGGCATTCACTGAGCATTTTCAGGTGCTGCGTTACGACACCCGTGGCCATGGTCAGTCCCTGGTCACCGAAGGGCCTTACAGCATTGAGCAGTTAGGCGGTGACGTGCTGTCGCTGTTAGATGCGCTGCACATTGAACGCGCCTATTTTTGCGGCCTGTCGATGGGTGGCCTGATTGGCCAGTGGCTGGGCATTAATGCCGGTTCACGTTTGCATAAGCTGGTGGTGTGCAACACCGCGGCCAAAATCGGTGAGCCTTCGATCTGGGACCCGCGCATTGAGATGGTCTTACGCGATGGCGCGGCGGCCATGGCTGGGTTGCGCGATGCTTCGATAGCTCGCTGGTTTACCGCAGATTATGCCGAGGCCAATCCCGAGCAGGCCAAACGCATCACGGACATGCTGGCAGCTACATCACCTCAAGGGTATGCAGCCAACTGTGCCGCGGTGCGCGATGCTGATTTCCGTGATCAGCTTGGCGCCATTCACGTGCCGACACTGGTCATTGCTGGCACGCACGACGCGGTGACGCCACCGTCGGGTAGCCATTTCATTCAAGAGCATGTGGCAGGCGCAGAGTATGCAGAGTTTTATGCTGCGCACCTGTCCAACGTGCAGGCGGGCGACGCGTTCAGTCAGCGAGTGCTGGCATTTTTGTTAGCCAAAAAGTCGGTTTAAGGAGCGTTTTGTGGACGAGAAACAACGTTACGACGAAGGCATGGGCGTACGCCGCGCCGTACTGGGCGATGCACACGTTGATCGCAGTCTGAATGCGCTGACAGAGTTCAACAGCGAGTTCCAGGAAATGATCACGCGTCATGCGTGGGGTGATATCTGGACGCGCCCTGGTTTGCCACGTCATACCCGCAGCCTGATCACCATTGCGATGCTGATCGGCATGAATCGCAACGAAGAGCTTAAATTGCACCTGCGGGCGGCGGCCAACAACGGCGTTACCCGGGCAGAGATCAAAGAAGTGCTGATGCAGAGTGCGATCTACTGCGGCATCCCAGCGGCCAATGCCACGTTCCACTTGGCTGAATCGGTGTGGGATGAATTGGGAGTTGAGTCGCGGGTTTGAAAGCAATGGCAGGACTGCTTTCAATGGTCAGTGTTTAGGCCCTTATCAGATACCGGCCAGCAATTGTCCTATGTATGTAACGCATTTCATCCTTCTTATTCTTGGACTATCTCTGGGCACTTGAGCTCCACACGGTGGGGTTGATCAGGTAGAGAGTTAGTTCAAGGATGAGCCATGATGTTGAATACTGCTGTTTTGAATTTATTGCCTGAGTACTTTCGAAGTGCTGACGAAGCCGCAATTGCTCTGTCAGGTTCGATAGATTTGGAGTCTGCCACGATGTTAGGTGGCTTTATCGTTTTTGACTCTCGATTGAATCACTACCGCATTTCGCGGCCTGTGAGCATTGCACAGGCTCAGGGTATTGAATTTAACCAAAAGGGGCATTTGAACGCGGATCCAACACTCAAATTTCGCGGGTTTTACTGTACATCAGACATGGCCGGAGCCAGCAGGATGGCATATGAGTCCGGTGAGCGGGCGCTGTACAGTAACTTTTTTGCTCCCGTTTATCTGGCCCGGATGATCAATCAGGACCTGGTTGTGAGGGCAAGTGCCGGGTATTGGTTAGCACCTAACAAAGCGGTACTCAAGTTCCGCTCCCACGCTGAGGAGGAGGCAAAAGAACTGGCGTCACACGCCTCCGAAATGCTGAGCGCACTGATTGATGGAACCAGATTGATGGTGGCCTATATCCAACAGGTTGCTCAGGCGGGTGACTTGCAGGTCATTCAGAAAAGTGAATTTCCGGGTATATGGGACACGCTAGGGGTTGTCCCTGTTGATTGGTTACAGCCTGTACAGTCCAATTAAATCGGGTCTGATGTGTTAGGCCCCATACATAAAAACCGCCTAATGGCGGTTTTTATGTTTTAGCAGATTTTCATCAAGCCTTTGGCGGCTTGTCCGAAATGGGTCGGTTTTCACCGGTCTGTTCGTACCAGCCGCCACCCAACGCCTTATACAGCGTGACTTCGCTGGTTAGCTGCGACAGGCGGTCGGTGATCAGCGATTGTTGTGCACTGAACAGCGAGCGTTGAGCGTCGAGGAAGGTCAGGTTGCTGTCGATGCCAATCCGATAGCGACGCTCAGCCAGACGGTAGTAATCCTGGTTGGCATTAACGAAATCGGTTTGTGCCTGCAACTGCTCGTTGTAGGTTTCACGTGCAGCCAGTCCGTCAGAAACTTCCTGGAATGCAGTCTGGATCGCCTTCTCGTATTGAGAAACGGTGATCTCTTTCTGGATTTTCGAGTAGTCCAAGCTTGCGCGCAAAGCACCTGCGTTGAAGATCGGCAGGTTGATTTGCGGCGAGAACAGCCAGGTGCCCGAACCGCCCTTGAACAGACCTGAGAGGTCTGGGCTCAAGGTCCCGGCATTGGCGGTCAGGCTGATGCTTGGGAAGAACGCAGCACGCGCAGCGCCAATGTTGGCGTTGGCTGCCAGCAGCTGATGCTCTGCCTGAAGGATGTCCGGGCGACGTTGCAGTAAGTCAGACGGCAAGCCCGCAGGCACTTTGTTCAACAGGTCGGCTGACAGCGGTTGGCTGGCTGGCAGATTGTCCGGGATGGTCGTCCCGAGCAGCAGGGCCAAGCTGTTTTGGTCCTGAGCCACTTGGCGAGTGTACTTGGCCAACTGAACCTTGGCGTTTTCCACCGAGGTACGCGACTGGCTCAGATCAAGCGCCGAGGCCACACCGACTTCGTTGCTGCGCAAGGTCAGCTTGTAGCTCTCGTCGTAGGCTTTGAGGGTGTCTTGAGTGAGCTTGAGTAGCTCTTTGTCAGCCTGCCAGGTCAGGTAGGCATTCGCGACGCTGGCCACCAGACTGATCTGAGTGGTGCGGCGCGCTTCTTCGGTTGCAAAGTAGTTTTGCAACGCTTGGTCGCTCAGGCTGCGAACGCGGCCGAACAAGTCCAGTTCATACGCGCTCACGCCAAGCGTTGCGGTGTATGAGCTAGAAATGGATGACTCGCCCGTTTGCGACATACGCGCTGGGGTGCGTTGGCGGCTACCGCTGGCATTGGCGCTGACTGCCGGGAACAGATCGGCACGCTGGATGCGGTACTGAGCCGCGTAGGCGTCGATGTTCAGGGCTGCGACCCGAAGGTCGCGGTTGTTGACCAAAGCTGTCTGGATCAGCTGTTGCAGGGCAGGGTCATGGAAAAACTGACGCCAGCCTTGTTCCGCTGCAGCCTGGTTCGGCGCTTCGTTTGCCGAGTAGGCCGGGCCTTGCGGGTATTGCGCGGCTACCGGCGCTTCAGGGCGCTGGTAGTCCGGGATCAGCGAGCAGCCGCTCAGCGTAAACGCTGCAACGGCTACTGCGAGAAGCGACTTGCTCATTGGCCAGCCTCTTGGTTTGGAGTTTTAGTCAGGTCTGTTTTTTGCTTGGCATCTTTTTTATTGCCAATTGAGGACACGGCAACAAAGAACAGCGGCACCCAGAAAATAGCCAAGACCGTTGCACTGAGCATCCCGCCGATTACGCCTGTACCAATGGCGTGCTGGCTACCCGAGCCTGCGCCGGAAGAGATGGCCAATGGAACCACGCCGAGCACAAACGCTAGGGACGTCATAATGATCGGTCGCAGACGCATCCGACACGCTTCAATCGCAGCTTCCGACAGACTACGCCCTTGTTCATGCAGTTCTTTGGCGAATTCAACGATCAGAATGGCGTTTTTCGCGGCCAAGCCGATTGTCGTCAACAGACCTACCTGGAAGTACACGTCGTTGGACAAGCCTCGCAAGCTGGTTGCCAGTAGTGCACCAATAATACCCAGCGGTACGACGAGCATGACTGCGATCGGGATAGACCAACTTTCATACAGGGCTGCAAGGCACAGGAATACCATCAGCAAGGAGATCGCGTACAAGGCAGGCGCTTGCGAGCCTGACAGACGTTCCTCGTAAGACAGTCCTGTCCAAGAAATACCGACGCCAGCAGGGAGTTTCTTCGCCAGCGCTTCGACTTCGGCCATTGCCTCACCGCTGCTGTAGCCAGGGGCAGGAGCACCCAAGACTTCCATGGCCTCTACGCCGTTGTAGCGCGACAGTTTAGGCGCACCAAAAGTCCACTCGCCTTTGGCGAAGGCTGAGAATGGCACCATGGTCCCTTGATCGTTACGCACGTACCATTTTTTCAGGTCTTCCGGGTTCATGCGGGACGTAGCGTCACCTTGCAAGAACACCTTTTTAACCCGGCCACGATCGATGAAGTCGTTGACGTAGCTGGCACCTAGACCAATGGAAAGTGTGTTGTTGATGTCGGATAGGCTGACGCCCAGTGCGCGTGCAGCTTCATCGTCGACCAGCAGTTTGTATTGAGGTTCATCGTTCAAACCGTTAGGACGTACACCCGCGAGGACTTTGCTTTGTGACGCCATCCCCAGAAACTGGTTGCGAGCCTCCATCAACTTCTCGTGACCAATACCGGCACGGTCCTGCAGGAACACGTCGAAACCTGTTGCGTTACCCAACTCCATCACGGCAGGCGGTGCAAAAGCGAAAACCATTGCATCGCGGAAGGTAAAGAAGTGGGCTTGGGCGCGTTGAGCCAGTGCAAAAACGCTGTTGTTGGCGTCACGCTCGCCCCAGGGTTTGAGCATGATGAACGCCAGACCGGAGCTTTGACCACGACCTGCGAAGTTAAAACCGTTGACCGTGAACACTGAAGACACGGCCGAGGTTTCATCTTTGAGCAGGTACTCACGCATCCGGTCAATCACCTCCTGGGTTCGCTCTGCAGTGGTACCCGGCGGGGTTTGAACCTGAGCAAACAACACACCCTGATCTTCTTCCGGCAGGAACGAGGTAGGAATGCGGGTGAACATGAAGATCATGCCGACCACAATCAGTACGTAGGCCAGCAGGTATGGGGCTTTGTGACGAAGAATGTTGCCAACACTGTTTTCATAGTGTTTGACGCCACTGTCAAACGTGCGGTTGAACCAGCCAAAGAAACCGCGTTTGTTCTGACCGTGATCACCTTTGGTAATCGGCTTAAGCATGGTCGCGCACAGGGCAGGGGTGAACACCAACGCAACCACAACCGACAGCGCCATGGCCGATACGATCGTGATCGAGAACTGCCTGTAGATCACACCCGTCGAGCCACCGAAGAAGGCCATTGGGAGCAATACAGCTGACAGCACGAGGGCAATACCGACCAGAGCCCCCTGAATCTGCCCCATCGACTTTTTAGTGGCTTCTTTGGGCGGTAATCCTTCTTCAGCCATGACCCGTTCGACGTTTTCAACCACCACGATGGCATCGTCCACCAGCAACCCGATGGCCAATACCAGACCAAACATGGTCAGGGTGTTGATGCTGAAGCCTGCTGCGGCAAGGATCCCGAAAGTACCCAGCAAAACAACGGGCACGGTCATCGTCGTGATAATGGTCGCGCGGAAGTTTTGCAGGAACAGGAACATCACCAGGAACACCAGCACAACAGCCTCTACCAGTGTTTCAACAACCCCTTCAATGGACGCTGAAATAACCGGCGTGGTGTCATACGGGAATACTACTTCCATGCCAGGCGGGAAGAAGGGTTCCAGGTCTTTGATGGTCTGGCGAACGGCTTTAGCGGTGTCCAGAGCGTTGGCGTTAGAGGCCAGTTTGATTGCAATACCCGAAGATGGTTTGCCGTTGAACTGGGCGCTGATGCTGTAGTTTTCACCGCCCAGGGCGACGTCAGCCACATCACTCAAACGCACTTGCGAACCGTCAGTGTTGACCTTGAGCAGGATCTTTTTGAACTCATCTGCGGTTTGCAGTCGAGTTTTACCAATGATCGTTGCGTTCAGTTCCTGACCTTGTACCGCAGGCAGGCCGCCCAGTTGCCCGGAAGACACCTGTACGTTCTGTGAAGAAATGGCCGACTTAACGTCTACCGGGGTTAGGTTGTACTTGTTCAATTTGGCAGGGTCGAGCCATATACGCATGGCGTACTGAGCACCGAATACCTGGAAGTCACCCACACCTTCAGTCCTTGACAGCGGGTCTTGCATGTTGGAGACGATGTAGTTCGACAAGTCGTCCTTGTTCATGCTGCCGTCAGTGGAGACCACGCCGACCACCATCAGGAAGTTTTTCACTGCCTTGGTGACACGGATACCTTGTTGCTGCACTTCTTGGGGCAGCAGAGGAGTGGCCAGGTTGAGCTTGTTCTGCACCTGAACCTGAGCGGTATCAGGGTTAGTGCCCTGGTTGAATGTAACGGTGATGGTCATGCTGCCGTCTGAGTTACTTTCTGACGACACATAACGCAGGTTATCAATACCATTGAGCTGCTGCTCGATCACCTGCACCACGGTGTCTTGCACGGTCTGTGCAGAGGCGCCCGGGTAGCTTACGGAAATCGAAATCGCAGGCGGTGCAATGCTTGGGTATTGGTTAATGGGCAACTTGAGGATCGATAAAGCTCCGACCAACATGATCACCAGGGCAATTACCCAAGCGAAAATTGGACGGTCGATAAAGAATTTCGACATTGGTTATTCCCCTTTACTGCCCGAAGCTTTTTCTGTGGCCGGGGCCGGGGCCGGGGCCGGGGCCGATGCCGGGGTCTCGCCTTTAGCCTTGTCCATAACCTTGACTTCAACGCCTGGCTTGACGTATTGCAGGCCGTCAGTAATGACTCGATCCCCAGCGTTCAGGCCTTTCTCAACCAGCCAGTCAGTGCCGACAGTCCGAGATGCTTCTAGCACGCGTAACTCAACCTTGTTGTCCGGACCCACTACTAATGCAGTTGGCTGGCCTTTGGCGTTGTGTGTCACACCGATTTGGGGAACCAAAATGGCGTCACTATTGATGCCTGCTTCCAGTTGGGCGTGAACAAACATGCCTGGTAACAGAATGTCATCAGCGTTTGGGAACACCGCGCGCAGGGTGACGGAACCTGTAGTTTCGTCCACTGAGACTTCAGTGAACTCAAGGCGACCTTCAACGGGGTACTCGCTGCCATCTGGAAGCGTCAACTTAACTTTTGCCGCGTTAGCGCCTGCCTTTTTCAGGCGTCCATCGGCGAGGTCGCGGCGCAATTGGAGCATCTCAATCGACGACTGTGTCACGTCGACATAGATGGGGTCCAGTTGTGTGATCACTGCCAGTGCGTTGGCTTGACCACTGGTTACCAGTGCGCCTTCAGTAAACAGCGAGCGTCCAATGCGCCCGGAGAGCGGTGCCAGAACCTTGGTGTAGCGCAGGTTTACTTGAGCGGTTCTCAGCGCAGCCTCGGCTTCGAGTCGCGTTGCTTCAGCGTTGTCGTATTCCTGACGGCTTACTGCTTGCTCTGCGACCAATTGCTTGTAGCGATCAGCCAGCGATTTTGCCGATTGCAAGGTCGCTTTAGCGCTCAGCACGTTGCTTTCGTAGATCGAAGGATCGATCTGATACAGCTGCTGACCTTCTTTGACGTCGCTGCCTTCTTTGAAGTAGCGCTTAAGAATAATACCGTTCACTTGAGGACGAACTTCTGCCGAACGGTACGAAGTCGTACGACCTGGCAGGTTCGTGGTCATCGTGAATGGTTGCGTTTTCAGCGTCACAACGCCGACCTGAGGGGTTTGCGGGGCAGGTGCCGCCTCTTCCTTCTTACATCCGCTGAGCAGCGAAGCTAGGGTGATGGCAGCAACCAGAGCGGTAACAGCTGGCTTAAATTGCATGAAAATCCTCGGGTCAGGCACGCGAAAGCGCACAAGAATAGTGGAAGGGTAAAGAAAGCTGCTCCGGGTGGATAAGTAGCTTGCTAATGAATATACTTACATTCGTGTCTGTTTGTAAATAGTTGGAATCTGTCACGATGGCCGTCACAGAGCCCTTTTTAACGTATGGAGTAGGTCGGGATAAGGCAAAAAAAACGCCACCCGATGTCGGTTTGGATGCTTGATTGCCCTTGTCCAAACCCTCCTGATTGAGGTTTTTATTGCCATGGTGCGTCGTACCAAAGAAGAAGCTCAGGAAACCCGGAGCAAAATCCTCGAAGCAGCCGAGCAGGCCTTTTATGAACGGGGGGTTGCCCGTACCACACTGGCTGATATTGCGGCGCTGGCAGGTGTCACCCGAGGTGCAATTTACTGGCATTTCAGCAACAAGGCCGACTTGGTTCAGGCCATGCTGGACAGCTTGCATGAGCCTTTGGATGAGCTGGCCAAAGCCAGTGAAAGCGAAGCAGAGCTTGACCCGCTGGGCTGCTTGCGCAAACTGTTGATTCATCTGTTTCGTCAGGTGGCTATTGATCCGAAGACTCGGCGTATCAATGAAATTCTGTTTCATAAGTGCGAATTTACTGACGAAATGTGCGATTTTCGCCTTCAACGTCAAGTGGCGAGTGTCGACTGTAACAGCCGAATTGAGCTCACGCTGAATAATGCAGTCCATCGTGAACAACTCCCTTCAAATCTGGATACCCGCCGTGCCGCCATTACCTTGCATGCCTATATCAACGGCATTCTCGGGCAATGGCTGCTGGTCCCCGATAATTTCGAGCTTCATAAGGACGCTGAATCTTGGGTCGACATCGGCATTGAAATGCTGCGTCTGAGCCCGAGTTTGCGCAACTGAAGAAGAATTTTGGAGAGTCTAGTTCGATTGGACGATAAGGCGAATGAAGTTTTTCGCTGGATGCTCGTCGGTCGCGAATAGCCTTTATATACGTCTGCCTTGCGAGTTTAAAGTTAGCAGGCTCAGTATTTTGTAGGTTAATTGTGACGCCCTTGCTAAGACTTGGATTCGGGAGTGGCGAAGCGGGTTTAGTCAGCGTCAGATTTTTCGTAAACCTTAAACGCAAAAAGCCCCGGCTCGTAGGAGACGGGGCTTTTTGCTACAGCGCTGATTAGCGTTCTAGGAACTCGATCTTCCCTGTCTTGCCATCCCACTCGGCCGCGTCCGGCAGAGGGTCTTTGCGTTCAGTGACGTTTGGCCAGATTTCAGCCAGTTCAACGTTCAACTGAATAAAGTTTTCCATGCCTGCAGGCACTTCATCTTCTGAGAAGATGGCCACGGCAGGGCATTCAGGCTCACAAAGCGCGCAGTCAATGCACTCATCCGGGTGAATCACCAGGAAGTTCGGGCCTTCGTAAAAGCAGTCCACCGGACAGACTTCTACGCAGTCGGTGTACTTGCACTTGATGCAGTTGTCGGTGACGACGAAGGTCATTTCTAATTTTCTCCTCAGGCGGCGGCAGCGAAGCCCTTCCAGTCGGGTTCGCAGGGCTCGGGAGTGATACCTTCTGACCAGGCTAAAAGGCCAGTTGCATCCCGAACCGCGCGCGATTCTAGCAGCTTTTAAAGGCGTGTCTTTAATGTGTAGAGCAAATCAAGTGCTTTACGCGGCGTCATGTTGTCCAGGTCAAGCTTGGAAAGGTCATCCAGTACCGGGTGCGGCAGGCTGGCAAACAGGTCGCTTTGGTGCGGTACTGCTTTTTTGCTAGTCGCCTGGCGTGGCACTTCATGCGGCAGACTGGTGGTTTCAAGTCGGCTTAAATGCTCACGTGCGCGAGTGATGACATTGGCTGGAACTCCCGCCAATTGAGCCACTGCCAAACCATAGCTCTGACTGGCCGGGCCAGGTAATACATGGTGCAGGAACACGATGCGTTCGTTGTGTTCGGTTGCACTCAAATGCACGTTGGCGACCAGCGGTTCGCTTTCTGGCAACACCGTCAGCTCAAAGTAGTGCGTGGCAAACAAGGTGTAGGCGCGCAATTGGGCGAGACGTTCGGCCGCAGCCCAGGCCAGCGACAAGCCGTCGAAGGTACTGGTGCCGCGTCCCACTTCATCCATCAGTACCAAGCTGCGCTCTGTGGCGTTGTGCAGGATATTGGCCGTTTCGCTCATTTCCACCATGAACGTAGAGCGTCCGCCGGCCAAGTCATCACTGGAGCCGATCCGCGTGAAGATCCGATCCACCAGCGACAGCTCGCAACTGGCTGCGGGAACAAAACTGCCGATGTGCGCCAGCAACACGATCAACGCGGTCTGACGCATGTAGGTCGACTTACCGCCCATGTTCGGACCGGTAATCACCAGCATGCGGGTGTTGTCATCCAATCCGAGATCGTTAGCTACAAACGGCGTGGTCAACACTTGCTCGACCACCGGATGGCGACCTTGGCTGATGCGCATGCACGGCTCATCGACAAAGCGTGGGCAGTTCAGGTCAAGGTTTAGTGCCCGCTCGGCCAAGTTGCTAAGCACATCCAACTCGGCCAACGACGCGGCGGTGTCCTGCAGAGGCGGCAATTCCCCGATTAGGGTTTCGAGCAGTGCTTCGTACAGCATCTTCTCGCGGGCCAAAGCGCGGCTTTTGGCCGACAAGGCTTTATCTTCGAAGGCTTTAAGCTCTGGTGTGATAAAGCGCTCAGCCCCTTTGAGGGTTTGACGGCGGATGTAATCTGCCGGAGCTTGTTCGGCTTGTTTACTCGGCAATTCAATGAAGTAACCGTGGACGCGGTTGTAACCTACCTTGAGGTTGGCCAAGCCGGTTCGGGCTTTCTCACGCGCTTCGAGATCAATCAGGAACTGCCCGGCGTTTTCGCTCAGCGATTGCAGTTCATCCAGCTCAGCGTCATAACCCGTCTTCAGCACGCCGCCGTCACGGATAACCGCAGGCGGGTTGTCGTTAATCGCTTTTTCCAGCAGCGCCGCCAGTTCAGGGTAGGTGCTGGTGATGGTAGCCAGTTGTTGCAGGTGGGGGGCTTCGAGGCCGATCATTGCATCTTGCAACTCAGGCAGAGCGCCTAAGGCATCGCGCAAGCGCGCCAAATCGCGAGGCCGCGCATTACGCAAGCCGATACGCGCCAGGATACGTTCCAGGTCGCCGATCTCTTTAAGCTGTGGTTGCAGCTTTTCGAAACGATAGCCATCCAGCAGACAAGTGATCGACGACTGGCGTGCCAGTAGCACACTCAAGTCGCGCAATGGGCGGTTCAGCCAGCGAGTCAGCAGGCGGCTGCCCATTGAGGTTTGGCAGCGGTCTACCACCGACTGCAACGTGTTGTCGCGCCCGCCGGCCAGGTTTGTGTCGAGTT
>NZ_ALJC01000108.1 GCF_000282975.1 Pseudomonas psychrophila HA-4
TTTTTATTGACCAAAGTGCCCAAGCTCCTGATCACAGCTGTAATGCGCCGATACCCATAAAGGCCTTTCTCCTGGTCATACACACGCTGTATCAGCTCTTTGAGCGAGGCGTGCTTATCCGGGCGCTGTTTTGCCTGGATTTGATAGTAAAACGTACTGCGCGCCACTCCAGCCAGCTTCAGCAGATCCGCCAGCGGGAATACGCTTTTCAGTTTCGAGACGATTAGGGTTTTTTCGGTTGCCGTCGTCTTTTCTGCTCCTGCAAAGCCTCCAACTCCTTTAGGTAGGCGTTCTCCATGCGCAGGTATTCAAGTTCAGCCATCAACTGCTCACGCGGTTTCAGCGCATCGTCTTTATCTTCGGGCACAGCGGGTTTGGGCTTCTTCGTCATTACGACAGACTTTCTTCTTTTTGCGATGGTTGGCGATTCAAGGCCGCCACTGTAGTACTGCTGCTCCCAAATGCCTACTTGAGACGACTGGCCAAGACCAAAGTGCGCAGCGACCTGACGAAGAGATAGATGGTGCGTGCGCTTGTACTCAACAACGTTACGTTTGAAGCTTGCGCTGTAAGGTTGGCCGCGTGTTCGAGGGCTGATCGAGCCATGGAGCTTATAGCTTGAGATCCAGCGGCGGAGCAGGCTGACGTCGATATCGAATCGCTGGGCGACCGTACGCAACCCTTTGCTGCCCTCAAGATAGGCCTTGATGGCGGTGAGCTTAAATTGCTCTGTGTACTTGTTCATGTTGAAAACCCAAAAAGTTGGATGGGTGTCCAACTTTTTGGGGGCAGTTCA
>NZ_ALJC01000109.1 GCF_000282975.1 Pseudomonas psychrophila HA-4
TTTTTAGACTGAAACAGGTGTAAACCTATTTCAGGACTAGACATTTAAATCAAGAGGCGTCGGATGTTACTTCAACATCGTGAGCAATAAGAGAAACCAGAGCGTTTTGTTGGCGGTGTGAGAGCTGGCGGAAGCGTTGCAGCAATTCGCGTTCGTTCAGTGAAAGCTCAGGGCTGTCTAGGCGCATGGTGAGTTCTTCACCCAGCGCGCCTTCTTGTATGAGGCTTTGTTCCAGTCGAGCAATGATTTCTGAGTTCATGCTGCGATGATGATTGCGAGCCACTTCGGCAATGCGTTCGCGCATTCCGTCTGGCAGGCGTACGACGAACTTGTCAGCCGTACGGCTTGAGTAAATTGCCTGTTTCAATGGGCGCATTATAGTCAACCGGTTAGTTCAGGGGAGCGGTTCTCGGAAATTGGCCGCAAGATGTGGTTTAAGACCAGCCTTGTGACCAAATGTTCAACCTGAATTGCGAAGAGGCGCGCATCATGCCTCAAATCTGCCACTTCCCTGGCGTCAATTCTGTGACAAATATTGAACCGGATAAAGGCTATACGCCAGCATCGATTGTCAAAAATGTGCATCAGCCTGCGTAGTTTACAGGGTATCTACTGTTCGAGAAGGAACGGTTATGTGTAAAGGCCATCATTGAGTGCCTTGAATGCTTATTAGCACATCTTTTATCTGATATTTGCCCTTGCGGTGAGTTTGTTTTTTGCATTCCGGGAGATCCACAGAGTGCCAGGCAAGTTGATCTATTTGATGGGGCCATCAGGTTCAGGCAAAGACAGCCTGATCGAAGCGGTACGCCCTCATCTGGGGGGGCGCCGGTGTGAGGTCATGCGCCGAGTTATCACCCGCTCTGCCGAAGCGGTGGGTGAAGATGCCGTGGGCGTGTCTCGCGAGGCCTTTGAGTCGCTCAAGGCACAAGGTGCCTTTGCCTTGGACTGGCAAGCCAATGGCCTTGCGTACGGTATTACGGTGCAGCTCGATGATTGGCTCAAGGCCGGGCGTAATGTACTGGTTAACGGCTCAAGAGGTCACCTGAATCAAGCGCGCGAACGTTACCCAGATTTGTTGGCGATCATGTTGCGTGTGGATACTCACGTATTGCAGCAGCGCTTGCAGGCGCGTGGGCGAGAAACTCCAGTCGAGGTCCGCGCGAGGCTTGCGCGCAATGAACTGTTTCTTGATTCAGTCGATGCGTTGCGTGCAGAGGGGGTGCAGATGCTCGATAACTCGGCCGCATTGGCGATAGGCGTGCAAGGCTTTCTAGCGCTAATCGATGCAGGTGCCGGTGCTGTGGTTGCAGCCTCAGCGTAACTGCGGGTCAAACTTGATTCGGCGGCCAAGCACCAAGGCAATCAGCCAGCCTGTGAACAACACCGCTGCCGCAATCAACGGTGCGTTACCGAACTCGCCTTGAGTGAACACATCAAGGGCTAGGCTCAGTAAAGCCATCATCAGCAAAACGAAAGCAATTTTCGGCATGTCATTCAGACTCTCTTTAAAAGACCCAGTGATCGCCCTGAGTGCTATCGCTGGCAGTGGCAGTGCGCTCGGCCGGTATAACCCTGCTGGCGCGAGTCATGACTGCCAGCTGTGGCAGTGGCTTTAAGGGTTTGGCGTATGTGCTGGCGACCTCAACACTCTGTTCGGCGGTGACGGGCTCAGAGAGATAGTGAAAGCCTGCCAAAACCGCGAGGGCGAGAGCATTCAACAGTAAAAGTGTGCTGTTCATCGCAGTCGCCCCTGTTGAGTTATTAAGTTCATACGGTAAATAGAGCAGGCATCGTGCCAGTTCTTTTAAAGTAAAAAACTATATAAATCAATAACTTAAGTAGTTGATGCGGGGTTTTTTTCTTGCAAATTGCAATGATGGCTTTTTGGCTTAGTGCAAAATGCACGATGCTGGAAAACCCAGGCGGGTAGGGCAGTCAATAGCCCTGTCGGAGGAGGTGCCGCAGGCTGCGGCCTTTACTGTTTAAAAGATCGCAACCTGCGGGAAATAGAACAGACTACCGCGCAAACTTGGCTGCCCAGCCGCTAATTGCCTTGGGCCGTGGCGTTGCATACGTACGCACCTTGGATGTCGACAACCCTAGGCGCACCAACGACTCAGCAATGGTCACTGCGGCGCTGACGCCATCAATCACCGGCACCCCGGTGCGCTGACGAATCTGCTCATCGAGTCCGGCCATTCCGCCGCACCCCAGGCAAATCACTTCAGCCCGGTCCTCACTCACTGCCAGCTCGGCTTGCCGCACAATGGCCTCAAGCGCACGTTGGGGTGACGCTTCCAGTTCCAGCACCGCCAGACCACTGGCCCGCACCGACGCGCAGCGATCCCATAACCCCGACAGCCGCAGGCGGTCCTCGATCAGCGGCACGGTGCGATCCAATGTCGTCACCACCGAATACGAACGCCCCAAAAACATCGCGGTGCTTGCCGCCGCATCAGTGATGTCCACCACGGGTACGTTTAGCAGCTCTTGCAAACCCTCGCGCCCATGCTCGCCGTAGCCGGCCTGAATCACCGCATCGAACGGCTGGTCGTAGGACATGACCTTATCCATCACCGCGATAGCGGCCAAATAACTCTCAAAATTACCTTCAACCGAATCAGCCCCGAAGTCGGGCGTCAGCCCAATAATTTCGGTGCCGGGCGCGGCGGCGGCCTGCGCTTGTCGAGCAATGGCCTGGGTGATGCTGTCAGTTGTATTGACGTTGACCACAAGAATTCGCATGCAAGCTCCTAAAGCAATAAGACAGTAATGCGGCCCGGCTTAGGCAGGCCGCCGGGAAATCAGTGGCTCACGTTATCGACGGCAATCGACTCGCCGCTGACGCTGGCGTAATACGCCTGGCGCTTGGCGAAAATCAGGTACAGCAGTGCCGCGATACCCGCACCAATCAGCCACGAAAACGGTGAGATAGCATGAAAGCCCGGCACCAGCGCCAGAACAATTGCGATCAGCGCTGCGGGAATAAACGCCGCAACAGCGCGCAAATTGACTCCGCGCGAGTAGAAATAAGCGCCATTAGGGTCTTCGCTATACAGTGCCGGCACATCGATCTGGCCTTTTCGCACAAACCAGTAATCAACCATGATTACCCCGAACAGCGGGCCTAGCAGGGCACCCAAGCCGGACAGGAAATACACAATCACCAGCGGGCTGTTATAGAGATTCCACGGCAAAATCAGCACCGCAATAGTTGCACTGATCAGCCCAGCTCGGCGGAACGTAAGGTGCTTGGGCGCTAAATTACTCAGCACAAAGGCCGGAGCGACGAAGTTGGCCATGATGTTCACCGCCACCGTCACAATTAGAAACGCCAGACACCCGAGTACTAAAAAGAAGGTGTTCGGAATGGAGGCAATGATCTGTGTTGGGCTTTCGATAATCTGCCCGTTGATTTGAAACTGCGCCCCGCACAGCAGGACCGTTATCCCAGCGAACACCAGAATATTCACCGGCAAACCCCAGAAATTGCCGATCTTGATTGTTTTGCAGCACGGCGAGGAGCGGGAAAAGTCGCTGAAATTCAGAATCAGCGTGCCATAAATTGCCAGCCACAACGCGCCACCGGCAAACACATTGCGCCACACTTCGGCTGTGCTCAAAGGCTCGCGATTAGACCAAGCAATCGTGCCGTTAGCCTGAAAGTACATCCATGCAGCAAGACTGATCACA
Organism: Pseudomonas psychrophila HA-4; assembly: GCF_000282975.1. Classification (GTDB taxonomy): domain Bacteria; phylum Pseudomonadota; class Gammaproteobacteria; order Pseudomonadales; family Pseudomonadaceae; genus Aquipseudomonas; species Aquipseudomonas psychrophila_A. Next base: position 3,697 of record NZ_ALJC01000109.1, read on the forward strand.
GTCAGCAAAATCACCGGCCCGGCGAATCCTTCATAGCGTCGAACCATTTCCATGCCATATGCAAGAATCGCCAACTGCAGGAACCAGATCGCCACAAAACTTACCCAGCCCAGACTTGAAAGACCCAGTATTGAGTCATGGTCATGCGCCGCAAAGCCGGGATGGACGGCGATCAACAACACGCGCAGAACCACCGAAGCCAGATACGTTTGAATCCCGAACCAAGCAATCGCGATAACCGCGCGTATCAATGCCGGAATCTGCGCTCCGTGAATGCCGAAACTGATACGGCTGATCACCGGGAACGGCACACCGGTTCGCTGGCCCATATAGCCGGACAGATTCATGAAAATAAACACCAGCGCAGCCCCGATCCCAAGCGACAGCAGAATCTGCCAACCATTGAGCCCCAGCGCATACAAGCCCATGGCAAACGAATAATTGGCGATGTTGTGCACGTCGTTGGTCCACAGCGCAAAAATGCTGTAGCGGCCCCATCGTCGACCTTCGGTCTTAGTCGGTGCTAAATCATTGTTGTGCAGGCGAGGGCTGAGACCCAGCGCCGTTGGAGAGCCGTCCACCAGTGATTGGGGAGAGGCAACAGAAGAAGGTAAATCCAGAGCCATAGTGCTGGAGAGTCTTGTACGCATGCTGGGCAAGCTCCTGACGCCGGGCCCGCGTGATGACTGTTCATGAGCATGTGCTCGACAAATCTTCGTCACGACAGGCCGGAATCACTGGTTATGAAATCCGCGGCACGCCTGCATTTAGGGTGCAGGCTACGAAACAATCTGTACCTAGTTTTTTATGGTTTTGTATACAAGTGTCGCGTTCTAGATAGCGATATTCATGCCAGCCAAAAGATCTTAAGCCGTGCGCGTATTTGTGGGCGTGCTCTATTTTTGTTAACAGACTGAAAAATAAAACTTTTTTATGGGTGTGATAAAAAATGAAATTTACTTCGCGACCAACACACCCGAATGGGTGAGAAATGTGCGGTTCTGGATTACTGTTACTTTTTGATGCACAGAACCGGAGGCGCACAAAAAAGCGCACCGTTATGTGACAACTTGTATACGACTTTTGTCGTTAGAAGGAACAACGCTTAAGCGCTGCCGAAGGGTGCGACCCTGAGGTTTGTAGCTAATGCCGAGTCATAAGCCAGATCGTCCACATCGCTGGCAAGCCGGGCTCGCGCAAGGGCTGTATAGCTCCACTGAAAAATGGCACTCCCAGACTCACAACAGCGCCAACCTGTAGCGCTTGCCCTGACACGTAAAAAGCCCACGGACGACATGACAAACAAAGGCATGCCCGTTACCATGCACGCCGTCCTCTGCGTCACGCCACCAGCGTGTGGCGTACACAGTTTGTCTCAGTAGCTCAATTGGATAGAGCATCCCCCTCCTAAGGGGAAGGTTGCAGGTTCGAACCCCGCCTGGGACACCATATAAATCAAGGCTTTTACGCACTTCTTTACACAAGTCAGAATTGGCGTACCAGCAGCGTACCAGCATCAGCACAAAAAAAGGCCCCGCACTGAATCAATCAGGAGGGGCCTTTTTTTACTTGTAGTCGGGCGAGATTATCGGACCTTAATCAATCTTAACCTGGTCTCACCCTTAACCTTGCGAGCAAGCAAGTTTGCATCTTCTGGAGTTGCGGGAAAGAATTCGGCCTTGCCACCAATTGGCATACGCATTACCACTCGGGTTCCTGAGGCCGTGTGGAATTCAACGTCAAGTGCCTCGCTCATATCGTTGGTAATCTTCCAGTGTGTGCCGTCACTGTTAACATCGATAATATCTAGATGTACATCATCGCTCATCGAGGGGTCCTCCGCAGTCCGTAGCCACTTGTAAGCGCCCGGGTGATTTCCCCATTGCCTCTGGCAAGATCTCCGGCGATCGCGCGTTTGGTTTCTTTAATCAGGACTCTCAGTTGGTCGCCTTCCTGGCGCGTCTCAACTTGGGCGCCTACATAGTTGTGAATGGAAATGTTGTTCCCGCCCGCGCCGCCTTTTTGAGCGACCTGATCAAGGGTGCGGTCCAGCTTTGCACTGGTCTCAGCGGTTGTAACTCGTTCACCCTTTTGGAGGTACCACGTACCGTCCTCGGGAATAGAATCAATGCCATCGTGCGCCATACCAGCAACCGAACTGATCATGCTCATAAAGTTGCCAGCCGAACCCATTGCAGACGCGGCAGCAGCAGGCGCTGCAAGAGGGCCGACTAATGGAATGGCCGCGGTCGACGTAAAGGCGTTGAGCGCAGCCATAGCCACCTGTGCCGTTCCCCACTGAATCAGCATTCGCAACACTGAACTAGCTGCGGTTGCGGTCAGATCAGAGAAAGACAACTTACCAGTGGTTACGAAGTTGTATAGCGCGTCGTTCATCCCTGAGAACGCTTCAGTGAACAGAGTCTTGGTCTGACCGGAAATGTCTCGACTTTGATCCAGATAGTTGTTCCAAGCATCACCCATGCCGTCCATCCAGTTGCCCTGGGCGGCGTCAAGTTGGTTGTAATAGTCCTGTTGCAACACCATCCGCTCGGCAAGCGCTTCGCTGAGCATTTCAGTTTCTTTGTCGTACAGTTTCTGGCTGATGTCGCCTGCGTTGAGCTGCTTGAACAGTTCGGAGGACTGTTTTGCATAGTCCTGCTGGATTTCAAGATCAGCCTTGAGACGCTCTTTGAGCCGATCTCCTGAACCCGTCCCGGAAAGCTCCATCTCGAAACCCTGGCGCACAATGGTGTTGCTGTCTTTGAGGTTCGCGGAAAAAGCAGCCAGCTTTATGTCGTTTTCGTTTTGCTTCTGAAGCTTGATCTTGGCGTCCAGTTCTGCGGCTAGGCCTTTCAAAACCTTTTGCCGGTCAGCGCTGACGCCCTTCAACTTGCCCGATTCAAGCTCAAAAGCGAGCTTGGCCACCTCACTGGCTTTGTTTTGCTTGCCAGTCGTTTCATCAATCAGCTCAATCTGCCGGCGGTAATTTTCCTCGGCATCGACGCCGCGTTTTTTCAGAGCCTCGGCAGCTGACTTGGCTGAAGCCTTAGCGGCGTCATCGGCCTTTTTGGTAGCTTCCGCCGCCTTGATGGCCGCATCTGCACGCTTTTGATCAGCGATAAGCAGTTCGCCCTCGCCTTCCTTCAGACCCTCAACTAGCCCGGCCTTGATTCTGGCTGCCAACTTGTCAGCTTCGGTTCTTTTTCCTGCCAATAAGATCTGCTCTTGGATCTTCTTGGACATCTCTGTGTAGACTTTTGAGGCAGGAAGTTCTTCGGGGGCTGCCAAAATTCCGTTTAGCTGCTTGATCTGACCGAAGAACGCTTCAACTTTTTGTCTTGCGGTATCCAGAAGCCCCGCCTGCGTAATCAGTCCTTGATTCCACTCTTGAACCCTCGAATCGTCAGGATGCTCTTTAAGTAATCGCTGGAATTGATTTACTGCTGTCTCCGCATCAACTGCGGCAAGCTGGGCATCAATGAGCCCGCTGTTTATATCCTGCAGAGCGGATCTTGCTTGGTTTTTCGTAAACCCATCGAAAGACTTATTAAGCCAGTCAACTTTATCGGCGAGAGCCTCCGTACTGTCTTTCGCATCATCGCTTTTAAGCATGAAGTAGCCGATCGCAGCGGCAGCGGCAACCGCTACCCCGACAGGCCCGCCCAAAAGGGCCATAGCTGCAGACGCGCCTCTAGCGGCAACCCCCATTGTCGTAATTGCAGCAGTCGCGGCAGCGGATGAGCCAGACAATCTAAGCGTTGCCGCTTGAGCGGCTATCGCCTGGGCCTCCAAAAGCAAAAACTTTGAAGACGCAGCCACAGTTGCAGCGGCCAATTTTCCCGCCAAGACTGCCGCCAGAACAACAGCAGCATTGCCTAACGCCTCAACTGCAGTTTTGGCCGCGGGCGACGAAAGGGTTTTGTTTAGCGCTTCGACGGCATTTCTAGCCGTGTCTAGGCTTCCATCACCTGTCAACAGGGAGGATATGGTGTTCTGTAGGGCATCAAGCGAACCGCCAAAAGTCTCACGAGCCGCCTTTGCGGCACCGCCATAAGACTCTTCCAAGGCTTGGAGGATGATCCCCTGGGCCCCGGCAACATCGCCGGTAGACTCCATGGCCAATGCCATTTTCTTTTGCTCTTCCGTAAACCGGAAACCCTGTTTACTCAGAGACGTTAAGCCTTGAGATGGCACATCCAGCGCGCGACCAATCGTCTCTGCCGCAGCTTTTACTGTGACGCCAGTCCGGGTGGCCATATCGGCAGCGGACTGCAACGCACGATTAAACTGATTTCCCACCACGCCCGTGAAGGCAAGCAGTGTGGTTTGAGCTTGGTTGATATCACCGCCAGAAAAAGTTGTAGCCTTCTCCAGCGCCCCCGCCAGCGAGTTCAATTGATCCCGGTTAAATCCTGCAGACTCACCGGTAGACCTTAGCACCGCCCCGAGCTGGGCCTGTTCCTGCTCCGCGTTCCTGGTCTCAGTAATGAATCTCCCGAAAAGACTGCCAACTGAAAGAGCGCCCACCACCCCGGCCGCGACTCCAGCTAGAGCGCTCCAGGCCTGAGATGCTTCCTTTGCAGCGTCTGTCATTTCCCGCGATGTTTTTTTTGCAGCTTTACCAGCCTGATCCATCGGCGCTGTAAACCCACCAATCTTTGCAATCAAGTCAAGTGTCAGTGTGCCTAATGAGCCTGCCATGACTGAACCTCCGCTTTTTTGAGGTATCCCCCTGCTGATATCCGGTCATGAGTTAACGTAAAAGTTAACGCATTAGTTAACGGATATTGTTAAAGGGGAAAAAATCTACGAATGCGGGAGGGTGAGGTTTCCGAGCAAAAGAGGGCTGAGCTTTTGCCTCCCCCCTTCCCGCTATAGCTCGCTGATTCTCTGTTACGCCGCCTTGACCTTCAGCAGCTTGATGCACTGGCTGTTCACCACGTCACCACCAACGCGTTCAGTCGTATAGAAGTTGACGTAAGGCTTGCTGGTGTACGGATCACGCAACAGTCGGCGCGCAGTGCGACGGACGATGTAGTAGCCGCGCATGAAGTTGCCGAATAGAACAGGGTAAGCACCTGGTGCAATGTCTGGGGCGTTCTCGTCGATCTCCACCGGATAGCCCAGCAGCGTGTCTGGGTCGCCTTCGGTCACCGCATCACGCCAGATGTAACGACCATCGGCGTCCTTGATCTTGCTCAGCACCAGGGCGGTGGTGTCGTTCATGATCCAGGCAGCGCCGGTGCGGTACTTGGCGCGCAGTGATGCTTTCAGGTTCTTCAGATCGTCGAAGGTGATGGCGGCGGCACCGGTCTCCACGAACTGGAGGCTGCCGAATGCGCGCTCGCTGTCTGGTTCGGCAGTGATGGTCTTGGACAAGATGCCCTTTGGCTTGTTGACGCCATTGCCAGTGAACAGAGCGGTGGCCAACTGATCAGAGAACTCCTCGCCCACTTCAGTGGTGATGAACCCCTCGGCGTCGAACATGGCGTCATCGATCATGCCCTGGGTCAGCTTGGGGTTGGCGTACAGCTCTCCCACATGAATCTCGATGCTGGCCAGCTTGGGTGTGCCAGTCTCCGGGCGTTCGTCAGTCTCACCAACCCAGCCCGAGGTGGTGCCGCGCAGGTTGGTGATCTTCTTGTAGCTCGGGCCGGTAGTGGTCACTGTGCGGGCCAGGCGCAAGATGGCCGAGGCTTCCAGTTCCAGGTTCTCGACCTCGCGGTCTAGGTACTCAGGAACAGCGAAACCACCGTCAGGGTCGGAGCCCGTAGACATGGACTTACCTTGCAGCTCAATTAGCCCGCTGTCGTCGCCGGACTTGATGTACGCGCCCAAGGCAGCTTTGCCCTTTGTGTTGGTGGCATTGTCATTGCCTGCACCACCTGGGCGCTTGAGATGGGTCAGCGACAGCAATTCCTTCTCGATCAGATCGTAGCGCTCCTCATGGTTCGCTTTGAACTGGTCAAATTTGGTGCCGATTTCTTCGGCCAATTCTTCTACGTCTTTCTTATCAACAGCCATGGTTGTATCCCTTTTCGAAATTGATGGGTGCTTGACGTACCGGTGCTGGTGTTGGCATCTCGCCGCCTGCGTGCCGGTGATTCGCGACCTCTCGCCGCTGCACATCCGTCGAAAAGGGGTTTAGGCCACAACGTCCCGCTGACACCCCAATGGCCTGGCTCGATTTTTCTGCGGCGACTCGAACCAATGTCGTTATTCCTGGGCGTGCTGCGTACTGGTAATCACCCGGTGCGGGCCAGCAAACAGCTTTTGGACGGCCTTAGCGCCCCGCAATCACTCCCGCACCACCGTTGTTCTCAAGCGTTTTGTACGCCCCGGCAAGGCGCTTGGCCTCGCTCAAACTGAAACCCCTTGAGCGCAAAAACTTCTCGTAGTCACGCACCGATTTGATGGAGTCGCGGGGGCTGCTCATTACTGGTTTTCCGGTAGTTGCTTGGAGCTAGGGTCATTTGCCCGGATGGTGGCGCGGATCTGGTCGCCTGGGTCATTTGCATCCCCCACCCAGCCGCTGGCAGATAGTGAAGGGGGCGTTTTCAGCAGATCGTCAAGGCGGGCTAAGCCCAGGATTGCAGCCATCGCCATAACGTCACCGCCGTCAGCGGCATCGCGGATTTTCTTCAGGTATGCACGCTGGTCTGCCTTGGAGGGCATCAGGTTCTTGCCTTCGCGGCCTACGGTCAATTTCTCTTTCATGGGTTTGATTCCTTCGTTGGTGCGAGTATCAAAGCACACGACATGCACAGGCGTAAACATAAATTATCGCTAAGTCTTCGATCAATCTCCGCTGAATATGTGGTTGGTTCTAGGTGTTGCCGTCCGGCTCCTGATTTTTTAATTTCGCGGGTGTGAAAAAACGATTGAGGGCGCGGTCTAGGTTGAGAAGGGCTCAAAGATTCAACCCTCCCCCCTTCCCGAGTGACATTTCGTTCAAGTTTTCTGTTGTTTTTCTGTTTTTCTGGTTTTTTTTGCATTCGCGGGCGGTAGCTGCATGTCGCGAGCGATATCGCTGACGGTGACGCCACGATCCAGGGCGCGCTGGGCGTCTCGAACCATCGAGTGGATTGCTTGATCCTCAAAGCGCGCTGCCATGATCGAAGCCTTGCAGGCAATCATTGCCGCCAGGTCCCGGGGGAATGGCTCATGCTTGGGGCGGCTGTAGTCTTCTTTATGCACTTGACCTCCTAAAAAGCATTCCACTGTGTAGGTAATTACACGGTGTGTTGAAAGCAACACAGTGGAGCGCTGCTGCTGTTGTTGGGGTTCTGCCGGTACCACTAGTTGGAGGGGCATTTGCTGCCGGGGGGCATGTCGTGCCGGGGTGCTACACGTGGTCGTGTTCGCCTTCTTTGATCCTCTCCTATGGTTGATTGCTGAGTAGGGCTACAGCCCTTGTGCTGCGGGGCCTGCAAGCAATTGTCTGAAACTCCAAATCTAACGCCTGTCTGCACAAGGCGGGGCTGTTTACGCTTTCGGTCTAGCACTGGTGCTCTAACGGTGCTCTAACGGTTAGCAAACCGTGCTTTAACAATGCCGCTTGTCACAATTGGCACGATCCCCCTTGGGCTTTATCTAGTGCACCAGTAGCAGGTGCCCGCGACTTGTATGTTATGTGCAGGCTACATCTGCTTTGCAGGCGAGTGGCTGCCAAGAAATGAAGGCTGGTATGGTATATATATATAAGGGTGTATTGATTCAATACAGGTCGAATCAATTTAGTGGTACTGAATCGATACTCATGCATCCTCTTATTGGATAAAACCAGACATAACTGGAATTTAGAGATTTCTATGTGTATTGATTCAATACCGCTATGTGTATTGAATCAATACAGGATCAACTTGATTCGATTAGGTCTCGTATAGTTTTTGGTGGTGTGCGGGTCGGCGCCACTTCAAGCTCTTTACCCGGGCATTCATCTATGGCATACCAAGAAAGCGCATATAGCGCGCATCTTGAGCCATGTCTAGAAAACAGGCTTGTACGGGTTTGAATTATCCACCCGTGCTTAAGAAGATCGCCAAGTGCCTTTTGCAGAATGTTAGGTGAGCTCACGCCCCATTCTTTAGCCATGGTTCGCGTAGCAGATAAATCACCGTTATTATTCCCGTTGTACTGCATGTGCAGCTCCATCAAGACACCTCGAGCAGTGAAGCTCAACGATCGATATGCTGTAGACTGACCCATAGCCCAAAGCATCATGGCGAAGGGCTTAGCCTTGGGCTTGAACCCCTTGTCTTTTCTTATCGCCATTCAGCAGCTCACAGTCAGGCATATAGGGGTAATTTGAAATCACCCCCTCTAGCCTGTTTCAAAGGATTGTCAGTCAGCGCCGCGCGTGCCAAACTCCGCTCCGACATTATCTTCCTGATGCGTGTCACGACCCTGGCAGCGTTCCCGCGCTGCTTGGGTCATCTCCTCAATATGCTCGCCTCGCTCAGACAGTTGGTCGCTTATCATCTGCAAACCGGCCATAAGCCCTGACAAATGAAAATTAGTCATAAAAGGCCTGCCCTCTTCGAAGTCCTTCTCAGTCAAATTGACTTCAATCAAGTCGGCGACTGTTTTTATAAATAGACCTGCGCCTTTAAGAAGCTCTGCGTCAACACAGGCTCTACCGGTAATTACTCTCATATTGGACACCCCTCAAAGAATTTAATGACTTGCTCTGCGCTCAAATCGAAGCGTAGGCCGGCTCTTACTAAGCACGTCTCTGCATCAACCACCTGAAAGCCGCCTCCAGCGTTCACAGGCAACCGCTTGGTGCTGCGAACTGCAATGCAGCCATGACTTGCCGCTAGCTCCATTGCTTGCGCCTCCAGGGCGCGCTGCTGCTTGCTCATCGGCACTGCTCCTTTGCGACTCGATTTATGTACGCCTCCAGGGTTTTCGCGAGGATCAGGCGACGGCGGCCGACCTTAAAGCTAGCGATATCACCGCGAGCCACGATTGCGTACATGGCAGACCGGGCTACGCCGATTGCAATTGCAGCGTTATCAATGCCTATGGCAAGCGGGGCGATTAGTTCTTGTGGGGCCTGCGGCTGTGTTTGAGACATAAGCTTCTCCTTCTGGCTGTTGGGTTGAATTGGCCAGATGGATGTACTGTATTTGGCGTATCATTACGTGTCAATACACGAATTGCACGTACTGCCATGCATTGACCTTTGGCATTCCTTCGGATAATTTGCGGCTATCCAGCTAGGAGGCCCCATGCCTAAAAAACCCGAACGCAGCCGTAGCCAAACGCTGTCACTACGAATGAAACCGTCGATGCGGTTTGCTTTAGAGCGCTCAAGTATTTTCTTTCGTCAGTCGATGACTGATGTAATTGAGCGAAGCGTTTCACTGGCGATACAGGCAGAGATTTTTGATTTGCCTGAGTGCGTCAGACCGCTCGAGAATGAAAAAACCATTACTCTCCAGCGTGTGATCAATCTAACCTGGAGTGATAATGAAATTATCCGGTTGCTACGCATGGGAATAGTAGCTCCCGCACTGCTTTCCACAGAAGAAGCTCATGTAGTTGTTGTGTTTTTCAATATTGTTCCTTTCAGTATTGGAGACAAGACAAAAGATAACTTTTGGGGCGCGAGTGATCCTTTTGAAGGAGTTCAGATGTCTGATTCTTATTATAAGAATTGGCCGCGATTTGATTTGGAGAAATGCGGAAAATATCTAGACTCAATCAAAGAGGCATCTGAGTTTTCAACTATTGATCTTGGTCTGGTTTTTCGTGGAGGGCTAGGCGATATAAGGCGTATAAAATCAATTCCCGCCCCTGTGTGATTTTAGCTTATCAGCTCCACTGCTGCCGCCTTAACATCAGGGGCTAAATGGGCATAGCGTAACGTCATTTTGATGTCGGTGTGACCCAACAAATCCCGTACGGTGTTAAGCGGAACCCCTGCCATTACAAGTCGTGACGCGAAATCGTGACGCATGTCGTGCCATCTGAAACCTACGACACAAGCATCTTTCAGTAATTTCAGCCATGCGCTTTTGACGTCTTCCATCCGGCCGCCTTCTAGGCCAGGGAATACAAAGTCTGACTTTCTACTTTGCTCTCTCCAAGCTTTCAGCGTGTTAAAGGCTTCAGCGTTCATAGGTATATGGCGAGTCTCAGAGGTTTTTGCAGTGTTACCGCCTATTGTTATTGTTTTGGTCTGGAAATTCACCATTGTCCAGGTCAAACCGAATAGTTCCCCACGCCGCATCCCAGTATTGAGAGACACCATAACCATCGGTTTTAAATGGTCAGTGAATGCCAGTTTTTTTAGATCTGGGAAAAGCTTTTTATTTCGTTCTGCGCGCCACTGATTTGCACTATCGCGCTCAAGACAGGCGCGATGCTCTCTAACTTCAAGTGCGTTTCTGAGATTTTTAGATTCCTCTTTTGACAGATACCTGACCAGCCCCTTGCTATCAACTTTCAGAGGTTTGATTTTGGTCAGTGGCGAGGAGGGAAGGTATTCCCAATCAACGGCGCGCGAGAACACGCCACTGATAGCGCCCATCTTGCGATTGACGGTCGAAGGCTTATTCCCAATGGTCAGCCAGGAGGTTCGCAGCTTTTCCAGATCGCGGCCCGTGATTGCGTCCATGCGCTGATCCATGATTGAAGCGAAATTAGCTTCCAGGGTTTGTGTTGTTTTCTCATACCCCTTGTTGTGGGCCTTGAACCAGCCGAGATAGGCGTCATTAAGGAACTGGCGCAAGGTAGGGGTGGCAGCGCCTTGGCGCTCGCGCGTGACTGCCAAGGGTTCGCCGTGCTCATGCGCGTCCGCCAGGTAGCGTGCAGCCTCCGATCTCGCCTGAGCTAACGTGAGGGTTCCTACGCGACCCAGGGAGCGCTCACGGTTGCGCGCCCACGAAACCATGTAAGTCATGTGCCCGCTTGGCTGCACTCTAATAAACAGACCGGGCTGATCGGTATCGAATACCCGGAAGTGTTTCTCTTGAGGAGTCAGGCTGTTGATGAGCTTCTGAGTGATCTTGGCTTTCATATTCGTACCAGCAGTGTACCAGCAGAAAATACAATACCAGTGAGTTTAACCGGATACAACCATACGCTAAGTGCCTGATATACAAGGTAACTGTATGATTATTAAAGATTAATTTACACCCTCCTAAGGGGAAGGTTGCAGGTTCGAACCCCGCCTGGGACACCATATATTTCAAGCCTTCACGACTATTGATCCTGTAGTCGCTTATCTCGTTCCAGCATGAGAGTTTTGTGAGGCTGAACACTAAAGTGGTTTGGTTGTGAGGTTCAGGCAGCCTTCTCGCTCAGATCGTTTATCCCCTTGCCCCTGTCCAACGACTAGAACTGCGCCCGCAGCTAGCGTCTAAACACACTCGGTTCAGTGCTGCGTAAACTTGCGTTCTGTCAGCGTTGTTTAACGGGGCTTCTTTGATCAAGAGCCAGGTCAAGATCAAAAGATCGCGAGGCAAGCTCCTACAGTTTGAACTGCCCCGTACCTAGCCTTAAATTCAGTTGGCCCCCGCTACTCTTGATGCGCCGAGCAGTTACGCAGCCGAAAATTGGGGTTAGCGTGACCGGCGAGAACGCTCCCGTCCTTGTGGAAAGCATTACAGTCACGAACCATACGCTCTGCTTTGTCTGGCGATGACGATGTGCACCAGTTGGCCGGAGTTCATGAAACGAAAAGGAAGTGACTATGCGTAAAGTAGCCTGGACGAAGCGTAATCGCGGATGGTTGATTTCCGTCGTTTTCCTCGCCCTAGTAATCGCTTTTGTTGTTCTATCCCGTCTTGACACTTATGGTCTGGATCGCAGAGTCAGTGAGCCTTTTGCATTCGAAGCCAATGGACTGCTCCTGGCGGGTACGCTCTGGCTTCCTGATCAAGCTGCAACTGCGGCAGTCGTTCTCGTTCACGGAGATGGCCCGCAAGATCGCACATCGCAGCAGGGTTACGATGCACTTATCAATGCTCTTCTTGATGCAGGGATTGCAGTTGTATCGTGGGATAAACCGGGCATTGGGGACTCGCAGGGGAATTGGCTCAATCAGTCGATGGCCGACCGCTCTGTTAACGTTCGCAGCGCGATTTCTATCCTGCGCAGCAAGTTACAAGGGATCCCTGTCGGTGCTCTGGGATTTTCGCAAGCCGGTTGGGTGCTGCCCCGTCTTACGCCGAACTGTGCGGACTTTATTGTACTTGTCGGAGGCGCCGTATCTTGGCAACAGCAAGGAGACTATTACACCAAGACGCGGTTGCAGCGTGCAGGGATGTCTCAGCCTGATATCGAACACGTGATGGCGCAGATGGCTGCAACTGACGAACGTTTGTTTGCCTTTTCGCAAGTCCCTGCAGCGGACCTTCTGGGCGATATGAGCCCCGAGCGGTGGGCTTTTGTGCGACGAAATCTTCACGAAGATGCAACCCATGATTTGAAAGAACTCCAGATTCCGGTGCTTGCGTTATGGGGGGCGGACGATCTGAATGTAAATCCTGAGGTTAATGCAGATATTTACCGAGAGGCTGTAGGGGGCAACCATCCCGCTAACCGGATTGAAGTCATTCCGGATGCAAGTCATGGACTCCTGCGGTCGGTTCCCTACAACACACAACTAACCCGTGAATGGTCCTGGCTAACCACGCTGAGATTCTTGATGGAAGGTCGCCATGCTTACGCCCTTGGTGCCCTTGAAACGATAACCGAGTGGGTTCATGCCAGAGCAGGCGTAACTGAGGCACGCTAACAAGCATATGCGCTACTCAATGTTTAAGGCATGGCAACCAACGTTCAAGGTGATGGTCGGAGTGTATGAGCGCAGGCTTGAGCCTGGCTTTTACAACACCTCAATCTAGACTGGCGTGCACTTTTGCATGATTGGAAATGCTTAATGAAGACAGTGATGGAACGGCTGGAAAAATGGCTAGAGGCCTATCTTCCTGAAATACGTCAGGATTTGGCTCCGGGCTGTTCGGATGCTGCAATCGATGAGTTCGAAAGCCTTGTTGGCAGGCCTTTTCCTGAAAGCTTGAAGCAGCTCTATAGGTTGCACGATGGGCAACACGGTGCTGCGAATTCAGGGCCCTTTTATGGACTTACTTTTTTGTCGCTGGCAGCGGCCAAGACACATTGGGCGTCTTGGAAAGACATCATTGAGGAGTGGTCGCCCGAAGAAATGACCGAGGCGAGCGCATTCTGCACTTCAGGAAACCCCGGCGCTGTCCAGGCGCTCTACGCCAACAGATACTGGATACCCTTCGCCTTTGACTACGGTGGCAATCATCTCGGTGTTGATTTGGACCCAGGGGAGCGCGGAACCGTGGGGCAAATCATTAATTTTGGCAGTGACGAAGAAGATAAATATGTTGTAGGCAGGTCCGTTGATACGTTTATGGAGTGGCTGGTCGATCAACTCGAACGTGGAAACTTCGCGATTAGGGAAGAGGATGACGGTTGGCGAAGTTTGAATATCAAGGAGCCTGAGACGCTTCATTTTCTGGACGCGGTTCCGATTCTGTTTGGGACACAATCGGCCAAGTAGAGAGAGAAAAGGGGACGAATGAACGCTTCTGGCCGATTGTTGCCAATCACGAGGGGCAACAATCGGTCAACTGCAGACACTGACGCAGCCATCTGCGAAACAAACAGCCCAATAGTGAGAGGGCTTACGCCACTATTAACACCTGAAAAAATAAAGAAGAAGTTGAACTAGGTCGTTACTTGAGGTGTGTTGACTGTATGTACCATCCGCTATGCTCCAATTTACACTCGCTCATGATTGGAACGCGTTGGGAAAACCAGCAGCGAGTCGGAATGGTTAAATCCGCAGAACTTTTTATTATTGCTGATCGATCCCCCGGTAAATTAGATAAGTCATCACACAGGGACTCTATTTGATCTTTATCTAATCCACGGGTAATAAATACAAGTCGGCTATGCCCGTCTATGAATTCACCCTCTGTAGGCCAAGCGGGCAACCTTACGAGCGGATAAGCAACGCCTTGTACACACTGCACGACCAGTGGCCGGGAATCGTCAGCGGCTAACATTAAGCCTTTCACCCGCAACAGGTGTTTGCAGTATTTACGCAGTATGTTTCCCATCACCAGTGAGAATCCGAACCATGGAACTTCCTGTGTGAAGCGAACTACAAAACTTTGAGTTTCACTGGTGTGGTGCCCACTGGCGTTAGAGGGTCGAGGAGGCTGTCTGCTGAGGTCATTTTGCTTTGTAATAGCTTTGTTATCGTTGCTGACTAATTTAAGGCCTACTTTTCCTTCCTGCGTGAGTTGAGTGCCTGACAACCAGCCTGCGATGCTGATTTTTTGCTGGTGCGCGTGCCCATACACACCGTTACCCACTAACAGGTTGAGAGGGGCTTGGCCTCTGCGTATGAGTGTTTGTTCAGCATGGGTATTGAGTTGTGAAAGGCTGGCTTGCAATTGTTCCACGGCTTGGGTGCCTGCCAGGTCGCACTTGGTTATCAATAGCCGATCTGCCGATAAAATCTGTCGCGTCATTTCAGAGTAGTGATCAAGTTGATCTTGTCCATGAGTTGCAGAAACCGTTGTGATAACGCCATCGCACCGGTAACGGGCGCTTACAAAGGCATCTTCCATCAAGGTGTAAAGGACTGGTAATGGGTCGGCCAAGCCGGTTGTTTCGATAATGACGCGGGTGATAGGGGCAATGTCCTGGCGGGCACTTCGCTCGGATAAGGATTTGAGAGCGCCAATCAGATCCCCTTGTGTGCGGCAGCACAGACAGCCGGAGTCCAGCAGCACAATCTGATCATTGATATGACCCACCAAGTGATGGTCTATTCCGACATCGCCAAACTCGTTGACCAGCAGCGCCATGCCCGACATGCCAGGTTGGCTGGCCCAGTGGTTCAAAAGTGTAGTCTTGCCCGAACCGAGAAAGCCGGTCAGCACAGTGACAGGAATGCGGTCTACTGGGGCTTTTTGGCGGGCGTCTTGGGTGGGGGGGAATTCGGGCGTCGAGGTCTTCATGGGTAGGAAGTCTCCAAGATTCTTTTTTTTGTTATAGATGGACGTCCCTACGAACACGATACGGCCGTGTTCGTAGGGAGCATCACATGACGTTGAATCAAGTTACTCAGGCGCGTCTGCGCAGTAACTCCAGGGTTTCCAAGACAGTCTCGGGGTGAAGCACGGGGTTGACTGATGCAAAGTAAAACTCGCCATCGCTCAGAGGGCCCGGAACGCTATGAGTGAACTCTGCGCTGATATCCCTGCCTCGGGACAACGATCCAGTGTTAGCGCCTGCCTCTGTAATCACGGTGTCGAACTCCTCCAGCCCGCTATCAGGTACCGAGGTGCCGGGCGGCAAGCGCAGGCCAAGCGACCAACCATAGTGCCGCACCACGTTGATGACCGAGCTGTAGCGCTGCACGTCGGCGGTGCTGAAGGCTGAATCACCTGCGGCTTCCTCCAATAACACACCACTCACAGGGGTGGTGGACACCGACCGCAGCAAATCGGCCAGGTACATGCTGGCGTCCTCAACCATGTCGGCATCCGGTGTTTCATCAGGTTGATTGGCCAACCGATTGGCTTGGCGCAGCCAATGCCGTGGGGAAGGCATGGCAATCACCAGCGGCACCCGTCCCCGCAGTTGAGAGTCCACCGCGCCGATGACTTCAGCGAGCAGTGCCTTGGGCTCCTCCTCGGCTAACAAGGCACGCAACGCTGTCGTCGGACGGCGCCGCTTGGGCAGGCGGCTTTCTAATTCACCATTACGGGCTATCCATGAATCGAATAGCTCGCCAACCTCCAAGACTGCGACATCCGTTTTAAGCAGACCATGGGCCTGGGAAAACCAGGCGAGAAAACTCGCCGAGTTCGTCCAGACATCGGCGTCTGCGCTGCCTTGCAGCAGACGCCGGGTATAGGCTGAGGATTTAAGCCATATGCGGATGGCTCCGTTGCCTGCCGGTACAGGCAAATGCTCGGCAAAGGGTGTACTCATCTTTTTTCATCCATTAACGCTCCTGCCGCCGCAAGCCGGTTTTCCAGTTCTTCGATACGTACATCTTTGGGATGACGCATGTAGTTCGGCATGGATTCATTGGCATGGCGGGTTTTGTCCGGAGTGCCCATGTAGAGTGTTTCGGTGTCGTCACCCCAGCAACCGAAGAAGGGAAGATGAGCAGGCGGCTTTGGTTTGTTCCAGGACTTGATGAACTCCGCGTATGGGATGCCACGGGAGAGTCGGTCTTTGCGTTCGTTGTCGCGCAGCGTCCGCGTTGCTTGATGGTCGACAATGAGGGTGTCGGGAGCAATCTTCACCTTGTACAAACGCTCGGCCACGGCATGTGAGATCAGTTCTTCTTCTAGGTCTTTAACGATCAACGCCGGGTCGCGTTCCAGCAAGTCGCCGTAACCCGCGCCGGCCCCTTGAGAAATCATGAACAGCTCACCGCGATTGGAAATCTCAAACCCCATGCCCATGTGATGGGTGGTGTAAGTAGCGCCATCAAATGACTGATCGTTCATGATCTCCTCGATGGAATGCTTGAATTTTCCCGGTTCATTGAGCAGCACATCGTAGACGTCCACGCCCTTGACCTTGGACAGCGGATAAGTGCCACAGGCATATCCCCCAAAGAGCCCTTGGAGCGGAGGAACCTTGGCACCTTGGGCGGTGGTCATAAAGCCCCATTCTTCACTGTCTTTGGTCG
Organism: Pseudomonas psychrophila HA-4; assembly: GCF_000282975.1. Lineage (GTDB taxonomy): Bacteria > Pseudomonadota > Gammaproteobacteria > Pseudomonadales > Pseudomonadaceae > Aquipseudomonas > Aquipseudomonas psychrophila_A. The sequence goes on from NZ_ALJC01000109.1 coordinate 20,405, forward strand.
CCACAATCATGGTGTAGCCCTGACCGCCACGATATTTGCCTGGGGCGATAGCGTCGCGGGTCATTTTCTTGGAAACCAATTGCAGGAACGGCACGTCCTCTTCGTTCAGTTCTTGCTCGCCGATATCCGCCATGGTGGCGAAGATGGGCTGCAAGCCCGGCTCGCCATCCATGTCCACGCGCGCACCACCGCCCATGCCGTTGAGGTCAGCACACAGGTTGCCAAGCGTCTCGCCATGCTGACTGACCCCGCCCCAGATGAAGGTGTTGATCATGTTGAAGCTGGGTGCATGGACCTTGGTGTATTTTTCCGGGCAGCTATAGAGGAATTTGGCGACGGCATGCTGGCCGGCGGTAAACCCGGTGAATATGGACATCAAACTCTGCGAGTTGGGCGCGTTGTAAGACGAGTTGACGATAGAGAAGGGGTCGGTGATCACTTCGATAGGCGCAAAGGCCGCTTGCCCACGGGGCAGATCGGGCCAGATGTAGCACATGACCAACTGCGAGAGCATGCCCTTAAGTCCGGCGAGGACGGTGTTAGTCGGGCGGTTGGTAAATTCCGGTGCAGAGCCACGGAAGTCGAAGATAAGCCTGTCGCCCTTTTTGGTCAGTTGGCAGTTGATTTTGGCGATGCAGTTTTCACGCAGCGTGGAGTCTTGAACGATGAACGTGCGCACGGTCATGTCCGGCCATTCGCTGATACGACGTTTCACTTCGGTACGCACGTTTTCCATGGTCAAGCGCAGGGTGGCAATCAGGGCGTCGGGGCCATCGGTTTTGAGGACATCCTCAATGCGTTGCTTGATGCGCAGGCAGCCATAGAGTTTGACCTTCATGTCTTCGTACTGGAGCTTGGGCTCGCGTACCGAGTTTTGCAGGAACGTCAGCAAGTCGCGTTTGATCTGGTAGTTTTCCACCACCTTAAACGGGCTCATTTTCAGCCCTTCATCGCTCGGGCTTTCTGCCATAGACGGCATACCCCCGGGTTCGATCGCACCGTTTTCCCCTTCATGAACCGTGGCGGCTACCCAGCAAATCAGGTTTCCTTCGTGGAAAATCGGAAGGATCATGCTCTGGTCGGTGTTGTGTACATTGCCATAGCGTGAGTCGTTGTGAATGAAGCCATCGCCGTCGCGCACACCCACAGTCGGTTCGTTGATCCAGTTCTTGATGATGAATTTAATCGGATGGTGCACCAATGCTGAAAACAGCAGTACGCCGCCGGCACTGGCAATGGCTAGGTCCCCCGATGCTGAGTAGACGCCGGTGATGACATCACCCCATTTCGCACCGGGGGCGGCACCCATTTGTTCGACCATCTCGTAGCCTTCGTCACAACCCGATTGCAGGCGGTCACGAATCTTCGCAATGGTGTGAGCATCATTTTGCTTGTTGATGCTGATGTCTTCTTGTTCCGAACGCTCCATCAAGTCATGTTTGTTCATGATCTCTGGATCTGGGGCGAGGAACAGCGTCGTGTCTTCAAGGAATTTCTTGATCAGCGCAGCTTCTTCTGGACGGATAGCCTGGTCGGGTACCTTGATCGAAATATCGTTCATGTCTGGATCCTTTCTCTAGTCTTTTAAATTCAGTTGATCAATGGGTGGATTGATCGCGAAGAAACCAAGAGGCGTTTTGCAGGGCCGCGACGAAGCTCCATCCAGGGTTAACCAGAAAGGTGGTGACTTCAGAGGCCACAATGGCCGGCCCACGTATTTGCACGCCAGGATCAATGTCTGAACGATTCCAGACCGGTGTATCAAAGGCCTCCTTGTGGCCTGTGAAATAGCATTGGCGAGTAGAAGAGGGCGCTGGAGGTTGTTTGCGCTGCTCTAATGGCACGGGCTTGATGTTGCCAAACTGCACGGTCTCATGGCGCACAAAGGCCGCCACTCGAATCGTGTTAATGCGGATACCGGCTTCCGGGGCTTGTGAACCTTCTCCGAATCGGCTGCCGTAGTCAGTGGAAAACTGGGCGATGAGTGCCAATACATCGGCAGGGCCGTGAACTGAGTGCTGGGGAATGACAGCCGTTGTCTGGACTAACTGGTTGCCGTAGCGCATGTCCAGTTCCAGGTTGTGATGGATATCCGAGCGGTCGATGCCTTGGCGCAAGAGGTCTTGAGTACCGCGTTCCTTGAGCTCCGCCACGATGTCGTTGAATCGATCGTATTCGTCGAACAAGTGACGTGTGTTGGAGTCGTACAGCACCATGTACAAAGACTTTTCGTGGATGTGCAATTGGTGAATATTGCCCGCACCTACAGCGGAGAATACCGAGCTGAACGGTGGCGCAAGGATTTTGTCGATGTTGAGGTTCTGCGCAATGCTGCAGCAGTGCAACGGGCCGTTGCCCCCATAGGCCAACATGGTGAAGTCTTTGGGGTCGTAGCCTCGAGCACGCAGTTCCGTGAACAGGCCGTTAGCCATGTTGTCGTCGACTTTCTCGCGGATCAGCAAGGCAGCCTCGATCACATCACAGTCCAAATCTTCGCAGACGGTGTCTTCGATGGCCGTCATGGCCCGGCGCGCATTGAGTGGGATGGACCCTCCCGCGTAGTTTTCTGCATCGAGGTAGCCGAGTACCAGATCGGCGTCCGTTACCGTTGGCTTCAAACCGCCACGGTCGTAGCAGGCCGGGCCAGGGTCGGACCCTGCTGACTCGGGTCCGCATTTAACGGTGTTGTACATGCGGTCAAAGCTTGCGACCGAACCGCCGCCAGCCCCCAAGGTCACCAGATGCACCATGGGTACCGAGACCATCCAACGGTCTATCACGGGGTTGAAGTCGTAGTGCTTGATGCCCCCATCGACAACAATACCGATGTCGTAGCTAGTGCCCCCCATGTCAGTTGCAACGACATTTCCGAGCCCTGCCTGCATGGCCAGATGCTCCGAGGCGGCGATACCCGAGACCGGGCCGGAGTGAATCGTTTGCAATGCGTCAGTGGAGTTAAGCTGGGCCATGCCGCCCGAGTTATGAATCACCAACATCGGCTGTTCGTAGTGGTGCGTACGCAGGTTTTGCTCCAGCGTCGAGAGCGCATGGTACATCGTGGAGTGCAGATAGCCGTCGACGATGGCAGAGGCTGAACGCACGTATTCGCCCTTACGCCCCGATACCTGGTGCGACAGGATGATTGGAATAGCGCCCAGCAAATGAGAGGGGTATTGCTCTTGAAGAATCTCTTCGATGCGCTGCTCGTGTTCCGGGTTGACCACAGAATTGAGCAGTGAAACGACAATAATCTGCGCCCCTCGATTCACCAGTTCGCGAATCTGCAAGCGCACATTGTCTTCATCAAGGGCCATGACCACTTTGCCCTCGAAATCCAGCCGCTCGCGAACGCCTCTAATCATGTTAGGCAGCACCAGCGGATCAGGTCGACTGGCGTTGGGTATGTCGGTCTGACCGAGAATATCCAGCCCCTCGCCATAGCCGCGGCCACGGCTCAGCGGCACCGTTGCCTCATAGCCGCAGGTCACCAGCATGCCGATCTTGGGGCCTTTGTGCTCAATCAGGGCGTTAGTGCCCAAGGTGGTCGCATAGCGAACCGAGTCCACGCTCGAGAGCACGTCGGCCAATTCCAGGTTAAGCGTCTTGCAGCCTTTACCCAGTGCCTGATTGAAACCCAGTGCGAGGTTGTGATGGGTCGTCAGTGCTTTGGTTTCGATGTATTTACCGTCCCAAACCACGAAGCAATCGGTGAATGTCCCACCAATATCGACAGAAACTCGTCTCATATCATTTCCCTTTTTCTTGTAATGAGTGGAAGTGAATTGCTTAGTGTTTGTGGTCGTCAGCGCGCTGGATGACAGCAGGCCCGACACTGACTTCGAGCACTTCAGGACGGCTCGCCCACTGTGCGCGCAAGGCAGGCAGATCAGGCTGCATGTCATGCAGAGGCGGGTGGCCAGGAGGGACATACTCGGTTTCTACCTGGGTGCCGCAGTTGGCGCAGTAATACTCAAGAATGCGTACCCATTCCGGGTCTGGGCTGAAGGTGTAGCGATACTTTTCTGGTGCCAAGATAGGCGGGTGGATATCCCGTGGGTCACGGTCATATACCAACATGCCTTCCTTGTAGCCCTTGTGGGCTGTACCGATGACGTGGTTGCAAACCCGGCATTCCCATTGCTCGGCATCGAGGTCCAGACGCAGGTATTCGGTCATTAATACTTTCATGCTCATGCCTTCCTGTTCAGTAAGATGTCTTGGTGGTCGCTGATGACAAACGTCCAACCGTCGAGCACCTTGCAGGTGAAGAAGTCCTCTTCGATGATCGCGGGTCCTTGGGCAAAATCGCCGACTTTCAAATCAGCCAAGCGATAAACCGGAACATCAATGCGACCTTCATTGCGCGTCAGCACATGGCGAGTCGTACTGGGGAGGGCGGCAGATGTAGGAATGAATTGAGCCGACTGATTTGCGTCCTGACGCAACTGTTTTACAGCGCAAACTTCCAGTTCGGCGTTGTGAGCCTCGGTCAGTGCACAGAGATAACCCGACTCGTTGTGCAGTGGGAAAATGAGTTCCTGGCCCTTGGAGTCGGTAGTGATAAGTCGTGATGTGATGACGTAATCGTCGGCTTGAAAACCTTCAGCGAACATATCGCGCCCGGCCTTGAGACTTAGCTCTGCCAATGCCTCTTCAACATGACCCTGACTGCGTTGGTTAGCGTCCAGCACCACGCTGTAGCGATGAGATATATCGCAGGTGCCGATGCCGAACGCACTGAACACGGCTGCCATGTATGGCACCGCGACACGATTGATGCCGGCGTTCTCGGCCACGCCACACGCATTGAGAGGGCCAGCGCCTCCAAAAGCCAGCAGTACGGTTTCCTGACTTACCTGGGTAACGCGCAGAATTTCACTGGCAATCTTGGCCTCATAGGCGCGCTCCATCTCTTTCAAGGCGGCGTCTAGCTCCAGACCCAGAGGAGAGGCGATATGGACTGAGACGGCGGTCGCCGCGCGATCTAAATCCAGTTGCATGCCCCCACCAAAGTAGGATTTCGGATCAAACAAACCCGAGAGCAAGCTGGCATCGGTAATCGTTGCTTGCGTACCGCCTCGGCCAAACGCCGCAGGCCCAGGTACAGCCCCGACGCTGTCTGGACCAATCACGATTTTGTGATCGACCACTTTAAAAATCGAACTGCCACCCGCTCCGGCGCTGGTGATTTCGCTCAGAGGGAACGAAACACTGATCCCTTCAACCCGACCTCGCCGCACTTCAGACACGTTGCCTTCTATGCATTGGCCGATGTCAGTGGTGGTACCGCCGACATCTATAGCAACAACGTCACTCATCCCGTACCGGATCGCAAAGGACTTCATCCCCTCCATGCCACCACGTGGCCCGGAGCTGTAAGTTTTCAAGGCGACAGTTTTGGCCACACGGGCCGCATCGCCGTCGTTGCGAAATATCAGCAATGGATTTTTCGTGTTGAATTCCCGTAACCGATTTTCTGCATTGAACAGAAAATGCTCCATGGCCGGGTGCAGGAAGGAGTTGATCAGGGCTGTCCACGTACGGCGAACAGGATCCGTGTCCATACTCAGGTCGCTACCGTAGAGTGTTGGGACAGCACCCAGCAGATGGCGCGGGTATTTGCGCAATACGACTTTCCGGAAAATATTCTCCAACGCTTCGAAGTTCTTGTCGGAAAAACTAACGACGATGCGATTGGCGCCCGCAGCGGTCAGCGCATTAATCGATTTTACAATCTCCATTTCTGCATGTTCGATACCGAGGGTCGAGGTATCCAGCAAACTGACGCGTTTGCCAATTAAGGCTTCATATAAATCCACGTCATGCTGTTTTATGCGTTCTGAAAGTTCACGGTCGTTGAAACTCGTGATCAAACCGAGTTTGGGGCCCTTTCTTTCGCATATCGCATTAGTGCCTTGAGTGGTGGAGTAGCGGATTAGGTCTACTTCCTCAAGTAAGCGCTGTACATCAGGCTCCCCATAAAGTACGCCGGATGCTTTTTTCAAACCTTCAAAAAAACAGTTACTTAGATCATAAGGAGTGGTGAGTACCTTAGTCTTTTTGACATCGGTATCAGTCAGTATGCAGATATCGGTGAGTGTTCCACCGTTATCAATATTTATCTGTAGTGTCACGGGTCTATGTCCTTTTGTTGTTATCAGTCGAACAGTGGTGAAATGCACCGTCTTCTGTAATGCCGTTTAAGGCTGAGGCTCTTCGGTGTGTGACGCATTACTGTGTGCGGGCCCGTACGTAGAGCCCGCGAATAAGAGATAGCAAGCCGCATGCCACAGTGGTTTGTTTGTGCAATGTATTGATTTATATAGTGTTAGTTATTTTATGAAGGGCTCATGAAACGGATTTATGAGTCATCCGTTTGATTCTCGGACGCAGAGTGGATGACTTTCATTCGGTCGGTGGAGGCCGCTCCGGGTGTTCTGCTGACTGTGAATAAATCAGTGCGACGATAGGCATCTTGTTCGTCTGTGCGTGGGGGGTGCGCCTGCCCGAATGAAGGGGTACAGTTAGGACCTCACGGTTATTAGGCGCATAGCCTAAATGGGCGTCTTGAACGTCTAGCCCGCGCCGTGAAATTAGGCAGAACAACAACAATAAGAAGAATAGAGGGTGTGTCTATGAATGATCCGTACCTGGAATTCGTCTACCCGAGTCCAGAACATGACGTTCAGGTATTGGCCGCGTGGGAGAGCGTTCTTAATGGCGCGCAAACCCCTGCTTCTGTTCTGCGATACCCCGTGAGCGACTCCTGGAGGCGCTGCCTAGACAAAAACGTCAACCCTACGCTTCGATATGCGCCGGAACCCGTCAATCGTGCGCAACTCGAGACCATCCTAGATAGCCAGGCACGCCTGCTAGATGTCAGTACAGAGGCCATGACAGTGGCCAGCCAATTTCTTGCCCAAACAGGAACGGTCATTGTATTAGCCGATAGCAGCGGCATGATTATCGAAACGGGTGGTGATCCGCAGACCCTTAAAAGTGCTGAACACATTCACCTGCTGCCAGGCAGTCCATGGTGCGAAGAGATTTGTGGGACGAATGCGATCGGCACTGCGCTCTTGCTGGAGCGTCCGGTACAGGTACATGCCAGTGAGCATTTTTGTGAAGGCATTCAGAAGTGGACGTGTTCTGCCACAGTGATCCGCGATCCCTCTGATAAGCATATCCTTGGGGTGTTGAGCGTTTCGGGAGCGTCGAAGACGTACAACCGTCAGACGCTGGCGTTAGCGGTGAGCACAGCGGAGCGGATTCAGTTGGCATTGGCCAACCAAAAAGCCGAAACCGGCTTCCGGCTACTGGATGCGTCATTGGATATGTGGCGGGAAAGGGGCGATGGCATCATGTTGTTTGATGATCATGGCTTTCTAATAAAGGCTAATACCCATGCCTACGGCGCCCTGGCGGCTCTAGGTGTAAACATCAGTTTCACGCTTGGTTTCCGGTTGACGTCACTCTGTCTGGATGAAAAAGGCCGATTGACGGGTGACTTGCCACAGTGGCTGTCAGTCGACTGGCTGCAATCGGTTGTGGCCCAAGGCTTGCGTTTGGGGACATTACTTCGCATCCCCCGCAAATCCCTTGACCGGTCTCCTGTTCAGCGGATGGTTGACCACCGGAAGAAGGAAACTCTAATCGGGTTTGACCAAATCATCGGCAAGAGTCCTGCACTGCTCGACGCTCTTCGCAAAGCCAAACAACTGGCCTGCTCCCATGTACCCATCTTGCTGCAAGGCGAAACTGGGGTAGGTAAGGAGGCCTTTGCCCAAGGCATTCATTACTCCGGTGTGGGTCAAGATGGGCCGTTTGTTTCCATCAACTGTGGAAGCCTTTCCAAGGATTTACTCTACAGCGAGTTATTTGGCTACGCGGAAGGCGCGTTTACCGGCGCTCGTCGTGGCGGTATGAAGGGCAAGATTGAAGCGGCTAACGGCGGCACTCTTTTCTTGGATGAAATTGGTGAAATGCCCTTAGACGTACAAAGTTATCTGCTGCGGGTGCTGGAGGAGGGGGAAATATATCGGCTGGGCGAGAACGAACCCCGCAAGGTCAACTTTCGATTAGTGGCCGCGACGCACCGTGATTTACGTGACGATGTCGCCCATCAACTTTTTCGTAGTGATTTGTTCTATCGCATTGCGGTGACGAGTGTGCGTATCCCTTCGTTGCGTGAACGCAAGGAAGATATTCCAATGTTGATAGAACACCTGTTAACACACTTAGCAGGTCGGCATTGTATCCCCGTCCCACACGTGGAAGACGACGTACTGCGGTACTTGTCGGCTTATTCGTGGCCCGGCAACGTTCGCGAATTACGTAATGTAATAGAGGGCATGCTGCTGATGGGGGGGGGAAGTTTGAAGGTTTCTGATTTGCCTTCCTATGTGCCCCAAACAGCGATTGAGAGCTTCAATAAACCCGTGGGTAGCTTGAGAGAAAGCGAGTGCCAGGTTATTTCTAGAGCGATTGAGTGTTGTCGAGGCAACTTAACATTGGTAGCCAAAGAACTGGGGATAGCAAAAAGTACCCTGTATTTGCGCATGAAACGTCACGGGATCAGCCGTAAAGTTCAAAGCTACACATAACCCGTATTAACTGACGCCAGGCACGTAGGATCCCCAGCGGGGACACCACAGTGTTCAAGGCTTCACGACCACTGATCCTGTGGTCGCTTATCCCGTAACAGGCTGAGCGTTTTGTGACGCCGAGCGTGAAGGTGATGTGGAGGTGTGGTTCAGGCAGCCTTCTCGCTCAAATCGTCTACCTGCTTGCCCCTGTCCAACGACTCCAACTGCGCCCGCAGCTAGCGCCTAAGCGCGCTGGGCTCCCTGCGTTTATTTCAGGCCGTACACGCTCCCTGCCGAGCGGCCACGTCCAACTTCACGTTGTCCAGCCCTGCCGCATGCCGCGCCACTCGCCAGCCAAACACAATCGCCGGCCCCAGAGTCGTGCCTGGGCCTGGGTAAGTGCCGCGAAAAATCGAGGCCAAATCATTCCCGCAGGCATAAAGCCCTTCAATCACCTGACCCTTTGTGTCCAGCACTTGGCCGTCAGCGTTGCCGTTCAAACCGGCGCTGCAGGCAAGGTCGGCAGGTTGCACCGTGACTGCGTAGTAGGGGCCATCACCTAGCGGGCGCACGCAAGGGTTGGGTCTTTGCTGTGGGTCGCCGTTATGGCGGTTCATGGGGCTGCTGCCTCGCTTGAACACGGGGTCTTCGCCGCGTGCTGCGGCCACGTTGTAGGTGCTGACCGTGTTCGCAAGGCCCTCGGCATCGACCTTGAGCTTGCTGGCAAGCTCGGCGAGAGTTCGGCCTTTAACGAGGTAGCCGGCCTTGACGAAGCTGTTGATATTGACGGCGCTGCGCAGTGGCATCACCAGACCCAGGCCGTAGCGGCGCAAGAAGTCTTCGTCGCAGATCAGATGTGACGTGTGGCTGCCATCGGCAAGCATGCCCATGACGAAGTCGTGGTAAGAGTCGGACTCATTGACGAAACGCAGGCCCCGGCTGTTCACAGCAATCAGCCCGGGTTTAGCGCGGTCTAGCAGGATGTGTGGCCACACGGCTTGGTAGCCATCCTTGGCCGTGCGGATCGAGCAGGGCATCCATAGGCCGGGGCTGTCGTGGCCGTTGTCGAGTTGGGCGTTGACCTTCAACGCGCGGTCGATGCCGTCGCCGGTATGGGTCAGGGGCGCCAATGAAAGGGGTTGGGCCGCGGCCGGGAACAATTGCTTGCGCAAGGTTGGGTGGCGGGTCACGCCTCCGGTGGCCAATACAACGCCACGGCGGGCACGGATGCGTTGGAACTGGCCGTTGTGCTGCACCACGGCGCCTAGCACCTGACCGTTTTCCAAGATCAATTCGTGCAGGGGCGTTTCAAAGCGAATGGCCACGTTGCGCTGGCGCAAGCTGTAGAACAGCCGCGCGACCAATGCGTTACCCATGACCAAGTGTGTGCCTCGCGGGTAGCTCAGGCGGTCGATGCAATAGCGACCAACCACGCTCAGGGTACGGGTCAGGTTTTTCAACGAGGTGAATGGTGCCAGCAGCGCATCCAGGTCGGCGCGCGGAACCATCATGCCGCCCAGCCCCATGAACTCCGGGCGTGGTGGTCGCACACGAGCGAAGTCTTTGCCCAGGAGCCTGCCGTCGAACGCGAGCGGTGCCAAGGCACGGCCGCCGAACGCTGCGCCAGGGCCGCTGACGTAATCGGGGTGGGCGGCAGCCGCTACGAATTTAACGTCGCTGATACGCTCCAGTTCATCAATTGCCTGGGGGCCGCTGGCCAGAAAGGCGTCGCGTAAGGCCTCGCCACCGCGCTCACCGACCACCGCCTTGAGGAAGGTCGCGGCATCTGCCACCGTGTCCGGCACCCCGGCGCGTTGGCTCTGAGTGGTGCCGGGCACCCATGTGGTACCGCCCGAGGTCGCACTGATGCCGCCCACGACTGCGGTTTTTTCACACAGCAACACGTCCAGCCCGTGCTCGTTAGCCATTAATGCGGCCGTCATGCCTGCGGTGCCTGCGCCGAACACCAACAGATCGACTTCCTGGTCCCAGTGCGAGGGGGTGTGGTTAAGGGTGTTTATCATGATCTGTCCTCAATACTCAGAGCGAAGGTCTTGGCAGCAAACGGCAGGGTGGGTCTCTCGAAAAATCAGGCCAGTAGTTTGGGACCTCGTCCTTCTCGACCACGATCACCCGCTGCCCATGCCACGCTGCGGTCACGGCTGCGCTAAGCCCGGCCGCGCCGAAGCCACTGACCAGCTCAACGCAGTCCACCGTGGCGTACAGGGAAGTCTCGGCATGCATTCAGCCGTTTCCTCGTGTGGTGTGTTGAAACATGTGTGGATGACTTACAGCGGTTCAATAATTGCCTTGGCTGCGGCTAAGGCCTGCCGTGCCCACGTTTCTACTCCCACGTGCGCAACCCTGTTGTCGTGCGGGATTTCGACACTGACCGGAACCTGCGCCGGGAGGCTGCGCCAGATCCTCGCGAGGTCGATGTCACCTTCGCCAGGCAGCAGGCGCTCGCAGCGGGCCGCGTGAATCAGCCCCTCACGGGTGTTCGGTCGTAACGCCGGGCCATCGCATATTTGCGCGTAGTGCAGCCACTGTGCGGGGATACGTTGCAGGTCCTCGAAACGGCTGTCGGAACGGTCAAAATGCAAGGCATCGACCAGAATGCCGGCATTGGTTCGGTCGGCCCGTTCAACAACATGCAGTGCGCTGGCCAGGTCGTTCACCGCCGTCCATGGCATGAACTCCAGGTCTGCGCTAAGGCCGAAGGGCTGCATGGCATCGCATAGCTGAGCGTAGTGCTCGATCAGCCGGTTTTGTTCCTGATCGTCGCCAGCCACCAGCACGGCCTTGGCGCCGAGCTGCGCCCCGACCTCGAAAAAAGGCAGGTAACGGTTCACATCGAATTGCGCATCGAGGCGAATCAATTCCAGATCGAATATCTTCACCCCGGTGTCGTTCATCCGCGCGAGCGTTTCACGCAGCATGGGTTTGTCATCCATCAATGAATAGGCCACAGCCCCTGGTGCCACAGGCAACAGGCGCACCCCGGCTTGGTCATAGCCAGTGCGGGCCGCCAGCTCGATCATTTTGGGAGGGCTGTAATCGAGAGCGGTCAGTTGGGCAATGGAATAGCTGGCGTGCATGGCATGTCTCCTTAGAGGGCTTGAAAGCGCACTGGGTTTTAGTGGGTAGCAGTGAGAATCGCTGGCGCTTTGCGCTTACGGCCTTTGATCCACAGCGCCGTGGCGCCCATCAGGGAAGGGATGGCGAGGAACATAAAGACTTGGCTGAAATCCCACTGGGCGGCGAGCATGAGCGCGCCGATGCCAGCGCCACTGATTGCGCCCAGCCGACCGATGCCGGTCGCCCAGCACACCCCGGTGGCACGAATCTGGGTGGGGTAGAATCCGGCGGCCAGTGCGTAGCCACCGACGTTCACGCCATTGAGGAAGTAGCCCAGTAGCAGAATCAACGGGCAGAGGACCTGCATTGTCGGCTGCTGCAGCGCGATGAGTACCGCGCAGGCGCCGCCACCAAACACCGTCAGACCGACCACCTTATGGTGATCCCAGCGGTCCATCTTCATGCCGACGGTGAAATTGCCCAGCATTCCGCCGATCTGCAGCAACGAGCCCAGCAGTGCCGCCTCACCCATGCTCAACCCTGCATCGCGGCTGAGCAGAGGCAGCCAACTCGATAACAGATACATCGTCAGCAGGCCCATGAACAGCGTGACCCAGATCATGCAGGTACCAAGGCTAAAGCCGGACGCGAACAGTGCGCTGACCTTACCTGTCTCCTTGATCGACACTTCGCTGCTATGGAATTGGGTTCGGGTGTTGGCCAAGCCCGGGGCCACCTTGTTGATTTCCTTGATTAGGCGCTCTTTCAACGCGCTTTTTTGGGCCAGAAAGCGGATGGACTCCGGAAGGCTGAGCACCAGCAAGAGGGCAAAGGCGATAGGCAGCACACCGCCGACCACCAACACTGATCGCCAGCCAAAGTGTTGGATCAACCACTCACTCCCCAACCCACCCAAGGCCGCACCAAAAGCGAAACCGCAGTAGATGAACGAGACCATGTGAGAGCGATAACGCTTGGGCGCAAATTCGGAGATCAGGGTCGCGGTATTAGGCATTGATGCACCCAGACCAACTCCGGTCAGAAACCGCAGCACTGTCAAGCTGACAATCCCGGTGGACCACGCAGAAACCAAGCTCCAGAAGCCGAAGAGCAGCACTGATCCAATGATCACAGGCCTGCGGCCAAAACGATCTGCCAACGGACCCGCAGTCAATGAACCGAACGCGAGCCCGAGCAGGCCGCTCATCATCACGGGTCCAAGGTCTTGTCGCAGTAAACCCCAGTCATCGACCAGCGCGGGCGCGATGAAACCGATCGACGTCGTATCAAAGCCATCAAAGACCAGCACCATGAAGCCCAAGAACAGCACCACCCATTGCCTGGCGCTCATCTTTCTTGAGTCCATGAAGGTGCTGACATCGAGGGTTGAAGAGTTCGACATAGGTGACTCCTGTTTTTTATTTTTATCAAAACGCCTTTCTTTGCCATGGCATTTTTCTGAGGGTGCCGAGAGCAATTCGAGGATTGTGGCGATGATACTATCATTATTGGAATATCATTCCATAAACAAAATTCATTCCATATTGGTTTTTATTCGACAGGAATCCTACGCACTGCAAAAGCGCTAGGCATTAAGGTTTCAGGTGAGGATGCGGCCTCGTCGGGACGACAGGCCGCGTTCGATCGCAGGGGTCGATCAGCCGTTTTGTTCGCTGACTCTGGAGGTCATCATCGACAGCTTGGGAAGACTGTCTAGGTTGATTGCGGTGATTTCTTCAGCCGCTTCGAGCAACGCCGCTTTGAGGGTCTGCATACGCTCAGGGGTTAGGCGAACGCTTGGGCCGGCAATGCTGATAACGCCGATAACCTGATGCTGCGAATCTAGAATCGCCGCTGCCATCGCCGCCGCGCCAATTTCAAAACTTTCGTCGACAGAGGCATAACGTTGATCACGTGCGCGCTGCAGATTGTTGAGCAGATGATCGATGGTGGTCGCTGCGTTAGGCCCATATTCACCGGGTTTAGCCAGGCCTTGGCCGTAAACCAGTTCCAATGCGCGTTCGTTGCTCAAGCTGCTCAGCCAGGCAAGTCCCGAGGCTGTGCAACAGAGCTTGGCTTCGGCACCCGCATCAGGGTCGTAGCGCAGCCCGGAGCGCGTGCCTTGTGCCTTGGAGATCCATACCAAATTATCGCCGTCTACAATGCTCAACCGCACGAGTTCACCTGACAGGCGGGCGAGGCGATCCAGTATCGGTTTGGCGAGGTCGACCATGTCGCTCTGGGACAGGTGCTTGAGTGCAAGCGAGACTACTTTGAGGGCAAGAACATAATTGCCATGCTGGTGGTCTTGGCGCACAAAACCCTGTTCGACCAAGCAATTAAGCATGCGGTGAGTAGCGCTCGGCGGAATGTCCAAGGCTTCAGCCACTTGCTGAAGTGCGAGCCCGGTGCTTTTTCCGGCCAACAGCTCAATAGCGTGCAGGCCGCGTTCCAGCGCATTACTCATAGTTGTTCCTTAGCGTGTGAGAGATGAGCTCCCGACGAAATACATTGGAATACTATTCCAATCGTTATGAGGCTGCAAACCAAGGGGGCCCCTTAGTTTTCGCCATTCGTCACGGTAGCTCATGACTCATTGCCACTCAGAAAGTCGCTCAACGCTGCTGTCAGCTTACCGGGACGCATAAAAGAGAGTCATCACGCCAATGTGAGGTGTTCTGGTTGTAAGGGACTCAGAGCCCGAAAAACGTCTTGTAGCAACCTAATTGCTCATTGAGCATGTAGCTCCCTGGCTGCACAGGGTGGCCCGCAGCGTGCGCCTCGCGCAGCAAGCGAGTCTCGACGGGTTGCATGATGATATCTGCCACTAGGGTTCCAGCAGACAAGTTGGCGATATCAATAGGCAGTGGATCTTCATCCGAGAGCCCTAATGGCGTTGCGTTGATAACAACGTCGACTGCACTGAGATGCTGTGGCTGAGCAACCTCGCAGCGCCCCGGCCAGTGCTGCTCCAGCCGGGCGAGCAGTTCCATGGCTTTGGCCGTATCCGGTTCTTGTAGATACAACCGATCAATTCCTGCGTGCAGTAATGCTGCAGCTATCGAGCTTCCAGCACCACCGCCTCCAGCCATCAAGACACGCTTGCCCGCCAGTTCGTGCCCCTTGCGTTGCATGCCCAAGACAAAACCTGTGCCATCGAAGTTATCAGCCACCCACACGCCCTGTTCATTGCGGCGCATTGCGTTGGTGCTACCTGAGACTTGAACCGCGAGGCTGACTTCGTCGGCGAACTCACACGCGGCAAACTTGTACGGGATGGTGATCAACATTCCCGAAAAATTTTCCATCGCTTGTAGGCCGCGTATCACGGTAGCGAGTTGTTCAGGCCGCGCATGCACCGCAATCATCAGCGCATCCACGCCTTCTTCGGTGAACACCTTGTTCAGTAACTGTGGAGCCTTCACCTGTTTTACCGGATCACCGACAACCGCAAAAATTCGGGTATTGCCTGTAGGACTGGGAATCATAAAATCAGACATCACGTTCTCCTTGGGTATTTCATGGCGTTGCCCGGCGTACTACCCGCCCAGTCAGTGTTTGAGGCAATGCCAACGACGGAGGGCAAATCTATCATGGCTTAATTGGAATTGTATTCCATAAAAACAATATATTCCTTTTTTCTATTAAAGCCATTAGCGTGCCTCCTCGATGGAGTAGCCTAGGCACAGAAGAACGACATGACAGCGTTACCCTGCGGGCATGTCTGATGAGCAGCTTAATATTTGCCACCCGTTATGGGGTCGACAGTGATGAGAAACAGAGCGTATTGGCTCAGTCTGGGCACAAGGGCATCGGAAGATGTGTTCGCCTGGTCGGCTTTTGTGGCGCAAACCGAGTTCCTATGGCAAGACACCTGCTTGGTCCCGGATGGAGCCGCTTGGCAAAGCCTTTGGTTTGAACTCGAAATTGTTAACGGGATCGCTTTGGCGGAGTGGGACGATCAGGGTCGACCTGCGGATTGGTCATGCCGTTGGCGCGAAGCCTATCAACAAGAAGCGGCCATCCTGGCGTCTGAACTGTTGGCGATGATGGGTGATTCAGACATTGCTCCCCCACGCCGTAACGCCTGACGATCCGTCATCGCCTGCGCAGCCGGACGTAGCCCCGCAGGCTTGGCAACGCCTACGGGGAGTTGCATTACCCCCCCCATAGAAGCCGGGCTCAATAAACCTGAGGCACGATCAGTTCCGGTGGCGTTGGGTTGCGCGAGTAGTCTTGCTGGCGCACGCGTTCTGGCAGCTCAATCGTCGGTATCTCCACTTCTTCGTAAGGCATTTGGTCGAGCAAGTGGCGGATGCAATTAAGGCGGGCTTTCTTCTTGTCATCCGCTTGCACGACCCACCACGGCGCTTCGGCGATGTGCGTACGTTCAAGCATAATTTCCTTGGCCTTGGTGTAAGCCTCCCAGCGCCGACGCGACTCCAAGTCCATGGGGCTGAGCTTCCATTGCTTAAGTGGGTCGTGGATGCGGCTCAGAAAGCGCGTGTGTTGTTCTTCGTCCGAAATCGAGAACCAATACTTGATGAGTTGAATGCCCGAACGGGCAAGCATGCGCTCAAACTCTGGCACCGAGCGAAAGAACTCTTCGTATTGATAGGCGTTGCAAAAGCCCATGACTTGCTCGACACCTGCGCGGTTGTACCAACTGCGGTCGAACAGCACCATCTCACCTGCGGCGGGCAAGTGAGAGACATAACGTTGGAAATACCACTGGCTGCGTTCACGGTCGTTGGGGGCGGGCAGGGCCGCAACGCGACAGACCCGAGGGTTTAGGCGTTGAGTGATGCGCTTGATCACTCCGCCTTTGCCGGCAGCATCGCGGCCTTCAAACAAAATCACCACTTTGTGGCCGGTCTTGGCCACCCAGCTCTGTAGCTTTACCAGCTCTCCCTGCAAGCGAAACAACTCGCGGAAATAGTGACGGCGCGCATCCTTTTCGCTGCCATCCTGAACGTGATCATCAAGCAGCGCGTTCAAGTCATGCCCGTCTTCCGATAATTCCAGCTCCAGCTCTTCGTCGCTGTAATCCAGCAAATCGCGATGGATACCCTGCATCAAGCTGTCATGAGGTGAAAGCATGTCGGCTAACTCGTTTCGTGGGGTGGCGCCACGATGCTAGTCGCAGTTTGTTACCAAGTAGTGAACTGCATCAGTCTTGTTCCGTCAGGGATAAAGCTTCCTGCCTACACGCAGTTCAGAACCAGCTGACTTCGGCTGCATTTTTATGCCGATAACGTGCTGCGCTCTCCCCTTGGAAAGCGTCACATGGCCAGTCAGAAAGGAGTCATTCAAACACGGCGGCATGTCGGTGGCGATGGCGGTCAAGGCGCGT
>NZ_ALJC01000110.1 GCF_000282975.1 Pseudomonas psychrophila HA-4
CGGTCTAAAACGTAAAGGACGTACCCGGTTTCTACCCACCCCAATCCTCTCCCGGAGGGAGAGGGAGTTCTATCGAGGTGTTTACAGATTCAGCGTCATTTCTTAAGCATTCCCCAATCAGTTCCCTCTCCCTCGGGAGTGGGTTAGGGGGCTTTTGATTCAGTCTTTTTTATCACCTTCCTAAACATCTGCTGCGCCTTGCTGGTCAGGCGCTTGAGCCTCGACTCTTTGCTAGGCGCGCTCAAGCCTTGCTGCTTGAGCCAGTCCTTCCAGCGAATACGCTCCTCGCTGACCACCCAGCCCTCCTGAGGCGCAAAACTTTCAGCCAGATACAGCCCTCGGGTGCTGGCCGGTTTCAGTTGATCCTTCGTCAAGGTGTACAACTCGGCGCACGGCTGACCGTCGGTCAGCGGCATCAGGTACAGATCCGGGCGTTTGCGGTTGAGGCGGGCGACCAGTTGATCCCCCTCCAGACGCTCATCAACATGAAACAGGCTCAGCGACTTGGCTTCCTTGGGCACCTCAAGGCGCAGGTCGTAAATCAGTTGCAGGGACGCGGTCGGTAAATGTACGTAAGCCCATGGACGTTCCAACAAAGGCTGGCTGGCACACCGCACAGGCCGCGCCGCGCCGGACAACGGCGTCAGGCGAAAGGGCAGGGCTTCGCGGTAATGCAGCGCGCTGGCGTAAGGCGCCGGCAGCCACGTTTCGTTGAAGCGCCCGCTGAGCCAGCCTTCCGGGGTTTCCAGCAGGCACTCTTCAGCCACTTCCTGAACCGCAGTGTGCAGCGGCAAGTTGACCTCATGTGCAGGCACATAGCCCGAGATCAGCTTGAGTACCACATCGCCTCGGTCCTGACGGCGCTGGCGCACCAATACCCAGTAATCGCGGCCTTGCCAGGTCAGCGTCAGACGTACCGATACCCCCAAGTTGGCCAACTCCAAAGTGAAGCGTTCAGTGTCTGCAACACTCACCAGACGGCGCTTACTCAGGGTTTGTGAAAAGTTAAGTGGCATGCCGACACTTTGATAGCTCAAGCCTTCAGGTGTGGCCTCGACAGACAACGGCAGGGTTTTGAAGTCGCTGGGGTTCTTGCGGATCAGCATTCGCGGCATGTCGGCTCCTTCTTGCGTCGGGGTCGGCCGATTCGGCGGCTTTAGGCGTTACGCAGAACCTGCGCAACGGTCGCCACGTTATGGACCAAGTGCAGCGGATTGATGGTACCGACAATAGCACTGGCAACCCCGTGATGGCCAAACACCAGTTCGAAGCTGGCGCGCACCGGATCAACGCCTGGCTTGAGGCACACATGGCCGCTGGCCAAGGCTTTTTTCACCAGAATTGCCTTGCCGTGAACTGCTGCGTAGTCAATCACCGGCTTTTCGGCCTGCTCGTTGAGGTTGTACGTGACCATCGCACAGTCGCCGTTTTCCAAGGCTTTAAGGCCGCCCTCGACGGTTTTTCCCGAGAGCCCGTACCCGCGAATCTTGCCCTCGCGTTTCAGCTCGGCCAAGGTTGCGTAGACCTCGCTTTCGTTGAGGATCGCAAGGTCATTGCCGTCAGAGTGCACCAGCACTAGATCAATGAAGTCTGTTTCCAGACGTTGCAGGCTTCGCTCGACCGAGCGTCGGGTGTGTGCGGCGCTGAAGTCGTGGCGCGATACGCCGTTATCGAACTCTTCGCCGACCTTGCTGACAATCACCCAATCTTGACGCTGGCCGCGCAACAGTGGCCCCAGGCGCTCTTCGCTGCGTCCATAAGCCGGCGCAGTGTCGATCAGATTAATCCCCAGATCACGGCTCAGTTTGAGCAGCATTTGGGCTTCGTTATCATTCGGAATCTGAAAACCGCTGGGGTATTTCACCCCTTGGTCGCGACCCAGTTTTACGGTGCCCAGACCCAGCGGTGAGACCATCAGGCCGGTGCTGCCCAGTGGGCGAAGAAAGTCGTGCAGGGTTGCCTGGCTCATGGCAGCAGTTGCTCCCATGCGGTTTGACCCAATGCTGGGCGTGGGAATTCTGGCAGCGCAGGCGGGTTGCTTGGCTTGATGGCGTCTTGCTCAAGTGCGCTGATAACCCGATCGGCGAAGTCCGGTGCCAAGGCCAGTTTGGTTGGCCAGCCCACCAGTAGGCGGCCTTGATCGGCGAGAAACGCATTGTCCGGCCGTACCAAGCCAGACTGCGCAGGTTCGGCGCGATTGACCCGCAACGTGGCCCATTGCGCCTGGCTCAGATCGACCCACGGCAGCAAATTGGCCAGTTCTTTTTGCGCCACAGCGATTTGTTCGGCAGGTTCACGGGCTACGCCATCGGCTTCGGCAATGTCACCGCCCAAATACCATACCCACTCGCCATTCGCGGCCGGGTGCGTGGTGACGGTGATGCGCGGTTTGGGGCCACCGCCCAGGCAATGCGCGTACAGAGGCTTAAGGCTTGGACCTTTGACCAACACCATGTGCAGCGGTCGTAATTGTTGCGCGGGTACGCTGATTCCGGCGCTGGCCAGTAGCTCAGCATTACCGGCGCCGGCGCTGAGCACGATGCGTTGGGCGTGAATGTCGCGGCCATCGACCCGCAGGCCAATCAATTCTTGGTTTTCGAACAGCGGCTCGATGTGCTGGCCAGCCAGCAGGCCATCGCCTGCCAGCTCGGCCAGACGTGCGATCAGGCTGGGGACATCGACCACCAGCTCAGCCAAGCGATACACCTTGCCCTTGAAACGAGGGTCTTGCAGTGCGGGGGGTAATTGATCGCCCTTGACCTGATCGACTCGACCGCGCACGGCCTTACTGGCAAAAAAGCTGGTCAGATTGCCTGCTAGAGTGCCGGGGGACCACAAATAGTGAGCGTCTGACAGCAAGCGTACGCCGCTTAAATCCAGCTCGCCGTCACCGGCAAGGGCTTCACGCCAGCGGCGCGGCATGTCGGCAATGGCTTCAGAGGCGCCGGTCAGCGCACCGTGCAGCGCATACTTGGCGCCGCCGTGAATGATGCCCTGCGACTTCACCGTCTGTGCGCCACCGAGTGATTGGTTCTCGACCAAAATCGTAGAAAACCCCTGACGACGCAGGCGGGCATTGAGCCAGAGGCCAGCGACACCAGCGCCGACAATCAGCACGTCGGTGGAAATAACAGATGGCATGGGCGACCTCAGCGTTTAAAGACAAAGATGCAGTATAAAGAAGCAGCAAGCTGCAAGCTGCAAGTAAAAGCTAGATCAAAATCCGCGTGATACCCGCTTTTGATCTAGCTTTTACCTTGTGGCTTAAAACTTGCCGTGTAGCTGCTTCAATGCCCTGCCGTTTTCGAGAACAGCTGAATCACCACCACGCCTAGCACAATCAGGCCCATGCCTAGCATGGCGGGCAGGTCGAGTTTTTGGCCGTAAATAAACAGCGCGGCAATGCTCACCATCACAATGCCCATGCCCGCCCACACCGCATACGCCACACCAACTGGGATGGTGCGCACCACCAGCGTCAACATCCAAAATGCCGTGGCATACCCTGCTATCACCAGAATCAGAGGGAGTGGCGTGCTGAAACCCTTGATCGCTTTCATCGAAACGGTGGCAATCACTTCGGCGCAAATGGCGATAGCCAAATAGTAATAAGCGTTCATAGAGGCGTCCTGAATAGGGGGGGCGAGGCAATTTAACAGCACGGCATTCTATTAGTTGTAAAAGTCTGTAGTAGGCTTTTATTCCGTGAGTAGCAGGAAGGTTCTGAATTCAAGCGGGATGGTTTGAGGTCGTGAAGTCTACCCCTATATTTGCGGTCTAAAAATCTTCTAAGGGGTAAGTTATGCCTTTACCTGCTGGACCATCAGGTGTTTCGCTTGATAGCAACATGCGCTTGGCACATCTGCAGGGAGGTCATTTCGGCAACGGAGGAGGTGCCTTTCTTTACAGTTGGTTTTATTCGCAAGTAAAAAATCGTGGCCCATGGGATTTTAAGCAACGCGGGGCGCAATACGAGAGCTTTGGTAACTTTCATTATGGCGCTGTGGGCACAGCTGCCGGATTCTCTAAGGAAACATTGCTACGAGCCGCTGGCATCGCTCAATCAAGATCAGGTACAAGTAATTCTACTTTTGGGAAATGGTAGTCGACAGCGCCTTATGGCGATGATCCTAGGGATCAGTACTGGATAAATGAAGGTATCGACTATGCGAAGTCCAAAGGTTATTAACCGATTATTCGGTGTTTTCTTGCTGGTTTGTGCACTGCAGACTCTATGGATTTACTTCAGTAGACCTTCGTTGCCAGTCTTGTCCTCGGTTATTGGCAGGTATCCCATCGGCAGTGAGGGGATGGTCTATGGGGTAGTCAGCGATTCAGGTGGGGCAACAGTGCCGTTTACCTATCGCTATTACATCGCAGTGCCCATGAATGATGATCAGAGCGTGCTTGAAGCGTTGCGTAAACAGGACAACGCTTTTTTGGTGACCCGCGATGCTAATGCGCAGGTCACGGTTGAAGGGCATAACGTACGGGTATCAGTGCGCGATAGTGTCTACAGTTTTAACAGTACGGCACTGCTACGCATTGCAAACAGCTATGTGCCGGTCAGTATCGCGTTGGATGCCCAGACCGTGTCAGTGCCATCATCGTAAACGTCGTTTTCAAGTAAACTCCGCCACCATGAATAGAACTCTCTACACCTTGCTGTTTCATCTGGGGCTGCCGTTGGTGGCGATTCGTTTGTGGCTGCGGGCGCGCAAAGCCCCGGCGTATGCCAAGCGAGTAGGCGAACGGTTCGCACTCAACCTGCCTGCCATGCAGCCCGGTGGAATTTGGGTACATGCGGTGTCGGTGGGCGAGAGTATCGCGGCCGCGCCGATGATTCGGGCGCTGCTCAAACGCTATCCGCAGTTGCCGATAACGGTAACGTGTATGACACCGACCGGATCGGAACGCATTCAAGCCCTGTTCGCCGATGAGCCGCGTATTCAGCACTGTTATTTGCCTTACGACCTGCCTTGGGCTGCCGCACGCTTTTTGGACCGGATGCAACCCACGCTGGCTGTGATCATGGAAACCGAGTTGTGGCCCAACCATATTCATCAGTGCGCCAAGCGTGGCATTCCAGTCGCGCTGGCCAATGCGCGTCTGTCGGCGCGTTCGGCCAAAGGCTATGCACGGTTTGCCAAGCTTACTCGGCCGATGCTGCAAGAAATGAGCTTGATCGCGGTACAGACTGAGGCCGAAGCCGAGCGCTTCCGCCAGTTGGGCGCCCGGCCTGAGTGCGTGCAAGTGACTGGCTCGATCAAATTCGACCTGACGATAGACCCGCAATTGCTGATCAACGCCCGTGCGCTGCGTGAGCAATGGCAGGCGCTCGAGCGCCCGGTGTGGATCGCTGCCAGCACCCATGAAGGTGAAGACGCGATTGTGCTCGCGGCGCATCGCCAGTTACTCACCCGCCATTCAAATGCCTTGTTGATACTGGTGCCACGCCACCCGGAGCGCTTCAGTTCGGTGTTCGAGTTGTGCCAGAGCCAAGGCTTTGACACGGTGCGCCGCTCTACGGGCGAGTTGGTTAATGCGCAAACGCAGGTGTTGCTGGGCGACACCATGGGTGAGTTGCTGTTTTTGTATGCTCTGGCCGACAGCGCGTTTGTTGGCGGCAGCCTGGTGCCCAATGGCGGACATAACCTGCTGGAGCCTGCCGCGCTGGCCAAGCCGGTGCTGAGCGGGCCGCATCTGTTTAACTTCCTCGAAATCGCCGCACTCCTTCGTGGTGCCGGGGCGCTGGAAGAAGTGGACGACGCGCAGGGTTTGGCAATTGCCATACAGCGCTTGTTCGAGTTGCCACAAGATGCGCAGCGCATGGCCCAGGCGGGCCTGAAGGTTATGCAGGCCAACCAGGGCGCATTGCAACGTCTGTTGGACGGGCTGGAGGGCTTATTGGCCCGCTCAGTGATTTAGCGCCAACCAGCGCTTATTTATCACCCGCTAATGGCAGGAACCAGCGCTCTGCCAAGGTTTTGCCAATTTTTCCGCGGTGTATGTTAACGATCGCTTGACCATTCGTGGCGGCGGCCAATTGCGAGTAATAGCTCAGCGTGCGCTGCTCTTTGGTTTTCAGGTGCGCAACTGTGTATTCCTGCCTAGGCGTATTGGCTTTCGCATAATGAAAGTGTGCATACCACAACGGGTAGCCCTCTCGGTCGTTGATGGCGTACTCCTGTATAAAGTCCTGGCGTTCGCCTTGCAGCTTGATGCGTTTTCCCAGGCTGGCAATCTGAACCTTCTCTTTGTCTAGCAGGTATTGAAGATTGCCGTGCGTGGGTGGCAGCTCTAGGCTCAACTGGATGCGTAATGCCTGGCCTTCGTTGAGCAGGGTTTGCGCTGCACGTCTCATCGAGTCCAGCAGTGTTTGATCTCCCAGGATGCGCGCTTCAAGAGGAACCGCCTGTAACGCGACAGCTAATTCATTTACCAGCTTGTCGAGTCGGGTGGCTTGGTGATTAAGCAGCTCTTCAATCTCTTCCGGGTGTCGGCAAAGCGTTTTGTAATAGTGGGCTTTGTTTAAATGCTCCTGATACATACCGAGGACTTTACGCGCCTCGCCCTTTATAACGTTGAATGCGCGTGTGGGAGAAATCACCGGTTTGACAGGTTCCTGGATTTCTACCCATTCGTCGCCGTGTTGCGAATAGGTCGAAATCAGTTGGTCGGCATAATCAGAGCGGACCTCAACGACTTCAATAGGCCAGTCTTTCCCCGCGGGTTTTACGCCGCCAATCAATTTGCCCTTGCCTCTAACGTTGATCACTTTCTTGTGCGGCTTGCCGGCCGAAGGTGGACGGCTCTGCGGTTTTTTACGCGGCGTGCCGACAGGCTTTAATTCAGCGGCCAGTAACCGAGTGGCGTCCTGGTAAAGCTCCTTCAGCAGTTCGTTAAGTTTATTGAAGAAGTGTGGTTCGAGTTCATCAGCATTTAAAACGTTGATGCCCTGTAATGCATCCAACCCCAGGCCGTAGCTCTCAACCAGACTGTCCAGAATCTCCAAACGTTTCACCGGCTCGACTTCAAGTCTGTTGAGTTCGTTGTGGGTTTGAATGTGCTCCTTCAACGGATCAGTCGCGTTATCCAGACTCTCTTCTACTGATTTGGGTGCCGATAGTTTGGAGCTGAGCAATTTGAGGCAATCGAGTTGAAATGCTTTCAGACTTAGTACCGTGTGTGCGTCATTGGAAATACTTTGGAACAGGGGCTCGGCCGCCTTAGCGCCAGCGCTGCCTAGGTTTTGCAACTGATCGAGGTAGGTGTTCCTTTGCTCGAGGCGTTCAATACTCTTCTCGTTTAGCGCCGCTTGCTCTTTCATGAACTGCAAAAACCCTTCGGGATCTGCATCACTTGCCGTTTCTAGGCCAGGGCCCGGGTTAAGGAATTGGGGCCATTTTTTAAGAATGGCTCTTTGCTCACTGGCGGACAGAGCCAAGGCGTCAGCCCTGTTGTCGAACGCTTTCTCCAAAAGGGAAGTCATGATGACTTCAGAGAAGGGAATCTTCAGTGTGATGCGCTCCTGAGCGGTACCCAGCAGCTTTTGGTAGGCGCTCATTTGTGTGTAAAGGGCGGTGTTGAGTCGGTTGCGAAGCTCTGCAAGCTGTTCTTGAGGGAAGCGACCATCAGATTCCGCTCTTTGCAGCGTGGTCTGCGTTATCTCGACTGTTTTAGCCAGCGGTAGCTCTTTAGGGATAAAACTATCCAGATCGGCGTTCAGCTCAAGTATTCGTTCTTCGGTTTTCTTAAGGTGTGCTGCAATTCGCCTAGGTGGCATGCCACCACTGTTTCGCAGTCGCAAGTCCAGCTTCCATTGGCCTTGGCCGTCAGATTTCACCGCAGGACCCCGTTGGTTGAAGTCTGACGAAGAGACAATGACGGCAGCGCCGCTGGGGTCAACATCAACCGCATACAGGTAGCCGTCAATCAAGGCGTGCCACGTGTCATCTATTCGAAACAGCCCTCTGCGTCGGCCGACAGATTGCGCGGGAGGCAGTGACGCTGGACGAACCACTTCAAACTCTGCCAATTTTTTTCTCTGGCTAGGGGTGAGCTGGTTGCGGGCATTGGTGAAGCTGAAATCCAGCACGGTTGTTTCGGAGTTTGGGTACTCGCCCGTCAGGGCTACAGCGCCGGAATCGATTTCGGGGGCTGGAGGCTCGGGCCATTGTTCGGCAAGCCGTGTCGGTGCGAAAGGCCGTAACGCTTGAGATTTTAACCCTTCAGGTAATCTTTTGAGTTGGGGTAGGGCACTCAGAAGTGGATGGAGCAATACCATGCCCAGGTTGATCAAAACATCCGCCGCCGCTAACTCACGGGTGGCCTTGTCTTCGCTGGCCAGTTCCGGAATGACATGGAAGGCTAATTTGGCCATGCCGAACAGTCCGCTTGTTAGCATAAGCGGGCGTGGTTGTATGGGCAGCACCAGCAGGCTGTTAAGAATCAGGCTGCCCCCTTCAATAAATACCCGCCAGCGGCTTTCGCTGTTGGATGTGGATTCATCCTCGGCCTGATCTACCATGGCTCGCGCGGTGCAGCCGAAAAGGAACTGCATCAATTGTCCGTTTTGCAGGTACTGCAACAACTCGTTGCTGGTGCCATTGGTAGCCAGAAACGCAGGTTGCGGTATCTCGATGGGTGCAAAGTCGCTGCCCAGACCGAAGCGCACGAAGTGAGGCTCTTTAAAGCCGCCGTGATCGTAAATAGGCCGGGCGACATCGCTCAACCATGTCAGCACGCTGTCTTGCAGGTCGCCTGCCTCAACTAAAGCGTCCAACAGTGCCGTGCGCGTAGGGAACTCCAGCAGGGACTGTGCGTAGAACGGCCGGTACAGCAGGTGTGGACCCTGTTCAAGGTTGGCAGGCTCGATGATGAACATATTGGCGACCACATCGGGCACTGCGCCGGGTTTGCGTACCAACGCCAAGCGGCGGATCACGATGTCTGCGCCGTCTACAAACCGGTCGCCTGCCTCAAGCTTTACAAGTGCCGCCACATAGCGCGCACCGGTGGTGGTGACGCCGTTTACGCGCCTGAGGCTTAGCTCCAGAGCTTCCAATGGCAGCTGCAAACTGATGAGTTCGGCGAACAATTGCTCTCGTTGTTTTATAGCGGGAGTTTGTTTAAGTAGCAGATCTTCGAGTCGCTCAGGGTAAGCCTTACCAATATTGACCTGCTCAATAAGGCCATCGCGGCGAGTCACGTAGTCAGGCGTTAGCCAGGCAGGCAGCTCTAACCCGAGTTTATGCCTGAGGGTGAGCCTGCCTTTGGGGCGGCCGACCAGATTTCTAAGGGCCAGTTCGGTCAGGCTCATGGTGACGGGCTCGACAATCCCCACGCTGTTAAGAGCGCCCGTTACTGTCAGGAACGTGAGTTCAATGTTTTCAGGTTCTAGAAGGCTCTCGGTCACCGGCACCGAATGGTCAGGCTCAAAGCGAGCCCAATCAGCCAATAACTGTTGATGCAGTACATCGACAGCATAGGCCTGGATGCTGCTAATTCCGGAAAGGTACGTCTGGCCCTTGTTGACTTTTTTGATGGCGGACAACGCTAGGCTGTAATGGCGGTAAGTCGTTTGATCGGCGAGGGAAGCCTTGGTGAGCCACTCGGGCATTTGGGTTTTTACCCGCTCAAGCGTGTCTGAGTTGGCGTAGGGCGAACCAATGAGCAGTTTCGCGGTATCGGTGATGTTCATGTACACCGTTTCCAGTGCCTGCCACCCAATACTGGCTGGCAGCCTCATTAGGCTGATGCTCTCAAGCTGATGATTCAGGATGGCGGCTGCGATAGCCTCAAATGCATTGCCTTCAAGCTCAAAGCGTTTCAGGCGAATGTTCTGCGCGGCAAACTTTTTGCTGATATTTGCACCCCAATAACGGCTCAAGTCGTCGATACTTTTGAATGAGCGGATGGTGCCATTGGGCCTACACATCAATACTTGATCAGGTGTTGCCAATATGATTCTTTGGCTCAGGCTTGAACTCATTTTTCCTTCGCTCACCAGCGACACTTTCATCCAATAAGCGCGTATGGCTCGCTCACCATATTGTTGGATCCGCTTATCGAGCTCAGGGGTAGTGATTATCTGGCTGATGGCCGCAAGGGCATCAGCGTTCAGGTCTGCCTGGATGAATGCGCTGATCGTCAGGGTGTCTTTGATCACACCGCTAAGCCAGTTCCAACGGTTGCCACCTGCCCCCGAGTCTTCTCCCCAGAAGGCGGTCAGCGCATCTTGCAAGCCTATGGGGAGGCGCCAGGCAAGCTCTTTGATCAACTGTTTAATGACGTTCATGTCCAGATTACCTTCCTCCACGGTGAGCCACGTGGGTGCGCTATCGCATAGGTAATAAGACTGACCCCTGATTGGGTCGAAATTGAGCTCGGGGCCACCGCCCAGGTAATCCAGGACTTTGGGCATTAAAGGTTCTAATCCCCAGCCGCCTTGGGGTAAGGGAACAGCCAACCGTGTGATGAGCAGATCTATGTTCAGTGAGGGATAGACGTGTTCGATGGCTTCTTTGAGCAGTTGGCGTGCGACGGTTTCAAGGGCAGGCGGATTGGCGAACTGCGCGCGAACTGCATTTTCTGCAGGCACGAGCCACGTTGATGGGGCTGTGTTCATGGGCGTTCCTTTAGTGGTTGCCAAGAGGTCAAACGACCGATGTCGTATTAACCTCTGGTGCCCTTAAGGAACGGTGGTATTGGCATATAGCCCTGCCAACACAGGTGACACCTGCGGTGGCGGGGTTAAGTCCGCGATAGGGGGCGGTTATTTCCCTGCTGAGCGAATATTCGCAGCGGCTTCCTGAGCCAGATCCGGCGGCAGGAAGTCCTTATCCGGGTTGTAGTCTGCTTTTAGGTAACGCGACAACGCATCCAGGTCGCCAGGGTTTAACGTGCCCGCAGCCTGTTTAAGGCGCAGGTTGTCGAGGATGTAGTCGTAGCGGCTGTTGTTGTAGTCGCGCACCGAGTTGTACAACTGACGCTGGGCGTCGAGCACGTCAACGATGTTGCGAGTACCGACCTGATAACCAATTTCCGTGGCTTCCAAGGCGCTCTGGTTCGAGATGATCGACTGTTTGCGCGCTTTCACCTGTTCCACATCGGTGTTCACCGCGCGGTGCAGGTTACGGGTGTTTTCTACCACCTGGCGGCGCAGTTGCTCACGTTGTTGCTCGGTTTGATCAAGGCGCGAATACGATTCGCGAACTTGCGAACTGGTCAGGCCGCCGCTGTAGATCGGGATGTTCAACTGAATGCCGACGCTGGTCTGGTTGACCGGGCCACCATAGCGTTGGTTCAGGGCATTAGGGTTGGTCAGGCCGAACGCGTCGTTATCGCCGGTTTTGTATTGCGCCACGGCGTCTACCGTCGGCGCGTGGCCGGCCTTACGCTGCTTGAGCGTTTCTTGTGCAGCGTCCACTGCGAAGTTACTGGCCAGCAAGTTGAGGTTTTGCTGTGCGGCGGTGTCGACCCAAGCTTTAGCGTCGTTTGGCGTCGGCGGCAAGATCGGCAAACTGTGGCGCATGCCTTCAATCGCGTTGTATTGGCGATTGGTTAATGTCACCAGTGCTTCAAAGGCATCTTCGACCTGGCGCTGAGCGAGCATGCGGTTAGCCCGCGCAGTGTCGTAGCTGGCCTGGGATTGCAGCACGTCGGTCTTGTCCGATAGGCCCACATCAAAACGCTCGCGGGACTGGTCCAACTGGCGTTTAAATGCCGCTTCTTCGGCCTTGGTCGCGGCCAGCGTGTCTTGGGCGCGCAGTACCGAGAAGTAATTGTTTGCGCTTTGCAGAATCAGATTCTGCTCGGTGGCCGAGAGTTGCAGTGCTGCCTGTTCGTTGACCGATTCGGCGGCTTTCAACTGGAACCAGCGGTCAATCCGAAAAAGCGGCTGGGCCAGTGTGGCTTGATACACCATCGCACTGCGGGTGGTGGTCATCGACGGACGATCGATGCTTGTACGCACGTTGCTCGACTCAGCGCCGCCCGACAGATTGGGCAGCAAACCGGCACGGGCCTGCGGTACCACTTCTTTTTGTGCCGAATAGTTGGCACGCGCTGCCGCGAGATCGGCGTTATTGTCGACCGCCTCTTGGTAAACACTGACCAGGCCGTTTTGGTTGGATAAAGGAGCCGGTGTATCCAGAGCCATAGCGTTGGTCGCCCAAGACACGGCGATTGCCAGCGAGAGTTTGCGCAGCATGAGCGATCCCTAGTTCAATAGTGCGAAATTGAGGGTCGAGGCCGTATTCTGGCGCTCGTGATTTCAAGACGTAGCGAGTGTAGTAGTTTTGGGTGCAGAGAGCAGCCGCAAGTTGCAAGCGACAAGCGGCAAGTTAGATCAACACCGAAATCTTGCCGCGTGTAGCTAAAAGCTTGCCGCTGCCATAGACTGGCCGAGTTCTTGTCGGGGTGCCTTGCTATGAGGCTGAGATCGAATAATTTCGGATCCCGTTGAACCTGATCAGGTTAGCGCCTGCGTAGGGAACAAGATTTCTCGTCTCCCGGCGAGTCCTCTTGAGTGCCGTCCGGGATCGATTGTTCAAAAAATGATCAATCGTTCGAGGTCGTCACTCAGCATCCAGTCCTTGGGTGCATCCGTGCTTTTTTCAGGTTCTCCCTCCGACAATCCGCCTGGATGCAGTCTGGAGAGCCGTGATGAGTACAACACTAAAAAATGCGATCAATCTCAGTGATTCGGCAAAAGTCGATGAACAGTCCGTAAAGCCGTTCACCCGTTCACAAAAAGTCTACGTACAGGGTTCTCGCCCGGACATTCTGGTGCCGATGCGTGAAGTCAGCCTGGATGTCACACCGACTGATTTTGGCGGCGAAATCAACGCCCCGGTATTGATCTACGACACCTCCGGCCCGTATACCGACCCGTCCGTCGAAATCGATGTGCGTAAAGGTCTGGGCGACGTACGTTCGGCGTGGATCGATGACCGCGATGACTCCGAGCGCCTGCCGGGTCTAAGTTCCAATTTTGGCCAAATGCGCCTTGAAGACGCCGAACTGACCAAACTGCGCTTCGCCCACGTGAAGAACCCGCGTCGGGCCAAGGCCGGGGTTAACGTCAGCCAGATGCACTATGCGCGTCAGGGCATCATTACCGCCGAGATGGAATACGTCGCCATCCGCGAAAACATGAAGCTGCAAGAAGCCCGTGCAGCAGGTTTGCTCGACCAGCAACACGCGGGTCACAGCTTTGGCGCCAACATCCCGAAAGAAATCACCCCTGAGTTTGTGCGCGACGAAATCGCCCGCGGTCGCGCCATCATCCCGGCCAACATCAACCACGTTGAGTTGGAGCCAATGATCATTGGTCGCAACTTTCTGGTGAAGATCAACGGCAACATCGGCAACAGCGCGCTGGGCTCCTCTATTGAGGAGGAAGTGGCCAAGCTGACCTGGGGCATTCGCTGGGGATCGGACACGGTCATGGACTTGTCCACCGGCAAACACATTCACGAAACCCGCGAGTGGATCATCCGCAACTCGCCGGTCCCGATCGGCACAGTGCCGATTTACCAGGCGCTGGAAAAGGTCAACGGTGTGGCCGAAGACCTGACCTGGGAATTGTTCCGCGACACCCTGATCGAACAGGCAGAACAGG
The DNA here is from genome assembly GCF_000282975.1 of Pseudomonas psychrophila HA-4. Taxonomy (GTDB): domain Bacteria; phylum Pseudomonadota; class Gammaproteobacteria; order Pseudomonadales; family Pseudomonadaceae; genus Aquipseudomonas; species Aquipseudomonas psychrophila_A. The sequence continues at coordinate 13,628 of NZ_ALJC01000110.1, forward strand.
GCGTTGACTACTTCACCATCCACGCCGGTGTGTTGCTGCGCTACGTGCCGCTGACCGCCAAGCGTGTGACCGGCATTGTGTCCCGTGGTGGCTCGATCATGGCCAAATGGTGCCTGGCGCACCACAAAGAGAACTTCCTTTACACCCACTTCGACGAAATCTGCGAAATCATGAAGGCCTACGACGTCAGCTTCTCGCTGGGCGACGGCCTGCGTCCGGGCTCGATTGCCGACGCCAACGACGCGGCGCAGTTCGGAGAGCTGGAAACCCTGGGCGAATTGACCAAAATCGCTTGGAAACACGACGTGCAATGCATGATCGAAGGCCCCGGCCACGTGCCGATGCAGTTGATCAAAGAGAACATGGACAAACAGCTGGAGTGCTGCGACGAGGCGCCGTTCTACACCCTCGGCCCGCTGACCACCGACATTGCACCGGGTTACGACCACATCACCTCGGGCATTGGTGCGGCCATGATCGGCTGGTTCGGTTGCGCCATGCTGTGCTACGTGACGCCCAAGGAACACTTGGGGTTGCCGAACAAAGATGACGTGAAAACCGGGATCATCACTTACAAAATCGCGGCTCACGCGGCCGACTTGGCCAAAGGCCATCCGGGCGCACAAATTCGCGACAACGCCCTGAGCAAAGCGCGCTTCGAGTTTCGCTGGGAAGACCAGTTCAACCTCGGCCTAGACCCGGACACCGCGCGCTCCTACCACGACGAAACCTTGCCCAAGGATTCGGCCAAAGTTGCACACTTCTGTTCCATGTGCGGGCCGAAATTCTGCTCGATGAAAATCACCCAAGAAGTGCGTATCTACGCTGCCAACCAGCGCATTGAGGCAATCGACGTCGACGTGGCCAAAGGCCTAGCGGAACAGGCCGAGCGCTTCAAGCAGGAAGGCAGCCAGCTGTACAAAAAAGTGTGATGTAAACCGCGCCAGCCGCCGCTGGCGCCCATTTGTAGTCGCTGTCGAGGGACGAGGCTGCGATAAGGGCCGCAGGACCTTCAACAACAGGGTCGTTGCGCAACCCATCGCAGCCTCGTGCCTCGACAGCGACTACGGGTTTGGTCCTTTATCGAGAATGATGCCTTGAACACACCCAGCACTTACTCGCCCGATACCGCCGTCCCTTTGGACAAGCGCGTCTTCGGCGCCCGCGATCTGTTTTCCCTGTGGTTCTCCCTCGGCGTCGGGCTGATGGTGTTGCAGACCGGGGCCTTGCTGGCGCCGGGGCTAGGCCTATCGGGTTCGCTGTTGGCAATTTTTCTCGGCACGCTAGTCGGCGTGGCATTACTGGCGTCGGTCGGGGTGATCGGCAGCGACACGGGCCTGTCATCCATGGCCGCGCTGAAGCTGAGCCTAGGCAGTCGCGGTGCGATGCTGCCTGCCGTGCTGAACGTGTTGCAGCTGATTGGCTGGGGCTCGTTTGAAATCATCGTCATGCGCGATGCGGCCAGTCTGCTCGGCGCCCGTGCGTTCAGCGAAGGCAGCTTGTTCACCAATCCGCTGCTTTGGACCCTGTTTTTCGGCGCCCTCGCCACGTTGCTGGCAGTCAGCGGGCCGTTGACCTTTGTGCGTAAGGTCTTGCGTAAATGGGGCATCTGGCTGCTGTTGGGTGCTTGCATCTGGCTCACGTGGAACCTCTTCGCCAAAGCTGACTTAGCCGCGTTATGGGCGCAGAAAGGCGATGGTTCGATGCCGTTTGCGGTGGGTTTCGACATTGCTATCGCCATGCCGTTGTCGTGGTTGCCGTTGATTGCCGACTACTCGCGCTTTGGCAAACGCGCCAAAAGCGTGTTTGGCGGTACTGTACTGGGCTTTTTGATTGGCAACTTCTGGTTGATGAGCCTGGGTGTGGCCTACACCTTGGCGTTCGCGCCGAGCGGTGAAGTTAACGCGCTGTTGTTGGCGCTGGCGGGGGCAGGGCTGGGTATTCCATTGCTGCTAATTCTGCTCGACGAGTCCGAAAACGCCTTTGCCGACATTCACTCGGCGGCGGTTTCCAGCGGGATCCTGTTGCGCTTGAAGATTGAGCACCTCGCATTGGCGATTGGTGTTATCTGCACCCTGATCGCCTGCCTGGCGCCGTTGGCGCAGTACCAGAACTTCTTGCTGCTGATCGGCTCGGTGTTTGCGCCCTTGTTTGGCGTGGTGTTGGTGGATCACTTCATCCTGCGTAAGCGCAGTTGCGACGTGGTGCCGGGTTTGCTGCACTGGGCCACCTTATTGGCCTGGTTGGGCGGTGTGAGCACCTACCACCTGCTGGCCAACTTGTTCCCGGATGTAGGCGCAACCTTGCCTGCGTTGCTGCTGGCCGGCCTGTTGCAGTGGTTGCTGGGCCGTAAACACTAACCCTCAACCCACTGTAGGAGCAGCCGGTCGACGCTCCTACAGACGTTTGGAGTTAGCCGCGACCCGGCAACCACTCCGGCTTGATAATCCCGTTCAAGCGTGAATACGGGATGCTCAGTTCAACGTTGCCATCCGAGTACGGGGCAATGCTGTACACGTCGTACTTGAGCACGACGTTGTCTTTGAGTAGCGCCACGTTCGGGGTCTGCTGGAACGGCCAGGTTTTTATGAACTGCGCATCGTTGCTGCGGTGCGAGTTAATCAACCAGTTGTTGTGCGCCACTTTGACCGCGCCCCAGAAGGCTTTCTCTTGGCCCGGCAGGAGCATGTCCTGCAAGGTCAGCTCTTTTTGGTCTTTACGCGACCAGTTGATAAACCCGCGCCCCGGCATGCCATGTGCGCCGCCGGTGTCCAGGTAGCTAATCAGCTCGATAATCACTAAGTCGTCATGCTGCTCACGTACCTTGGCTTGCAAGTACATGCTGTTGCGGGTGTCGGCTGTGCGCAAAAACTGCTCACGGTAGGCACTCAGTGACGGCGCCAGCGTGTCGTCCGGCGAGTTGACGGTCATTTTCAACAACCGTTGTTCGATCAAGGCATTGAGTTTCGGTTCGTTGGCAAAGTGCCCTGTCTCGATGTTGACCAATGGGCAATCATCACCGTTGCAGCCAGCCTTGACTTGCTCGGACGCGTCCGGCGTAAACGTCAGGGGTTTAGGTTGAAAAACGCTCTGGCAAGCGCCCAGCGTGAGGGCGATGCAAGTCAGGGAGGCAATTTTTAAAAGCGACATGGTCGTCCTTCATCAACGAAAGAAAGGTGTACGTAGGGTCGTTCGACTGCCAACAAGGGCGTCAGTTCGCCGCTAAGCTTGAAGGTGTCAATTAGAGTTGGTTTGCAGGCAATCCGTCTATCCCCACGTTATAAAAGGGGCTGCATCCACACGCACAGGCGCGTTAGGATGCGCGATGCCGCGGGCTACCCCGGCCTGAATTTGCCAGCAAGAGGTTTTCAATGACTGACATCACCAAGGCCACGCCCAGCGCTGTCGAGATCGTAAAGCGTGAGAACGGCTATCAGGGTTTTTACAAACTGGACCGGGTCTTCCTGCGCCATGAACTGTTTGCCGGTGGCATGAGCCGTGAGATCAGTCGTGAAGTCTTTGTCCGTCATGATGCCGTGTGCGTGCTGCCGTATGACCCGCAGCGCGATGAAGTGGTGCTGATCGAACAGTTCCGGGTCGGCGCCTATGGCAAGACTGAAACCCCGTGGCTGATCGAGCTGGTGGCCGGGTTGATCGACAAAGAAGGCGAAGACAACCCCGAAGACATCGCTCGCCGTGAAGGCGAAGAAGAGGCCGGGCTGACGTTCTCGTCGTTATGGCCCATTACGCGCTATTTCCCGTCGCCGGGTGGCAGCACCGAATTTGTGCACCTGTACCTGGGGCGTTGCGACAGCTCTAACGCAGGCGGCCTGCATGGCCTGGACGAGGAAGCCGAAGATATTCGCGTCACTAAATGGGCGTATGAGGATGCGCTTCAAGCAGTACGAGATGGACGTATTTCCAATGCAGCGAGCATTATTGCTCTGCAATGGCTGGCGCTTAATCGCGCTGAAGTGAGGGGGCTATGGCTGTAAATGGCGTGCGTGATCGCTACCGGGTTGATTTGATTGGCTTGCAGGCTGCCTGCGAGGCCAACTACGCCCGGCTGATGCGTTTGTTGCCTGACATGCGCGAGCAACCAAGCGCGCGACAGATCGCGGTCACTCAGGGCGAGCAGATGCTCGGTGTGCTGACCCTTGAAGTGATGCTCGATTGCCCGTACACCAGCACCTTGCGCGTGCGTCAGGAGCACAGTCTGCCGTGGTTGCCGGTGCCCGAACTGCAGGTGCAGGTGTACCACGATGCGCGCATGGCCGAAGTGATTGGCGCCGAACATGCGCGGCGCTTTCGCAGCATCTATCCTTACCCCAACGTGGCCATGCACCAGCCCGACGAAAAAGCCCAACTCAATGTGTTTTTGGGTGAGTGGCTGAGCCATTGTCTGGCCTGTGGGCATGAATACGCAGAAGTGCGCTAACGACCTCTTCCTGCCGGGCAATGACCTAAATACCCCACCCGCTCTGGAGAGTGCCTTGCCCAATGTATCCACGCTGACCACCGAAGACCCGGTGTTGCTGGTGCAACTGACCGACAGCCATTTGTTTGCCGATGCAGACGGCTCGCTGCTGGGACTCAATACCGCACAAAGCTTGCAAAACGTGATTGATCTGGTGCGCGCCGAGCAGCCACAGGTTGATTTGTTGTTGGGCACCGGTGATTTGACCCAGGACGGCAGCGTGGCGGCGTATCAGCGTTTTCGGCAATTGACCGAGCCGCTCTCGGCGAATGCACGCTGGATCCCCGGCAATCACGACGCTGTGCCGCCGATGCTCGAAGCCGCCGTGCAAAGCCGCCTGCTTGAGCCGGTGTTGGACATTGGCAATTGGCGCATTACGTTGTTGCACTCCAACGTGGATCAAAAAAGCCACGGCTACCTAGAAGACAATCAACTGCAGCTACTGGCGCGTTCGTTGAGCGAAGCCCCTGATCGCCATCACTTGATTGCCCTGCATCACCACCCCGTGCCGGTGGGCTGTGAATGGATCGAGCCGATTGGGTTGCTAAATGCCTGCGCTTTTTGGGCCGTGCTGGACCGTTTTCCACAGGTGAGGGCGGTACTGTGGGGGCATATTCACCAACCCTTCGACCAACAGCGCAACAACGTGCGGCTGCTGGCATCACCCTCGACCTGCATCCAGTTCACGCCCGCCAGCCGCGACTTCGACGTCAGTAGCGAGGCACCCGGCTATCGCTGGATGCGTCTGCAACCTGATGGCACTTTGGACACAGGGGTGTCGCGTGTGGATAACTTTGTGTTCGAGCCCGATTACAGCGCTAACAATTACTGAGTGCGGGTGACGTGGAAATACCTTGAGACGGGTTATTGCCCTAAACTGCGCGTCTTTATTGATACTGCGTTCAGCTTAAATCGTGCTCGGGAGTGATTGCATGTCGGGTTCCATCTTGTATATCCATGGTTTCAACAGTGCTCCCGAGTCCAAGAAGGCCACGCAGCTCATGTCTCTGATGCAACGCATGGGGCTGAGCGATCAGTTGCGGGTTCCGGCCTTGCACCATCATCCGCGTGAAGCGATTGCCCAATTGCAGGCGGCAATCAGCGAACTGGGTAGCCCTCTGCTGGTCGGCAGCTCGCTCGGCGGCTACTATGCGACCTATCTGGCCGAGCAGCATGGACTCAACGCCTTGTTGGTCAACCCGGCCGTCAGCCCGCATCGCATGTTCGACGGCTACCTAGGCACGCAAACCAACCTGTACAGCGGTGAAAGCTGGGAGCTGACCCTCGATCATGTGGAGGCTCTGGCCGAACTTGAAGTGCAGGCGCCTCAAGACCCGCAGCGTTATCAGGTGTGGTTGCAGACTGGCGACGAAACGCTGGACTACCGCCATGCCGAAAAGTACTACGCAGCTTGTGCCCTGCGCATTCAGGGTGGTGGCGACCACAGTTACCAAGGGTTTGCCGAGCAACTGCCCGCGCTGTTGAGTTTCGCCGGGATAGCGGCGCATCAGTATAAAACCATCGACTTTGCGGCCCTTTAAGGCGCCTGTCGGATGGCCTTTATTTTTCATTTACGACTAACGACGAGACCCTATGGCCACTCCCAGCGCTAGCTCTTATAACGCAGACGCCATCGAAGTCCTCTCGGGCCTCGACCCGGTGCGCAAACGCCCCGGCATGTACACCGACACCAGTCGGCCTAACCATTTGGCCCAGGAAGTTATCGACAACAGCGTCGACGAAGCCTTGGCAGGTCACGCCAAATCGGTGCAAGTCATCCTGCACGCCGACCACTCGCTGGAAGTCAGCGATGACGGGCGCGGCATGCCGGTCGACATCCACCCCGAAGAAGGCGTGTCAGGCGTCGAGCTGATCCTGACCAAGCTCCACGCGGGTGGCAAATTTTCGAACAAGAACTACCAGTTTTCCGGCGGTCTGCACGGCGTGGGCATCTCGGTGGTAAACGCCTTGTCGACCCAAGTGCGGGTCAAGGTCAAGCGTGACGGCAACGAATACCAGATGACCTTCGCCGATGGCTACAAAGCCACCGACCTTGAAGTTGTTGGCACGGTCGGCAAGCGCAACACCGGGACCAGCGTGTACTTTGCGCCGGACCCAAAATATTTCGATTCGCCTAAGTTCTCGGTCAGCCGCCTCAAGCACGTGCTCAAGGCCAAGGCTGTGTTGTGCCCGGGGCTGCTGGTCAGCTTTGAAGACAAAGGCACCGGCGAAAAAATCGAGTGGCATTACGAAGACGGTCTGCGTTCTTATTTGGTCGACGCCGTCAGCGAATTCGCACGCCTGCCAGACGAGCCGTTCTGCGGCAGCTTGGCCGGTAATAAAGAAGCCGTCGATTGGGCGCTGCTGTGGCTGCCAGAAGGCGGCGACAGCGTGCAGGAAAGCTACGTCAACCTAATCCCGACCGCTCAAGGCGGTACCCACGTCAACGGCTTGCGTCAGGGTTTGCTCGATGCCATGCGCGAGTTCTGCGAATTCCGCAGCTTGTTGCCGCGGGGTGTGAAGCTGGCGCCAGAAGACGTGTGGGAGCGCATTGCGTTCGTGCTGTCGATGAAAATGCAGGAACCGCAATTCTCCGGCCAGACCAAAGAGCGTTTGTCGTCCCGCGAAGCGGCCGCCTTCGTTTCGGGCGTGGTCAAGGATGCATTTAGCCTGTGGCTCAACGCTAACCCCGAATTGGGCATGCAGTTGGCGGAGCTGGCGATCAACAACGCCGGTCGTCGTCTTAAGGCCAGTAAAAAGGTCGAGCGCAAGCGCATCACCCAAGGTCCGGCCTTGCCCGGTAAATTGGCCGATTGCGCCGGGCAAGACCCGATGCGTTCCGAGCTGTTTCTGGTAGAGGGTGACTCCGCTGGCGGCTCGGCCAAGCAAGCGCGGGACAAAGAGTTTCAGGCGATCCTGCCGTTGCGCGGCAAGATCCTCAATACCTGGGAAGTCGACGGCAGCGAAGTATTGGCCAGCCAAGAGGTGCACAACATTGCCGTGGCCATTGGCGTTGATCCGGGTGCGGCTGACATCAGCCAACTGCGCTACGGCAAAATCTGCATCCTCGCCGACGCCGACTCCGACGGTCTGCACATTGCGACCTTGCTCTGTGCGCTGTTCGTCCAGCATTTCCGTCCGCTGGTAGACGCCGGGCACGTGTACGTGGCCATGCCGCCGCTGTACCGGATCGACTTGGGCAAAGAGATTTACTACGCCCTCGACGAAGCCGAGCGTGACGGCATTCTGGACCGTCTGGTGGCCGAGAAAAAACGCGGCAAGCCGCAGGTCACGCGATTCAAAGGCCTAGGTGAAATGAACCCACCGCAGTTGCGTGAAACCACCATGGACCCGAACACCCGCCGTCTGGTGCAACTCACGCTGGAAGACTACGCCGCGACCTCGGAAATGATGGACATGCTGCTGGCGAAAAAACGCGCGGGCGACCGCAAGTCTTGGCTGGAATCCAAAGGCGACTTGGCGCAGGTGCTGGCCTGATGCGCAGTGCCTTGCTGGCGCTGCTGTGTGTGAGTGCGACCCCGGTCATGGCGCAGGACTGGCCTGAACTGGTGTTGCAATCCGAGCATCCGGTAGAAGGCATGCGCGGCGGTAACTTGTCCGGCTTGGCGATGTGTCAGGGTGAGGTGTGGGCGGTGTCTGATCGCGACGATGATCAGATTTACCATCTAGATACTCGATATGCCGAATGGCACGCCGAGGCGCTGCCCATCGACGTGCCGCCCGCGCCAGAGAGCGGTTTGCCGTGGGGCGTGCGGATGATGGGCAAAGCCATCAGTCCGATGCGCGGTGGCGACCTGGACTTTGAAGGCATCACCTGCGATGACGCTGGCAATCGTTACGTGGTCAGTGAGTCTCACGCAGCGGTGCTGTTGGTTCCGCCGATTGGCACACCTTCATGGCTTAAAATCGACCCGGCGCTGGTGCGCCAAGCGCGTGCCAGCGGCATGCTGTTGCACTTCAATGCGCTGTTTGAAGGCATTGCGGTTAACCCGCAGGGCAATCAGATTTGGCTGGCGGCCGAACGCGAGCGCAGAGGTTTACTGACCATTCGCAAAAAACAAAGCGTATGGGACTGTGATAACGGCTGCGTATTGATGAGCGAGGGCGGCCTTGAACAGCCACCGCACCCGCTTAAGGGCAAGGCGCAACAGAAAGACTTCTCTGATCTGGCGCTGTTCGAAGGCAAGTTGTTCACCCTTGAGCGCATGGCGTATCGCATTTGCCGTCGCACCCTGGACACCGGCGACATCGAGCGCTGCTGGTCGTTTGCCAACGATGCCTTGACGGCAGCGCGCTTGTATAAAAGCCCGTATGGCAACGCCGAAGCCTTGAGCCTAGATGCCAAAGGCGCCTGGATAGGCGTCGATAATGGCAACCACGTGCGTGCCGATGGTGAGAAACGTCCCATTGTTTGGCGTTTTGCTGCCCCGCAAGGTGGTTGGAGCGCCAAGTTATGAGCCAGCAACCGCCGGGTAAAGGTGTAGGGCGGGTCTTTATGATCCTGGCGTGGTGCGCCGGTTTGTATTTGGCCACGCAGTTTTTCGGGCGTTGGGAGCAGCGTCAGGCAAACCCCAACACCGAAGTGACCTCACAGCAAGGCGAGGGCTATATCGAGGTGACGTTGCAGGGCAACGTGCAGGGTCACTTTGTCGCCAGCGGCCGCATCAACAACGTGCCGGTGGAATTTTTACTGGATACCGGGGCCACCGATGTGGCGGTCCCGCAGGAGCTGGCCAGGCAACTGGCGCTGCCCAAAGGTGCCCCCGTGACGCTGAGCACCGCCAATGGGCGGGTGCAGGGTTATCGGACCCAGATCGACCGCCTGCAACTGGGCGCTATCGTGCTGCGCAACGTGCGTGCGGTGGCGGCTCCCGGCCTTGAAGGCGAACAAGTGCTGCTAGGCATGAGCGCTTTGAACAAACTTGAATTTACCCAGCGCGACGGCACCATGCTGTTGCGCCAGACAACGAACTGAATGAGGTCCGCATGAGCGACTCCCTTGATCTCAGCCTGGACGGCGTAGAACGCCGGTCACTGGCCGACTTCACAGAACAGGCCTACCTCAACTACTCCATGTACGTGATCATGGACCGGGCCTTGCCGCATATCGGCGACGGCCTCAAGCCTGTGCAACGGCGTATCGTTTACGCCATGAGCGAGTTGGGCCTAGACGCAGACTCCAAGCACAAGAAATCGGCGCGTACCGTCGGTGACGTGCTCGGCAAGTTTCACCCGCACGGCGACTCAGCCTGCTACGAAGCCATGGTGCTGATGGCGCAACCGTTCAGCTACCGCTACACGCTGGTCGACGGGCAAGGCAACTGGGGTGCGCCGGATGACCCCAAATCTTTCGCCGCCATGCGTTACACCGAAGCGCGTTTGTCGCGCTACTCCGAAGTGCTGCTCAGCGAACTGGGCCAAGGCACGGCGGATTGGGTGCCGAACTTTGACGGAACCCTCGACGAACCTGCGGTGTTGCCAGCACGTTTGCCGAATATCCTGCTCAATGGCACCACCGGCATCGCCGTGGGTATGGCCACCGACGTGCCGCCGCACAACCTGCGCGAAGTCGCGAGCGCCTGCGTGCGTTTGCTCGACGAGCCTAAAGCCACGGTTGAGCAACTGTGCGAGCACATTCAAGGCCCGGACTACCCCACCGAAGCTGAAATCATCACCCCGCGCGCCGACCTGCTGAAGATCTACCAAACCGGCCGCGGCTCGGTGCGTATGCGCGCCGTGTACCACGTTGAAGATGGCGACATTGTTGTGACCGCGCTGCCGCACCAGGTATCGGGCGCCAAGGTGTTGGAACAAATCGCCGCGTTGATGCAGGCCAAGCCGACCAAGCTGGCGATGGTCACTGACCTGCGTGACGAGTCCGACCACGAAAACCCATGCCGCATCGTGATCATCCCGCGCAACAACAAGGTTGATCTCGACGAACTGATGCAGCACTTATTCGCTGTGACCGAGCTTGAATCGACCTTTCGGGTCAACATCAACATCATTGGCCTGGACGGCAAGCCACAGCTGAAAAACCTGCGCGCCTTGCTGGTTGAATGGCTGGAATTCCGGGTTCGCACCGTGCGTCGTCGCTTGCAGTTCCGCCTCGATAAAGTCGAGCGCCGCCTGCACCTGTTGGACGGTTTGCTCACCGCGTACCTGAACCTCGACGAAGTGATTCACATCATTCGGACCGAGGAGCATCCCAAGGCCGAACTGATTGCCCGTTTTGCCCTGACTGAAACCCAAGCCGACTACATTCTCGACACGCGCTTGCGCCAACTGGCCCGCCTTGAAGAGATGAAACTGCGCGACGAGCAAGACGCGCTTCGTAAAGAACAAGCCAAGCTGCAAACCTTGCTGGGCAGCGAAGCCAAGCTCAAAAAGTTGGTACGCACTGAACTGCTGGCAGACGCCGAAACCTACGGCGATGATCGTCGTTCGCCGATTGTGTCCCGTGCCGAAGCCAAGGCCCTGTCGGAAAACGAGCTGGTGCCGACTGAGTCAGTCACCGTTGTGCTGTCGGAAAAAGGCTGGGTGCGTTGCGGCAAAGGCCATGACCTAGACGCGACGGGTTTGTCCTATAAAGCAGGCGACGGTTACAAAACCGCCGCTGCCGGACGTTCCAACCAATTTGCCGTATTTATTGACTCCACCGGGCGCAGCTACTCGGTGGCAGCGCACACCTTGCCGTCAGCCCGTGGCCAAGGCGAGCCGTTAACCGGCCGTCTGACACCGCCGCCTGGCGCCACGTTTGAATGCGTGTTGCTGCCCGATGACGACTCGCTGTACGTGATCGCCTCCGATGCCGGGTACGGTTTTGTGGTGAAAGGTGAAGACCTGCAAGCCAAAAACAAAGCCGGTAAGGCGTTGCTGAGTCTGCCAAAAGGCGCGCAAGTTATGCTGCCGCGGCCTGTGGCGGACCGCGAACACAACTGGTTGGCGGCGGTGACCACCGAAGGTCGCTTGTTGATCTTCAAAGTCAGCGACCTGCCGCAACTGGGCAAAGGCAAAGGCAACAAGATCATCGGCATCCCTGGTGAGCGTGTGGCCAGTCGTGAAGAGTACGTGACTGACATCGCCGTGCTGCCGGATAACGCCACCTTGGTACTGCAGGCGGGCAAGCGCACCTTGTCGCTAAAGGCTGACGATCTTGAGCATTACAAAGGTGAGCGAGGACGGCGAGGCAACAAGTTGCCGCGCGGTTTCCAGCGCGTGGATGCGTTGTTGGTAGAAACGCCAAATTAAGCGTGATTTATGCACCCGATCTGCGTTTTTTCGCGCAGATCGGCGTTGCAGCGCTGGAGTCATGCTTGATATTCGCGGATGATATGGCGCACTTTCGGCACCGCTAATGGCGATGTGCCCAACGATTTTTTTCGAGAATCACACTGTGGCGTGCCCTACGGCGGCCACCTGGATGGAATGATGAACGTTCTGCGCCTTCCTTTAATTGCGTTGCTGGCCGGTGTGCTTGGCCTGGCGGGGTGCAGCGTGCACCAGCCAGCGTCCCTGTACCAACTGGACAGCGGCAACCCCGGCCAGCCCAAGCAAAGTGCTGGCATGGCGGTGGTACTTGGCCCGGTCATCGTGGCTGATTACCTGCAACGTGAAACCCTGCTGCAACGTCAAGCCAATGGGAGCCTGAGCGCGGCCACCGATGGTCGTTGGGCGGGCAGCTTGTCGTCAGACATCGATCAGTTGCTGTTACGCCAATTAGCGTGGCGTCTGGACAGCCAGCGCGTTGTGTTGGCGCCTGCGACAGCCGGTTTTGCCCCGGACGTACAAGTGTTGTTGTCGATCACCCGACTGGACTCGGGTAAAGATCAGCCTGCGATTCTCGATGCACAATGGCGCTTGCTTGACCGTCGCGGCCAGGTGCGTGACAACCGCATGGTGCACCTGCAACAACAGCACGACGGCAGCACCGCCTCACAGGTCAAGGCCCAAGGCGAATTGTTGCAGCAACTGAGCGAGCAATTGGCGACGGCCCTTAAGCCGCTGGCCAATCAGCCGCCGCTGGTTGAACCGCACAAATCCGAAGCCCGGCCTGCGCCTAAGCAAGAAGTGAGTAAGCCTAAGATTCCGATGGCTGCACCGATTCGCACCGACATGGAAGTGTTCCGCTTCTGAGGTGATGGCCAGAAAACAAAAATCCCGCACGTGTGCGGGATTTTTTTTGCAGATCCAAAACCCCTCACCCCAACCCTCTCCCGGAGGGAGAAGGAGCTTTACCGAGGAGTTCTCAGGTTCGGTGCAAGAGCTTCAGATTGCCAATGCCCTTCAGCATCCCCCAATCAGTCCTTTTCCCAGATGAGAAGGAGCTTTGCCGAGGAGTTCTCAGGTTCAGTGCAAGAGCTTCAGATTGCTGAAGTCCTTCAGCATCCCCAAATCAGTCCCCTCTCCCTCCGGGAGAGGCGTGGTGAGGGCTTTGGCTTTACCCGCGATTCTCATGCATCCGCGCCAGTTGGCGTTCGAGCATGGACGGGTAGGGCTCCATCAGTCGTTCAACGCAGCAAGCGCCTTCGGGGCTGGCAATCGGGCGAATACGGGCGCGTTGTCGGATCAATGCGTCGTCGCTGATTTTTCGCTCCACCAGCAGCAGGTTGCGGCTGTGTTGCGACAGCGCCAGAGCGTCTTGCGCCGTTTCAGTCAGCAGCAGGTCGATTTGGCTTATGCCGCTCAGCCCTTCACCCAGCACTAAGCCTAATTGCAGTTGCAAGGTGATGCCGCTGTCCGCGACTTCGATCTGCAGGGCATGGCCCAAGGCTCGCAACAACTCGCCGCAGCAAATAGCGTTGGTCAGGTAGTCGTCGCCGCTGTCTTCGCTATGGAACAGCATCAACGTGCTGCCATCGTTCAAGGTGTGCAGCTCGCTTTGGTACAGCGACGCCGCCTGGTTCAGGCAGTCGCGATAACGCTCCAGCAGTTCCATCAAGCGGGCGCGTGGCAAGCGACGCAGTTGCTCTTGTGCGCCCAGTTGCACGGCCAGCACCGCACTCGGTTGCGGCGCAGCAAGCTTGGCCGGCTGGGGTTTGACCAGCGCAACAGGCGCAACAGCCGTTGGAGTGGTGTCGCGCAAGTCAGCGAACGGGTCTTCGTCGTCGTTCTCGTCTTCTTCGGTGCTGATCACTTGGCGCGGTGCTGCTTTGGGGGTCGGCACGGCGGGTGCTTCATCAAAGCCAGGATCACGCAGGTTACGCACTTCGAAGGCCGGTTCGGCTTCTTCGGCGTCTTCTTCGTCGTCGTATTCCGGTTCTGGCTCGGGTTCTGGCTCAGGCGCCGGAGGGGCTAGGCGGCTGTGTAGTTGACGGGCCAGATCACCGATTTCATCTTGGCGATTGATAGCCGGGGTGTACGGGTCGGGTTCACGCAGCCAGACACGCAACTGCAACAACGGTGTCGTAATGTTCCTGCCCAAACGCAAGCTGAGTGCCAGCGCCAGCGCCAGTAAAATAGCGCTCAAAATGCCCATGCTCTGCAAGCTGATGGTCATCGGCTGCTCGAACTGGTTCATGTCTAGGCTGATGCGCAGGTGCCCGGCGGTTACATCCTGAAAGGTAATCTTGGTCTGATACACGCCTTCGGTTTCGCCCAGTAGGCTGCTTTTTGGGCGTTGGCCGGCTTCGGCGAGGATGCGGTTATCGACGCTATAAATAGCAGCGTGCGCCACCAGCGGGTTTTTGGTCAGGTTGTTGAGCAGCACGTTGAGGCTCAGGATGTCGTTGGACACCAGCAACTCGGTCGCAGACGTGGCTGTTTGTGTGGTCAGGCTTTGACCCAGCGCATCGGCTTGTTCGTGCATGGCCTGTTTGAACTGCAAGCCCATCACCACGGCGTAAATGACCAGCGCTAACGCGACCAAAAACACGTTGTGGCTGGCAATACGCAGAGCAATCGGAACGCGTCTATCGCGAAGGGCCCGGAAGATCAGCAGAAAGAAGTTATCGGTTTTTACAGGCGATGGCCGGTTCACTGAGCGCGGCTCTTAGTCCGTTAAGTTGGTGCGCAGTATAGCGAGCAGCCTAGAGGCGGCAAAGCCTTGGCGATGCCCGATGGTCACTGAAAGTGGGTAGAATGCGTTTTTTTTTAGCGAATGGGGGTGTGCCTTGCGCGAAATCGTCCTGATAAACATCACCGGTGAAGACCGTCCTGGTCTCACTGCGGCCATTACTGGCGTGCTGGCCAGCAATGGTGTGAATATTCTCGACATCGGTCAGGCCGCCATCCATGGCGTTTTGTCGTTGGGTTTTCTGGTGGATATCCCCGAAGCCGAGCAAGTGTCCGCAGTGCTTAAAGACCTTCAGCCGCTGATCGCCAATGAGGGGCTGCAACTGCGTTTTGACCCGATTACCGAAGACCACTATCAGCGTTGGGTCAGCGAGCAAAGCCAGAAGCGCCATGTCGTGACGTTGATGAGCCGTCAGGTGACCGCCCTTGAGCTGCAACGCGTGACCTCGGTGATCAGCCAGCACGGGCTGAACATTGAGCAAACCGATCGCCTGTCAGGCCGGGTTCCGTTGGATGCGCCCACGCAGTTGAGCAAAAGCTGCATTGAACTGCGTGTCGTCGGCGAAATGGCCGACATCGACGCCCTGCGCGCAGCGTTCTTTAACCTGGCGCAAGAACTCCAGGTCGACATCGCCTTGCAGGAAGACACCCTGTTCCGTCGCAATCGCCGTCTGGCGGTGTTCGACATGGACTCCACGCTGATCGAAGCCGAAGTCATCGACGAACTGGCCAAGGCCGCTGGCGTGGGCGATCAAGTGTCGGCCATCACCGAGCGTTCGATGGCGGGCGAGTTGGACTTCAAGGCCAGCTTCAAAGAACGTCTGGCGTTGCTTAAAGGCTTGGACGTGGGCGTGCTGGATTCCATCGGTGCGTCGTTGCGACTGACCGAGGGGGCTGAGGTGTTGTTTGCTGAACTCAAGCGCCTGGGCTACAAGACCGCGATTTTGTCAGGCGGCTTTACCTACTTCGCCAAGCAAGTGCAGGCCAAGCTGGGCATCGACTATGTCTTCGCCAACGAGCTAGAAGTGGTGGATGGCAAAGTGACTGGCGTGGCGGTTGAGCCGATTGTTGATGCACAGCGCAAGGCAGACTTACTGTCTGAGCTGGCACACAAGGAAGGTTTGATCCTGGAGCAGACCATTGCGGTCGGTGACGGCGCCAATGACTTACCGATGCTGGCCATTGCCGGTTTGGGTGTGGCTTTCCGCGCCAAGCCGCTGGTCAAAAAGTCGGCTAAGCATGCGATCACAACCTTGGGTCTGGACGGTGTGCTGTACCTGCTGGGCCAGCGTGACCGTAACAGCCAGGGTTAAAGCCGGGTGAAACCTGTGTAGGAGCGAGCTTTTAAAGATCAAAAGATCGCGAGCAAGCTCGCTCCTACAAGGTCTGAAGGCTTACTCGCCGATCTTCTCGCCCATCATCACCGGCGTACCGGCCGCCAGGGTTTCAGCCCACTTCACTTGCTCCGGGCCAAACAACACGATGGCCGTTGAACCCAGCTTGAAACGACCCAACTCGGCACCTTTCTCCAAATGGATCGGCGCACGGGCAGCTTCGTCGTAACGGAAGGTTCTCAACTCGCGCTTCGGCGGCGTCACCAGGCCAGCAAATACCGTTTCAATCGATGCCACGATCATAGCCCCGACCAATACCACGGCCATTGGGCCGCGCTCGGTATCAAAAATACACACAGCACGCTCGTTGCGCGCAAACAGTTCCGGCACGTTTTCGGCGGTGGTTTGGTTAACTGAGAACAAGCGGCCCGGTACGTAGATCATTTCGCGCAGGGTGCCCGCCAGTGGCATGTGTACGCGGTGGTAGTCCTTGGGCGATAGGTAAATGGTGGCAAATTCGCCGCCCATGAACTGCGAAGCAACGGCGGCATCACCCCCCACCAGTTCCAGCACGCTGTAGCTATGGCCTTTGGCCTGGAATACACGACCGTGTTCAATCGGGCCCAATTGGCTGATCGCGCCATCGGCTGGGCTCAGGATTGCACCCGGGGTTTGGTCCAGCGGGCGAGCGCCGTCTTTTAGGGCGCGGGTGAAGAAGGCGTTGAAGTGTTCGTACGCGGTCACGTCCTCAACCAGTGCCTGAGACATGTCCACTTGGTAACGCTTGGCGAACCAAGTGGTGAATGCATTTTTAAACCAACGCACGCGGCATTCAGCAATACAGCCGGCCAAACGCGACAGCAGGTGATGCGGCAACAGGTACTGACTCAGAAGAAACAAACGCTTATTCATGCAAAATCCTTAGTGTTTTAGGGCAGTTCGACGGGTGTATCGGGGTGGTTGCCCCATTCGCCCCAAGAACCGGCATAGCCTTTTACGCGCGGATAACCGAGCGCTTTGGCGACCAGATAAGTAAAGCCAGAGCGGTGGTGAGTCTGGCAGTGGGTAATCACTTCTTTGTCCGGCGTGATCCCAAGGCCCTTGAGGACTTGGGCCATGTCGGTGCGAATGCGCAGGTTGCGGGTTTTATCCATGCCTGCGGTCCATTCAAAATTCGTGGCGCCCGGGATGTGTCCGCCCTTGGCTGCCAGCACTTTTTCGCCACGGTATTCACCTTCGCTGCGCGCATCCCAAATCGCCAGATCAGCACTGCCGAGGCGACTTTGCAGGTACTCGCGGGTGGCGGTGGGTTCGTCGTGCAAGGTCAATACAACCGGGTTGCCAGCGGCAGGCGGCACGTCTTGCGTAACGTCATAGCCTTCGCCAACCCAGGCGTGAATACCGCCGTCCAGGTAGTGATAAGCAGCGTGCCCGATCACATCCAGTAACCAGATAAAGCGCCCGGCCCAGCCGCCGCCTTCGTCGTCATACACCACGTACACCGCGTTGGGGTTATGCCCCAACTCGCCAAACAACGCTTCAAGCGCGGCGTGGGTTGGCAGTAAGCCCGGCGCTGGAGGCAGACCCAGCTGCGTGCGCTTGGGGTCGGCAAAATGTGCGCCCGCAATATGCCCCGCTTCGTAGCGCGCAACGCTGGTCAGGTCGACCACGATCAGGTTGGGTGCATCGAGTCGCGCGTATAGGTCGCGGGGTTCAATGACTAAAGGCAAGCCAGAGAAGTCAGGCATGTGTTCTCCAGAGCAAAAAAGGGGCGAATTGTAGCGCAAGCGTTAGCGCCCGCGGGCAGTAAAGGTGTTCAACGCTTTCTCGATGCATTGCGCGGTTTTACCAAACGCTTGCACGCTGGTTTCCGAGAACGGTCCGCCGTCTTGGTCGGCCAGCAGCAACATGATCACGCGGCCGTTATTGCTCAGCGAGCGTACCAGTAGATGCTCGCCGGGGAACAGGCTGCGCAGGTCGTCGGGCAAAGCCGCAGAGATCACAGCGTTGTTTTCGGGTGTTAGGCGTAGGTGCGTCGGTTGCGCCATCAAGCGTTGCAAGCCCGTACTGTCGCTGACATTCAGGGTCATGTCGAACGCGTTTTTTGGCACGCCCAAGAGTTGAAACGGGCGCAGAATGCTCGACGTCTTATCGGCCATCAGCAGGATGATCCGACGCATGCCGCATGCCTGTAACGCTTCGCGCGCGCAGAGGGTGAGGTGCATCGGGTTGGCAAAGGCACTCGGCTCCTCAAGCAGTTGGCCGCAGAATTTGCGCCACGCTTGCAGTGCTTGCGCCGAAGGCGGCGGGGTAGGTTGGCCGTGGGTGCTTACACGCCGCGCGTCCCAGGGCATGAGCAGTGCCAGCGCCGGGTGCCAGAGGTCGGGCATGGAGTGATAACGGGCGCTGCTCGCGGCATTTTGGTGCACTTGTTGCTGCACTTCATGCAGCGGCAACTGCAAATACAGACTGCTCAAGTACTGCCAGCGCAGGTTATGCGGCGAGTCCCAACCCTGTTGGGCCGACAGCGCCAGGCCATTGGCCAGTAAGAGACTGTTGGCGGGGTGGCTCAGCCATCGGCGCAGTGCCGGGTCGGCATCCAGATGTTGCTGCTGGAGCAACGGGTGATGAATGTCGCGGGCGATGTGTAGCACGTTGATTAGCGTGCGTTTGTCATCCGTGATCACCGAGTAACCTTGCATCACCCATTCGGGCAGCCGCCACAACTGTGCCAGGGCTTGGCAGATTTCAAACAGGCGCACGCCAAACAGCGCGTGTTCAACCGTACGGGCGCACTCACCTTTTTGAATCACCCGCGCTTCCCACTCTTCGAGCTGTTTGGGGTAGCTCATGGCCATGGGCCACAGCGGCGAGAAGAACAACAAACTGCCCCAGTACACTTCTTGCCACAACCGCGCGAGTCGATTGCCAAACAGGCCGACGCCTTGTTGCGCGGCATGCTGGCTGATGAGCTGAACCTGACGCAACACCACGGGTATTTCTTCGGCGGGCAGCACCGGCATCTGTTCAAGCAGCTCTTGGGTGCGCTTTAGACCTAGGCGGTTAATGGCCACCTCAAGACTGTCGGCGGGTTCGCTGAGGCTGCTTTGCGTGTGTTGATTGGCTTCACGGATAAGGTTGAGGGCGAGTGCCGGACTGTTCTGCATGACGTCGGCAATTTCGCGCAACGAGCGGCGACTGTCGCTGATGGTATTGCACACCAGCGCATGGCTTTGCAGCGGGATCGGCAAGGCAACCGCGTCGAGGTGAGTGACCCACGCATTCAGGGTGGAGGGCTTTATAGTCTTATCAGTGGCCATGATGGGCGCGCAGTTATCATCAATATAAGTGGAAATGAATATTGCACCGCCCAGTGCATCGCACAAGTTGTTGATGTCGCTGTTCTTGACGGCGTCTGCAACTTCTTGGGTTTTCTTGCGCAAACGGTTTGACGTGGGTGATACAGGAAATGGTTTTTCTCCTTCAACGGCTATAGTCTGGCGCACAAATGCCGATAAGGAGTGGAAGAGTTTTAGTTACGCTTGAATACGCCCTGAACCCGACCCCAAAGTACCTTATTAACTATGGCTAAAATTATCGGCATCATCGTCGTATTTGCGAGTGTTCTCGGCGGTTACGTGCTTTCCCACGGCAAGATCGGTGCGCTGATTCAGCCTTTCGAGGTCATGATCATTGGCGGCGCGGCCCTGGGTGCCTTTCTGCAGGCCAACCCCGGCTACATGACCCTGCACGTGATCAAAAAATCACTGAGCATGTTCGGTTCGCGTTTTACCCACACCTTCTACCTTGAAGTGTTGGGGCTGGTGTATGAGATCCTCAACAAGAGCCGCCGCGAAGGCATGATGGCCATTGAGGCCGACATCGAAGACGCTGCTGCCAGCCCGATTTTCGCCAAATACCCGACCGTCTTGAAAGACGAGCGCATGATCGCGTTTATCTGCGATTACCTGCGCATCATGGCGTCAGGCAACATGGCGCCCCATGAGCTTGAGGGGCTGTTCGACATGGAGCTGTTCAACCTCAAGGAAGAGCTTGAACACCCCTCACACGCTATCACCGGGATCGCCGATGGTATGCCGGGCTTCGGTATTGTGGCTGCGGTGCTGGGCATTGTGGTCACAATGGCTTCGTTGGGTGAAGGCGACCAAGCGGCTATCGGCATGCACGTGGGTGCGGCGCTGGTGGGGACCTTCTTCGGTATTTTGGCGGCCTATGGCTTCTTTGGTCCTTTGGCGACCTCGTTGGCACACGATGCCAAAGAAGAGCTCAACGTCTACGAGTCGATCAAAGCGTCGCTTGTGGCCTCGGCCTCGGGCATGCCGCCGTCGCTGGCGGTTGAATTTGGTCGAAAAGTGCTCTATCCCAAGCATCGACCGAGCTTCTCCGAGCTGGAGCAAGTGGTTCGCGGTCGCTGATTTATGGAAAACAATCAGCCGATCATCATCAAACGCGTCAAGCGCTATGCGGCAGGCCATCACGGTGGTGCCTGGAAAATCGCTTTTGCTGACTTCGCGACAGCGATGATGGCGTTCTTTCTGGTGTTGTGGCTGATGACGGCGGCCACCCCGGAACAAAAAATCGCCATTGGCGGTTATTTCAAAGACCCGATCGGTTTCACCGAAAGTGGCACGCCGTACATCATCGACCTGGGCGGTACGCCAGCGCTGGCACCAGACAACACCCTCAACCCGGACGAGAAGCTGCAACCTCAGCCCGACAAAATCAAAGTCGATGCGGACCAGATTCAAAGCATGGCCGAACAGGTTGAAAAAGAACGCCTAGAACTGTTGTTGCAAGAACTGCAAAACAAGGTCGAAGAAAACCCACAGCTGAAAAAATTCAAGGATCAGTTGCTGTTCGAAATCACCCCTGATGGTTTGCGTATCCAAGTCATGGATGCCGAAAACCGCCCGATGTTCGATGTCGGCAGTGCGCGTCTCAAACCCTATTTCGAAGATATTTTGCTGGCTTTGGCCGATACCATTAAAGCGGTGCCGAACAAAATCAGCATCAGCGGCCACACCGACGCCACGCCATATGCGGGTACGGGTGACTTTGGCAACTGGGAACTCTCAGCCAACCGAGCCAACGCCGCGCGGCGTGCGTTGGTGGCGGGCAGCTACCCTGATAACCAAGTAGCGCGGGTTGTGGGCTATGCGTCATCGGTGTTGTTCGATAAAGCTCGCCCGACCAACCCGGTCAATCGCCGGATCGACATCGTGGTACTGACCAAAAAGGCTCAGCAAGCGATTGAAGGAGAGCAGGGGCCAGACCCAGTCAAGGCACAAGAACTGCCCAAGGCGCTGGCTGACCCAATTAAACTGCCCGCCGACCAACAGCCGCCGCCGATGTACGAAGAGCGTCAGAAGCTGAACTTGTTCGATGATCCGGCGCCGCCCTCTCCCGGAGGGAGAGGGCGCTAACCGATTAGACTCCGGATTCAGCGCCGGGCGTTCAGACCAGAGAAAATCAGCAGCAACCCCCAATCGGCTCCCTCTCCTTCGGGAGAGGGCTAGGGTGAGGCGCTCTTGAAGTTTAGTAACTGCTTTCCGGCAAGCTCGCAATGATCGAGCGATAGCTGTTCATACGCTGTTGCTGCACGCGGCCATCTTCCAGAGCCATCAACAACGCGCAGCCCGGCTCGCGGTCGTGTTTGCAGTCGCGAAAACGGCAGCGACCGATCAAGTCGTTGAACTCGATAAAGCCCGCTTCTACATCAGCTCGGCTCACGTGGCCCAAACCAAACTCGCGGATGCCTGGGGAGTCGATCAACTCGCCGCCGCCCGGAAAGTGGAACAGACGTGCGGTGGTTGTAGTGTGCGTGCCTTGACCGGAAATCTCCGACAGCGGCCCAACCCGCAGGTTGACCTCGGGCAGCAAGCTGTTTACCAGCGATGACTTGCCCACGCCCGACTGACCCACAAACACGCTGATGCGGCCGTCCAGTTGCGCTTGCAACTGCTGCATGCCATCACCGTGATGCGCGGACACCTCGAGCACCGGGTAACCCAACTGGCGGTAAACACCCAGCAACACATTAAGCGCGGGGGCGTTTTGATCGTCGATCAAATCCGCTTTGTTGAGCAGCAGCAGTGGGCGAATCCCGGCGTGCTCGGCGGCGACCAAATAACGGTCGATCAGGTTGGCGTGGGGCTCGGGCATCGGCGCGAACACAATCACGATCATGTCGACGTTGGCGGCTACCGGCTTGAGCTGGCCACGGCTATCGGGGCGGCACAGTTCGGTTTTGCGCGGCAACTGGGCGACGATAACGCCGATGCCCTGGTTGCCGGCGCGCCACACCACCGTGTCACCTGTTACCAGTGCGGGCAGGTTGGCGCGCAAGTGGCAACGGAACATCTGGCCTTTCAGCTCGCCTTCTTGGGCTTCGACTTCGACCTGCACACCAAAGTGCGCGATCACCAGGCCGAGTTGCTCGGGGCCTAAGTCGCCGCCTTCGAGCGCTTCGACGGCACTGGATTCACGTTTGGCAGCGCGGGCAGCGCGCTCGCCCTGGATCTTTTCGATGCGCCAGTTTTGGCGACGATTGAGCTGGCGTTTGGCCATGGGTGTTCCGTGTTGATAAAACGATAAGGAAGGTAAAACGCTGGCGAGTTTAGCACGAGGGCCGGGCGCCTAAGCTAAACTGCGCGACTAAGCTCTGGAGGCCTTTATGAACAACACGCAGAACCTGATCTGGATCGACCTGGAAATGACCGGCCTTGACCCGGACAACGACGTCATTATCGAAATGGCCACCATCGTCACCGACAGCAACCTCAACACCTTGGCCGAAGGCCCGGTCATCGCCATCCACCACAGCGACGAAGTACTGGCGCGTATGGACGAATGGAACACTCGCACCCACGGCGGCAGCGGCCTGACCCAGCGCGTCAAAGACAGCACCACCAGCATGGCCGAAGCTGAAGCGCAGACCATCGCCTTCCTCGAACAATGGGTACCCAAAGGCAAATCACCGATCTGTGGTAACAGCATCTGCCAGGACCGGCGTTTTCTGTACACCCACATGAAGGCCCTCGAAAGCTACTTCCACTACCGCAACCTCGATGTGTCAACCCTCAAAGAACTGGTAGCGCGCTGGGCGCCCGAAGTGCGCGATACCTTAGTGAAAAAAGGCACGCACCTGGCGCTGGACGACATTCGCGAGTCGATTGCCGAGTTGCAGCATTACCGTAAGCACTTCATCAAGTTCTAAAGACAGCTGTTTGCTGTCTGTAGGCGCGAGCCTTTAAAGATCAAAAGATCGCGAGCAAGCTCGCTCCTACAGGGGGGTGTGTTTTTTGCCCCCTTTTGGTGCTCTCAGCAACTGAGTAGACTGCGCGCCTTCTTGCAAGGATCGCTGCCATGTTGCTGATGCTCTATTTAGTTGCCATTACTGCCGAAGCCATGACTGGCGCGCTGTCTGCCGGGCGTCGGGGCATGGACTGGTTTGGTGTGGTGCTGATTGCCTGCGTCACCGCGCTCGGCGGCGGTTCGGTGCGCGATGTGCTGCTGGGGCATTACCCGCTGACGTGGGTCAAACACCCGGAATACTTGGTACTTACCTCCTTTGCCGCACTGGTGACGATTTTTATCGCACCGCTGATGCGCCATTTACGCTCGCTTTTTTTGGTGCTCGATGCGCTGGGGCTGGTGGCGTTTACCCTGATTGGCTGCATGACGGCCCTGGAAATGGGCCAAGGCATGCTGGTGGCGTCGGTGAGTGGGGTGATTACCGGGGTCTTTGGCGGCATTCTGCGTGACATCTTCTGCAACGACATCCCGTTGATCTTCCGTCGCGAACTGTACGCCAGCGTTTCATTCGCCGCCGCGTGGTGCTTTCTGCTGTGCACCTACCTGAACATGCCCAACGAACAGGCGATTTTCGTCACCTTGTTCGGCGGGCTGTTGCTGCGCCTGCTAGCGATTCGCTTTAACTGGGAAATGCCCAAGTTCGTGTACAACGACGAGCATTAATCGGCCAGCAGCGAATCCACCAGGCCGCGGGCCATCTCCATGCCGTGAATCACACTCCAGAGCTGCTCGGCTTCAAGGCCTGAGAGGTGGGCGCTGATCTCGTCGGCGTTCAGCTCCGCGCTTTTTAACAGCAAAGACACCTGCATCAGTGCGTCCCGTGCGGGAATGCCGGGGTTGATAGTGAACAGTCGCGTGCAGTAATGGGGGCTTGTTTGGAAGGCGTCGAGGGGTGGGTCGGGGACGATCTTATTCATGCGCGAAACTCCAAGCGTTGGAGCTGTCGTCAATCCGCTGTCAATCGGAAAGGGTGGCAGCTATGTGCGGGTTGACAGACCGAGGAGTCTCGCGAACTCGGCGCACCCGAAGATGCCCCGCACATGGCCGCCATAACACAGTAGTGGTCATGCGAGATCAGACGGTCTGTCAAAACCGGCCACTGAAATCAGTGACTCGGCGAGACTATCCGCGCAGTTCCAGCGCCACAAGGCGGGGAGGATTCTCTAGGAAAGGTCCTGCGAATGAAAGGGACGAAGCCGGTGCAGACGTTGCGAATTATGTGGGAATTACAACCACATCCTTGTGGGAGCGGGCCTTACGTGCGTTGTTCGTGCTGCCTGAGCGCCCACTCCACGTGTTCCTGCACCAGCTCGGACGGGTAATCACGCCGTGCGTTCAACGCTTCCAGCACGGGAATCGTTGAGGGCGCATTGCCCAAGCCCACCGCCAGGTTGCGCAGCCAGCGCTCGTAGCCCGCCCGGCGCAGAGGCGAGCCTTCGGTGCTGCTTAAAAACGTGTCTTCGTCCCACATAAACAGCTCGGCCAAGCCTGCGTTGTCCAGGTTGTGGCGGGGCTTGAAGTCGCCCTCGGCCGTGGTGCGGGCAAAGCGGTTCCAGGGGCAGACGATCTGGCAGTCGTCGCAGCCAAATACCCGATTGCCAATCAGCGAGCGCAACTCTTCCGGGATTGCGGTTTTGAGTTCGATGGTCAGGTACGAAATGCAGCGTCGCGCATCCAGCACGTAGGGGCCAACAAACGCGTTGGTCGGGCAAATGTCCAAGCACGCGGTGCAGCGCCCGCAATGCTCCGTTTCGTGAGGTTCATCTACTGGCAGCGGCAAATCCACAAACAATTCGCTCAAGAAAAAGTAACTGCCTGCCTTGCGATTGAGTACTAAGGTGTTTTTGCCGATCCAGCCCAGTCCGGCTTTTTGCGCGATGGCTTTTTCCAGCACCGGGGCGCTGTCGACAAACGCGCGAAAGCCGAATGGGCCGATGTCTTTTTGAATGCGGTCGGCCAGTTGCTGTACGCGCTTGCGGATCAGCTTGTGATAGTCGCGGCCCAAGGCGTAGCGCGACACGTAGGCTTTTTCGGGCTGGGCCAGCAATTGCGCCATGTGGGTGTCGCCGGGCAGGTAGTCCATGCGCAACGACACCACGCGCAGTGTACCGGGCACCAGTTCTTCGGGGTGTGAGCGTTTGCTGCCATGGGCGGCCATGTAGTCCATGTCACCGTGGTAGCCAGCGGCCAGCCAGCGCTCCAGATGGTGTTCGTGTTCTCCCAGGTCGAGGCCGGCAATGGCGACTTGTTGAAAGCCCAACTCGCGGCCCCATTCCTTGATGGACTGAGCAAGAGCGGGGAGGTCGTCAGTAATAGCAGGCATGAGGCAAGAGAAACCGGAGCTGAGATGCGTATAATTCTGCCAGACATCGGAGCCCGACACGTATGCCGCAGACCAAACACCTGTTTCCTGAACCCCAGCCACTGCTCGCAGATACCTTGGCGCGACTGCCTGCGCGTGCGCCAAGCGCGCACAAGGGCCAGTTCGGGCATGTGCTGCTGATTGGCGGCGACCGGGGTTTTGGCGGCTCCATTGCCCTGAGTGCGCAGAGCGCGATGCGTTGTGGCGCGGGCCTCGTGTCGCTGGCCACCCGGCCCGAGCATGTGCCTGCGGCCTTGACCCGGCTGCCTGAGGTGATGACCTTGGGCGTGTTGTCGGCGAACCAGCTGATGGGCGTATTGGCACAAGCCTCGGTGGTCGTGGTGGGGCCTGGGTTAGGGCAGGCCGCGTGGGGGCGTAGTGTGTTGTCGGCAGCGGCTCAAGCAAAAATGCCTCAAGTATGGGATGCCGATGCGCTAAATCTGTTGTCCAACGCGCAGTTTGATGTGCCACCGGGCTCGGTACTCACGCCGCACCCCGGCGAAGCCGCGCGTTTGCTGGGCCTTAGCACTGAACAGGTGCAGGCCGATCGCCCGGCTGCGGCTCGGGCGCTGGTTAAAAAATACTCAACGGTGTGCGTCCTTAAAGGGGCGGGCACGTTGATCGCAGGCCTGGATGGCGAATTGGCACTGTGCACGCACGGTCATCCGGCCATGGCCACGGCCGGTTTGGGTGATGTGCTGGCCGGTGTGCTTGGCGCGCTGTTGGCGCAGGGCATGACGGCATTCGACGCCGCGTGCCTGGCGGTGTGGTTGCATGCCCGCGCAGGTGAGCAACAAGGGCAATTGGGCCGTGGGCTGGCGGCCAGTGATTTGATTCCAGCCATTCGTCAGTTGTTGGAGGAGCAAGCACCGTGTCTGAATTAGTACTGCAACTGGCTGATGAAGCGGCCATGGTCGCATTTGGCGGGCAGTTGGCTCGTATCACCCAAGGACATGGCGTGATTTTTCTTGAAGGAGACTTAGGGGCGGGTAAAACCACCCTGTCACGGGGCATCATTCGCGGCCTTGGGCATGTGGGAGCTGTAAAAAGTCCTACATTTACATTGGTGGAGCCTTACGAAATTGGTGAGATCAGGGCATTCCATTTCGATTTGTATCGTCTGGTTGACCCTGAAGAGCTGGAATACATGGGCATCCGCGATTATTTTGACGATGACGCCTTATGCCTCATCGAGTGGCCCGATAAGGGTGCAGGCTTTTTGCCAAAGCCTGACCTGACCATTACCATTAGCCCGTACAACGCCGGGCGCTCGCTGAAGGTGTCGGCACAAGGCCCGCGTGGCGAGTCTTGGTGTGAAGCGTTGGCATTGGAATTCAAATAATGATGGGGTTTGGTATGCGCTTTCGCGCGTTGGTCAGTGTCGCCGTAGGTCTGTTGCTGAGTGTCATGGCGGTGAATGCCGTGGCAGCGACACAAGTGAAAAGCGTGCGTTTGTGGCGTGCCCCTGACAACACACGGCTGGTGTTTGACCTGACTGGCCCGGTGCAACACAGCGTGTTTACGCTGACGTCGCCTGATCGTCTGGTGATTGATATCAACGGCGCGACCCTGGCCGGGCCGTTGAATGTGGCAACGGCCAACACGCCAATCACCAGCATGCGTTCAGCGCAACGCACCCCGACCGATTTGCGGGTGGTGATCGACCTTAAAAAACCGGTCACGCCCAAGAGCTTTGTGCTGGCGCCCAATGCCCAGTACGGCAACCGTTTGGTGGTCGACCTGTTCGATCAGGGTGCCGATGTGGCGCCAAGCTTGCCTGCCACCAATGTGGCCAAGGTACCTGTGGTCCCGGTAACGCCTGCGCAGCCCGAGATCAAACTGCCGCCTGCGCCGAGTGGCAAGCGCGACATTATTGTGATGATTGACCCCGGCCACGGTGGCGAAGACCCCGGCGCTTCAGGTTCGGGTGGTCAGCACGAAAAAGACGTGGTGCTGGCGATTGCCAGAGAGTTGCAGCGCCAGATCAATGGCATGAAGGGCTTTAGAGCAGAGCTGACCCGTTCTGGCGACTACTTCATTCCGCTGCGTGGCCGTACCGAAATCGCCCGTAAGAAGGGTGCCGACCTGTTTGTGTCGATTCACGCCGACGCCGCGCCGTCCAAGGCGGCCTTTGGTGCGTCGGTGTTTGCGTTGTCTGAACGCGGTGCGACGTCTGAAACCGCGCGCTGGTTGGCTGACAGCGAAAACCGTTCTGACTTGATCGGTGGTGCGGGTAACGTGAGTCTCGATGACAAGGACCGGATGCTGGCGGGCGTGCTGCTCGACTTGTCGATGACCGCCTCGCTGACGTCCAGCCTCAATGTTGGGCAGAAAGTGCTGAGCAACATTGGCCGGGTCACTCCCTTGCACAAGCAGCGTGTTGAGCAAGCCGGGTTTATGGTGCTCAAGTCGCCAGATATTCCGTCGATCCTCGTCGAAACCGGGTTTATCTCAAACTCCAACGAAGCGTCCAAGCTGGCGTCGAGCAGTCACCAGCAAGCGCTGGCGCGTTCGATCAGCAGCGGCGTGCGTCAGTTCTTCCAGCAAAACCCGCCACCGGGCACTTACATTGCCTGGCTGCGTGACACCGGCAAGATCGCCCAAGGCACTCGCGAGCACACCGTGCGCCCTGGTGAAACCTTGGCGATGATTGCTGTGCGCTATCAAGTGGGTGTGGCGTCGCTGCGTTCCAGCAACAACCTGCGAACCGACGAGCTGAAAGTTGGCCAAAACCTGAATATTCCGGCCACCGACCTGGCGTCCAAGCAATGAGTGAAGAGCTCTTAAGCAGTACCACTCGCATTGAACTGCTCAGCCCGCGTCTGGCTAACCAGATTGCCGCGGGTGAAGTGGTTGAGCGCCCGGCATCGGTGATCAAAGAGTTGCTGGAAAACAGCCTCGATTCGGGTGCCAAACGCATAGATGTGGACGTGGAGCAGGCCGGGATCAAGCTGCTGCGGGTGCGTGACGACGGCAGCGGTATTTCCAGCGACGACTTGCCGCTGGCGCTGGCGCGACACGCCACCAGCAAAATCCGTGACCTTGAAGACCTTGAACGGGTGATGAGCTTGGGCTTTCGCGGGGAGGCCTTGGCCTCCATCAGTTCGGTGGCCCGCCTTACCCTGACGTCGCGCACCCGTGGTGCCGATCAGGCTTGGCAGGTTGAAACCGAAGGCCGCGACATGGCACCCAGGGTTCAGCCCGCAGCGCACCCGGTCGGCACCTCGGTTGAAGTCCGTGACCTGTTTTTCAACACCCCGGCGCGGCGCAAATTTCTCAAAACCGAGAAAACCGAATTCGATCACCTGCAAGAAGTGATCAAGCGTTTGGCGCTTGCGCGGTTTGATGTGGCTTTTAATTTGCGCCACAACGGCAAAAGCATCCTCAATTTGCATGAGGCCCGTGACGATACGGCCCGCGCCCGGCGCGTGGCGGCGGTGTGCGGCCCAGCGTTTCTAGAGCAAGCGCTGCCGATTGAAGTGGAACGCAACGGTTTGCATTTGTGGGGTTGGGTTGGGTTGCCGACCTTTTCGCGCAGCCAGGCCGACTTGCAGTATTTCTATGTGAATGGCCGTGCGGTCCGCGACAAACTGGTGGCGCACGCGGTGCGTCAGGCTTATCGCGATGTGCTGTTCAATGGTCGGCACCCGACGTTTGTGCTGTTTTTTGAAGTGGACCCTTCGGTGGTCGACGTCAACGTTCACCCGACCAAACACGAAGTGCGCTTTCGTGATGGGCGCATGGTGCATGACTTTTTGTACGGCACCTTGCACCGCGCCTTGGGCGATGTGCGTCCCGAAAACCAGTTGGCGGCGCCCGCGCCCGTGCCAGGTGCGGAGCGCCCAACCGGCATAGACGCCGGCGAGTTCGGCCCGCAAGGCGAGATGCGCCTGGCCGCCCACCTGCTGGAGCAACCGCAGGCTGCGCCTGCACCACATGTACCTGGGTCTGGCGCCGGAGCGGGCTATCAGTCTTACTATCGCCCGCCGTCTTCGACACCGTCGGTGCCGACTGCTGAAGCTAAAAACGCCTACCGCGAGTTTTTTGCGCCACTGCCCGAGGCCAATGCGGCGCCGTTGCCTGACGGGCAGGGGGATATTCCACCACTGGGTTTTGCCCTGGCGCAGCTCAAGGGTATTTATATCCTTGCCGAAAACGCCCACGGGCTGGTGCTGGTAGACATGCACGCGGCCCACGAGCGGATCATGTACGAGCGCCTTAAAATCGCCATGGCCAGCGAAGGTTTGAGTGGCCAGCCGCTGCTGGTGCCAGAGTCGATTGCGGTCAGTCAGCGTGAGGCCGATTGCGCCGAAGAGCACGCCGAATGGTTCCAGCGGCTGGGTTTCGAGTTGCAGCGTCTAGGCCCGGAAACCTTGGCTATTCGCCAGATTCCGGCATTGCTCAAGCAAGCTGAGGCGCAGCGCCTGGTGCATGACGTGCTGGCTGATTTGATGGAATACGGCACCAGTGACCGGATTCAGGCGCACCTCAACGAATTGCTCGGCACCATGGCGTGCCACGGCGCGATTCGGGCCAATCGCCGTTTGGCGGTGCCGGAAATGAACGGCTTGTTGCGTGACATGGAAAACACCGAGCGCAGCGGTCAGTGCAATCATGGTCGTCCGACCTGGACCCAAATGGGCCTGGACGACTTGGACAAACTCTTTTTGCGCGGTCGCTGATGACAGGTTCCAACGCTTTACCCCCGGCCATCTTTTTGATGGGGCCGACGGCCGCAGGCAAAACCGACCTAGCGATTGAGCTGAGCAAGGTGCTGCCCTGTGAGCTGATCAGTGTCGATTCTGCGCTGGTGTATCGCGGCATGGACATCGGCACGGCCAAGCCATCGAAGGATATTCTGGCAGCGCATCCGCATCAGTTAATCGACATCATCGACCCGGTCGAGAGCTATTCTGCGGCTGATTTTCGCCGTGACGCGCTTAAGGCCATGGCCGAAATCACCGCGCGGGGCAATATCCCGCTGCTGGTGGGCGGCACCATGCTTTATTACAAGGCGCTCCTTGACGGGCTGGCGGACATGCCAGCGGCTGACCCCCACGTGCGTGCGCAGCTTGAAGAAGAAGCTCAGCGCTTGGGCTGGCAAGCCCTGCACGATCAGTTGGCGGCCATCGATCCGGAGTCTGCGGCGCGTATTCACCCTAATGATCCGCAGCGCCTCACCCGTGCGTTAGAGGTTTATCGGGTGAGTGGCATGAGCATGACGGCCCATCGCCAAAAACAATCTGAGCAATCTACTAAAGCAGCAGCTTCTGGGCGGGGACAATTGCCCTATACTGTCGCGCAACTGGCCATCGCTCCGGCGAATCGGCAGGTGCTGCATGAAAGAATTGCACAAAGATTCGGGCAAATGCTGGAACAGGGATTCATTGACGAGGTCTTAGCCCTGCGTAATAGAAGTGACCTGCATGCCGGGTTGCCGTCTATACGTGCAGTGGGCTACCGCCAAGTCTGGGATTATCTGGACGGCAAGCTGACAGCGACCGAGATGCAGGAGCGCGGCATCATTGCTACGCGCCAATTGGCTAAGCGTCAGTTCACCTGGTTACGCAGTTGGGATGATCTACATTGGCTAGACAGCCTGGACTGCGACAATCTGCCACGAACCTTGAAATACCTAAATTCGGTCTCCATATTGAGCTGAGTCTTGGGAATTGCCGTCTATCCTATGGGTATGGCGACACCAGCCATCTAATTTTTGTTTCTATTTTTTATCCTTACAGGAGTGCGGCATATGTCAAAAGGGCATTCGCTACAAGACCCTTACTTGAATACTTTGCGTAAAGAGAAGGTTGGCGTTTCTATCTACTTGGTCAATGGGATCAAGCTGCAGGGGACTATCGAGTCCTTCGACCAGTTCGTTATCCTGCTGAAAAACACCGTCAGCCAAATGGTTTACAAACACGCTATCTCGACAGTAGTACCAGTGCGTCCAATTCGTTTGCCTAGCGCAACTGAATCGGAACTGGCAGACGCTGAACCAGGTAACGCCTGATAGGAGTCTGCTTTGTTCTTTGAGCGCCACGGTGGTGGTGAGCGAGCGATCCTCGTTCACTTGGAAGGTCAGGACCCTGAGGCGCGCGAAGATCCGCAGGAGTTTCAGGAATTAGCTGTATCGGCTGGCGCCGAGACCGTCGCGTTTTTTAACGTGCCGCGTCATCGGCCATCGGCCAAGTACCTGATTGGCAGTGGCAAGGTCGAGGAGTTACGCGACCTGGTCAAGGCCGAGAAGGTCGATATTGTGATTTTCAATCACGTCCTCACGCCCAGTCAGGAGCGTAACCTCGAACGTGTTTTCGAGTGCCGCGTGCTTGACCGTACCGGGCTGATTCTCGACATCTTCGCTCAACGCGCCCGTACCCATGAAGGTAAGCTGCAAGTCGAACTGGCTCAGCTTGACCACATGAGCACGCGTCTTGTGCGTGGCTGGACTCACCTTGAGCGTCAAGGTGGCGGCATTGGTATGCGCGGGCCGGGTGAAACCCAGCTCGAAACCGACCGCCGTCTGTTGCGTATCCGCATCAGTCAGATCAAGGCACGCCTGAAAAAAGTCCGCAGTCAACGTGAGCAATCCCGTAGAGGGCGCCAGCGCGCCGACATTCCTACGGTGTCGCTGGTGGGGTACACCAACGCCGGCAAATCCACGTTGTTCAATGCGGTCACCGGCTCTGATGTCTTCGCCGCTGACCAATTGTTCGCCACGCTCGACCCGACCTTGCGCCGCCTTGATCTGGGCGACCTAGGGCCGATTGTGCTGGCCGATACCGTGGGCTTTATTCGTCATCTTCCGCACAAGCTTGTTGAAGCATTTCGGTCTACGCTCGAAGAGTCGAGTAACTCTGACTTGCTGCTGCACGTGATCGATGCGCACGAGCCTGAGCGCATGCAGCAGATCGAACAAGTGATGGTGGTGTTGGGCGAAATTGGTGCCCAGGACTTGCCGATCCTAGAGGTCTACAACAAAATCGATTTGATTGAAGGTGTAGAACCGCAGATCCAGCGCGATGCCGATGGCAAACCGCAGCGAGTCTGGTTGTCGGCCCGTGAAGGTCAAGGGTTGGAGTTGCTTGAGCAAGCTATCGCCGAGTTGCTGGGTAACGATTTGTTCGTCGGGACCTTGCGCTTGCCGCAGCGTTTTGCTCGACTGCGTGCACAATTCTTCGAACTGGGAGTTGTGCAAAAGGAACAGCATGACGATGAGGGAGCCAGTTTGTTGGACGTACGCCTGCCGCGTTCCGAGCTAAATCGCTTGGTCAGCCGTGAAGGGATGCAGCCGCTGGAATTCATCGAAGAACACACTTTGCAATAAAAGCCTCGCAAAGCGGCTGTGCCGCTGTGATAGGCATTCTGTAGCATTGGTCGGCGCGCCGTGGGCGCGTCTTTGCTTTATCAGATGGAGAGCGCTATGGCTTGGAATGAGCCGGGTGGCAACTCGAATAATCAAGATCCCTGGGGTAGCAAACGCCCTAAAAATGGCGACCGCAAGGGGCCACCAGATCTCGACGAGGCCTTCCGAAAGCTACAGGAAAGCCTGAATGGGTTGTTCGGTGGTGGAAAAAAACGTACTGGCGGTAGTGGCAACGAAGGCGGCCCAAGCGGTAAGGGTGCTGGCTTCGGTTTGCTCGGTATCGGTTTGGTCGTGTTGGCAGCCGCGTGGCTGTACAGCGCGGTATATGTAGTCGACGAACAGGAGCAAGCCGTGGTGCTGCGCCTGGGCAAGTACTACGAAACCGTAGGACCGGGTCTGAACATCTACTTACCTCCGTTCGATAAAAAGTACATGGAAAACGTGACGCGTGAGCGTGCGTACACCAAGCAGGGTCAGATGCTCACTGAAGACGAAAACATCGTCGAAGTGCCGCTGACCGTGCAGTACAAGATCAGCAACCTGCGCGACTTCGTGCTCAACGTTGATCAACCGGAAGTCAGCCTGCAACAAGCCACCGACAGCGCCTTGCGCCACGTCGTGGGCTCCACTTCGATGGATCAGGTGCTGACCGATGGTCGTGAACAAATGGCTGTAGACGTCAAGGAGCGCTTGCAGCGTTTCCTCGATACCTACAAAACCGGTATCACTGTGACTCAGGTCAACGTACAAAACGCTGCGGCACCGCGTGAAGTGCAGGAAGCCTTTGATGATGTGATCCGTGCCCGTGAAGACGAGCAGCGTGCCCGCAACCAGGCCGAAGGCTACGCCAATGGCGTGGTGCCGGAAGCCCGTGGTCAGGCTCAGCGCATCATCGAAGATGCCAACGGCTACCGTGATGAAGTGGTTTCTCGCGCCAAGGGTGAAGCCGACCGCTTTACCAAGCTGGTGGCCGAGTACCGCAAAAATCCTGAAGTGACCCGTGACCGTCTGTACTTGGACACCATGCAGGAAGTCTTCAGCAACACCAGCAAAGTACTCGTGACCGGTAACAAAAACGGCCAGAGCAACCTGCTGTACTTGCCGTTGGACAAAATGATCGAAGGCCGTAATGGCAGCACCCCGGCAACGGGTTCGGCAGCTGCGGCGAGCGCCAATGATTCAAGCTCGCACATCAACACGGATCTGCCGACACCACCGCGTACCAGGGAGAGTCGCTGATGAGCAATAAATCGCTGATCGCCCTTATTGTTGCCGTTGTCGTGGCGATCGTTGCCTGGAACAGCTTCTACATCGTCTCGCAAACTGAGCGTGCAGTGCTGTTGCGCTTCGGCCGTGTGGTTCAGGCGGATGTTCAGCCGGGCCTGCACGTGAAAATTCCTTATGTTAACCAGGTGCGCAAGTTCGACGCCCGCCTGATGACGCTGGATGCGCCGACTCAGCGTTTTCTGACGCTGGAAAAGAAAGCGGTCATGGTTGATGCCTTCGCCAAGTGGCGTGTGAAAGATGCCGAGCGCTTCTACACCGCAACGTCGGGCATGAAGCAGATTGCTGACGAGCGCTTGTCGCGTCGTCTGGAGTCTGGCCTGCGTGACCAGTTCGGTAAGCGCACCTTGCACGAAGTGGTGTCGGGTGAGCGTGATGCACTGATGGCTGACATCACCGCATCGCTGAACAAAATGGCTGAGAAAGAGCTGGGTATCGAAGTGGTCGACGTTCGCGTCAAGGCCATTGACCTGCCTAAAGAAGTAAACCGCAGCGTTTTCGAACGTATGAGCACCGAGCGTGAGCGTGAAGCACGTGAGCATCGGGCCAAGGGTAACGAACTGGCAGAAGGCATTCGTGCTGACGCCGACCGTCAACGTCGTGTTCTGGTGGCCGAGGCTTATCGCCAGTCCGAAGAAGCACGCGGTGATGGTGATGCCCAGGCTGCTGCGATTTACGCCAAGGCTTACGGTCAGGACCAAGAGTTCTACAAGTTCTATCGCAGCCTGCGCGCTTACCGCGAAAGCTTTGCGAACAAGAGCGATGTACTGGTCCTAGACCCAAGCAGCGACTTTTTCCGCTACCTGGAAAAGTCCAAGCCTGCACAGCAGTAAAAGGAGCGGCTCCCTTCCGCTTCTGTAGGAACAAGCTCGCTCGCGATCTTTTGAGTGTTAAAAGATCGCGAACAAGCGCTGC
Source organism: Pseudomonas psychrophila HA-4 (assembly GCF_000282975.1). GTDB lineage: Bacteria > Pseudomonadota > Gammaproteobacteria > Pseudomonadales > Pseudomonadaceae > Aquipseudomonas > Aquipseudomonas psychrophila_A. The sequence goes on from NZ_ALJC01000110.1 coordinate 48,736, forward strand.
TACAGAGGTTTTGGGAGCATGCATTCACTCCGCCGGGCGGGCAAATTGCCTCGCGGGGTGATCCTTTTATAAAACGTGTGTATGATGCGGCAGCCGGGAAATTCCCGGCTTTTTTGCGTCTGCATGTTTGATTGACCGAATGGCTGTTACAGCGTCGGCAGATTTTTCGAGGAATGTGCTGAGCCTGTCATTCAGGCTTTTTTGCTGTGCGCGCTGAAGACACAGCCACGTTCTGCTTTACTCAAGGCTCGCCTGCTGGCTGGCCGCCCGGATCATAGGGGAATGGCGTAATGGCAACGGTAGACCGCTGGCTTCTGCCAGATGGCATCGAAGAAGTACTTCCACCTGAAGCAGCCCGCATTGAAGTCGCGCGGCGTCAGGTGTTGGATCTGTTCCAGAGCTGGGGCTATGAGTTCGTCGTCACCCCGCATATCGAATACCTGGAGTCCTTGCTAACAGGAGCTGGCCAGGATCTCGACTTGCGGACCTTCAAGGTTATTGACCCGAAAACGGGTCGCCAGATGGGTTTTCGTGCCGACATAACGCCGCAAGTGGCGCGCATCGATGCGCACACCTTGCGTCGCGAAGGTCCGAGCCGTCTGTGCTACGCCGGTAGCGTGCTGCATGCTCAGCCGCGCGCGTTGTCATCCTCGCGTAGCCCGATCCAGTTGGGTGCCGAGTTGTATGGCGATGCAAGCCCGAGCAGCGACGTAGAAGTCATCAGCCTGATGCTGGCGATGTTGCAACTGGCCGATGTGCCGGATGTACATATGGACCTTGGGCATGTAGGCATTTACCGTGGGCTGGCCCGTGCGGCCAACCTGTCGGTTGAAGTGGAACAACAATTGTTCGACGCCCTGCAACGTAAGGCGATCGACGAAGTAACGGCCTTGACCGAAGGCTTGCCGGCTGATTTGGCAGGCATGCTCCAGGCATTGGTTGGATTGTGTGGCGGCCGCGAAGTGCTGGTTGCTGCGCGTGAGCGTCTGGCCAAGGCTCCGGCCCCGGTTCTGGCGGCTCTGGACGACTTGCTGGCAATTGCCGAGCGGTTGTCTGTGCGTTTTCCGCAGTTGCCGCTGTATTTTGACCTGGGTGAGTTGCGTGGGTATCACTACCACACAGGTGTGGTGTTTGCGGTTTTTGTACCGGGCGTTGGAGATTCCATCGCTCAGGGCGGTCGTTATGACGACATCGGTGCTGTGTTCGGGCGTGCCCGTCCGGCGACCGGCTTTTCGACCGATTTGAAAACCCTGGTGACCCTGGGGCGTGCTGAAGTCGAGTTACCGTCTGGCGGTATCTGGATGCCTGACAGCACAGATGCGGCACTCTGGCAGCAGGTTTGCCAGCTTCGCAGTGAAGGTCAGCGTGTGGTTCAGGCATTGCCTGGGCAGCCACAAGCCGCCGCCCGTGACGCGGACTGCGACCGCCAATTGATTCAGCAGAACGGCTTGTGGCAAGTAGTGCCGCTGGTTTCTTGAGTTTTCCTGCCGGCGGTTGTTGCCGGCACCAAGTTTGCGCGAATGAGGACAAGTGTTATGGGTAAGAATGTCGTAGTCCTGGGCACCCAATGGGGTGATGAGGGCAAAGGCAAGATCGTTGATCTGCTGACCGAACATGCTGCCGCTGTAGTGCGCTACCAAGGTGGCCACAATGCTGGCCACACCTTGGTAATCGACGGCGAAAAAACCGTTCTGCACCTGATCCCCTCGGGCGTGCTGCGCGAAGGCGTGCAGTGCCTGATCGGTAACGGTGTGGTGGTTGCTCCCGACGCCCTGTTGCGTGAAATCATCAAGCTGGAAGAGAAAGGCGTACCGGTGCGCGAGCGCTTGCGTATCAGCCCTTCTTGCCCGCTGATCCTGTCGTTCCACGTTGCGTTGGACCAAGCCCGTGAAAAAGCCCGTGGCGAGCTGAAGATCGGTACGACCGGTCGTGGCATCGGCCCGGCTTACGAAGACAAGGTTGCTCGTCGTGGCCTGCGTGTTGGCGACTTGCTGAACATGCCGCGTTTTGAAGCCAAACTGCGCGAGTTGGTGGACTACCACAACTTCATGCTGGTCGGTTACTACAAAGAAACCGCCATCGACTTCGACAAGACGCTGGCCGAGTGCAAAGAATACGCTGAGCTGTTGAAGCCGTTGATGCTGGACGTGACTGCTGAGCTGCACGACCTGCGTCGCGCTGGCAAAGACATCATGTTCGAGGGCGCTCAAGGTTCGTTGCTGGACATCGACCACGGTACCTACCCGTACGTCACCAGCTCCAACACCACTGCGGGTGGCGTTGCCACCGGTTCGGGCGTTGGCCCGATGTTCCTGGATTACATCCTGGGCATCACCAAGGCTTACACCACTCGCGTAGGTTCTGGCCCGTTCCCGACTGAACTGTTCGACGACGTTGGTGCTCACTTGGCCAAACAAGGTCACGAGTTCGGTGCTACCACTGGTCGTGCTCGTCGTTGTGGCTGGTTCGACGCCGTTATCTTGCGTCGCGCTATCGATGTGAACAGCATCTCGGGCATCTGCCTGACCAAGCTGGACGTACTCGACGGTCTGGAAACCATCAACATCTGCGTCGGCTACAAAGATGCAAACGGTGTTGAAGTGGCGCCGACTGATGCTGACAGCTACGTAGGCCTGGAGCCTGTGTACGAAACCGTACCGGGCTGGACCGAATCGACCGTGGGTGCCAAAACCCTGGAAGAGCTGCCAGAAAACGCCCGCGCTTACATCAAGCGCGTAGAAGCACTGATCGGCGCGCCGATCGACATCGTCTCGACAGGTCCGGACCGCAACGAAACCATCGTTTTGCGTCACCCGTTCGCGTAACACGTCGCGATACAAAACAAAGGGCCCTTCGGGGCCTTTTGTTGTTTTAGCCCTTTGTAGGAGCAGCCGGTCGACGCTCGATTGCTCGCGATCTTTTGATCTTCTAAACGCTCGCGAGGCAAGCTCGCTTCTACAGTCAGCAGACCCGCGGCACGACCCTTGCTTTGAAAATGCTATTAGTGTGCCATCAATATAATGGCACCGTTGTAGAGGGTTTTTCTGTGTCTGCCGTTCTCTCATTGTTACAAAGCCGTTTGCTGCGGCCTGTATTCGTTACCCTCGGTATCGCCCTTTTGGTGCAAGTGCTGGTGGCTGTTGCACTCACACGGAGCACGGTCACGGCGTTGGAGTCTGATTTAGACGCGGGTCTGGCCTCTGACAGTCAAAAGCTCTCGGCTGAATTGGCGCAGGCAGACCGTGAGGTCAAGAGCAGTCTTGAAGGGTTATCTTCTAGCACCCGCCAACGCCTGACCGCAGGCTTAGCACCGCGTCTGAAAGAAGAGCAAATGCAATTGTGGGAAACGCTGGAGAAGAGTCTTAAAGACTCGGCAAATGATATGGCGCAATTGCTGGCGTCTGTTGCGCCCCGTGCAATGTGGGACAACGATGTGCCTGCGCTGTCTGAATTCGCGCGCCGTGCTCAGCGAAATCCTAATGTGTTGTTTGTGGTCTACGACGACGCGACGGGGCAACACCTGACGCGTTATCTCAATCGAGACAACCCCATCAACCAAGCGCTGCTGGAAAAGGGCAAGGGCGAGCGTGCACTGGACAAAGTCTTAGATGCGGCGCGCAGCGACCCGGCGGTGTACTACCTCGAAGCGCCTATCAGTCCTAATGGGGTTGAGATCGGCAAAGTTTTAATGGGGGTTTCCACCGCGTCGGTTGAACAGGAGCTGGCGGCTTTGGATAAGCGCTTTGCATTGCTGATAGCCAGCAGTGAGCAATTGGTCGACGAAAGCCTGCAAGGTGCGGCGAACGACAGCTCAAAGGCTTTGGGCGCACGTTTGCAGTCGGCTCAGGCTGCGGCGGCGCAGATGCAGGCCAATACGGCGCTGACGGTGCAGGATGCGGCAGACACTTTGCGCTGGCGCATCGGTTTGGGCCTAGCGCTGGTGGGCTTGGGTGTATTGCTGTTGCTGGCGGTGGTGTTGGGTAGGCGTGTGGTCAACAAATTACTGCTGTTGATTGCGGCGCTGAATGACCTGGCGGCGGGCGATGGCGATTTGACTAAGCGTGTGGGCCTGAACAGCAAAGACGAAATTGGTGACATGGCGGCGGCGGTTAACCGCTTTGTCGACAAGTTACAGCCCATCGTGCGAGAAGCCGGGGATGTGGCGCAGCGCACCGGGGTCGAGATTAGCGCCATGAGCGTACGCAATGCCGGGGCGGATGCGGCCGCGCAGTTGCAGCGTGATGAAGTGGCGCAGAGCCTCAAGGCGCTGTCGACCATGGCCGATGACGCACAGTCTGAAAGCCAAGCCATGCAGGCGGCGCTCAAACAGGTGGTGGATATTCGTCAGGCCACCGATGAGAACACTCGCACTTCAGCGCAAGTAGGCGGTTTGATCGAAGCGCTGGCTGGGCAAGTGGGTGCCGGCGCCAAGGTCATCGAGCGACTGGCACAGCAAAGTGAACAGATAGAGGTGGTGCTGACGGTGATTCATGGCATCGCCGAGCAAACTAATTTGTTGGCGTTGAACGCAGCCATTGAAGCGGCGCGGGCGGGTGAGACAGGGCGTGGTTTTGCCGTGGTGGCGGATGAAGTGCGTGCGCTGGCGAGCAAGACACAAAGCTCTACAGGCGATATTCAGGCACATATCGTGGCCTTGCAGCAGGGCGCCAAAGAAGCAGTGGCAGCGATAGCGCAGGCTGGACGCCAAGCTGATGAGGGCTTGGCGGTGTTGCGCGGTAGTGTGCAATTGCAGCAGAGCGTGCAGGCGTCGGTTGAGCAAGTTCACACGGCGATAGGGGAGGCCACCAAAGCTGCGGCGCATCAGGCGCAGGGAGCGCATGCGGTGCGCGGGCGGGTAGAGGTGATTCATGCTCAGGCTGAGCGCGCCGCAGAGGCGGTGACTCAGACCACGGCCAGCGGCAAGGTATTGGATGGTTTAGCGGCGCAACTGAAAGCGAGCTTGGGGCAGTTCAGGGCTTAGAAATGCGCTGTTTGATCCTGTGGGAGCGGGCTTGCTCGCGTTAGTAGCGATGCGG
>NZ_ALJC01000111.1 GCF_000282975.1 Pseudomonas psychrophila HA-4
GGGGTTTGTGTTTACTTAATGTGGCGGTGAAGGAGAGATTCGAAACCGCCCGCTATTAGTTTTCTGCGTCAAAGCCCACGGATTATAAGGGCTGTAGAGGAGCAGTGTGGAGAAAAGCGTTCCCATGGCGTTCCCATGGGTTTGTGCGAAGCAGCCTGTGAGTCGGGGCTTTGCAGGTGGTTGCCGTTTTCGGGGAAGCCCATCGGAAAAAGGTAATTTGAGTAATGCTGAATCTGAAACGGGCTGAATGGTATGTAATTCAAGGGTTACAGCAGATACGGAATAGGTAATTTTTAAGTGATGAATAAGTAATCTAATTACTCTTTTATCAGGTAAGATCCGAAGCAGACTATGTCGTTACAAATCAATAACTTAAAGATAAATTACTTTTTAGATCACTTAAAATCACTTTCCTATGTAATCCTCAAAACCCAGTGAATACGGGACTTTCAAGCACCTTTCGTCAACGGAATACCTAAATTACCTTTTTCCGGTGGCGGTCCCGCGAACACTCGTTAAAGCCAACTTTCCCCCCTCAAACCCAACTGCCGCCTCTCGTCTTGAAAAGAACTTTCTGTGCAGGGATACGCAGGGTTTTCGCGCTCCAGAAACCTCAAGCCAGCCCACAGCCCAGCCCGCTGTCGGCCAGGTGCAGAACTGCGGAAAAAAAGACCTATTTAGCCCGCAGGCGAGGTGGGGGGACAACGGCGCGCGCCGATGCTCAAGAATATCAACGCTCGAGGTCTTCCCGAGTCGTCGCATTCATTTAAGAAGTACACGCTCTGTGGCCCAGCATGTGGATGATGCGATGGAAAATATCAATCTACTGAACTATAGAAAAAATGCAGAGTTAGGTAGCATAGGGGTATAGCGACCCAATCCCACTAATCATCATATACAACCCATAAATTATTTAAACGGAGGTAAATATGAGCTTTGACATGTCAGAGATAGAGTTTCTTGACTGGAGCAAAATCTCACAAGAAGATTGGACTCGCTCAGGGGTAACATGGGATAACTTATCTGCAATAGCATCAGCTTATAGCAACGCGCAGCCTACATTAATTAGTACTGCAGAGCAGTTATCCTCCAGGATAAGAACCTTTGAAGGCGTACACTCTGTTAGATGGAGGATAAAGAACCCTCTGCACCTGCTAAAAAAAATAATCCGAAAGAACCTTGAAGATAAACCTCAAGAGAAATGGAGAAACATAAATAGCGAGAACTATTTATCTTGCGCAACCGACTTGATAGGAGTGAGAGCACTACACTTATTCAAAGATGAATGCTTGGTGATTGACAACTCAATACGCAACACATGGGACATATGTGAGCCCGCCACAATTTACATACGCGAAGGTGACAACACACACCCAGAGTTAATAGAGCGCGGCGGACAAGTAAAAGATCATGAATTCGGTTATAGATCGATTCACTATCTAGTAAGCAGCAAACCGGAAAAACAAATTCTAACTGCTGAGATCCAAGTAAGAACTATATTCCAAGAAGGTTGGAGCGAGATAGACCACAAGGTTAAATACCCAGATTACTCAGACAATCAAGAAGTAAAATTATTTCTACAAGTATTTAACGGATTGGCAGGCAGCGCTGACGAAATGGGATCTTTCGTTAAAAACCTGACAAAAGTCTTAAGTGAAAACGAACGAACTACCAAAAGAGCTTTCGCAGAGCGCCAAGCGGCTATCGAAGAAAGGGATCAAGCTATGGAAAAGATTTCAAGCTCTATAGCTGAATTGAACACCCTTAAAAACAGAGATAAAGAATCTCAAGCTTTAATACAAGACATGCAAGAAAACTTGAAAAAACTCAAAGAGACCCAAACTCTACCTGCGGCTGACTACCATAACTGGAAAAGTTTCGACGACATATTATTAAAACAACAAGTAAGCTTCACAAATAAACCTACACTTGTTGATCCCGTATGGAACGACGTGGATATTGGCAAATCAATTGCCAGTTTAGGAAAAGCGCTTTCAGAAATAGGTTCAATTGGGAAAACTCAAAAAAAACGCGACAAGTAAATATATGTGAGGCTGAGCCCACCACCTCAGCCTAACTATTATTTATCTCTCACTCCAACTCACTGCTCAATAATCTTCAAAACAACATCCCCATCACCCCCGGCACCCAATTCATAATCACCAATTCCCCACTAACCTCCCCCTTCCCTTGCCTCTGATTAGCAGTGCTATACCGAATATCCACCGTCTCAAAATGAAACCCTTCAAACACCCGCCGAATATCGGGATGATCATTAATACTGACCATCACCTTCCCTTTACACCGCCGCATAAATCCCGCCATCAGCTCATAATTCTCAAACCCAAACTCCACCCCATACCCAGCCGTCTGCCAGTAAGGCGGGTCCATGTAGTGAAACGTGTGCACCCGGTCATACCGCTCTGCACACTCAAGCCAAGGCAAGTTTTCCACATAAGTGCCCGACAACCGCTGCCAAGCCGCTGACAAATTCTCTTCAATCCTTAACAAGTTAATCGCAGGCCCCGTGGTCGCAGTGCCAAACGTCTGCCCGCTCACCTTCCCTGCAAAGGCATGGTGCTGCAGATAAAAGAACCGTGCCGCCCGTTGAATATCCGTCAGAGTTTCTGGCCGGGTCATTTTCTGCCATTCAAAAATCTGCCGAGAACTAAGCGCCCACTTGAACTGGCGCACGAACTCTTCCAGGTGGTTCTGCACCACGCGGTACAACGTCACCAGATCGCCGTTGATGTCGTTAAGCACTTCAACCGGCGCAGCCTGGGGCCGCATGAAGTACAGCGCGGCGCCGCCAGCAAAGACTTCGACGTAACATTGATGCGGTGGAAACAGTGCAATCAGGCGGTCTGCCAACCGGCGCTTGCCGCCCATCCACGGGATTATGGGCGCGCTCATGCTTCGCCCCCCGTCATCTCATACGCCCTAAACCTAACCACCTCCTCCCCCACCCACTCATTCAACTGCGTCATCCGCGCCTGAATGGGTTCCAGCTCGTTCATCACCCACACTTGCGTCGCTTCCTTGATCGAGCCAAATCCGCCCGCGTTCTGCGGCACGATACCCATCAACTGCGGCGGTATGCGCAGGCTGGCCAACACATCATCCCGCGTCTGATTTTTAATCGAACTGAACTCATCCTTGGCCGCCACTTCACTGACCGGAATCAACTGAATCCCGTCCTTTTTCCCATTCGGTGAATACACAAACAGATTGCGAAAGTTGCCCGGTCCTTTTGAATCCTTTAACGCCTTACGCAACGCATCCACATCAGATTCATTCTGCGCAGGATCCGTCATGTACAAAATGAACCCCGCATGGCTGCCGTTCTCGTAATACTTGCGACGAAACAACGTTGCCGATTCATTCAACAACGCCGACTGCAACGCGCTTATCCATTCCGGCAGCCCATACACCTCTTGGTGCAGATCCGCTTCGCGCAGATGAAACACACTGCCCGCCTCGAACTCATGTTCTTCCTGCCAGCCCTGAGCCAGAAAATAACGTCCGTCCCGCCCGGCTCTCATGTATTTAGCCAACGCTGGCTTCAACTGCATCACCGAACCCAACATTGAACGCTGAGCCTCGACATACCCATTGCCCAAGCTCAAAAAATCCAACGCAAACTGCTCAAACGACGCCCGTGAAAACAACCGATGCGGGATAAACGTCTTGCTCAGCAAGTTGCGCTTAAACGTCAGCCCCGAATGCAAGTGCACACTGGAACCCACCGCACGTGAAAGCCCATCTAAAGACAACGGTGGCTCGTACCAGCGCCCGTTAAACCAGCACTCCAAATAATCAAACACCGCCCGGCCGCCTAGCACCGGAGCAGGATCGCCAAAGCTGAACACCTGTATCGACTGATCAACACGGTTGACCACCTGTGATTCGTTCATCCAAAAATCTCCATCCGCCCGGTATTGGCAGTGGTCTGCCCCTCAAGCGGTTCGTTGTGCAATGCGTGAAAGAGCGCCCAGGCCAAATCGGCGTGGCCGGTAGTGTCGTTGCGCCCTGCGGTGTAGGTGTACTGGCGACCGCCTGCGGTCACGGTTTTGCGGATGGCCATCAGCGACTGAGCCATGTCAGTCCACCCAGCATCGAATTCCAGCCTACCGCTGTGGATAACGTCGTAGGCCTTGAGCACCAGACGGGTTTTGACTTCCGGCGAGTAGCTGAACGTGGTCACGTTGGGAAAGAACTGGCGCACCAGCTGCGCCACGCCGCTGCCCAAACCCGTGACATCGATGCCGATGTAAGTCACCCAGTAGCGGTCGCACACGCGTTTGATAAAGGCTGCCTGCGCGGCGAAGTCCATGCCCCGGAACTGATGCCGCTCCAACACCCGGAACTTGCCACCCGGCACCAGCGGCGGCGCACACACCACCAGCCCCGAACAGTCGCCGGTTTCGGCGGGGTCGTAACCGATCCACACTTGGCGGTCGCCAAAGGGCCGCGCGGCAAACGGCTTGTAGTCCTCGGCCCACTCAACCCAACTGTCGACCATGCACGACTGCAGCAAGGCCAGTGGAAAGATGCTGGCCCCATCGTCAATGAATTCGCACATCAGCAGGTTGGTAAACGCTTCCGGGCTGTACTCGCGGCGTATTTCTTCGATGTCGAACAGGTCACAACCACCCCGCTCCGCATCGAGAATGGTGACGATCTGCCGCCACAACCGATCCTCACAAAAACGCCCCTGTTGCAGACGCCCGTGAGACACGTCGACCTTGGTGTGTTGCGCGGCAGGTTTGCCCTTGTTAAAGCGCTCGCCCGTCCAGAAGGTGTACGCCTCATGGGCCATGCTGGACGGCGTCGAAAAGTAGGTCTTGCGCCATTTTTTGTGCAGCGCCATGCCCGAAGCAACCTTATTCAGCTCTTCAAACTTGAACGTCCAAAAGAACTCATCAAAGTAGAAATTGCCGTGGTAGCCCTGAGCGGTTCGGGCATTGGTACCCAGAAAAAACAGCTCGGCACCATTGGGCAATACAATCGGATCCCCCGTCAGCTCAACGCCGCACACCTCACGCACAAACGCCAGAATGTACCCCCGAAACAGGTACGCCTGATTCTTGGAAGCCGACAGAAAAATCTGATTACGCCCCGTGTCCAGCGCATCGAGAAACGCCTCACGGGCAAAGTAGTAAGTGGCCCCGATCTGCCGACTTTTGAGAATCACGCGCGTGCGTTGATTACCCGCCCGGTACCAGTCTTTCTGGTAATCAAAACAGCCATCAATAAACGCCTCGCGCAGCAGCTCGATCTGGTCTTCGCTGATCTCGTTTTTGACCGCTTTCTTCTTCGGCTCACTGTTGCGCTTGGCCAAGTTGGGGTTCAGGTCCGTTTCAGTACCGCCCTCCTGGTAACGCACAATTCGCGCTTGCCGCTCAAGCTGGCGGTGCAGCAGGTCAATTTCCTTAAAGTCGCCGCTGCTCTTGCCCTCCTTGAGGATCAACTGCACCAACCGGGCTTCCAGCGCCCCGCCGATGCGCTCGACGTTATCGGCGCGATCCCACTCGTCGCGGGTCTTCCAGCTGTGCAACGTCTTCTCTTTTTCGCCCGTCGCCTCGGCGATCTCGCAGATACGCCACCCCATCCAGTACAAAAACTTGGATTGGCGGCGCGCATCCATCGGTAACAAGGCAGTCGTAGTCATGGCTGCGATGCTGCAGCCCGCGCCCGCGACTCTATAGCCCGCCCCCTTGTACCTCTCGGCCCTACAAGGGCGCCTCGTTGCCGCAACGCGCGCGCGTCCCGAACATGCCCCTCATTGCAACGCGTCTTCGCACCCGATACGCGCCCCCGCACTGAGGACTCACGGCATGAAAAAATTTCGCAGCAAATGGTTCCGGGTCGCCGTCGAAGGCGCGACCACCGACGGGCGTCGTATCGAGCGAGACTGGATCGACCAGATGGCCGCCAGCTACGACCGCAGCAAATACGGTGCCCGCGTGTGGCTGGAGCACATTCGCGGCACCTTGCCCGACTCCCCGTTTCGCGCGTACGGCGACATCCTCGCGGTCAAGGCCGAAGACATCGAACTCGACGGTAAAAAAGTCCGCGCGCTGTTTGCCCAGATCGAGCCCACCGACGATCTGGTCAGCATGGTCAATAAGCTCAAACAGAAAATCTTCACCAGCATCGAAATCCGCGAAAAGTTCGCCGACACCGGAAAAGCCTACTTGATGGGCTTGGGCGTCACCGACACCCCGGCCAGTCTTGGCACCGAAATGCTGGCCTTCTCCGCCCAACACCCCGATGCCAGCCCGCTCAAATCGCGCAAACAGTCCCCCGACAACCTGTTCACCGTGGCCGAAGAGACCGAGTTGGTATTTGAGGAATACGAAGAAAAACCCAGCCTCGGCGCCCAACTGTTCAGCAAGGTACAAGATCTGCTCAAACGCAAAGACGCCAAGGATGACGGCGAATTCAGCGCCATCGGCCAAGCCGTGGAAGCCATCGCCGAACATGGCCGAGACCTCGCCGAACAGCTCAACGCCTACCAGCAAACCCATACCGAACTGCACAGCCACGTACAGCAGCTGAGCGCCGACCTGACAGCGCTAAAAACCACGCTCGGCAACACCCACGACCACACACAAACCCAACGCCCGCCGGTCACCGGCAGTGGCAACCAAGCCCTGGCTGAATTCTGACCCAGCGGCCCACCCCACTCTCGGAGACACCCATGCGCAACGACACACGCAAGCTCTACACCGGCTACCTCAACCAAGTCGCCAAGCTCAACAACGTAGACTCAGCCAACGCCACCTTCAACGTTGACCCAACCATTCAGCAGCGGCTGGAAACCAAGATTCAGGAGTCGAGCGAGTTCCTGACCAAAATCAACCTCATCGGCGTCGACGAACAAGAGGGTGAAAAAGTCGGCCTTGGGGTCGGTGGCACCGTGGCCAGCCGCACCAACACCGCGCTCAAAAAGCGTGAACCTCGCAGCATCGGCAGCCTGTCCAGCGACAAATACAAAGCCGAGCAGACTGACTTCGACACCTTTGTCAGCTACCGCCAGCTCGATGCCTGGGCCAAATTCCCCGACTTCCAGACCCGCTTGTCCAACGCCATCGCCCAGCGCCAAGCCCTTGACCGCATCCAAATCGGGTTTTATGGCACCTCGGCCGCCGAGCAAACCGACCGTGAGGCCAACCCGCTGCTAGAAGACGTCAACATCGGCTGGCTTGAGCAATACCGCCTGCATGCGCCCGACCGCGTACTCAAAGAAGGCGCGAACGCCGGCATGATCACCATTGGCAAGCACGGCGACTTCAAAAATATCGACGCCCTGGTGTATGACGCCATCCAATTGCTTGACCCGTGGTATCGCCGCAATCCGGGGCTTGTGGTGCTCACCGGGCGCGAGCTGGTGCACGACAAATTCCTGGCCCTGGTCAACAAAGAACAAGACGCCACCAACACCTTGGCCAGCGACCTGATCATCTCGCAACGCCGTGTCGGCGGGCTGCCGCTGTACGAAGTGCCGTACATCCCCGAGGGCACCATCCTCATCACCACCTTCGCCAACCTGTCGGTGTACTGGCAAATAGCGGCCCGCCGCCGCTACCTCAAAGAAGAACCCGAGTGGAACCGCGTCAGCAACTTCGAATCGTCGAATGAAGCCTACGTGGTTGAGGAATACGGTCTGGGTTGTCTGCTCGAAAACATCACCCCAGTCGACACCGTTGAGCCCGAACCTGCCCCTGAACCAGAACCACAAAACGAGGCTTAAACCATGGCCCTTAGCCTTGCCCAAGCCCACCAGCGCCGCGCCCGTGCAGCCATGGAATCGGCCAAAACTGCGCCCCGGCAGTCAATGGCCGGCGCCACCGCTTACGAGCATCAACTCAACCAGTTGCTGCAAGACCGGCTGCGCCTCAAGTCCATCCAGTCCAACGAAGGCAAGGCCGCGCTAAAACTGCAGCTGCTGCCCGACTACATCCCCTACGTCGAAGGCGTACTGGCCGCTGGCAACGGCGCCCAGGACGACGTCATGACCACCGTGATGGTCTGGCGTATCGACGCAGGCGATTACTCGGGGGCACTGGATCTCGCGGCCTACGTGCTCAAACACAAACTGGTGATGCCGGATCGCTTCGAACGCACGACCGGCTGCCTCGTCGCCGAAGAAGTCGCCACCGCAGCCCTCAGGGCACAAAAGGCTGGCGACAACAGCTTCGACATCGGCGTGCTGTATCGCACCCTCGACATGACCGAAGACCAAGACATGCCCGATCAGGCCCGCGCCAAGCTCTACCTGGCCACCGGGCGCGCCACGCAGGTCGGCATTACGGCGGACACACGCGGCCAAGCGGGCCAGCTTGAGGCCGGTATAGACCTGCTCAAACGCGCGATTGTGCTGCACGACGGCTGCGGCGGAAAAAAGGATTTGGAAGGCGCCGAACGCCTGCTGAAAAAACACACCGCACCCGCCGATTGAGCGGCTGCGGCTAACCGAGCGTCCCCACGCACCCCGCCGGCTCGGGGCTGAACGGCCAGAGTGCTTAGCAAACCTGAACCGTAACGCCCCGACCACCGGCGACCTATAACAGAGCTTGCGCATGAGCGGATTTGTAGCCAGCGGCAGCACACCCAGCGGCCATATCAACACCGACCCCTTCTGGCCCTCCATCGACCTGGACGCCTTGCGCGCCACCCTGCGCATCGACGCCAGCGTCACCCCGGCCCGGCTGGAAACCGCGACCATTACCGCCGCCATAAACCTTAATCGCGAACTCAAAGACTGGCGCACCCAGCAACAGCTCGCAGGCTACAGCACACTCACCGATGTGCCTGCCGAGCAGGTGCAAAACGTATCGGTGCTGGTGCACCTGTACCGCCGGGCGATTGAAGCCGCGACCGGCGCCGAAGTCTGCGAACGCTACCGCAGCTACGACAGCACCAAGGCTGGCAACAACAACGCCGAAGACCTTACCCCAACCGTCGACGACTACCGCCGCGACCTGCGCTGGGCAGTGCGCGACTTTCTGGGCCTCAACCGCAGCACCGTGGAGTTGATCTGATGACTACCCCGGTTTACGCCCAACAAAACGACACCGTCGACGCCCTGTGTTGGCGTCATTACGGGCGCACAGCGGGCGTGACCGAGGCCGTGTTGGTAGCCAACCCCGGTTTGGCCGAACACGGCCCGTTTGTGCCTCACGGCACCCTCATCAACCTGCCCGAAGCCCAACCCGCAGCCCCGCAACGGCACAGGGTCAACCTATGGGACTGACCCCGTCGCCTGAACAACGAGGTGCATCGCATGCCTGAACGTCCTGACACCTGGGCCTGGTTCGCCACCTGGCTTGAACAACACTGGCCAACGCTCTACGCAGGCGCTTTGGCCTTGTTCATCGCCGCCCTGCGAGTGATGTACGGCGGCGGCACCCTGCGCCGCGTACTCATAGAAGCACCGCTGTGTGGCGCCTTGGCCCTGACCGCCAGCCACGGCTTGGCCTTGATCGGCGTCCCCCTCACCACCGCGCCCTTTTTTGGCGGTGTCATCGGCCTACTGGGCGTGGAAGGCACCCGCGCGGCGGCCAAAAAACTCTTCATTCACAAGGCAGAACAACCATGAACCCTCTACGCCACGGCGACCGCTCTCACGCGGTCCGCAGCCTGCAAAAAAGCCTCAACCAACACGGCGCCAAGCTTAATACCGACGGCGACTACGGCGACGCTACCGAAGCACAAGTGCGCGACTACCAGCTCAAAGCGGGGCTTGTAGCCGATGGCATCGCCAACAGCGCCACCCTCGCCAATCTGGCCGGCAATGATTGCCGGCAACTGCTGAAAAATCATGACCTGATCAACGCCGCCCAACGTCTCGACGTACCGCTGGCCAGTGTCTACGCGGTCAACGAAGTGGAAGCTAACGGCAAGGGCTTTCTCGATAACGGCAAGCCGGTGATCCTGTTCGAACGGCACATCATGCACCGCCAGTTGGCCACCCCTCGCCATGCAAGCGACGACGTGGCCCACCTGCAACAGTTTGCCGATGAACTGGCGACCCTCAACCCGGCCATCGTCAACCCCAAACCCGGCGGTTATGCCGGCGGCAGCGCCGAACACCAACGTTTGAGCCACGCACGCCTGATCGACGACAACGCAGCCCTTGAGTCCGCCTCATGGGGCGCGTTCCAGATCATGGGTTTTCACTGGCAACGCCTGAGCTATGCCAACGTGCAAGCCTTTGTCGCTGCCATGAGCGCCGACGAATCGCAGCAATTCGACGCCTTTGTGCGTTTTATCCACACCGATCCGCTGCTGCACAAAGCTCTCAAAGCTCGCAAATGGGCCGAGTTCGCCAAGCGTTACAACGGCCCCAATTACCAACGCAACCTGTACGACATCAAGTTGCAACGGGCGTTTGAACGGCATGCTAACTGCGGTTGCGGTTCGGCGGTGTCGGCATGATCGACCTCGACGAAATCTGCGCGCTGCGCGTGCAAGACGGCGACCTGCTGGTGGTGCCCTACACCACCGAAACCGAAGACATGCACGACCTGATAGACGCCCTGCGGCATGTACAACCCGATGCTCGGGTCATCATTATTCGTGGCCCGGTCGAACACCTGGATGTGGCCAGCATGAACCAATTGGGCTGGTACCGCGCGTGAGCACCTTGCGCCAGACGCTGTACGGGCTTGCCCTGCTCGGCGCATTGGCGTTGTTTATCTGGGGCCAGCAGCAGCGTATCGCCGTCGCCAAACAGGCCACGGCGCTCGCGCAAAAAAACACCCAAACAGCCCGTGAAAATGCCGCCCGCCATCAGGCCAACGCCACCACCCTGCGTGACGCCCTGAATCAGGAGCGTGCCGCACAAAGCCAACTTCGCAGCCTACACGACCAACTGCGCCAAGGGCTGGCCCGGCGCGAACAACAGATAGAGGGACTCAAAATTGAAAACTCGTCCTTACGTGATTGGGCTGCCCAGCCTTTGCCTGATGTTGCTCGTCGGTTGCGCGACCGTCCCGCCCTCACCGGCGCCGACGCTTATCGTCAATGGTTGTCCGGCCGTGGTGCCCTGCCAACTGCCCGCGACCGGGCCGAGCAGTAACGGCGAACTGCTCACCGACCAAGAGCGAATAGAAGCTGCCTGGGCGCAATGCGCGGCACAAGTCGACATGATCATTAACCAACAGCAGGCCACGCCATGAACAAGCCCGACCACCTGCGCGCTCACTTGCTGAGCACCGTCGGCGAACTCAAACACAACCCCGACCGGCTATTGATCTTTATCGACAACGGCAAAGTGCGCTGCACCGCTGCCGCCAGCCTGTCATTTGAATACAGCTTTGACCTACAACTCATCCTCACCGACTACGCGGGCCACCCCGACAGCGTCATGCTGCCGCTGCTCGGCTGGCTCAGCGTCAACCAATCCGAACTGCTCGAAAACCTCGACAAATCCGCCCAAGGCATCAAATTTGAGGCCGACATACTGGACAACAGCAAAGTGGATTTAAGCATTCGCCTGCCGCTGACCGAACGCGTGGTCGTGGGGCGAGACGCAGACGGCAACACCACCCTCAAACACCCCGGCGAACCGCAACGGGTGGCTGACTACCTGGACCCCGCATGGCGCCCCGGCAACCTAGGGCTCGACGGCGAATGGACCGTGCCCAATGGCCAATGACCTCGACGCACTGGAAGACTGGGCCAGCGTGCTGCTACAACAACTGCAACCCGCCGCCCGCAGCAAACTAACCCGTACCTTGGCCCAACAACTGCGCCGCAGCCAACAACAGCGGGTTAAACAGCAGCGTAACCCGGACGGCAGCCCGTTTGCGGCACGTAAGCCCAGAGAACTGCGCGCAAAAACAGGGCGCATTAAGCGACAGGCCAAATTGTTCCAAAAAATGCCAAAGGCCCGTTACCTCAATGCCAAAGGTGACGGCCAATCCATCACCGTCGGGTTTACCGGGCGAGTGGCGCGGATCGCGCGGGTGCATCAATACGGGTTGAAAGACCGTGCCGAGGCCAATGCCCCAATGGTTCGGTATAAACAGCGGGAAGTATTGGGGTTAACGCAGGAGGAGATCGACGTAATTCGTGATGGGCTCTTAAAACAACTGCTGCAAGCATAGAAATGACGCGCCTGTCGCCAAGCAAGCGCGTGCTGCTTAGTGCGTCGCCATACCGTCCAGCGACTTATCGACATACGCCTTGGCCAACTCGACCAAATGCGCCACCGACAGCACCAGATCGCGCTGCTGCCCGTTTAAGCCATTCCCCACCTCACTCGCCGAAGCACCCGCGCAGCGCAACAAGTCTGACGCTTGGGCCAAAGCCGCTTCTAAATTGACACTGTCCGAGATGGCATACAGCACCGTGCTCATAGGGCGAGCAGGTAAATGACTTTGCAGGTAGTAATCGAGCGCACGATCCGTGGCGGCACGGTCAAGCGACAGTGAATTGCACTGAGCAGCATCTTGCAGGGGTAAAGCGGGGGGATCGGGAACAATCTTTTTCATGGGTACAACTCCGTATTTACTCAAGGAGCTGTCACCTTTCGCTACTAAACGAATGGGTGGCAGCCATGCGCAGGTTAGTAGACCGGAGTACACGGAAAACCCGGCGCACCACAAGGGTGCCCTGCGCACGGCCACCATAAAACGGAGGCCGAAAAAAACGCCTCTGCGAAGGTGGCGTTTTGCGCCGTGTACTAAACCGAGCTACTAAACCCGACCGCTGATTTTGCAGCAGTAGGCCGAGACTAGAGGCCGATGTAGACCAACGCAAGCGCGCGGGATTTTCTAGGAAGTTTCGCGAGATAGGAAGGGAAACGTCGTACGAATTGCCTGATTTTGTGTCCGTAGACTGCGCTTACGTCACAGCCCAATGCCCCACAAACCAGATGAAGAGACATCACCTGATGATCCGAAGCGTTCTTGCGTGATTTGGATCTGGGCCGGGCTCGGTACAAATCACTGCTTTGAGACCACAGCGACGCGATGCCATCCACCTAACGGTGGCCCGACTCCACAGTAATAAATCTAAATGTTCGCTACAAAACAGCTGACTAAATTGTTTAGTCAGTGATTTATCAGAGGGAAGGTATATGGCAAATGAACGCGCTGACTGCGTCTGGAATGTGTTGGTTGATACGACAAATTGAAGTTCACGTGAATAACAAGCCTGCCTGATTTTCACGTGGTGGTATCGACCCCTTAGAAAGCCTGTGGCGTTTGCGCGAAGGATACTTTCGAGTCATCTGCAAAAACCATAACCGTGGATTGCGGACTCTTGTGGATGTTCCCATATCGCCCTTTTTCCACACGCCAGAAACCACAAACCCCCGACTTTCTCTAGGAAAATCAGGGGTTTGTGTTTACTT
Source organism: Pseudomonas psychrophila HA-4 (assembly GCF_000282975.1). Taxonomy (GTDB): domain Bacteria; phylum Pseudomonadota; class Gammaproteobacteria; order Pseudomonadales; family Pseudomonadaceae; genus Aquipseudomonas; species Aquipseudomonas psychrophila_A. The sequence continues at coordinate 13,367 of NZ_ALJC01000111.1, forward strand.
AATGTGGCGGTGAAGGAGAGATTCGAA
>NZ_ALJC01000112.1 GCF_000282975.1 Pseudomonas psychrophila HA-4
GGAGCGAGCTTGTCTCGCGATCTTTTGATCGTTTAAAAGATCGCGAGGCAAGCTCGCTCCTACCGTAATGGGTTCCAGACACATCACCGGCAAACGCTCGGGCAGCGGCAGACCTGCCTGCACATGCGCCTGCGTTAGCAACAACTGAATGCCGCTGTCTTCGATCATGTAGCTCAAACGTTCGGCGGGGTATTCAGGGTCGAGCGGCACATAGGCGCCGCCCGCCTTTAGCGTCGCCAGCAGGCCAATCACCATCTCTAATGAGCGCTCGGCCGCGACCCCGACCAGCACATCCGGGCCCACGCCCTGCTCGCGCAGTCGATGGGCCAATTGGTTAGCGCGGGTATTGAGTTGCCTGTAGGTCATGGACTGCGCGTCAAACACCACGGCTGTGGCGTTGGGTGTGCGCTCGACCTGGGCTTCAATCAATTGCTGCAAACAGGTGTGGATCGGGTACTCAGCGTGGGTGCGGTTCCAGTCGTGTACTTGGGTCTGGACTTCACTGGCATCCAGCATCGGCAGCTCGCCAATGCGCCGCTCAGGGTTCTCGACCAAAGCCCGTAGCAGGTTGCTCCAGTGCCGCGCCATGCGGGTGATGGTTGCGCCATCAAACAGGTCATTGGCATAGGTCAGCGCGGCGTGCAGGCGGCCAGATTTTTCGTAGGTGTCCAGACTCAAGTCGAACTGGGTGGTGCGCCCTTCCCACTCGATCAGGCCTAATTGCAGGCCTGACGCGGTTTTCACCGCCTCAATGTCTGCGACGTTGGGCTGGTGGTTGTACATCACCTGAAACAGCGGGTTATGGCTAAGGTTGCGCTCAAGTTTCAGGGCTTCAACCAGTTGCTCGAACGGCAGCTCTTGATGCGCCTGTGCCCCGAGCGCGGTCTCTTTGATCGCGTCCAGCAGCTCGGCCACCGTGGTTTGCGCGCTCAGTTGTGTGCGCAACACCTGGGTGTTGACGAAAAAACCGATCAGGCCTTCGACTTCGCGGCGATTGCGATTGGCAATCGGCACCCCGACCCGCAGATCGTTTTGCCCGCTGTAGCGGTGCAACAGGATATTGAACGCGCCCAACAGCAGCATAAACAGCGTGACATTGTGCCGTTGCGCCAGGCTTCTTAGCTGCTCAACCAATTGCGGGGCGACCGCGAACTCATGGCGCGTGCCGCGATAACTGGGCATCGCTGGGCGCGGGTAATCGGTGGGCAACGCCATCACCGGGTGCTCGTCACCCAATTTGGCGTGCCAGTATTCCAGTTGCCGCGCGTGTTCCCCAGCTTCCAGCCAGCGACGTTGCCACAGTGCGTAGTCGCTGTACTGAATCGCCAGCGCGGGCAGTTGCGGTTGTTGGTTGCGCTCGAAGGCGTCATAGCTGCGGATAAATTCATCGATCAACACGTTCATCGACCAGCCGTCCGAGACGATGTGGTGCAAGGTCAGCAGCAACACATGATCAGCGGCGCCAAGCGTGAGCAGCTTGATGCGCAATAGCGGGCCAGTGGCCAGATCGAAAGGTTGCAGTGACTGCTGCTGCGCCTCGGCGGCCACCGCCTGTTCGCGATCGAGAGCGGGCAGCAGGGTCAAATCCACCTGCTCGACCGCCAGCGGTGTGGTGTGGCCGACTTGCTCAAGGCTGTCATCGGCGCTCTGGCGGAACACCGTGCGCAGGGTTTCGTGGCGCTGCACCACATGGGCAAACGCCTGCTGCAGTGCGTCAATGTTCAGGGTGCCGGTTAGGCGCACAGCGCCGGGCAAGTTATAAGCGCCGCTGTGCGGATCGAGTTGCCATAAAAACCACATGCGCCGTTGTGCGTAAGACAACGCCTGGCGGTCAGCCTGAGGCACATCGGCCGGAATCGGAAACTGTGAAAAGTCGATCCCTTCAGCACGCAGACCGTCGAGGAATAACCGACGCTTTTGGAGCGGTAATTCGATGAACCGGCGGGCAAGTTTGAGGGACTTCTCAGCATTCATCTGACTTCTTCCGTACACGTTGGCTAACGAGCGTTGGCTCGGCTATCCCTACGGAACGGATAAACCGGGGGGAAAATTAAGCACTGCGGTCTGTCAGTTAAACCTTGCATTTAGGCTTTACGATCGCTTCGCAATCGGACGTAGCCTCGCAGGCTCGGCAACTGCTACGAAATTAGCTGACTGCACACCTAAATTACCTATCCCACGCTTCGTTCTATCGGATGACTCCTGCTCATTGATGGGTACTGCTTATGTCTGCCACTGCCACGCTGGTTCAGAACCTGCGCAAACGACTCAGTAAACCAACCGGGTATCAACTGTTCGATATTCAACTCAAGCAACGCATTGCCTTGAGCCCTTCGTTGATGCGTTTTGTGTTCAGCGGCAAGGATGTGGCGCTGATGCGCACACTGGCACCCGATCAGCGGGTCAAGCTGTTCTTCCCCAGCGCCAACGGTGCCACGCCCAATTTGCCCAAATACGGCGATTGGCAAGCCGCCCGCCGCAACCTCGCCCCCGAACACACGCCGCCGATGCGCACGTACACCATTCGGGACTTGCGCCCCGACGTCGGCGAACTAGACATCGACTTTGTACTGCACGGAGAAACCGGTCCCGCCTCGCGCTGGGCAGTACGCGCCAACATCGGGGACCCGTTGCAGATCGTCGCCCCCAATGCGGCTTACCACGCAGACCCCGGCGGCTATGAATGGCTGCCGCCGCAAGGCATGCGCAACGTGCTGTTGATCGGCGACGAAACCGCCCTGCCAGCGATTGCCGGCATTCTTGAACAACTCGCCACTCACCCCGACAGCCCGCAGGTGCAGGCTTTTATCGAAGTCCCGGAAGAGTCAGATTGCTTGGCGTTGGTGTACGGCCTACATGCCAAAGTCCACTGGCTGCCGCGTGCCACCCTGCACAAACGGCATGGCGAAGGCATGATGCTTGCCGCGCGCGAACTAGCGAGCCTGCCGCCTATGCGCAGTCACGTCCGCAGTACCACCACACTTGAAGAGCTGGACCTGGACAGCCAGCGCCTGTGGGAACTGGCCAGCGCCAAGCAGAGCGAGTTCTACGCCTGGGTTGCTGGAGAGTCTGCGGCGGTGATGGATATTCGGCGGTTTTTCATCAATGAGTGCGGGATGGACCGCAAGGGGCTGACGTTGATGGGGTATTGGAAATTGGGGCGGTCACTGGAGTAGGCCTGCGACAACGCCATAGATTCCAGCTAGATTGAGAGCACCTCATCTATTGAAAGAAGCCATTCATTGAACTCACGCCAGCAATTCAAAGACCTGCACGCTCGCGACAGTCTGTTTGTCATGCCTAATGCGTGGTGTGAAGGCAGCGCACGGTTGATTCAGCACTTGGGGTATTCCAGCATCGGTACCACGAGCGCGGGTATCGCTTATGCCCAGGGCTTTCGAGACTCTTCGGCACAGATGGACAACGAAAGCAGGTTCGCCAGCATTGAGCGTATCGTTCGCGCGGTCGATATTGCGGTCAGTGCAGACCTTGAAAATGGCTTGGCGGACAGCCTTAAAGGCGTTGAGCACACCTTCAGACGCGCCGTTGACATCGGCTGTGCTGGCGCCTCTATCGAGGACATCGCCAACTATAAAGATGCGAACAAGCCCGTGTTCTATGGCCGAGATGAAGCCTGTGATCGGGTGCAGGCCGCTTGCGAGGCAGCTCATCGGCTTGATCGCAACTTCATTGTCACGGCCAGAACAGATTACCTGCTCGGCACAGATGACTACTCGTTGAGCGAGGTCATCACTCGCCTGCGTGCTTTTGAGCAAGCTGGCGCCGATTGCTTGTTTGCGCCGGGCCTGCGGTCGATTGAAGACGTGAGGACGGTTCAAAGCATGCTGACCAAGCCTTTGAATGTGCTGCCAGTGCCGGGCATGAGCATTGAGCAACTCAAGGCCGCAAGCGTGCGCCGGGTCAGCCTAGGCAGCGCTTTGTTTCGAGCCGCTTACGCACAGATTTCAACGGTGCTGCAAGGGCTTGAACAGCCGGATGGGCTGGATTTCATGCAGCACAACCTGAGTTTCGAGCACCTCAATGAGGTGATGCGCTGAGCATTACCGCGCAAGGGATAAGGCGTAAATTCTTGAGGGCGCTGCGCGTCTTTAAAGAACAATCCTGGCATTAAGACTGCCAACCCCTTCGAGGTAACATTTTTTTACAACTCAATCTTCGGGTTTTCGACATCTCATACGTCCTACATGGATAGCAATCGCATTCTCAATCGCGATTACACACCTGCTAAGCCGTGAGTCTGTCGTCCCCCATGTCCAAAAAATCCCGCTCCAAGCTCTGGTTCCTGGTCCACAGCTGGTTAACGCTGCCGATCTGGTTCTTCGTATTGATTGTCTGTGTCACCGGCACATTGGCTGTGGTCAGCCAGGAGATTGTGTGGCTGGCGACTCCTGAAGCCCGCGCCACGCAGCCGTCGGATGACGCTCCGTTGCTCACGTATGAGCAGGTGCTGACTGCCATTCACAAGGCCGAACCGGCGTTGGCGGTGCAGTCGATTAGCCGCCCGGACGAGTCGCACTTTGCCTTGGTCGCCAGCGTGGTGTACTCGGACGGTCGCTCGCCGTCGCTGTATATCAACCCCTACACCGGAGCCATTCAGGGTGAAAGCCCAAGCTTTAACTTTCAGCAATTTACCCGTGCCCTGCATGGCTGGTGGCTGGTGCCGTTCACCAATGGCTACAGCTGGGGTTGGTACTTGGTGTCATTTCTCGGGCTGCCATTGCTGGGCTCGTTGATTACCGGGCTGGTGGTCTACAAGAAATTCTGGAAAGGCTTCTTTAAACCCAACCTGCGCTTTAACCACGGCGCGCGGATTTTTTGGGGCGACTTCCATCGTTTGTGCGGGGTGTGGTCGATCTGGTTTATCGCGGTGATTTCCATCACGGGTCTGTGGTTTTTGATTCAGGCCTTTATGTTCGATAACCAGATTTCAATCTCGACCACGGGTAACCCGCCTGTGGTAGCCCGCGCGGATGTACCGATCATGCCGGACGGCACTCCGGCACCGCAGATTAGCCTCGATCAGGCGGTGAAAATTGCCGCCGAGAAAATCCCCGGGCTTGAAGCCAGCTTTGTCAGCCTGCCGAGCAATGCTTACGGGCACATCGAAGTGGGCGGGCCGGGCTGGTACCCGCTGCTGTTCCAGACCGCTGATATCAACCCGTACAACGGCGTCATTGAAGGTTCCCGAATGATTGCCGATCGCTCGGGGCTGGAGTTGGTGACCGAATCCATGCGGCCGCTGCACACCGGTGATTTTGGCGGGCTGTGGGTCAAGCTGATCTGGTTTTTCTTCGGCCTGGTACTGAGCATGATGGTGCTGAGCGGCTTGCTGATCTGGACCAAACGCACCGCGCTGGCCACGGCCAACGCCCTTAAACGCAGCAATAAGCCTGCCCGTGTGCCAGTCAACACCCAGACCGTCACGGCGCGCAGCACTCAGCCCGAGGAGGCCAATGTATGAGTAAGGCAGCGGCAGTACAGCCTTCTTCCGCACTGGGTCGCTGGTGGCTCAAATGGCGTTTTCACATCAATATTTTGCTGTTGCTGGTGCCGCTGGCGTTTATGCCCAAGTACTTTGCCGATGCGTCGCTTTTTCGCGGCGACAGCGGCCTGGGCGAGCGTGAAATCGGCACGGTGCAAGTCGGCCCATGGAGCCTGCAACTGGCTGAGCTGCGCAACGAAGCCCCGCGCCCCGACGGCCCGGCAGGCTACATGAAGAGCTTTAACGCGGCGCTGTGCAAGACCTGCATCGATGAGGTCAAGGCCACTTATTTACGCATCGGCAAACCCCGCAGCTTGCGCGCCGCCGGGGTGATTTTCTTCGGCACCCCCTACCGTATGGGCGCCACGCTGCCGATCCCGGAACGTACCAAAGCCGATGCCGAGCTGTGGATCACCCTTGAAGGGTGGGACGGCTCGATGCATCAGGCATCCATTCCCCTGAGCGAAGCGTCACCGGCAACCATCGCCTGGCTGGCTCAACAAGGAGGCAAACGATGAGTTCGCGCCTATTCAAACACCCTATGCGCCTTGCAATCACCGTGGTCTTGTTGGGCTTTGGCGGGCAAGCCATGGCCCACAACCCAATGTGTGAGTGCAAAGAAATCGAAGACGGACAGATCCGTTGCACCGGCGGGTTCTCTGATGGCAGCGGCGCACCCGGCGTGACGCTTGATGTGATCGGCTACGACGAAACCATTTTGGTGCCAGGCAAGCTAGGGGCGGATTCAACCCTGACGTTCAACCGCCCTGCTGCTGAGTTTTACGTGTTGTTTGACGCAGGCCCCGGCCACATCGTTGAAATCGACCAAGCCGACATCGAGGCCCCATGAGTACTCAAGTCGTGCGCCCGGCCGGAGCCGGGCATGAAACCCTGTATGTGCTGCTGTTGTGCCTGCTGATTCTGTGCGTGGCAGGCTCGGTGGTGGCTTGGCGTCATGAGTCGCAAGAAACCACCTCGGTTGCGGCCCACCAACTGGATGCACGGCGCGACTTGAATGCCGCCGAGCAAGGCATTTATGCCGATTTGCGGGTCACGCTCGACGAGATCCAACTGCTGCGCGAAGAGACCAGCGCCCTGCCCCAGCCCGAGCAGTTGGCCGAAGAGGGCTTTGCGCCCTTTGCCAGCGACGCCAGTTCGGTCAGCCGTGGCAACCATGTGTGGCAGTTATTGGGCGAACAGGCGTACGTGGGCGTGAGCCCAAAGCCTGAGGTAGCGGGCTCTTTTTTAATGCGCATCAGCGCGCAGCCCGATGTATGGCTCAACCGCAACAGCCCTGTCAGCGCTCCTACCGACTTTAGCGATGCTGCGCTGAATCAAGCCGGTTGGCAGCAAGTGATCGCGCAATTCGATGCTGGGGTGACTCGCCAGCATCGGCACTGAACCCACCGCTTTACCTGAGAGAAGACTGCTCGCCATGTCCATTTCATCTGTTTTGCGCCGTCGCACCTTGCTGCTGGCAGGTCTGTTGGCTGTTTGCCTTTCGCCACTGGCGCAGGCTGACACCCCGGCCCCACTGGCCAAGCCGTTGCGCATTGGCATCACCCTGCATCCGTATTACAGCTACGTGGCCAATATTGTTGGCGACAAGGCCGAGGTCGTGCCGCTGATTCCGGCAGGCTTTAACCCGCATGCCTACGAACCACGCGCTGAAGACATCAAGCGCATCGGCACCCTGGATGTGATCGTCCTCAATGGGGTCGGTCATGATGATTTCGCCGACAAGATGATCGAAGCCAGTGAAAAGCCGAACGTCCCGGTGATCGAAGCTAATGAAAACGTGCCCCTGCTGGCCGCCACCGGCACCGCCGCGCGTGGCGCAGGCAAGGTGGTCAACCCGCACACCTTTTTGTCGATCAGCGCCTCGATTGCCCAGGTCAATAACATCGCCCGCGAGCTGGGCAAACTCGACCCGGTCAACGCCAAAACCTACACCGCCAATGCCCGCGCCTACGGCAAGCGTCTGCGCCAGATGCGCGCCGATGCCCTGGCCAAACTGACTCAGGCACCCAACCCCGACCTGCGCGTGGCCACGGTACACGCGGCCTATGACTATTTGCTGCGGGAATTCGGCCTCGAAGTCACCGCCGTGGTGGAACCTGCGCACGGTATTGAGCCCAGCCCTAGCCAGTTGAAAAAAACCATCGACCAACTGCGCGCATTGGATGTGAAAGTGATCTTCTCGGAGATGGACTTCCCGTCCACTTACGTTGACACCATCCAGCGCGAGTCCGGGGTCAAGCTGTACCCGCTCTCGCACATTTCATATGGCGACTACACCGCCGACAAGTACGAAAAAGAAATGACCAACAACCTCAACACAGTGGTCAGGGCCATTCAGGAGTCGGGAGCATGACGGCGGCAGAACACATCGTCGTGCGGGCAACCGGGCCCGGTGTCGAGTTTGATCAGGTGTCGCTGACCCTGGGCCGCACCGCCATTCTGGACCGCGTCAGTTTTAGCATTCGAGCAGGCAGTGTGCATGCGCTGGTCGGCCCCAATGGCGGCGGCAAAAGTTCGCTGATCAAAACCTTGCTCGGGCAAATGCCGCATCAAGGCCAATTACGCCTCAACTGGGCCAGCGAGCCAGGGCTGATCGGTTATGTGCCGCAAGCCCTGGAATTTGACCGGGGCTTACCCATGACCGTGGACGATTTTATGGCCGCCATGTGCCAGCGGCGCCCGGCCTTTATGGGCCTGTCGCGCAAGGTCGCTGGGCAGATTGGCGAAGCGCTAGAACGGGTGGGCATGCAAGACAAACGCAAACGGCGCATGGGCGCGTTGTCGGGCGGTGAACGCCAGCGTGTGCTGTTGGCCCAAGGGCTGATCCCGGCCCCGCAATTGCTGGTGCTGGATGAACCCATGTCTGCGCTGGACGAAGCCGGTGCGCAGGTGTTTGAACGCCTGCTCAATGAATGGCGTCAAGACGGGGTCACGGTGGTCTGGATCGAGCACGATCTAGCGGCCGTTAAACGCTTGGCCGAGCGAGTGACCGGGCTCAATCGGCAGATTCTGTTTGATGGCCCGCCTGAACAAACCCTTAGCCCGGAACGCTTACTGACGCTGTTTTCGACCCATCCCAAAGCCACCGGGAGCACCCAGCCATGAGCTATGAAGCCTTCCGTTTGATGGTTCAGGGCTGGGCCACGGCCGGGTATCTGCCCGAAGTGCTGGCCTACGGTTTTGTGGTCAACGCGCTGCTGGCAGGCCTGCTGATCGGCCCGGTATTGGGCGGGCTCGGTACCTTAGTGGTGGTCAAACGTTTCGCGTTCTTTTCCGAAGCAGTGGGTCACGCAGCCCTGACGGGCGTGGCCATCGGCATTTTACTTGGTGAACCCTACACCGGGCCGTATGGCAGCCTGTTCGGTTATTGCCTGCTGTTCGGGATTTCGCTTAATTACCTGCGCAATCGCACCGGTTTGGCGCCCGATACCCTGATCGGCGTCTTCCTCTCAGTGTCGCTTGCCTTGGGTGCCAGCCTGTTGCTGGTACTGGCGGGCAAGATCAACGTGCACATTCTTGAAAACGTACTGTTCGGCTCCGTATTGACCGTCAATGGCAACGATTTGCTAGTGCTGGCGATTGTCGGCGCACTGGTGCTGGGCCTCAGCTTGCCGCTGTACAACCGCATCATGCTCGCCAGCTTCAACCCGCAACTGGCCGCCGTACGCGGCGTGGCAGTGAAAACACTGGACTACCTGTTTGTGATTCTGGTGACACTGATCACCGTCGCGGCGGTCAAGGTGATTGGCGCCATTCTGGTCGGCGCACTGCTGGTGATCCCGGCGGCGGCGGCGCGTTTGCTGAGCCAGTCGCTAAAGGGCTTTTTCTGGATTTCGGTGCTAATCGCCACGATTAGCACCCTGTGCGGGATCTTGCTGCCCATCGTCTTCGACCTACCGATTCCGTCCGGCGCCGCGATCATACTGGTAGCCGGTATCGCCTTCGCCCTGGCCGCCATTGCCCGTGGTGTGGTGCCTAGCCTGAAAGGGAATATTGGATAAATGCTCACTCTGCGCACACTGACCCTGGCAATTGCCATCACTGGCCTGCTCAGCACCCCGCTGCTGGCGGCCACTCCCAACACACAGCCGGTGCGCATTCTCGCCAGCTTGCCGATCACCTACGGCTTGAGCGATTTACTGCTCAAAGACACTGGCGTGACCCTGGAACGCGCTGCCGCCGCCAACCTGCCCGGCAGCCGACAAAGTGCCTACTTCAGCGGACGCGGCGCCCCGGCGCTGCAAAAACTGGCCGAAAACGCCGATGCGGTGGTAGGTGTGCGCTCGCTGTGGAGCGACGACCCGCTGTACCCGATGGCGCGGCGCAGCAACATTCGCATTGTTGAAGTCGACGCAGCACGCCCCGTGGACGGCAGCTTGCCGGGCATTGCCGTGCAACCCGGCGTACACAGTGACGGCCTGAACAGCCAACCGTGGCTGGCCAGCAACAACATGGGGCGCATGGCCGACGTGATCGCAGCAGACCTGGTGCGCTTGGCACCGGCGGCAAAACCGAAGATTGAAGCCAACCTGGCCTCGCTGAAACAGCGCCTGCTCAAACTCAGCGCCGACAGCGAAGCACAGCTGGCCAAGGCCGATAACGTGAGCGTGGTGAGTGTCTCGGATCGACTCGACTACTTGATCAGCGGATTAAACCTGGAACGGCTAGACGTGGCGCACAAAGGCGACGAGCCCTGGACACCAGACGCCTTGAAAGCCCTGACGCAAACACTCAAAGACAATGATGTAGCGCTGGTGCTGGACCATCGCGAACCCTCGCCAGAATTGAAAGCCGCCATTACTGAAGGCGGCAGCCAACTCGTGGTAGTGAATGCTGAAGGTGCGGATCCGGTAGCTGACTTGCAGAGCACGATAGATGCGATTGTCAAAGCTCTGTAAGCGCGCAACTCTCAACTGAATGTGGGGGTTGTGGAGCACTTGTATTCAAGCTGGCTGAGTCATTTTTACAGCGGGTTTTAGATAAGGCGGCTATCGAGAGATAACCGCCTTTTTTGTGAGCGTGGAGTTGAGGTTAATGTGCGCCGGCTGCCAGTTCCGCTTCGCGGGCGGCGATAGCGAGTTCAAGCTCTGGGGAGCGTTTGGCCCATTGCTCGGGTGGGAGGGGTTTTGACCACTCGATGATGTCGGGGTGATCGAGGGTGGGCGGTGGGGATAGTTTCCAGGTTTGGAGCATAATTGCGACTGGAGCACCAAAAAAAACTATACCTATCAATAACCACGCTGCTTTTAAAAAATCACCGTCGCGTAAGTGCTGCCAAATACCATCAGCGCATACGCAACAAATCCCCCACACAATTCCTCGCCCTTTCAGATTGTCACGACCGCCTTCAAAATCGTTGCTTTGAGGTAATACATGCGGGCCGATTTCCATATAACTTCGCATGCACTCCCACAATGACATTGCGGTTTCATTCCCCCCGCAGTTAAAACCCCAATACAAGTGTTTATTGTCGTCATCTGCATGAGGGTCTGGATTATCGAAGCTTATAAACAACATGCCCGAAGTATTTCGACCCCCTTGACTGACTGACGAACTCTGAGCTGCAGCAGCAGTGACCGTTTCCCATGGCACAATCCAATACTCGCCATTTTCACGGGGAACACAGACTTCGCGGCGTTGGCGGTTAAAGCGGATGGGTAAGGGTACTGGGCGGTAGAGCATATGAATGAACATCAAAAGAGGTATAACCATGATGCAAGCGCCCAATAGAAAATTACTTATATCATCAGTAATGTAGGCAATAGACATAAACATAACAATCATAGGCCACAAAATCATCATGGCGGATCCAATATTATAACTACCAACATCAATAAAAATTTCGTTCTTACGCCAGATTGTATTTAGAACATCGACTGGTTTCTCTCCAGTTGGAATTGGAAGCGGCGCTAGATAATCTTGCTGCGAAAATACACCCTTCTTGCTGGTACCTGCAGCTGGAACACTCATCGTTTGATTCCAGGCTGTAAGAAAATTGAACATTCTTGACCGCCCAATGGATAGCGCTGTGTATTGTCCAACTCTGGTGTTGGGTCACTGCGCAAGGCCATCACTCCCGTGGCAGCACTCAATGTAAATGCAACACCTCGCTCGCCACCCACAAAGTTGAGGGCGCCAAGCATTAAAGTCAAAGG
>NZ_ALJC01000113.1 GCF_000282975.1 Pseudomonas psychrophila HA-4
CGGGGTGTGGCTGGTGGGGTTGCCTCCATTCTCTAAGTCCTTGATTCTACAAGGATTTTCGCGTCAAAAATCTCGAAGTGTGACAGCGGTTAGGTACACCTAAGTGGTGCGCTGTGTCGAGCATCCTACCTTTTCATTTTCGCACTATCCAATCGTTTTGTTTTGATGATCGATGCCTGTCTGTTTTTCAGGAGGGCGTACTTCTCGCATTCATTGCCATGACCTCGATTATCGATCGGTCAGGTCGTGTAGGTTTCTTGGCATTCCGGGGTGATGAGGTATAGTGGCCATTGGGAGGCACTTCCGAATGGCACCTTCGAAAATGATGGCGTCTCGGCTGGGTTGATAGAGGAATAATGGCTTGGCGCAGTGGTGCTGGAGGATGGAATTTTGAGCGTTGTTATTGATGTGGTCTCTTTTCTATCTGGCATATTAACTATTATCGCCTCTTCTATAGCTATTTATTTGTTCTTGGTAAAGCGTAAAGAGATATTTTCAGTATTTTCTCTTCTGGTTAATTATACATTTCAGCTATCACTTTCTGAGATAAAAGAAAAGCTTGAGCGCTTAAATGATTATAATGCCAAGGATCCAGAGAATATAGAAATTATAGAGAATATCTTCCATGATATAATTGGGCAGATTCGTGGTAATGATAAATTATCTGGCCATTTTGCTGAGTTGATAGTAAGGATGGAAGAACTTACTACTAATAGAAAGAAGCTTACAGAGCCAAAAAAACGTGCGGTAGTAAGTGAGCTGCGGGAAAGGCTCAGGAATCTTAATGTCGGAAACATAGATGATTTAGTTGGGGGGGAGGGCGCGTGAGTAAAATTATTGAAGCGGTTAATGTTATGGCTTCTAATAAAGATAAGTTTGATATGGTTTTGCAGGGTGTACACGAATCCGAAATTTTCTTTCGCTATGCTGGTAAACACAAATGGTCAATCATCAAGAACGACTCAGGTGAGTACTACCTACACTACTACCCTGGAAGCTATAGTCTTGAGAAAATGGCAGCCTGGGAACCTGAAGAGTGGCAGGAGTTCAGTGGTTTGATTTCTTACAACTCTAAAGACTTAGGTACCAAGGAGGCGCGGGAATCCCTTGGGGAGTTATACACTTTGGTTAAAGAGAAAGTGTATGGGATGGATGATGTTCTAGATGATATAATTAGCAGCGATGATACGTGGTGATATTATTATCGCAGGCAAGCTCCTGCGGTGGTGAGCTGCGCGCTTATGTTTGCTTGATGGGTGGCTCACCATCTATGTATTGTATTGTCAGTGTAATTGTCTGATCTTTCTTTAATGCCACCTCCAGTAGCCTGAGGGTGTGGCTTTTGGTGTTTGTGTGTTTCGATTTTACTAATATTTTAACATTTAATTCCCCGGATTCCCCAGTTGGCACTTTCCAATCAGCTTAGGAATCAGATGGCATAAATCCGGCGTGACAGGTAACTCGCTTAACCCCTCAGGCATCCTGAGTTGACCCGCCCCTCTGATAAATGCCAAATCCCCCTGTACTACCCGGCTGCATCATCAAGGATCGATCAATATCCATTGTTTCAACGGATGCAGGGCTGTGTAGGCGACGATAGCCTCTAACCTATGCTGATCCACTGCTTCGGTGTTATCGAAGCTGGATGAGTGCTGTGGCCTTACACTGTCTCTTTCATGGCTCGCTGCACTGTACTCAAGGCACACCCAACAATTGTTGCTGTCTTGCGAAGGCTATTGCCGGATGCCACACATGCCTTAATGCGAGCGTGTAGCTCGTGATCCACCTGTCGGCCTTTGTACACACCGCTTTCCTTTGCCTTGTCGATGCCTTGTTCTTGGCGGCGACGGCGGTCCTCGTAGTCCTTGCGAGCTACCACAGCCAGCATATCTAGCAGCATCCCGTTGACGGCGGCGATCATCCCCTTTGTGAAGTCATCCATGCCGTCTGTAGCCTTCAATGCTGCGTGGCTGGTAGATAGGTCGAGCGATACAACTGTCACCTTCTTGGCTGCAATGGTGGCCTTGAGGCTGGCCCAGTCTTCTTGTGATAGGCGGGAAAGGCGGTCTACACCTTCAATCAGCAGTACGTCACCGACGTGGCTGTCTTCTAGCAGCCGGAACAGCTCAGGCCGATCCAGCTTAGTGCCTGAATCGTTCTCAACATAGAAGCAAGCAATCTTGTGACCATGCTCTGATGCGAAGTCGATTAGCGATTGCTTGGCACGGCTGGCGTCTTGTGAGTCTGTACTGGCGCGAAGGTAAGCTCTGATGAACATGATGGTGATGCCTGTGCTCGTTTGGGTGTACCGATTATATATGTGCTCGATAGGGTTGTAAATCTATTTATATCGGTACAGTCCGGGTTATCTGTAGGGGGCTTGTTGTTGTACTCGATGGCCTATACTCAAAGCGGTACAGTCCAGATGCAGAGGGGGGACGATCATTTACTGGTGCTGGATTCAGGGAGGGCTGGTTGCCAATGCTGTGACGGGCGTATAGCCAAGGAGGCTGTATGGGGGTTGACGGCAAGCATCAGGAGCTTTTCGCTTATCGCTCACCGTCTGAAGAGCAACAGCAAAAAGCTGCCTGACACTAAGGATGATCGGTTTATCTATGAAGGGGGGGGTGTAATGCAGGCTCTGCTGTAGTGCAGGTCAGTGTGTAGTGCAGGTCACTCAGGATCTACTCGGTATCTCAGTTGGCATCCACATGGCCCTTGTTCTGAGCTGCCCAGCGTTTCGTCCCTCTGCTTCCAAAGAGCTTGGTTAGATTGTGCGGTCTCTGCTTCTCGATTGATCGAGCGCTCTTCTCCAGTTTCCAAGGTGGCAGTAATTGATCATGGACATTCATCTCGTTTGGGAGGGGTCTGTCTGACACGGAGGAGTTGGAGCCCAGTAAAAATCAGTGTTTGAGGCGCTTCTGCGTGAAATTTGAGGTGTTAGCTGGGTCATTGCTCGCCTGCTTTCAGCCCTGCTTACGGTAAGTACTTGCGTATGGGCGGCTTCTGGGTAGGCTAGGGTACAGGCAGTATGCTGATAAGCTGGCTAGATCCCTCAGCCTCGGCTATCATCTGGTGTTGTAGAAGTCAAGCAAGGAGTATGAATCCGAACTTTCAAATACCCTCAATCTCGGGGAGTTTGATTTGGTGCAGTCCCAAGTGGGGCGATGCGGCGGTCCGTTGCTGACTCTGGTGGCAAGGGATACAAGGAGCTGGTGCATAAGAATTTCTTGGTTAAAGTGGTGGCTGTATTGGGTGAAGAGACGTCAGCTAAATTTTTAGCCCACGTTAATTTGGGGGTTGGTCAGCAAAAATTCTTGCATACCCACATCCACCCACAAAACGGGCAGTCTTACCCAATGTACACACTCCCAAAACGTGAAGCTACATTGATGGCTATGTCATACAGCTCAATCATCTCTGCTGCTGTGTACGATCGTATGACAGCGCTGGAGGATGAGCTTGTTAAGAAGGTTGTCCACGCAATCCCTCAGACCTTGGCTGCCTCAGGCGTGGCTTGCAACTGATCGTTGTTGTACAGACTCAGGAGAAGCTCCAACTCCAGATTGAGATTAAGGGGTGTATAGACCGCTCCCTTGTTGTTGCAGTGCTGGCTGCAAAAAATCTATCACCTTGAATGTATCTGGCACCACGCCGTACCAGTTAGTAGTCGATACAAAACGAAAGAGCTTTTGGCTCTTGACTCTACTATGTGTGCTTCACACATGACCTTGCCTGCACTGAGAGTCAAGTCAGGGCTTAAAGTCTTTCTGTCCTGTATCGACAGATTGACTCTAGCAGCGTAAGAGCTCAAGGGCTGTGTTGGTTTCTCTTGCGTCAAGGTCTACGTCAAGGGCAAGCTTTTTGTGGCTTCCACAGAGCATGCTATTACCTTGTTGCCTCAAGGTGACTGATTCCTATCCTTTGCGTATGCAAAGAATGTAGTAAGGCTCTTGATCTTGGAGAGAGGGTATAACACCCTCAAGGCTCTTGACTTGTTTGTCAGTGTAGGCTGTTTCCTGTGGGTGCCCACAGAATATAGTCAAGATCAAAGGCGAGAAGCTTTTCGTTTTGTATTGACTCTTTATTGGTCTTAGGGTGTGTCAGTTTGTTCTGTGTAGGTGGTGAGTTTGCTCGCCTACACAGACTTATAGTAACTTAGGTTGTTTTTCTGCATAGACGCAGAATCATAAATGTCCAATTTAAGAGTAATGCAACATTCAATCCTGCTTTTCTGCCCTTTGGTCATCAAAACAGAATCAAATGCTTCTATGATACATGCGGCCGAAATAGGTTCCACCCTTGCAATTTATGCAGCCAACTTTTGACTATGAGATGCGTCTCGCCATTGCCTTAAGGTTTTGCGGGGTACGCCAGTCAGTCGCGAGACTTCCGATAGATTTATTCCTTGGTTCAGTAAGCCCAGTGCCTCTACTTTCATGGGGTGCTGTTTGCGTGCTGGCAAAGGAATCATATTGCTGATCTTGGCACCTGCAAGTTCAGCAGTATGCAGGTTGTTGTATTCTTCAGCACTCTTATGCTCGATGAAAGTGCGCATGTCGTAATGGAGTTTTGCCAGTTCTTCAGCGCTGGGTTTGTGTAAATTATCGCCATCATCCCACTCGCTGGCTTCCGGTTCGGGTTCAATACCCTCCATTTCGTTGATGAGATCCTGAGGGCGACTCTTCATCATCCATGGCATGATTAGTTCAATTGCTTTGACGTAACGTCTGGCATGTCTTTCTCTCAGCTGCAGCAGATCTTCAACGACTTCGTTGGTTACGATTGAAAGGCTCTCCAGAATCAAGACAAGGTTTCGCACAGACAATGGCATGGACTTGCCGCCGACATCGATATCTCGGTCATGCCAATCAAGTCGTGCAATGCCTTCGATAATGTCCATTGCAAACACTGGATAGCGCCCTAGGTGCGTTGTGCAGCCGACGAAGCCGTAAAATGGATTAACAATACTCTTGGGTTTGCGTCCGAGCCCGCTCTTCGGTTTGCGCATGGTCGTGGTAGTGGCTATGGCTGTTGGTGCATTCTCTGTCAGCCATTGAGCAGCGTTAGCTTCGAAGCGCACACTCATTGCTTTCAGCTCTGCTGGAGATAGCAGGTCTGAAGCGTGGTCGTTTGCATCGGATGTCAAATTTGAGGCGAGTGCGTACGGCATTGGAATATCTCCTTTTCAAGTTCAGTTCATAGGCAATCCTCTCGGGTTCTGCCGGTTGGTTTTGGTAAATCGCAGGCATAAAAAAAGCCTCAACTTGCAAGGCACTGATTTCGCAGTGGTCGCGGGGGAGGCTTCAGATGTCTGTACGCATTTTGATGCGAGGGCGGATCATACTGCTGTCATAATGATAATGCAACTGATTATTGATGCAGTCGGAGGACTTTCTGCATGGCATTAGGGGTGTCCTGATCTACTCAGGGATCTGGAGTGGGGTGTAGGTGGCTTCTACCTGCTTCTTTAACTCAAGCAGAAGCTTCTCCTTCGCTTGTTCGGCCTTCTTGGCTGCCTTGGTTTGCTCTGACTGGAGTAGTTGGGCCAGCAGCAGCTCTTTGTATCTGACGTGCTCAGCTTCCAATGACTCGATGTACTTAGCTTTGACGTCCGCTTCAATTTGAGCGAGGTCGGTTGCTTGCAGTGCCGGTGACTTAATCAAATGGCAGTTAAAGTTGATAGGCCCCAAGTTGAGCGGGAATGCGCTCATGGTGCAACCTTGATTTAAGTTGTCAGCAACGAGCTGTAGAAACTCTTTACCTATTCCTGATCTAATAATGATGCAGCATTGTGTGGAGTTCTTATAATGCTGCTTGGCAGTAGTCACCAGCTCCTCCAATCTGCTTGGGTCGTATTGAGGTGGAACCCCTTTAATGGTGATCTTTTCTACTTTGGCAGTCATCAGATTGTCTCCTTCATCAGTTTCATTTTAGTTAGCACGCGTTCAAGGGTTGCTGCTCTATATTGCTCAGTCGTAGGCGTCTTCTTTACTCGATTACGAGCAGCTGCTGGTGAGGCGCTTTGGGTCTGTCTTTGCTTACTTGCGAACGCCATTCTTTCTCGAAAAGTCATTGGTGTACTCCATATTGGGTTGTGGGGTTTAGGCTGTGCTTTGCTCAGATTGCGATATTGGAAGGCTCTATTACGGTGCTCTCAGGTCGATGGGGGTATGACCCTGTACCCTAGCTAGGGGTCAGCGTTTTTTATCGTTTCGAATCAATGAATCAAGGAAGCTATGGGAGACTTTCGCCAGTTCACCAATATCTACCAAGAGGCCCTTGGCTCGCGCCTTGGTTGCTAGCTTGAAGTACTTCGATAAAGTAAGTTCGCCAGCCTTGATGAAGAGTGTCTTGGTGTTTTTAGTTGGTTCTGCTGGCGCTGTGACGGTTCCTGTTATCAAGTTGCTTTGTTTGTCGATAACGATGAAATTCATGGATGCACGCAGCCGGAAGCACTCGTCGCTCTGTTGATGATCAGCTGATTGATCAATAGGTTGAGACTGTCAGCTTGTGTCTTGAGAATGTCAAACTGCGGAATTGTCAGCTTCAATTTCACAGAGATTGTTGGTGTCTGCAATTGTCGCCATGTCTTGCTGCGACAAGCGTGACTACAGTGGCGAGCGTTACCATACTTGTTGGTAAGCGAGATACCGCACTGCTTGCAATTGTGAATATTGGGCATAGAGATGTCCTCCTTTGGATAGGTGATTGTTTGGCTAGCGACTAGGTTTTCTTGCAGGCGAAAAAAAAGCCCACAGATTTAGGTGGGCTATTCAAGATGGGTAGAGAGGGTGGGGTAGCACTTAAAGTGAAGATATCCCTACTTACTTTAATACTACCAAGGCGATCTTGATTTGTCAATACATATCTAAAAACTAAAGTCAATAATTATTTTTGACTTCTTCGCGCGGTGGACATCAGAAGCCCCTTTGCGATGCGCTATCGGTCCAGTGGTTGGGCTGAGAGTTTCTGATTTCTGTCGCAGTCTTATGATGGGTCGAGTACCCCCCCATGTCTTCGGTGCCATGCAATAATTTCTTAGTCAGACTTGATGTGTTCGAGAGCTTCCTGCATTGCTTTCAAGGGTGTCCTACTGCCATAAACGCCAAAAGTGACGGCACTGTCTTCATGCCCAACGATTCTTTTGATCAGCGAGTCTTGTACGCCAGCATCCCTTAAGTCATCGATGAGTGTGTGTCGGAAGCTGTGGAATGTCTTCTTGTTGTCATCAATGCCGCGCTTAGCCTTGTACCTTCCAAACCACTTGGATGGGGCATGCCCCAGCTTTCCCCGTACAGGTTCAAGTTCAGGGAACAATCTATGGCCTCCACTGGCTCTGGCTGACTCAACATGCTGCAGTAGACCAAGCTCAATCAGGGATGGGTGTATGGGCAACATGCGTCGACTGCTTGCATTCTTTAGATTCTGACCTTCGCTGCTGTCATCTACGCGGATGCATTGAATGCCTTGTTGCTCAACAAAGTCATCGACTCGTAGCTGACACAACTCTTCCAGTCGAGCACCTGTGTAGCGGCCCAGCAATGGTATCCAGTAGCGCCAAGGATGTTTTCGAGCTTCAGTTTTGAGTGCATTCAGGTCGAGAAGGGCGGTCAGGTCACGCTGTTCAAATGATAAGCGTGCTTCCTTTGCTGAACCCGTCATCATCTTGAGTCCGGTCAACGGGTTGTCTTGGAGGTATCCGTTGATTTTGCACCAGTTCATAAATGCTGAGAGTTTGCGCAGACGATTGTTCACCGTAACCGCTGTGACGGTCTTGTAGGTGCTACCAGACTCAACCACCTGCAACAGTGTCTTACCTTTGAACTCAGGTCGTAGTCCGAAGTATTGCGGGCAGCGGCTCAGGCGATCTTTCAGCAGGCGTGCTTGATGCACATCGAATGCAGCAATAGGCATATCACCCATCAACTCAAACAAGTCTCGTAGTGAGCGTTCCACTTCGTGCGTGCTCACTTCACGCCATGTGCCACCACGTTTACCTTCCTCGATGTATCGCTTGGATAGGGTGCCAAGGGTTGGGCTGCCGCTGACTTGCTTGGGTGTAATGGCTGAGGGGCCCCGTATGACAGATTGAATTGCTGGTGCGGGCGTAGCGTCTCGCCACCCAACACACAGCGTACGGAGCGTCTCAAGGTCTGCTAAGGGATGTTCAAGTAAATGCTCATGCACCTTCTGAGCAATGTGGCTTGCTGTGAACAAAGCGGACTGACGCTCACGCAGGTTGAGGCTGAGGCGTAGGGTGTGCCGATTAGGGAATAGGTGCTTGGGCAGCCGCAGATTCATGTAGTAAGCGGAGTTGCGGCGGACGATGTAGGCCATAAGTGGAACACCAAAGTGGAACAGTCGAGTGGAACAATGCTGACTGCACCCCAGATTTTTAACTGCCCGTGTAACGTGTTGGCACGGGTTATTGGAAGCAACCTCAAAAGCCTGAAACCCTTACTCCATATGGCTTGCAACGATTACCGAGCATGCTTGCATGCCACATGGTCAGATCCGGAAGGAAGCAGCCACAGCGGGAACATTGTGTG
>NZ_ALJC01000114.1 GCF_000282975.1 Pseudomonas psychrophila HA-4
CGCAACAAGTCTGACGCTTGGGCCAAAGCCGCTTCTAAATTGACACTGTCCGAGATGGCATACAGCACCGTGCTCATAGGGCGAGCAGGTAAATGACTTTGCAGGTAGTAATCGAGCGCACGATCCGTGGCGGCACGGTCAAGCAACAGTGAATTGCACAGAGCAGCATCTTGCAGGATGGTAGAAGGTGGATCAGGTGTAATTTTTTTCATTGCAACTCCGACTCGCTTATTGGAGCTGGCCCCATGTCGCGACTAAACGCATGGGTGGCAGCCGTACGCAGGTTAGTCGACCGGTGAGCTCGGAAACCGGCGCGCCACAAGGACGCCCTGCGCACGGCCACCAAAAAGTGCGGCCGAAAAAAAACGCCTCACTAAGGTGGCGCCTTGCGCCTTGCTCATAAACCGGGCGACTAAACCCGACCACTGTTTTTTTCAGCGGTGGACCGAGACTAGTGCTCGATGCAGAGCGACGCAAGCGCGCGGGATTTTCTAGGAAGTTTCGCGAGATAGAAAGGGAAACGTCGTACGAATTGCCTGATTGTGCATCCGTAGACTGTGATTACGTCGCAGTTACTGCATCATTGAGTCAAAGATGACGCTTAGTGGGCCGCTTCAGGCTGGCTGGATTGATTAGCAAATAGTTGCTCTATTTGGAGGAATCGTTAACAATGGATTACGTAGCTACGTTGTAGCTACAATATTAGCCAGCGAGGTAAGATTATGGCCGCATTACTAAAAACCACTGACGTGCGCTGCCGCATCGAGGAGGACTTGAAAGAGCGCGCCACGGCTGTACTGCAAAGCTGCGGGCTTAGCATCAGCGATGCAATGCGTCTGTTTCTTCGACAAGTTGTCGAAACACAAGGGTTGCCCTTTGAGGTTCGGGTGCCGAGCGAAAAAACCGCCCAGGCTCTTGTGCAAGCTCGCGAAATTCGCCGTCAGTTTAATTCGATGCAAGAAATGCTAGAGGGTTTGCATGGCGAAGCAGGAGAAGAAACAAAAGCGGGCACCCATACCAAGAAGCGTCGCGTACACGCTTAACTTCAAAAAGTCCTGGAAACGCTATGAGCGGGCTGGGATAAGGGACATGAACGAAGCTATCAGGGTCATGTCTCTACTTTTTGAAGGCAAGCAACTGCCACCCGAGTACCTTGACCACGAGCTACGAGGCAACTGGGAAGGTGCTCGCGAATGCCATATCGGCGGTGATTTCCTCTTGATTTACCAGGATGACAGCTACTTAGTGACCTTCGTCGATTTAGGCACACACAGTGAGCTTTTCGGCTAGGCGCATTACGAGCCATGCTCGGCCCGTGCGGGCCACACCGTTACCGCAACACGACTAAAAAATGTTTATTTCCGATGATAAAAGGCTGGTTGCGCAGACTGCACACATATTGGTTGTTCACCTGAGCGCCGCGCACTGCCGACTGAATGAGCGAGCTTGCTCGCGATCTTTTGACCTTTTAAAAAGATCGCGAGCAAGCTCCTACAACATCCGCGCGGACGATTAACTCAAAGCCCATGCCTACCTAGACCTTGAACACTTGGGTGTCACTCCTTCTGAACTGATGCGCCAGGCATTGCAGTACCTAGCCGAACGCGGCCAACTGCCCTTTCGCCCCGTGCTGATGACCAAAGAAGACGAGGCCCTCATCAACACCATCCGTGAGCGCCTGGCAGCACAGCAACGGGTCAAAGTTACATTAGATGACCTTTAGTCTTGAGTTTAATAAGCGTGAACTTAATGAGTGGCAAAAACTCGGAGACACGATCAGGCAGCAATTCAAAAAAACTGGCAGAAGTACTTATCAACCCATGCGTCGAGGCAAAGGAATCTTCTTTGACAAAACTGTAAAAAATAATCACTTGACTCACTTAACAAACACAGACGGGACCTGCGGCAAGCCACACCATTCAGCTATACGATTATACTTACCGGCTACATCCTTAAATATTTCCCAACCAGCATCAAGCTTATCTAGAGCAGTATTTATTTCCGTCCCTTTTTCCAAAGCACTCTCGATCACCCGTCGAAATTTACTCATAGCAGGAGATGCTCTCACAGCATCTGGATCTTTACATTTCTCTACAGAAGATAATGCCCCCTCCAACTCTTTAAAAGTCAAATGTGCAGGGCTTGTGCTAGGGATACCTTCGAGCAGTTCATTCAAACCACCTAACACAGCAGCAATATCTAAGTTTATCTCTACAGTGTTAACGATAGATATATCAGGTTTAAAATCAATCATAACTGTATTTTTAGCTGAGAGACCAACACCAACCACGCCAAGAAATCTATCATACATAGCATTCTGAACCCCTATAATATCTTGCTGAGACTCTACTCTAAGCTTAGCTATTCTTAGCTCTGCCCTTAACTCCAAAATCAGCTTATCACTTTTTGTAAATTTCTCCGGCCGTTCAGCGCCAGTCACTATAAGCTCATATTCATGAAGAGCCTTCTCAACAACTTCAGATCGACCACTTTCAGTTTCAATAATCATTCTAACAGTAAGGCCCTGCTGTTCAATTTTAACTGAAGCGTTTTCTTCAGGATATTGTTCCCTAAGATAAGCACCAAAAAAACTAAGAATACCCAAACCTGCCTGGTGGTATTCCGAAGGAAATTCAATACTTCTGTCTACAACATAGTTAGGTTGTTTAACATTAGTATCTGGCAAGATTTCAGTTACCGTAGGCCCCTTTACAGACGCTTCAGACGAGTAACCTAGTATCAGGAAAGGATGCTGATGACTAAGTGGAGAAAGCACCTCTAATTGCGAAAGATGAGCTTCAAAAGACTCACGCCTGACCAAATGACTACCTGACGAACGGAAAAATTTACGCATCGGAACCAACATTACAGGAATTTCAATCAACCCTAGCTTAACTGCCAAAGTACTCTGTTGAAAAATCCACCTACTCAAAGTATCAACTATCCCCATAGGAAGGGACACACAAAAACCGTTCTTACTTGCCCCCATATGAGTTAAATTAACTTTCCTCCCTCCAATCTCATAAAATTCTTTACCAATGGACTTCCATCCTCTTTTGTTGAGCGCTTCATCCCAGAATTCACGATAACTTGATCTTTGCTCATTCCCTTCCATATGCGTAACCATTTCTGCAAGTGCTTCCATAGCCTCTTCAAGCTCCCCCCCGTCACTCTTTACCACAACATCCCACGCCCCTTTAAAACTAACAACACTATTAATAAACATACAAATCCTCAGACCTAAAATATTGCAAATTATAACTTACTTAACATGACAATATTAAGTATAAACACCACCATCCGCAGATAATAGCCATACGACATCATTATACTCATTACACCAAATTTCTGCTCCTTCCTTAAGGTCTCAGATTAGTAGAAACCTATAACCCGATGTAATACGTTCCTATACAGATCACAAATACTGTCAACACGTTCATACAGAGCCACCATCCCCCCATGAACAACCTCCCCGCCCTCGCCCGTATGCTCGAAAATCTCATCCGCTTCGGCACCATTGCCGAAACCCAGATGAAGCCCCCGCGTGTGCGGGTTAAAACCGGCACGTTGCTGACCGGCTGGCTGCCGTGGATTGCCTTACGCGCCGGGGCCGATACGGACTGGGACCCGCCCACTGTCGATGAGCAGGTGATTCTGTTCAGCCCGTCGGGCCAGCTCGCCAACGGTATTGCTCTAACCGGGATTTACAGTACGGCCAACCCGGCCAACGGCGAGCAGGAAGGTGTGCACCGTCGCACGTACCGCGACGGTACGGTGATTGAGTACGACAGCGTAGCTCACCATTTAAACGCGGTGCTGGCCGATGGCGGTACTACAACGCTGATCAGCCCTGGTGGGATTACTGTTGTGGGCCCGATCACTCACGAGGGCGATTACACCCAAACCGGCAATCAGTCGGTCACGGGCAAGGTGACGGTGTCGGATGATGTGGTAGCGAGTGGCATTAGTTTAGTCACGCACATTCACGGCGGTGTGTTGCCCGGCCCTGGTGTGACGAGTGTGCCGCTATGAACCGTGAAACCGGCGCGGCGATCAGTACGGTGGAGCATATCGGCCAGTCGATCAGCGATATTTTGACCACCCGCCTCGGCACTCGTGTGATGCGCCGCGAATACGGCAGTTTGCTGCCCGAGCTGGTGGACCAGCCGTTCAATGACGCCACGCGTTTACGGGTGTATGCCGCGAGTGTGATGGCGATTATGCGGTGGGAGCCACGGGTCTGTATCAGCCGGGTGCAGTTGCTCGGCGCCACGCTGCAAGGCCAAGTGGTGATGGATATTGAAGGGCGCATTCTGGACCGTAATCAGGCGTTAAGCATGAGCCTGCCCCTGCAATTGGGAGGCAGCGCATGAACACTTTCGCCGCGATTGATTTGAGCCTGTTGCCCGCGCCACACATCGTGCAGCAGATTGATTACGAGCAGGTCCTTGCTGAGCGCAAAGCTTATGCCATTAGCCTGTGGCCTGCCGAACAACAGGCGGATATTGCCGCACGCCTGAATCTGGAATCAGAACCGCTGACCAAGTTGTTGGAAGAAAACGCCTACCGCGAAGTGCTCTGGCGCCAACGGGTGAATGAGGCGGCGGTGGCCAATATGTTGTCGCTGGCCACCGGCAATGACCTGGACAACCTCGCGGCCAATTTTAACGTTCAGCGCTTAGTGATTACGCACACCGACGCCAACGCCAGCCCGCCAACCGTGCGCGTGCTGGAGGGCGACGACAGCCTGCGCGAGCGGACACAGATGGCTTGGGAGGGACTTAGCACTGCGGGCCCTCGTAATAGTTATATTTTCCACGCCCGCGCGGCTGACGGCCGGGTGGGTGATGCCACCGCTGAAAGCCCCAGCCCTGCAGTGGTGGTGGTGACAGTACAAGCGCTGTTGGGTGACGGCAGCGCCGAACCCGGCTTGCTGGCCACGGTTGCGGCTTACCTCAGTGATGAGGATCGGCGCCCGGTGGCTGACCGCCTCACGGTGCAAACCGCACAGGTGGTTGAGTACCCGATCAACGCCACGCTGTACCTGAACACCAGTGGCCCGGAGTCGGAACCGATTCTTGCGGCCGCTGAACAACGCCTGCTGGGGTATGTCCATCAGCGTCGGCGTTTGGGCATGGAGGTGACCGAGTCGGCCATTCACGCCGCGCTGCATGTAGAAGGGGTTCGCAAGGTTACCTTGCAGCACTGGCAAGACATACGCGCTACACCGTACCAAGCGCCTTTTTGCAACGCTATGGTGCTGTCGCTGGGGATTGAGCCGTGACCAGGGTGTCGTTGTTGCCGCGTAATGCCAGCGAACTGGAACAGCTCGCTGCGGTGGCCTTGGCGCAGATTCAGCGGGTGCCTATTCCGTTGCGTCAGTTGTGGAACCCCGCCACCTGCCCCACCGAGTTGCTGCCGTACCTGGCCTGGTCTTTTTCGGTCGACCGCTGGGACAGCCAGTGGCCGCAAAGTACCAAACGCGCGGCGATTCGGGCGTCATATGCCATCCATTCACGTAAAGGCACCCTCGGTTCATTGCGCCGGGTGGTGGAGCCGCTGGGGTATTTGATTGAGGTGATTGAATGGTGGCAAACCGTGCCTGAGGGCATCCCCGGCACGTTCGCGCTCGAGGTGGGCGTGCTGGACTCTGGCATCACCGAGGAGATGTATCGGGAACTCACCTTTTTAATTGATGACGCCAAGCCCGTGAGTCGTCACTTAACCGGCTTGGCCATCAGCCTCGAAACCACCGGCCTCATCAACATTTACAGCTGTGTGTATGAGGGCGAAGTCATCGACGTGTATCCGCCTGCACCGCGTGACATTGAGGTGACCGGCCAGTTCGGCCCGGTGGGCCGCGAACATCAAATCGAAACCCTGGACGTGTACTCATGATTGATCAAAACAGCCAGTTCATGGCGATCCTCACCGCCGTCGGGGAAGCCAAGCAAGCCAATGCCGACGCGCTGGGCATTCCTTGGACGTTCTCGCAAATGGGTGTAGGGGATGCCAACGGCACCGATCCAATCCCTGATCGGCTGCAAACCCAACTGATTCGCGAGCAACGCCGAGCACCGCTCAATCAGGTCAAAATCGACCCGAAAAACAGCAACGTGATCATCGCCGAGCAAGTCATCCCAGAGAACGAAGGCGGCTGGTGGATTCGTGAAATCGGCCTGTATGACCTCGACGGTGATTTGGTGGCCGTGGCTAATTGCGCGCCAAGTTTCAAGCCTTTGCTGGCTCAAGGCAGCGGCAAGACCCAAGTGGTCCGCATGAACTTCATCGTCACCAGTGCCGCCAATGTGGTGCTGAAAATCGACCCCAGTGTTGTGCTCGCAACGCGTCAATACGTTGATGAACGCATTATCGAAGTGCTGCCGCCGACCCGCCCAGCAGGCACCTATCAGAAGGTTACGATCAACGAACGGGGCATAGTGATCGAGGGCAGCAACCCCAACACGCTGGCCGAAAACGGCATTGTTGATGCGTTTACCCAAACGGAAAGTGATCACCGCTATTTGCTGAAATCGGACTACCCCGCAGGTATTCCTCGCAACACGGCATTGTTAGGTGAGTCGGGGTGGTGGTGCTGTGCAGACACCGGGTTGGTTCGCCAGCGTACCCGGGTGCACATCGGTGATATTGCGCCCGGCTCCACGGTCAGTGTTTTCTGGCCTACACAGTTTCCTACTCAATGTTCATCTGTCCTCGTCGCGTTGGAGGTTGCGGACGCAAAGATGACGCTTGATCACTTCATCAATGTTCAATGCGCGCTGGTGAGCAAAAGCGTCGCGGGGTGTGCATTCATTTTCGACGAGTGGATCAGTGGCATACAAGATTTGATCCTTAACGTACAGGCAGAGGGAAACTAACCATGGCCTGGTATTTCAATATGCAAACACTCGGTTTCATGACCACGGTGATCTGCGGTGAGCGCACACTCCAAATCCCGGACCCTGACTGGAAACCGGACCCTGACAGTGAGGAGATCGACCCACAACACCCATTGATTACCGTGGACAATCCAGCGTGCACACTGGCACCCGAAGCACTGTTATGGCCGCTCACCGATGCAGACTATGCCGCCTTATTTGCCGGGCAAGGGGCGGGTAAAGTCATCAGCACCACGGCTCAAGGGCACCCTATATTGACGGACAGGCCCGCGCTTACCCCCGAACAAATACAGATGCAGCAAGCCGCCGATCAGGCTCAACGCCTAACGGCTGCGAACGCCCACAAGGCTACCCTGGCTGAGCGCATCGCCACCTTGACAGATGCCGTGGACAATATCGGGCAACCCGGTGTGGAAGCCTTTGCGGCCACCCTAGAAGAACAGGATGAATTGGCACGCCACCAGCGAGCATTGGTGCAGTGGAAAAACTACACCATTGCGTTGAGTCGCGTAGTGCCAACCGCTGAGCCCGTTCAATGGCCGCTAAAGCCAGAAAGCTGACACTGCACAATCGGGCGTCGACGCGTGCGCGCCCTGTAACCCCAGCACTTACAAGCCCCTCCCCTCGCCGAGCCGTCACGCGCGCGGCAGCCTGTGCAGTGTCACCCCACTGCGCAGGCACCACCCATGGCCGATTATCTTCACGGCGTGCGGGTCATCGAACTCAACGATGGCACCCGCCCCATTCGCACCATCCCCACCGCTGTCATCGGCATGGTTTGCACCGCCGAAGACGCGGACGCGGCGTTCTTTCCACTGGACACGCCGGTACTGATTACCAACGTACAAACCGCGGTTGGCAAAGCCGGGGTTAAAGGCACCCTCGCCGCGAGCCTGCAAGCCATCGCCGACCAGACCAAGCCGTACACCATTGTGGTAAGGGTGCAGGAAGGCGCCGATGAGGCTGCAACCACTAGTGCCCTGATCGGCACCACCACCGCTGACGGCAAATACACCGGCATGAAAGCCCTGCTCGCCGCCAAGGCCCGACTGGGCATGGTGCCGCGCATTCTGGGGGTACCGGGCTTGGACAGCCTGCCGGTGGCCACCGCGTTGGCGAGCATCGCCCAGCAATTACGGGCGTTCGCTTACGTGAGTGCCTGGGACTGCAAAACCAAAGAAGAAGTGGTGGCTTACCGCGATAACTTTGGCGCCCGCGAGCTGATGGTCATTTGGCCGGATTTTCTGAACTTCGACACCACTATCAGCCAAACCGCTGTCGCGTCAGCGGTGGCTCGCGCCTTGGGCTTGCGCGCCAAGATCGATCAGGAAGTGGGCTGGCATAAAACCTTGTCCAACGTCGCAGTCAACGGGGTGACGGGTATCAGCGCCGATGTGTTCTGGGACCTGCAGAACCCGGCCACCGATGCCAACTACCTCAACAGTAACGAAGTCACCACTTTGATTAACGAAGGCGGCTATCGCTTCTGGGGGAGCCGCACGTGCTCCGACGACCCGCTGTTTGCCTTTGAGAATTACACCCGCACCGCACAAATTTTGGCCGACACCATGGCCGAGGCGCATATGTGGGCGGTGGATAAACCGATGCACGCCTCACTGGTGCGCGACATCGTCGAGGGCGTTAACGCCAAGTTCCGCGAGTTGATCTCGCAAGGTTATTTGATCGGCGGCGGTTGCTGGTTCCCCGATGACATCAACGACAAAGACACCCTCAAGGCCGGCAAGCTGTACCTGGATTACGACTACACCCCAGTGCCGCCCTTGGAAGACCTAACCCTGCGCCAGCGTATCACCGACCGTTACTTGATCGACTTCGCCAGCAAGATCAACCGTTAAAACGGGGCGGCCACTCTGTGCCTGCCCCTAGGAGAACCGCGTTATGGCCTTACCTCGCAAGCTCAAAAACCTGAACCTGTTCAATGACGGCAATAGCTATTTGGGTGTGGTCAAGTCCGTCACGTTGCCGCCACTGGCTCGCAAGATGGAAACCTATCGTGGCGGCGGTATGAATGGCGGTGTCAAGGCCGACTTGGGCATGGCCGACGATGGTCTGCAGTTCGATTGGAAAACCGGTGGCATGGATTTGATTTCGCTCAAGCAGTTCGGCGCGATCAACGCGTCGGCCATTGCCCTGCGTTTTTCCGGCGCGTTTCAGCAAGACGATACGGGCGAAACCAGCACCGTGGAAATCGCTGTGCGCGGGCGCCATGAGTCCATCGAAATGGGCGACGCCAAGCCCGGCGAAGACACCGAACACAGCATTAAAACCGTCTGCACGTATTACAAGTTGACGGTCGATAACGAGGAAATCATCGAAATCGATTTGCTCAATTTTGTCGAGAAGGTCAATGGCGTCGACCTGCTGGAAAAACAGCGCAGCGCCTTGGGCATCTGACCCACCCCTGACCCTTTACCCCGGAGACTCACATGAACACCACCGAAACCGCTGGAACGCTGCCTGCTGTCGATGACAACTGCGTGACCCTCGACCAGCCGATCAAGCGCGGCACCACTGAAATTGCCAGCCTCAGCCTGCGCAAACCCTCATCCGGTGAGCTGCGCGGTGTGTTGTTGATCGATTTGTTGAACATGGATGTGTCGAGCCTGATCAAGGTGATTCCGCGTCTGAGCAGCCCCAGCATTACCGCGCCGGAAGCCGCCGGCATGGACCCGGCTGACCTGTTGGCCATCGGCAGCAAGATTGCCGGTTTTTTGTTGCAGAAGTCGGCGAAGACGGATGCATTCCTCGCTGCGTAGAAGACGCCATGGCTGACTTGGCGGTGGTGTTTCATTGGGCCCCAGCGGAGATGAATCATCTGGGCCTGCAAGAGCTGATGGACTGGCGCGAGCGTGCCAGGGTGCGGAGTTCAACCGATGGCGAATGATTTAAGACTGAGGGTGTTGCTCAATGCCATTGACCGCGTAACTGCACCCTTGCGCAGTATTCAGCGGCAGTCCAACGTGGCTGGCCAAGCGCTCAAAGCAGCAAGAGACAAGCTCAAAGCGCTCAATGACTCGCAGAAACAAATCAATGGTTTCCGCGAGCTAAAGCAAGGTCTTAACTCTACCCGCACCGAACTGCAGGCTGCCCAGCAACGTACTCAGGCACTCGGACGCGCACTGTCACAAACGCAAAATCCAACCCGTGCCATGACACGAGAGTTTGAGCAAGCCAAACGCGCTATGCAGCAACTCAAGCAGCAGGAAACGGCCCAAACGCAGCAACTTCAACAGATGCGTCAACGATTGAGCGCTGCCGGAATTTCGACACGAAACCTGGGTGAGCATGAGCGCCGTTTACGCCAAGACATTATCAATGCCAACCAGCAGATGGAACGGCAACGTCAACGCCTCGAGGCCCTCACCCGCCAACAGCAACGTCTGACTCGCGCCAGTCAGACCTATCAACGTCAACAGCAGTCGGTTGGCAAATTAGCGGGTAAGGGCGCGGCAGCAGTTGCCGGTGGTGGCGCTGCGCTGTATGCGGGGGCACGGCTACTCAGACCTGGGGTTGAGTACGGCGCCCAAATGGGCGAGTTGCAGGCTGTTACTCGCTTGGAAAAGGACGATGAGCGCTTCTCTGCGCTCAAGCAACAGGCGCGTGACTTGGGGGCCTCTACGGCGTTTAGTGCCACGCAGGTTGGTGCTGGCCAAACCTTTCTAGCACGTGCAGGTTTTACCCCTGAAGCTATCAATGCCTCTATGCAAGACGTGCTCGATCTTGCACTTGCCAACGGCGTCGATCTGGCACGCTCGGCTGATATCGCGTCGAATATCAGCAGTGCTTTTAAGATCGACCCGCAGGTGGGAGGCAACATAACCCGCGTGACAGATGTGCTTTCCGCCGCATCTTCACGCGCAAACGTAAACCTCGAAATGCTTGGCGACACCATGAAGTACATGGGTTCAGCCGAAGGTCTGGGACTGACACTTGAGCAAGCAGCAAGCATGGCGGGTTTACTGGGCAATATTGGCATTCAAGGCAGCCAAGCCGGTACAACCCTACGCGCCATGCTCAATCGACTGACCGCGCCAGCCAAAGAAGCGAAAAAATCAATGGCGGAACTGGGCCTGCAGGTCAGTGATTCCAACGGCAACCTTCGCGCGATGCCTGACATCCTTCAGGACGTGGCCACCGCCACTGCCAAGATGGGCAACATTGAGCGAGCAAAGCACCTCAAGGTTATTTTCGGGGAAGAAGCGGGCTCTGGTATGGCTGAGCTGATCAATAAACAAGGGACGGGTGCCATGACAGCACTCTTGGGCGAACTTAAAAACGCTCAAGGTGAAAACTCTAAAATGGCACGCATCCGAGCGGACAATATCGACGGTGACCTTAAAAGCCTGCGCAGTGCCTGGGAAGAAGTTGGCATTAGCATTACCGATGTCAACGACGGGCCAATACGGCAAGCGGTTAAAAGTATTACTGACGTGATTAGAACCGTGGGTGAGTGGATTAAACACAACCCTGCACTTAGCGCTGGCCTATTCAAGGCAGCAGCCATTATTGCTGGTTTCACTGCGGTAGTGGGTGGCCTGATGATTGCTGTCGCCAGTGCATTACTGCCATTTATTGCACTGCGCCTGATGCTGGCTCAAGTGGGTATTCGCCTGCCCGGTTTGATCACGCTGTTCTGGAACCTCGGCAAGAACGTGCTGCCCTTTGTCGGCAAGGCTGTGATGTGGCTCGGGCGAGCACTGCTACTAAATCCGGTCGGTATTGCGATCAGTGCCATTGCCGCTGCCGCCTATCTCATCTACAACAACTGGGATGCGGTCAAAGGTTACTTCGTCAGTGCCTGGGCTGAAATCAAGGCCGGCTTTGACGGCGGTGTTGGCGGCATCGTAACGGTGCTGACCAACTTCAGCCCGGTCGGGCTGATATACCAAGCCTTTGCGGGTGTATTGAGTTACTTGGGCATTGATCTGCCCAACCGCTTTACCGAGTTCGGCGGCATGATTGTCAATGGTTTGGTCAACGGGTTGTATGCAGGGCTGGGCAAGATAAAAACGGCTATCAACAACATCGGCGATTCGACCATTGCATGGTTCAAGGAAAAGCTCGACATCAACAGCCCGTCGCGGGTGTTTGCACAGTTGGGCAATTTCACTATGGCCGGCCTGGCCCAAGGCTTGAACGAGGGCAGCCATGGCCCGCTGAACGCCATCGGCGAGCTCAGTAAACAGTTAACGGCCAGCAGCGCACTCGCCATCGGTACCCTCAGCACCCCTGCGCTGGCTGTTGATACGCGCGCGCCTATCAGCCAGGCAGGTACCTCCACATACGACAGCAACGACCACTACGAAATCAACATCCACTCCACGCCCACCATGGACGCCCAAGCCATTGCCCGTGCGGTACGCATTGAACTGAGCCGTATCGACAACGAAAAATCGGCCCAACGTCGCAGCCAATTTTCTGACATGGACTAACCACTATGATGCTTGCCCTCGGCATGTTCGTGTTCAGCCTTTCGACGTTGGCCTACCAAGAGCTGCAGCGCCAGACCGATTGGCGTCACCCCAGCAGCAGCCGGGTCGGTGCTGCGCCGGCACGGCAATTTATTGGTCGGGGCGACGACAGCATCACCCTGCCCGGCATCCTCTTTCCCGAGCTGGCCGGCAGCACGCTGAGCCTAGACGCGTTACGCCTAATGGCCAACACCGGCAAGGCATGGCCAATGATTGAGGGCAGCGGGCGCATTTACGGCCTGTGGATAATCGAGAGCCTGAGTGAAACCAAGACTGTGTTCTTCCGGGACGGTACGCCGCGCCGGATCGAATTTACTCTGAACCTTAAGCGTATCGACGATGATCAGCTCGACTTGATCGGCGCCGCGACCAGCGCAGGGGTCAACGTTCTAAGAGGTTTACTGTGATCGATGATGTAGCCGGGTATCTGCACAACACCGCCGAACGTGTGCAACGTGACGCGGTGTACGCGACCCCAGTGTTTCGTATTACCGTAGATGGCAACGATATTGCCCAACTCATCAGCCCGCGCCTGATCAGCCTCGAGCTGACCGACAACCGAGGGCTTGAGGCTGATCAACTGAGCCTCACCCTCAGTGACCATGACGGCCTGCTGGCCATGCCAGCCAAAGGCGCACTGCTGCACCTTTGGCTGGGCTGGAGCGATACCGGACTTGTGAATAAAGGCAGCTATACCCTCGACGAACTGGAACACAACGGTGCCCCGGATACCCTGAGCCTGCGCGCCCGATCGGCAGACTTGCGCAAGAGCTTGAAGACCAAACGCGAGCGCAGTTGGAGTAACAAAACCCTCGGCGATGTGATCAACGACATTGCCCTAGGCAACGACCTGAAACCGACTATCGCCCAGACGTTAGCCGGGCAGCCCATTCTGCAACTTGATCAGGCCAATGAGTCCGACGCCAACCTGATCAGCCGCTTGGGCGAAGAATTCGACGCGGTGGCCAGCGTTAAAGCGGGTTGCCTGCTGTGCCTGCCAGCGGGCGGTGGTCAGTCGGTGACCGGCATCGTCCTACCCCATATCACTCTCACCCGCGAAGACGGCGACCAGCACCGCTACCTACAAGCCGACCGCGACAGCTATGACGGGGTTCGGGCGTACTTTTACGACATCAACAGCGCCAAAAAGCAGGAAGCCATCGCCGGCGGGGGTGACAACCTCAAAGACCTGCGCCACACCTACAGTGACCTACAATCGGCACTGCGTGCTGCCCGTTCTGAATTCAAGCGCCTGCAACGCGCCAGCGCGACCCTGAGCTACACCTTGGCAAAGGCGCGCCCGGACTTGATCCCGGAACTGACCTACACCCTGATGGGCATCAAAGACGAAATCGACGCCATCATCTGGTACGGCGGCAACGTGCAACACAGCCTGAGTGCGGATGGCGGGTACACCATGAGCCTGGAACTGGAAAGCAAGTTGCCGGAGGATGGGGTTGAGGATTTGGCAGAAAACGACGATGGCGATTACACGGGGGTAATTGCTTACTACCGAGACCCGAAGACGGGCAAAGAAAAGACGGTTACTGCGGGGGACCCAGACAAGCCGAAACGGCTACAGTGGTTGTATGCCAGCGAGCAAACGGCTAGACGAGCGGTAGGCCGGGAGTGGGCACGAAAGAACTTTCCTACGGGTTGAGCGTTTGCTCATAAAAGAGTAATCCCATAAGCTATTAAGCATGAATACACAGACCTCGGAGGTTGTCATGGCCACCACCAAGAAAGCCGAAAAACCGCGTAAAAAGGTCATCAGCCACGAGCTGACTTATCTTGATGTCCGCCAAGCCGCACGCGATGGGCAAAAGGCTTTCGACGCATTTGTCCTGACTGGCAAACTGCCTGTCTCTAAGTAGGTATCAATGCCTGCTGTCAAAATATCTGCACTTTTTCAAGACATCGAACATTGGGAAAACTTCGCCGCACACTTTTTTAACTACAAAGTGTGCGGCGATTTGCCTGGTATTTTCGGTCGAGATGAAAAGCTTGATCTGGAGGGGATTTGGCACATTCACTTGGCCACCACCTTGAATGTGCAAAGCCTATGGGCCAAGCATAGAGATCAGTACTACCGCACTACCCGCCTCAACGATCCGGACAATGATTACTGGCTGCTCTACGCGTATGACAACTACCGCGATGAATACCTGCTACTGACTATTCTTGGGCCAGATGCTCACAGTCGACAGGAATGGGGATCTTACCTGCGTAATATTCATACCCAGATTGTTGAGCCGTGGGTCGTGGGATCTGTGGTTTATCCGGATATCGATGATTAGACAGAACGACTAATTGCCACCTTCTTCGATGCAATGTTCGACCATGTCATATTCAGTGCCCCATTGACGCTCACATGAGCGGCGCAAGGTGCCTGAGTAATTGCGTTCTATGTTGTCTTTGGCAGTCCTGCGCTCTTTGGCACAATGCTCTTGCATGTCGAATTCATTGGGCCACTCTCTGGCGCAGCGGGTTGCAATTTCGTCTTTTGAGGCACGAGCTATCGCGCTCTTGGATGACTGCTGCTCTTTAATGCAGTGCAAAACCATTTCATAGTTAGTGCCCCACTCGGACTCACAGTGGGTGCGTATCGGGCCTGAATACTTACTAAGGCTGCGAACGGCGCTTCGCTGTTCTGTAACGCAATGATTGTACATATCACGATCACTGGGCCATTCATCTCGGCAATGGTTGGCGATAGCTTGCTCGTCGGACCAAGCCATGCTGCTCAAAGCCATTAAACACAACGTTGCGTAGACGTTTCTTAACATCATCCCTCTCCCTATCCCCAACCTATCGTCGATCACTTCGGCAATCCGCAATGACCCTGGAAGCCCAAGCAAATGCTTGGGCCGAAGACCCTTTCGAGGTCAACCTGACGTTAATGAAAAAACCTCAGCCATTCGACGAATGTAGCGCCTGTCATGCTCAGACATTTCCCTATACAGCGTAAGAAGCATCCTTTCATCGTCAGTCAATGAGGTGTCCAGGACCAACTTATTGTTTTCGCTAGGGTTGGGTCTGTTTTGGTTCGACATGCTCTGTACTCCATTTCTCGCATAGTCGAATGGACGTTAAAGGGGGCAATTTGGAATTTAAGCGGGGGAAGTACTCCATTACTTGAAGGACTATTCCTTTAGTTTTGTAGAAACCTCCCACATAGCACCCACGATTCGATGGACGGCTTTTTTGTCCGCGTCAGCTAATGCCCTGTATTGGTTTACCAGCTTGTCTTCGGCAACCGTAAACCCTTCGACAACCTGTGGGGTCGCGACGCCTGTGACCACGTAAAGGATGTCGACACCCTTTTCAGCCACAGCCGCGAGATAGGCCGCGTCTGGGGCTCGCTCACCCTTTTCATAGTTGTACTGACTATTTTTCGAGGCGCCAGCCACAGCCGCAAGCTCGGTCTGATTGAGCCCCAAACGCTCCCGCTCCTCTTTGAGGCGATCACCGATTCCCACATTCGTCTCCATTAAGGCTTTACAATCCCACGATCATGGGAAATACTTTGCCTGTCATCACACTAAATCACACGATCCGAGACTATGCCGAACGCATCCCACATAGAGCAAGCCTGCCAAGAGGCCCGTGATCGCTTGGGACGCCTCGGCATTACGACGCGAGACTGGGCCAAAAAGCACGAGCTCCACCCCTCAACCGTTTACGCGGTGCTCAACGGACAAAAGAAATGCTTGCGCGGAGAGGCGCACCGAGCCGCTGTTCTACTTGGTATCAAAGATGGCGAGATCACAAATTAAAGCTGCGGACGACAAGGAGAAACCAGAAGATGAAACGCCCAGTTCTAGCAACTCGCAAAGACGTTGTCAGCACAGTTATCTGCAACTATCCCGGCGGTCGTGCGCAGGCAGCTGCGTGCCTCGGTATACCGCTTAAGCGGTTTGATAATCAGGCTTACGAAAACGCCGGCAGTCGCCCACTGACGGACGAGTGCATTTTCAAACTTGAGCAGCATTGCGGGACAACCTTTCTGCCCAGTTATGTGGCGCGAATGTACGGCGGCATGTTTGTGCCGTTGGCCACTCCCGAAACGCTGGATAACGTCGAGCTGTTTAATCACTCAGTCAAAGCAGCCGCCAAGCGCGGTTGTGTCGATCAGATGATTGCCCAGGCGCTGGATGACGGGGTAATCAAAAAGCACGAGGCCGACGCCATTGTCAGCGCCTTGAGCCTTTATATGTCTGCCCGGTACGCCGAAGTGCTGGCAACGATCCAGTTGTACAGCGCAGGAATCGTGAGATGAGCACCTACAAACTCATCTGCCCCCATTGCCAGTCACGCATGCGGATTCGTACCAGCGAGGGTAAGCACATCTTTCTTCGCGTTGCGTACCTGCAGTGCATGAACGAGGCCTGCGGCTGGGCGGTACGCGCCGAGTTTGAAATGACCCACGAGATGAGCCCAAGCGGTATGGCCAACCCTACGGTCAAGTTACCCATTGCCACGACCGCGCAACGCCGAGCAGCAATGGTCAGCGTGGCCGTTTACCCCGACCTGTTGGATCAATTGGATATGGAGCCTGCCACATGAACTCAGCACCTCACATCGAGCATCAGGAATACCAGGTCAGCATGCAGTTAGCGGCACTGCATTTTCTGCAGCGCCACCAAGCTGAATACCTGGGCAACGATCAGTTGTTGTTTTGTAGGGCGGTACGGCACCTTTCCGGGGTTCTGGACGTGCCTGTGCATATGGCAGAAAAGCTAGTGACTCATGCGTATGGCGACTTGAAGTGCAGTAACAATCGCCACTTGCTGGATGTGGGCGCCAGCTCCACCACCGTAGCCGTGGTAACGGATCCGTCGAGCGGCCTGACGTGGGCGGTGCCGATCAATTTAATTTATGAACGCATCATCAACGCGACCGACACTCGCCGGTTGCGCCTCGTTACGCCTTAGCCCTTAACCCGCCCACCCCTTCCCTGCTTGCAATGGGTTTGGGTGAACTGCACCCAAAATTTGAGGTGGACCATGAAACAGCCCGTCGAAATCAGCGCCGAGTTCACTCAGCAAGAGGCGCAGGTACTGCTTGCGGAATTGCGAGCCCGTTACGGCCAGGTGCTGAACGAACTCTGGTACGGCGATCAGTTTCGTCTGGTTCCCGAAGGGTTGCGTCATGGCGCCATTCTCAGTGCCATGCCGGTGATGGCGGCTCAAAAGCGCCTGCTGGGCGCGCTCATACACAGCCTAAGTGCAGTGAAGTACTCCCAATGAATATGGAACATGATCTGCGCACCGACGTTCTTCAGCGGTTGGAGCAGCATTACGGCCTGAAACGCCGTCAACACACCGATTACATGCGTGGCGGCAAGTGTCCGGCATGCGGTAAGAAAGAGCTGTATGCCCACTACGCGAACCCTTGGCTGATCGTTTGTGGCCGTGAAGGCAAGTGCGCGCAAAGCTGGCACGTCAAAGAGCTTTATGAGGATTTGTTTGACGACTGGAGCAAGCACGCGCCGGCAACCGACCAGCATCCCAATGCAACGGCCCGCGCCTATCTGGAGTTTGCCCGCGGCTTTCGTTTTGAGCTGATTCAGGGCTGGTTTACCCAAGAGTCGTTTTATTCGGCGCAGCACAACGCCGGAAGCGCGACAGTGCGTTTTGCCTTGGAGAAAGGCGGTTATTGGGAGCGCCTGATCGACCGCCCTCACCGCTTCGGCAAGATGAAAGCCCGCTTCAAACGACAAGACAGTTACAAGGGGGTGTGGTGGTGCCCACCGTGTGTTGAGCTGTTAGAGGTGAAAGAGCTGTGGATCGTCGAAGGGATTTTCGATGCCATTGCGTTGGCGCATCACGACATCGCGGCGGTTTCGGCCATGTCATCGAATGCCTTCCCGGATGCCTCATTAAAAGAGTTGTCACGCCAACGTGGCGGCAAGTTGCCCAAGCTGATTTGGGCACTGGACAACGAGCCCGGTGCACACCGTTACACCAAGCGCTGGGTGCGGATGGCGCGCGACCTTGGCTATGTGTGCGAGGCGGCGCAGATCCCGCAGCCCGACAACCGCAAGCTGGACTGGAACGATCTGCATCAACGTTGGGGGGTGATTGATAACCTTGATAAACGCGCTGAGCGCGTTGCCCAAGACCTGAAAGCTGCCCGTTATCACGGTGCTCTGTTGATCGCTGAAAGCGCTGCTGAAAAAGGCGTACTGATGTACGAGTGGCGCGAGCGGCACGAGTTTCACTTCGGGTTCGACAGCCGTTTGTATTGGTTCAAGATGGATTTGTTGAAGTTCGATAAGGCCATGCAGACCCTTGATGCGTCTGAGCGTCAGGAGGACCAGGTACTTACCGATAGACAGCGCCGCGACAAAGCCCTGCGCCAGTGCGGCGGCGTTGTTGAGATTGCTAACTGCTATCCGCAGGCGCTGTATTTCCAGCGTAATGAAGTGACGGATGAGTCCTGGTATTACTTCCGCATCGACTTCCCGCATGACGGTAGCAGCGTCAAAAATACGTTCACCGGCAGTCAGGTGGCAGCGGCCAGCGAGTTTAAAAAACGGCTGTTGGGCATGGCCGCCGGTGCGGTGTTTACCGGCAGTGGCCAGCACCTCGACAAGATCATGAAAGATCAGCTGTTTGGGCTGAAAACGGTCGAGACCATCGACTTTATCGGCTACAGCAAGCAACACGGCAGTTATGTGTTTGGCGACATTGCGGTGCGCGGTGGCGTGCTCAGTGAGGTCAATAAAGAGGACTATTTTGAGTTCGGCAAGCTGCGTTTGAAGACGCTGCAAAAGTCCAACCCGATGCACATCCAGCGTGACGCCAAGGAGTATCGCGAAGACTGGTTACCGATGCTGTGGACGTGCTTCGGCGCCAATGGTGTGGTCGCGCTGACCTTTTGGTTTGGCTCGCTGTTCGCCGAGCAGATCCGGGCGCAGTACAAGTCGTTTCCGTTTCTGGAGGCCACCGGCGAAGCCGGCGCCGGGAAAACCACACTGCTGACTTTTTTGTGGAAGTTGTTGGGCCAAGAGAAGGAAGGTTTCGACCCTTCGAAATCCACCCGCGCTGGACGCCAACGCGCCATGGGGCAAGTGTCCAACATGCCGGTGGTGTTGATCGAAGGTGACCGTAATGAGCCGGACAAGCTGCATGCCAAGGGGTTCGACTGGGACGAGTTGAAGGAGTTTT
Source organism: Pseudomonas psychrophila HA-4 (assembly GCF_000282975.1). Lineage (GTDB taxonomy): Bacteria > Pseudomonadota > Gammaproteobacteria > Pseudomonadales > Pseudomonadaceae > Aquipseudomonas > Aquipseudomonas psychrophila_A. Next base: position 19,564 of record NZ_ALJC01000114.1, read on the forward strand.
TCGGCGGCGGGACCTTGGGCACTAAAGGCATGAAGACCAGCGGCAACGAAACCTATGAACCTCCGTTTCGCGCCACCATCGCCATCAGCCAGAACGCCGCTGTGAGCGCGTCCGAAGCGATCCTGACGCGTATCGTCAAACTGCATTTTGCGCGCCCTTCGGTGACGACAGAGAGCCGTATTGCCGCTGATAACTTGAACCAGATCCAGGTTGAGCAGTTGAGTTACTTCTTGCTCAAGGCGGTGCGGGCAGAGCCACAGGTGATGACCACGTTTGCCGAGCGTGTGGTTGTCCACGAGGAGCGTCTACGCAAGCTCAAGGACATCCGCGTCGAGCGGATTATCAAAAATCACAGCCAGATGTTGGCCCTGCTCGATTGCCTGCGGCTGGTCTGCCCGCTGGATGAAAACCAATTAGCCAGCACTCAACAGCAACTCACGGTGATGGCGCTTGAGCGTCAATCGGCAATCAGTGCCGATCACCCGTTGGTGGCCGAGTTCTGGGAGGTTTACGAGTACCTGGAAAGCCTGGGCGAAGGCCAGCAGGTGAACCACAGCGCCGATCCGAAAGTGATCGCGATCCATCTGAACGGGTTCGTCAAGTTGGCCCGAGAGCACCACCAGACGGTGGCTGATTTGAAGGTGTTGCGACCGCTACTGGAAAACTCCCGTAGTCGCAAATTACTGGATGCCAACAAATCCACTTACAGCGTGATTCACGCGGCGCAAGCGGCGGCAAACCCTTTACGTGAGAAACCAAAATCTGTGCGCTGCTGGGTGTTCCAGAGCGCTTAAACCGCTGTACTCAGAGGAACGACACCATGCAAGCACACCCCCAAAACTCTTCCGTCATTGAGGCCGTTGCGGCTCGACTCGCAATCGAAGAACGGGGACGCCCGGCGATAAAAGATGCGGGCTTAGCTGCCCTTCATCGACTGTTACCTGTAGCCCAACGTAAGACGGGGCAAAGCCGCATTGTCGGGTGCTTTCTGCTGAGCCTCTACAACGGCCATGCATTCCCCTTTCCGCTGACCGATCTGCGCGCACTGGATACGAGTTTGTTCAAAGACTGCTTAGCCCTGTTGCGCATGGATCAGCGCCCGGAAATGGAGGTGCATGAATATGTCGAGGACGGCGACGCCATTTGGTCACAACTAAAAAAGGACTGGGCCGTAAGGCAGATGTGAAACCGAAACGACCGAAAAAGAAGTGGCGCCAAGGGGCTGCAACCCCTCGACGCCGACCACCCCAAAGGAGAAGCACCATGCAAGTGAGTCAACCTCAAGGCAGCACCGTAAAGGCTACCACGAACCGTTATGACTCTCGCACCGCCGAGAAATTTGTACTGCGAATGCCTGACGGGATGCGCTCGCGAATTGAGGCCTTGGCCAGCGAACGTCATCGGAGCATGAACTCGGAAATCACCATCCGCCTTGAACGCTCTTTTATTAATACTGATTTGGTCGAGCGGCAAAGCCTGCTCATTCAGCAATTGAGTACCCGCATTGATGACCTGGAGCAGATCAATACAAATTTGCGTGAACACGTTAAAGACCTGATCGCCGACTGTGATGTGTTTAGTGAGCAATTGGGGAATGGCCATGAACAACGGTAAGGCTTTTCCGTGGAATCTGGAGCTGACGGGGATGTGTGATGTGTGCGGCAAGTCGCGTTCGCATGGCAATCATCAGAAGTGCAGTAAGAAGCGTCAGGCACTTAATCAGCAGCGCCGAGCGGAGGAAGCACAATTAGGTGTAGTACTCCCTAGAAAAAGTGCTGGGTTGTTCTGGTTACTTCGGCAGAGTTGATTGGTTAAGACTCACCCCGCAAACACGCGCAGCACGGAAAGGCCAAGTAACGGGCCTTTCCTGTTTTCACGCGCTGGGCAGTTATTCAAGACAGGGTGCGGGAATAAACATGGCTGATGGTGTAGAGGCCCGTGGCAATTCGGTGCGGGTGTATTTTCGTTTTAATGGAGAGTTGTGCCGGGAGCGAATATCCGGTGGCAATACAGCGGCCAATCGTGAGCATGCACACCGCCTTGTGAACATCATCGAATACGAAATACAAACCGGAACGTTCAACTACAGCAGGCACTTCCCCCTTTCAGCCAGACTGGTCGAAAACACGTTTGGTCATTACCTGGACCTTTGGCTGAAGATCAAAAGCAACAGTGTTGCCGCAACCTCTTATCGCGGCTACAGCAACAAGGCAGAAGTGCATGTACGGCCGCGCTGGGGAAAAGTCCAAATTGAGCAGATTGATCACATCGACTTGCAAGAGTGGGTGCAGGACACACTGTCAAAAAGACTCAGTAACAAAACCATCCGCGACATCGTCAGCAATGTGCGCCAAGTGTTCAGGCTCTACCGCACTCGTATGAAGGTCGCGCATGACCCAACAGAAGGGTTATTTGTACGTCTGCCCGATCCAGAAGCACCAGACCCATTCACCAGGGCGGAAATAAGGCAGATCCTTGAAACGCCGTCCGAGCGAACGCAAGAGTTGTTTATGGTGCAGTTCATGATTTGGGCGGGGCCACGGGTGTCAGAAACCATAGCTCTAGCTTGGGAGGATGTCGACTTAAAACAAGGGATGGTAACCTTCCGCCGATCCAAGGTGCGCGGGGCTTATCGGGTGACGAAAACACGGCGTTCGACGCGCAAGGTTAGATTGTTAGAGCCTGCATGGGATGCACTGCGCAAAATCGACATAATGAATAAGAAGAATCCGGAAACGGTCGATATCGTTGAGCGGGACAACAAAACAGTGCGAAAGCACACATTGCACTTCGTCTTCTTAAACAGCAAAAGCGGCTTGCCACACGCCAATGACTTTGTCGTGCGTGATCGGTTCTTTAAAGCTCATTTACTGGCTGCTGGAGTGAGGTATCGCGGACCGGGGCAGTGCCGGCACACCTATGCGAGTCAATTGCTGACTACAGGGGTTGTCTCGATAGACTGGATTGCTGAGCAGATGGGGCATACGAATGGGAATATGATCCGGCAGCATTATGGGACTTGGATTAATGAGGACGGGCCGGATGTGGTGGGGATGTTGGAGGTTGCTCTGAAGATTCAGCCTAAAAATTGAGATCTGAGGCTCATTAGTACTAACTGCCGGTAAGCACGAGAAAATCCTGACTATGGAACAATAAACCTCTTAAATTCGCGTGGAAACTCGTGATTGATGTCTTGTTTCAAGTGATGAAGATTAATTTTTTGGAAAGAGTCTTCATAAGGTATTGTAAGTACATCGATCTGTGTTGCCACACCTAAAACAAGTCCGGTCTTCGGAACAACTTCAGAGGGCATACCAATATGTATGACCAGCCCGTCAAAGTAGAATCTATAAAAAGGCACTGTTTTTTTATATTGGAATCTAAATCTTCAATGATTTTTACCGACGTAATCGGACTCATATTTTGTCGTTCCCCGATAGTCGATAACTGAACAAGCTCTACAGAGAAGAGCATAGGGTCGCCCGAGTCTGATGCGAGAATCATGTCTCGCAGTTGATGTTGCTGAGCGAGAGAGAGATTAATTTCTGCTGCTACCGGTAGCGTTGAAACCGCCCAACGCCATAGAAGAGATAGGAAGAAAAGGCGGATTTTATCTTGATTTTCAAATGAAACTCTTCTGTACCCTTTAGCTCCACTGAATATACGGTGCAGACTTGGCTCAAGGCACGGAGCCTCTCCCCAACTGCTCCACACTAGCTTGTGCATTCGCAATACGGTTATCGCATAACTATCTAGGTCTGCTAAGACGTCCTCACCTTTACGGGTAACGATTTTCGGGTCATACCAGCTCGTGAAACTCCGTGTTGGGCGGACACGGTTTCCCGCTGACACAAAATATGCCCCCGGAAACACCGGTGCGGACAAGGCCTGCGGGATTAAATGGGATTTTACAAAAGTGCCATTGGCACCTGTCAGCAAGCATTTTCCTAAGGCCATTTCCATCTCCTATAGCATGTCGTCAATCGTAATTGCTCACACAACCTATACGCCAAATAAAAAAAGAGTGCACTTGGTCAAAACAGCCCATTTTACCGAATCGGCGCTCATGTAAAGGTCCACTTACCCAGTCTAGAAAGACCCCATGACTGTACGCATGTTCCCATTTTGTTCCCATATCACCCTTTTTCCACACGCCAGAAACCACAAACCCCCGACTTTCTCTAGGAAAATCAGGGGTTTGTGTTTACTTAATGTGGCGGTGAAGGAGAGATTCGAACTCTCGATACAATTTCTTGTATACACACTTTCCAGGCGTGCTCCTTAAGCCACTCGGACACTTCACCGTATCTCTTCAAACATGTTCTGTCTGTCGAGGCGCGCTAATGTAGTCGAAAGCTTTCGATATGACAAATGTTTTTTTCAGAATTTTCATGCGGTTACGGGGTTCGGCGTTTTTACGCCACAACTTAAGGGGGTATATCTGCCATTTTCCAGCCTTGGCACTCCGACGCCTATACGGCAACCCTCAGGCACGCTGGCGTCTATATAGAAGGCGCGGGGCATTTGTCTGACTCATCAGTCAGTCTCCGCGCTTTACCTGCGACGTGGGGCTGGGTAACGTCTGCCTCACTTCAATACAAGGAATTGCGCCATGAGTGACTTGATTGCTTATCACCTAGAAGACGGTATCGCTACGCTGACCCTGAACAATGGCAAGGTAAATGCTATTTCCCCGGATGTGATTGCTGCCTTTAATGCAGCGCTGGATCAGGCGGAACAGGATCGGGCGGTGGTGATTATTACCGGGCAGCCGGGCATTCTGTCGGGCGGTTATGACTTGAAGGTGATGACGGCAGGTCCCGAGCAAGCAATTGATCTGGTCACTAAAGGGTCGACGCTGGCTCGTCGCCTGTTGGCGCATCCTTTTCCTGTCGTAATTGCCTGCCCTGGCCATGCAGTCGCCAAGGGGGCATTTCTGCTGTTGTCAGCGGATTACAGCATCGGCGTCGAAGGCCCATTCAGTATTGGTCTTAATGAAGTGCAAATTGGCATGACGATGCACCACGCCGGGATTGAGCTGGCCCGCGACCGGTTGCGCAAATCGGCTTTCCATCGCTCGGTGATCAACGGTGAGATGTTTAACCCGCACACTGCGCTAGACGCAGGCTTCCTCGATCTAGTGGTCAAACCCGAAGAGTTGCAGGCGAAAGCCTTGGAAGTGGCCCGCCAGTTGAAGAAGATCAATATGAAGGCGCACAAGAACACCAAACTCAAAGTGCGCAAAGAGTTGCTGGAGACGCTGGACAAGGCAATCGAGTTGGATCAACACCACGCCGTATGAATTTGTCTGCCCCGGTTACTGTCTGCGGCCGGGGCACTCTTTTGGCACGCCCACGTTGTGATCTCGCCTACACCTCTGTGCCGTAGCTCTCAGCCCTATTCGAAACATATGCTTAAACATCAGTAATCTCCTGCGTGTATCGGGGTAATTGCCGAATACAGTGCACATCCGTACACTGCGCCACCTTTTGTTCTGGCGTATCTGTAAATGCTACTTTCGTTTCGCATGGTGTTGATGAGTCTGCATTTTGTCGCTGCGGGCGTGCTCGGCGTGCTGCTGGGCATGTGCCGGCCCTTCAATCCGGACAACAGCCGATTGTGCGCCCGGCTCTATGCCTGGCCCGCGAAATGGATCTTGGGCTATAAGCTCAAGACTGAAGTCGGGCCTTTGATGGACAAGCCTCAGAGCTGTGTGGTCGTGGCCAACCATCAGTCCAATTACGACCTGTTTGTGTTCGGTAATGTGGTGCCTCGCCGCACGGTGTGTATCGGCAAGAAGAGCCTGAAGTGGGTGCCACTGTTCGGCCAGTTGTTCTGGCTCGCGGGGAATGTGTTGATTGATCGCAGCAACGCGCAAAAAGCCCGTCAATCGATGCTGACCACCACCCGCACCCTACAAGACAAAGACACCTCTATCTGGGTCTTCCCGGAGGGTACGCGCAACCTCGGCAAAACCTTGCTGCCTTTCAAAAAGGGCGCATTCCATATGGCAATCACTGCCGGGGTGCCGATTGTGCCGGTGTGCGTCAGTACCTACAGCCAGCATCTCAAGCTCAACCGCTGGCACAGTGCAGATATTCAAATCCGCTCATTGCCTGCCATTCCCACTGACGGCTTAACCCTGGATGACTTGCCCCAGTTGATGGAGCAATGCCGCGAACAGATGCGCGAGTGCATCGAGGCGATGGACCGGGAGTTGCTAGCGGAGCAACAGCGGCGTCTGGCGCCTCCTCCCGCGGACAAGACAACTGGCTCTGACCCGAACCTCTGAACGTTTGTAACGTCGAAGTGGTGGAATGCACGCTAAGCTGCATCTTCGAGCCATAACCCTTTGATGAAGAAGCGATTAGAACTATGGGCAGAGTTGTTGCTGCTGCTGTTTATAGCGAAGGCAAAAAAATCTCCAATATCACTCTGGACGAAGGCAGTGCCTGGGCTGAAAAGCCCAACCACTTCGTCTGGATTGGTCTGGAACAACCCGATGCACAAGAACTGAGCAACTTGCAGCGCCAGTTCCATCTACATGAACTGGCTATCGAAGACGCCCTTGAACAACACAGCCGGCCAAAGCTTGAGACCTTTGGTGATGCGTTGTTTATCGTCATCTACTCGCCGATTCGCCATGAAGGCAAATTAGAGTTCGTTGAGACCCATATCTTTGCGGGTAACGGTTACATCATCACCAGCCGCAATGGCCACTCTGCTTCGTACCGAGCCGTGCGCCAACGCTGCGAGGCCCGGCCACTGCTGCTGGAGCACGGCGAAGACTTCGTGCTGTATGCCCTGCTGGACTTCGTAACCGAGAGTTATCAACCCGTCAGCGTCGCCATTCATGCCGAAATCGAGCAACTCGAACGCAGCATCATGGGCAATGCATTGAATGAAGCGGACATCATTCAACTGCATGAATTACGCCGCGATGTGCTGCGATTACGTCGCTACGTGGCGCCCATGGTCGAAATTAGCGAAGAATTGCAGCGCCTCTCCTTCCCTTTTATCGACAAGAACATGCGCCCATATTTTCGGGATGTGCAAATTCACGTCACTCGGCAAATGGAAGACCTGACCACTTTGCGCGACATCGCCAGCCAGACGATTGAGATTGTTGTGCTGCTGGAGTCGTCACGCCAAAGCATTGTGCAGCGCAAGTTCGCCGCCTGGGCGGCCATTCTGGCGTTCCCTACAGCGGTGGCGGGTATTTATGGGATGAACTTCCAGAACATGCCAGAACTGACTTGGCATTACGGCTATTTCGGTGTGCTGAGCTTTATTGCGGTGGGCGTGACGGGGTTGTGGGCGAGCTTTAAGCGGTCTGGCTGGTTGTAGAGGCCCCGTTTGACGTAAGGCACGAGCGTGCCTCGCGGTCTTTTTAAGATCAAAAGATCGCGAGCAAGCTCGCGCCAAACAACCTTCTTTTACACCGATTCGACGTTGGGTTTGTTTGAGACAAAACGCATCATCCACTCGGCAACGGTGCGGCCGTGATGATCGTGTTCTAGGCTGGCGATGCCGCTGCTGTATATAGGATGCCCCAGTTGCTCCTGGCGCAAATCAAGCAACGCCCGTGAGTAGTCGTGAATGAACTCTGGGTGCCCCTGGAAGCACAGCACCTGATCATTGATGTGGTAAGCCGCGAATGGGCAGAATTCGCTGGAGGCGACCACTGTCGCGTTTTCCGGCAAGGCCGTTACTTGGTCCTGATGGCTGATCAAAAGCGTAAGGTCTTCTACCACCGGGCTCATCCACGGTGCTTTGGCCGCCAATTTGTATTGATGGGTGCCTACACCCCAGCCCTGTGTCGCCCGCTCACTCTTGCCGCCCAATAGCAGCGCCAGCAGTTGGTGACCGAAGCACACGCCGAGCAACTTGTCGCCACGCTCGTAGCGGGTCAGCAAGTAGGCTTTCAAGGTTTCGATCCAAGGATCGGTGCCGAACGAGTCTGCCTTGCTGCCGGTCACCAAGTAGGCATCAAACACTTCATCATCGGATGGGTATTCACCGTTCATCACATTGAAGATTTTGAACTCAGCGGGGATAGGCTGCTGGGAGAACAGGCGCTTGAACATCTGCCCGTAGCCCTGGTATTGATCAATAAACTCTGGACGCAGGATGTCAGTTTCCAGAATGCAGATACGTAGCGACATAAAAATACCTGGCACGATAAAGACGAAAGTAACAACGGGCTAGAGCCTGCCCTGAAACAGTAATTAATGGCAAGCACTGAACACTACTGAGCGTACTGAAAACTTAGACACCCGACTTCGTCGGGCATTTGGCGCCGGAATAATGCTCCCTGACGAACGGTAGGGTACTAATAATCTCCGACTTCCTAGTGTCGATTGCGTCTAGCTACGGGCTGACAGGGCACGCTTATAAAAGCTAATAGCGTTTTAGAAACATAATGCACTTGGATGATGTAAAAGGGTTCTAAGCCATGTGTTATGAGGCCTCTAAGGTTAAGTCTGTAAACGGGCAAGACGCTTTTTAAGGATGTGCGCCCCTACCGTGGAGCATTAGTGTTCAGGAATAACAACAAAAGGCAGGTCGCCATGTTTAAACATACGAAAATCCGTCAGGCCGGGCTCATTGTGCTCGCTACCACTTTGCTGTTGATTTTGCCGAATCTGACCAAGGTTATCGGCTAAGGTGACGCCTTGCCGTTCGAGTCGTCGCACCCGGACTACCGACAACCCATAACAGCAAACCCTTTGAAATTACTGACGCTCTTCATCATCGCCTTATTCAGCCTGCCAGTGTGTGCTGCCCAACTCGCCCTCGATTTGGGCAGCGGCACACGGACATGGCAAACCGCCGAGCTGTTGCAACACCCAGCGGCGCAAACACTGCACATCGTTGACGACGTGTCTTACAAACGGAACATGACCTACCGCGCTGTTCCGTTAGCTGCTTTGCTTGAAGGCATTAGGCCCGGCGACCACCTGCAAGCGGTCGCCCTAGACGGCTTCGCGGCTGAGCTGGCGGCCGCTCCACTCTTGAGTCAAACCGGCGCTAAAGCCTGGCTGGCGATTGAAGACCCCGCTCACCCATGGCCACCTCTAGGCGCAGGCAAGCGCACCGCAGGGCCGTTTTATCTGGTGTGGACCAACCCTCTAGCGGGGCATATCAGCCCCGAACAATGGCCTTTTGCACTGGCCACTCTGAAACGCCTGTCCCCGGTGGCTCAGCGTTTCCCGGCCTTGTTACCCGATCCGGCGCTGGCGCTCAATTCACCGATCAATCAGGGCTTCGCGCTGTTTCAGAAAAACTGCCTGGCGTGCCACCGCCTAAATGGCGCGGGTGATGCGCAGTTCGGTCCGGACCTGAACATCCCTTACAATCCGACGGAATACTTTGGCGCCGACTTTCTCAAACGCTACATTCGCGACCCGCAGAGCTTGCGCCAATGGCCGCAAGCGCGCATGCCCGGCTTTGCACCCAGCGTGCTGCCTGATCCTGAGCTGGATCAGTTGATCAGCTACTTGCAGCACATGGCCAAGCGCAAAGTGACCCCCAGTAGCGTAAGCGTCTGGTCAATACGCCCCTCTGATCCTAGAGCCCAGTAAGCCAGCACACCCATTTGTCATCGCAAATGCGATCATGTTGGGCAGTGAACTGAAGCCTGCACGCCGGGCGGCGATCCAACAAAGGGAAAAGCACATGACGACGTTCAATCACCAGGACGGCCAGCATCTTGAGATAGACCACGCGAGCCTCTACGTTGAACAGCAAGGCAACAAGGAAGGCCCTGTCTTAGTATTTCTCCACGGTGGGTTTGGTGACATTGAGACATTTAATTCCATCACCTCCCATTTGGGCCAAAACTACAGGTTGATCGGCATCGACAGCCGGGGCCAAGGAAAATCCACACTGGGTCCATCACGACTGAGCTATAAGCGTATCCAGCAAGATGTGGAAGCAGTGGTCAGGCACCTAGGACTTGAACATTTCAGCATCATCGGCCATAGCGATGGAGGGATCGCTGCACTGCGGATTGCCGCCGCCAACACTCTCCCTATAGACAAGGTGGTAGCGATTGGCGCGCACTGGGCATTGAATGCAGACGACCCAACGCGCGGCATGTATGCCGAGGTAACAGCCGAGAGCTGGCGCGAGATGTTCCCGGATAGCTACGAGAGTTATCAGGCCATGAATCCCGCACCCGATTTTGAGCGATTGGCAGTGGCACTGCGGGCGCTGTGGCTCGATTCAGACGCGGATGGCTACCCGAACGAAACTGTGCGCAACATCACCGCCGATTTGCTGGTGGTCAGGGGCGACGAAGACATGCTTGTCTCGCGCACGAATGCCGTTGAACTCGCTGATCGGGTGCCAAACGCAAGGCTTTTGAATGTTCCATTCGCCAATCACTCACCCCAAGAAGATCGACCAGAGTGGCTGATACCTGTTTTGGAAAAATTTCTCGCGAATTGATCGGTAGGAGTCCAAATTTTGTAAGCGCCCGAGGCCGGATCTGGTGCTCTGCTCATAGCGAGCCTTCAGGCACGAGGCCACGCGGGACGATCAACGTCGCCGCGCAGGAGCCGTGTTTCAACGCAGATAGACGTTAATGATGAGCGGGGCATTGACCGGCAAAAGGCACGGGTAATGGAATAGACGCAGAGTGCTGTGCTGTGTTTTGTGCACTTGCAGCCGAATCCACTTGTGAATGAGGTTATAGCGGTGTGCGATGCTGGCAATCGAAACGTCGGGCTGAATAGATGACGTGGCCGGACGCATACCCAGTAGCAGCAAAAAACCTGGCACAAAAAACAAAACGGCCAGCCCCAAGGCTAGCCGTACGTTGCGTTGATGGAAGTCAGTTCAGCAGGCCACGCACCTCCTGCTTAACACCCCAACCCTCGATAACCCCACCCAGCGGTACGACGACCGCTTCGAAGTCCTGCTCAAAATCACCAATGCCGCCATAAGTGGCGTACATCACTTTGCTCAACTCCAGATGCCAGGCACCGTCATCACGCACGTTGATCTGGGCATTCAGCGACTCACCACAAAACTTACCTGCTGCCCTGCGTGCCCGCTCCTCATCCGGGAAGATCGCGTAAAACTCAATGGGATGGATACGTGCAAAGTCAAAACCGCCTTCTTTCATGCGGCGCAGCACATAGCTGCTGAGGTCTTCTTGATGGGCTGTGCTCATGAAACGTCCTCCTCGCAATGGATAGACATTCAGCGCTCTCGGTACCGCAGTGAACGTGCCGTGGCCGAGAGAAATAAGCATGTAGCGAACAAGATCAGAGCCAGTCGATTACTTCGCTGGTCTGGGAGCAGAGTAGACCTGTCGGATATTCTCTGCCAAGGGGGAATATAAAATTTAACGTTTACAAAGGGCGACTCATAACACGCAACAACACAGGGTTAGGCACCTGGACAGATGCGCTGTCCAGGCAAAGCGCCATTTACGGGTTACTTCTCGGCGCGTTCTTTAAGCCCTTTGAGGGTATTGAACGGTGCATCAACCACAAACTTGTTAGCGACAAATGAAGGCACGCTGCCGCCTGGCTCGGTGTGCACTTGGTAGGTGACTTCAGTCAGGTTGTCGCCTTTAGGCACCAGCTTCCAGAAGCCTTCAACCTGAGCCACCCGCACGAAGCCTTTTTCTGCCGGGGCATAAGTTGGCAAGCCTTCAAGGGTCCGCGTCAAGGTGCCATCAGGCGCAACGGTCGACGTCACCAGCAAAATCGAGTCACGGGGAGTAACAGGCCACGGGGTATTAAATTGGGTGTAAGTCCAGCTCTTGTCGCCTTCGTGCTTGAGCAGCTTCTGCACTTTGCATTCATGAATCCAGGCACACGCCCCCGCCACGTCTTCTTGCAGTGCCTTGATTTTAGCCAGCGGGGCCTTGATGGTCGTCACCCCCTGATAAGCCTTGTACTTGGAGCCCGCCACTTCGCTCAACGAGACTTTGATACCGCCTTCGTCCTTTGCCACTTGCCAATCTTCTGCATGGGCCACGCCCACCAGCAGAACACTCAAACCACACGCCATTGCCACTCGATGTAACGAACCCATTGTCTTATTCCTTATTGTTAAAGGTCTGTTCTCTGAACACGAATGCACTAAGCCGCCGTCACCTCTTCCCACCAACCAATCAGGTTGATGGCCTCTTGCTGACTGCTGCCGCATACCTCGATGTCAGCCTTGAACGAGCCGCACACGGCGGGACGCTCTGGTTGGCCGAACAAACCACACAAGTAATCGACAGACAGATGCAGGCAGCGTTCCCCTGCAGGTTTGCCATCAGGCATACCAGGGATCGGTGTACTAATGGAGGGGGCTATACAGCAAGCGCCACAGCCTTCACGGCAGTTCATGACGTTAGCTCCTCGTTGGGGGCAAAGTGCGTTGATGACAAGGGATAGTACTCGCTGGAACGGGCGTTTGAAATTGACCATTCAGCAGAATATGCGGTGACTGAACAGTCAGTTTAGAAGTCCGATTTCAGTGATGAGGCACTTATTGTTTGAATTCAAACTCAAGTGCCGCGCCTTCGATTTCCTTCTGCCGCGCTTCGTTGCGCAATTGCAGGCCCATTTCATTGCTGAGCAAGCGCCCATTCAACTGAAAAGGGCTTTCTTCGGCGGGCTTCTCGCCGAACATATTGGGCAGTAACGGCTTGTGCTGAGGCATGGGAATGGTGCCCAGAGGTCGCAACTGCCGCACCATATCGGGCGGCAGGCTCAAATCAAGCTTGGCGGCCGGTAGACGCTTTTGGGCGACTTCATGTGCTGACTTGGATTTTGAGGCGACCGGCGCGCGCTTTAAGGGCGGCTTTTTTTTTGCAGCGGCCGCAGGTTTGGCTGGGGTATGAGCGGTTTGAGACGTCGTCGTAACGGTCTCGGACTGTGATTGATTTGCGGGTGCCGCTACCGCGAAAAACGCAGTTAAAACGCCTACCAACATGAAACCCACACAATATTTCGCTCTCATAACTCCCACAGTCTTGATAGGTCAAGTGCACATGCTCGCCCTTTAGGCACGCTGAGACAAGCCGAATATGACCAAATGGCTATCATGCATATTGCTCAGCCCGTCAATAGAGGTTGGCCGTTTCTTGGCACAGTTGGCTGGCAAGCATGCCTAACGTCATCAAGGCCCGCTCAGCCTCTTTGTTCCAGGGCGTACCGCAGTTCAACCGGATGCAGTGATTGAATTGCTCGGTGTTACTGAAAATAAGCCCCGGTGCGATGCTGATTCCTTGCTGCAACGCGCGTACGTGCAACTCTTGGGTATTGACCCGGCCCGGCAAACTGACCCACAAAATGAAACCGCCACTGGGGCGCGACATTTGTGTGCCTTCTGGGAAATATTGCTGAACCGCCAGTTGAAACGCGCTCAGATTCTTACGGTATTCCTGGCGGATGTAACGTAAATGACGGTCGTATCCACCGTTTTCAAGGTAGGCCGCCACGCCCATTTGCGTCACGCTGCACGCTGAGTGCGTGGTAAACGTTTGCAGGCGCTGGATCTCCTGCTGATATTTCCCGGCAATCATCCAGCCGATTCGCACACCCGGCGACAGCGTTTTGGAAAAGCTGGAGCAATAAATCACCCGGTCCAAACGGTCATAGGCTTTCAAAGCCTTAGTACGACCCACTTCAAACATCAACTCGCCATAGATATCGTCTTCTACCACTTGGATATCGAAGTCAGAAGCTAGGCGCAGCAGTTGTTTTTGTCGTTCTTCTGGCATGGTGCCGCCCAGCGGATTGCTCAGGCGCGTGGTTAGCACCAGTGCCTTGATCGACCATTGATTGGCCGCCAATTGCAGGGCTTCAAGGCTCATGCCGATGGCTGGATCGCTGGGGATCTCGATCACTTTCAACCCCAACAGATCAGCCAATTGCAAAAGGCCGTAATACGCTGGCGATTCAGCTGCGATCAAGTCTCCCGGGCGTGTCAGCACCCGCAGTGACATTTGCAGGGCGTCGACACAACCGTGGGTAATGATCACTTCCGAAGGGTCGACCACCACCCCGGCGTCACGCATGCGAATCGCAACTTGACGCCGCAATGGTTCAAAACCGGGGCTGAACATGTAACTGAAAGCACGCGGGCTGTGGAAGCGTGTGACCTTGGCCAATTGCTGATGCAACGCACGCACCGGCAAGTAATCGACACTGGGGACCGCAGCGCCCAGTGGAAACACGCCTTCGCGACGCGACTCGACCAATACCTGTTGAATGATGCTGCTGCGGGTGACCAACCCTGGGCGCTCAACACGGGCGATGTCCGGTGTGGGAGCCGTCAGGGCCGGGGTCTGATGCACATAATAGCCAGACTGGGGCCGCGCCCGGATCAGACCTTGGTCTTCAAGGTTGGCGTAGGCCTGCAACACCGTCGCGTGGCTCACATTGAGTTGCGAGCTCATCTTGCGCACCGACGGAACACGCTCGCCCGGCTGATACACGCCGCGCCGAATATCCTCAGCCAGTTGCTGAGCAATACGTTGATAAAGCAAAAGGTTGGTCATGGCGCGGCACTCGATGTTCAGGCATTTTTTTTATATGAAGCATTTTTGTGATGAACAATACCGGAACAGTTTAGAAGTGTACGGGCACAGTTACCACTCTTCTGAGCCGTACAGTGCAGAGGCCGGGTTAACTGTATGGGTGAGCGGCAAGCTCGCTCCTAGACGGTGTTGGGCTTAGCGAGCAGCGCCCAGTCGGCCTTTTTCGTCGGAGAACACGATTTCTACCCGGCGATTCTGCGCCCTGCCCCGCTCGGTGGCGTTGACATCAACAGGGTACTGATCGCCGTAACCGGCCACTTGAATGCGTTTTTCGTCGATTCCCAGGTCAGCCAGCATGTCCGCCACGGTCTGAGCACGCGTCAGCGACAGCGCGAGGTTGTCTTCGGTGCCGCCCGTGTTGTCGGTGTAGCCCTCGATCCGCACGATCCGCTTGGGGTTCAATTGCAGAAACTGCACCAGTTTGAGGACTGTGCGGTTAGCCGAGTTTTTCAGGTCCGCTTCGCCGGTATCAAACAACACGTCGCCCAAGGTCATGACCAAACCACGGTCAGTCTGCGTAGTCGCTAGGCTGATGATTTGTTCTTCCAGCCATTTGCCTTGCTGTTGAACGCTCAACAATTTGGCTTCGCGTAAGGCCAGTTGCAGACGCTGACGCTCCAGATCGAGCTTTGCAGCGCGTTCTTCGTTGAGCACTTTCTGAGTGTGTTCGCGGGCAATTTCGCTGTAGCGCTGGCTTAGATAAGCGTAATGCTCCACGTCTTGACCACTGCCCCAGTAGCTGGACAGTCGATCGGCGCGGGCCAACGACTCACCGGCGCGAATCACGTCCTTGGGGGCGATGCGCAGCACATTGCTGTCTTCTTTGACCGCCTGAAAGTCGCTATTGGCTTGCTGCATGGCTAGTTCGTTGGCGTGATGCCCTACGCAACCGGCCAGGCTGATACTACCGAGCAGTACCGCACTGCTGAAAACGCTGGACTTGAGGCTCATTGGGCCTCCGCCAGTTGTTTGCGCAAACGGGTAATGCGGGTATTGAGCACGTTCAATTGTTCCTGGCTTTTTTGTGTCAGTACGCGGGCTTCGGCCAAGCGCGCATCTAGCTCGGCTTGCTCAGCCTGTATGCGGGCATCTTTGTAGGACTCTTCAACCATGTCGGCCTGAGCGCGGGCCAGCTTGTTTTCGGCTTGTTTGAGTTCAGGCATGTCGTCGGCATTCGCGCCTACAGCCTTGGCCTGGTCCAAGGCCCGTTCAGTCAAACGTAATTGTTCATTCGGCGCAGGGTCGGTTGCACAACCCGCCAGAGCCAGAACAGCCAGGGCTGTGAAAAGAGGTCGAATGGTCACTAAAAATTCCTACTGTTTTGGGGCGCTGAGCGGTTGTTGCAGTTGAGTCTTCCACCGCTCCAGATTGCGTTGTAATGCCGCCTCGGCTAGGCCGGAGGCGGGCAATTCTGTCATCTTTTTGGCGAGCTGTCCGCGCAACCACGGCTCATTACAGGCCGAGTCATGGGAGATCGCCAGAAATAGCCCTGGCTGATCAATAGGCTGGGGATGTGCGCGCAAATCATCGGCGATGCCCAGGGTTTGAGCGGTGGCCATCCCGGCATAACGCCCGGCCAAAACGTATTCGACCTGCCCCAGCAACAGTTTCTGTAGCGCTTGAGTCAAGCTGGGCTGGGGCTTGAGGGTTAGCTGGTGCTGAGCAAACGCATCAAAGGGTTCGGTCAAGCGGGCCTTTTCCGAGAGCGCCCCCACATGCCCGTGCAAATCGGCGGGTGTTTCGTAGCTCAACGTCGAATCCTTGCGCGTCCATACTAGGTAGTCGTTGCGCACCAACGGCGGGTGGATATAGTCCAGCGAGGCCAGCCCGGCCAATGTCAGCGGCGCATCCAACAGCATGTCCATACGTCCGGTACGCACTTCGTCCTGCGCCTGGGAGCGTTTGCCGGCATACAGCACGTCAACCTTGATACCGAGTTCCTCGGCAGCCTGACGCAGCAAGTCAGCACTGGCGCCGATCAAGTGCGCCGGATCGGCCGGGTCCCGCCATAGATAAGGAGGTGCATCAGGGCTACCGGTAACGATCAAGCGCTCGCACTTCCCGGCCGCCTCTGACAGCAACGGCAAAAATGCCAACCCTAATAACAACCTGCCTACCTGTCGCACATCCATATCCCTATACCCCGCCTACTCAATTCAAACGCGTAAAAAAGCCCGGTCATTCAGGCTGTAAGGAATGAACAGAACACTAAGTGCCCCGCTCTTTCCTTACAGCCCGGAGAACCGGGCTCTTTATAAGTGAAGCGACTGGATTAAACCAGTTTCTCCAACTCAGGGACTGCTTCGAACAAGTCCGCTACCAGACCGTAATCGGCTACCTGGAAGATTGGAGCTTCTTCGTCCTTGTTGATCGCAACGATCACTTTGGAGTCTTTCATACCGGCCAAGTGCTGAATCGCGCCGGAGATACCGACCGCGATGTACAGTTGTGGTGCAACGATTTTGCCGGTCTGGCCGACCTGCATGTCGTTCGGTACAAAACCTGCGTCGACTGCCGCGCGGGAAGCGCCAACAGCAGCGCCCAGCTTGTCTGCCAGTGCGTACAGGTGCTTGAAGTTGTCACCGTTCTGCATACCACGACCGCCGGAAACGACGATTTTAGCAGCGGTCAGTTCTGGACGGTCCGACTTAGCCAGTTCTTCGCCGACGAACGACGAAGTGCCTGCATCGTGAACCGCTGCAACTGCTTCAACTGCAGCCGAACCACCTTCAGCGGCAACCGGGTCGAAACCGGTAGCACGCACGGTGATCACTTTGACCGGAGCAGTCGACTGCACGGTAGCAATGGCGTTACCGGCGTAGATTGGGCGGGTGAAGGTGTCAGCGCTAACAACCGAGATGATCTCGGAGATCTGGTCAACGTCCAGCTGGGCAGCAACGCGCGGCAGGATGTTTTTGCCGTTCGAGGTGGCGGCAGCCAGGACGTGGCTGTAACCCTTACCCAGCTCAGCGACCAGCGGAGCAACGTTTTCTGGCAGTTGGTGCGCGTAAGCGGCGTTATCGGCCACCAGCACTTTAGCCACACCAGCTATTTTCGCGGCCGCTTCAGCCACAGCGCCAATGCCCTGGCCAGCAACCAGAACGTTGATGTCGCCACCGATTTTGGCAGCGGCGGCTACGGTGTTCAGCGTGGCAGGAGCCAGCGTTTTGCCGTCGTGTTCTGCGATTACCAAGATAGTCATTGTTAGATTACCTTCGCTTCGTTTTTCAGTTTCTCGACCAGTTCAGCCACCGACTTAACCTTGATACCTGCGCTGCGAGCAGCCGGCGCTTCAACTTTCAGGGTTTTGTTGGTCGAGGCAGTCGAAACGCCCAACGCATCTGGCGTCAGCACTTCAAGCGGCTTCTTCTTGGCCTTCATGATGTTTGGCAAAGACGCATAACGCGGCTCGTTCAAACGCAGGTCGGTGGTGACGATGGCCGGCAGGCTCAGCGAAACAGTTTGCGCGCCGCCGTCGACTTCACGGGTCACAGCAACCTTGTCGCCCGCCACTTCAACTTTCGAAGCGAAGGTGCCCTGACCGTAGCCGGTCAGTGCAGCCAGCATTTGGCCAGTTTGGTTGTTGTCGCTGTCGATGGCCTGTTTGCCCAGGATCACCAACTGAGGCTGCTCCTTGTCAACCACAGCCTTGAGCAGCTTGGCCACGGCCAGCGAGGTCAGGTCTTCGGCGGATTCGACGAGAATGGCGCGGTCGGCACCCAGAGCCAGCGCGGTGCGCAGTTGCTCTTGAGCGGTGGTCGGGCCGATGGAGACGACGACGATTTCAGTCGCAACACCTTTCTCTTTCAGGCGTACGGCCTCTTCCACAGCGATTTCGCAGAAGGGGTTCATCGACATCTTGACGTTGGCGAGGTCAACGCCGGAGTTGTCCGCTTTGACGCGTACTTTAACGTTGTAATCGACCACTCGTTTGACAGCTACAAGAACCTTCATGGATTCCTCGTTACTCTCCGGTGAAAAGAAAGTCGCCTAGGCGAACCTGGCGGTTGATGCTCATCAGCATGAGGGTCTGTTGACGTTTCGTTGTGAGTTGCAGCGCTGGGTCAGATTTTGCCAGGCAAGGCACAGGGCGAAGGGAATGGTTGTTCCCTTCTCAAGCCCTGTAACGCAGCCTGGCGAAATTTGACACGCGTTGCGGCCACAACGAAACGTCAACAGACCCTACGGCACCTCCAAAGATCGTTGCAGTGCCCTTCTTATATAAAGAATGACGCGTGCCAAATATTTCCTGTGCGACCGCCTGTCAGGTGTGACTAACAAGTCATCCACCCCAAGGACGTGTAAACTTCGCTCAAAAAATGGCAGGCTCCTACAGGCTTAACCCTGTGCCCTGTCTTTAGAGGTGCTCTTGAAACCAACAATCAGCCTACGGCGAGCGCAAAACCGCCCGTATCTTGACCGGAACACCTTTTGCGGTCAATACAGCAAATCGGCCACATTTAAGCCGCGCGACTTTGATTTGTCTGGCTTACAGCGAATTCAAACAAACGTTTGTATTGGACGCTGCTAGTGGTGTAGATATAATGCGCGCCCATAGAGAGAGCGGCGCCTCATCCATTGAGTCTTCGACAAGCGGTCGAGGAAATAATGGATGAAACGCCAAACCTCCAATTAGAAAAATACCGTTGAGCCTTGAGTAGGAGAGAACCTGTGGAACGCGAATACATGGAATTCGACGTGGTCATCGTCGGCGCCGGCCCTGCCGGTTTGTCCGCCGCCTGCCGTTTGAAGCAGAAGGCCGCCGAAGCCGGTAAAGAAATCAGCGTCTGCGTGGTTGAAAAAGGCTCCGAAGTCGGCGCTCATATTCTCTCCGGCGCGGTGTTCGAACCCCGCGCCCTGAACGAATTATTCCCGGACTGGAAAGAGCTCGGCGCACCGCTCAACACTCCGGTCACTCGTGATGACATTTATGTACTGCGCAGTGACAGCGCTGCGACAAAAGTACCTGACTTTTTTGTGCCTAAAACCATGCACAACGAAGGCAACTACATTATTTCCCTGGGCAACCTGTGCCGCTGGCTGGCACAGCAGGCCGAGAACTTGGGCGTAGAAATCTACCCAGGCTTTGCTGCTCAAGAAGTGCTGTTCGACGAAAACAGCGTAGTCCGCGGGATCATCACCGGTGATCTGGGCGTTGACCGCGAAGGCAATCCAAAAGAAGGCCTGTACACCCCCGGCATGGAACTGCGCGGCAAGTACACCTTGTTCGCCGAAGGCTGCCGCGGCCATTTGGGCAAGCAATTGATCGAACGCTTCAAGCTCGACAGCGACGCTGACAGCCAGCACTACGGCATCGGCCTTAAAGAAATCTGGGAAATCGACCCAGCCAAGCACCAACCCGGCCTGGTCGTTCACACCGCTGGCTGGCCGCTGGATGTGATGGCCAACGAAAACACCGGCGGTTCTTTCCTTTATCACTTGGAAAACAACCAAGTGGTCGTCGGCCTGATCGTCGACCTGTCCTACACCAATACCTTCCTATCGCCGTTCGATGAATTCCAGCGCCTCAAGCACCACCCAGTACTTAAGCAATACTTGGAAGGCGGCAAGCGCATCAGCTACGGCGCCCGCGCCATTTGCAAAGGCGGCCTGAACTCGCTGCCGAAAATGGTCTTTAACGGTGGCGCGCTGATCGGTTGCGACCTAGGCACCCTGAACTTCTCCAAGATCAAAGGCAGCCACACCGCGATGAAGTCCGGCATGCTGGCCGCTGATGCCGTGGCTGACTCGCTGCTCGCAGGCTCCGAAGGCGGCGACGCACTCAATACTTACGTTGAAGCGTTCAAAGGCAGTTGGTTGTTCGATGAACTGTTCGCTAGCCGTAACTTTGGCGCGGCGCTGCACAAGTTTGGTCCTATCGTGGGGGGTGGCTTCAACTGGATTGATCAGAACATCTTCGGCGGCAAACTACCGTTCACCCTACACGACACCAAGCCTGACTACGCCTGCCTGAAGCTGGCCAAAGACAGCAAGAAAATCAACTACCCGAAACCCGACGGTAAACTCAGCTTCGATAAACTCAGCTCGGTGTTCCTCTCCAGCACCAACCACGAGGAAGAGCAGCCGTGCCACCTCAAGCTGCGTGATGCGAGCATTCCGATCAGCGTTAACCTGCCGCTCTACGACGAGCCTGCGCAGCGTTACTGCCCAGCCGGCGTCTATGAAGTGATCACACAGGAAAGCGGCGAGAAGCGTTTCCAGATCAACGCGCAAAACTGTGTGCACTGCAAAACCTGCGACATTAAAGACCCATCGCAGAACATCACCTGGGTGACTCCAGAGGGTGCTGGCGGTCCGACTTACCCGAACATGTAAGTCCATAGGAGCGAGCTTGTCTCGCGATCTTTTGAACGTTTAAAAGATCGCGAGGCCATCGAGCGTCGACCGGCTGCTCCTACAGAGCCCAGGCAATCAGCACACCGAGCTTTCACACCCAGGGCTGCGTTCAAAATAGCGTTTGTACTCGCGACTGAATTGCGAGGTGCTTTGATAACCCACCCGATCCGCCACTTGGGCCACGCCCAGCCCTTCGCTCAATAGCAATTGCTGAGCCCGCAACAGGCGCAGGCGTTTGAGGTACTGCACCGGTGACAACAAGGTGCTGCGCTTGAAATGCTCATGAAAGGTCGACGCACTCATGTTTGCGCAGCGCGCCAAGGTCTCGACATTCAGTGGCTCGGCAAAGTGCTCATGCAAATGATTGAGTGAGGCTGCCACCCGCGCAAACTGCCCTTGTTGCTCAACTAGCGCCCGCAAGACGCTGGCCTGCGGGCCACGCAATGCGGCAAAAAGCACCTCGCGCAGACGCGCACGCCCCATGATTCGGCATTCCAGCGGGTCATGCAGGCAACGCAATAGCCGCTCCACCGACTGCCGCATATCGTCATCCAGCACCGCCGAGGTCATGGACTCCGGGGTTTGCGCAACGCTGCGCTCAGGGTCTAAGCCCATGGCCAGCACCAACTCACCCAACACCGCACGGTCAATACTGATAGCCACGCCCAGCAAGGGGATTTCATCGCAGGCAAAGGTTTCGCACTCAAACGGCACTGACAAGGCTTGCACGAGGTAATGCCCCGCGCCGTATTCCATGGTGCGCGGCCCGAGATAGGCCACCTTACTGCCTTGGGCAATCACCATTAGGCTAGGCTCATAGATCTGCGGCATCCGGGCCACAGCATTACAGGCTGAAACCACCCGCACCTCAGGCATCAAGGTGTGAACAAAGCCCAATTGGGTGGCCAACGGTTTGATAAGTGACACCAACGTGGCGTTCTCATCGCGATGACGCGTCAAAAACATGAAAAAGATTTCGCAGAAGAGATAGACCGCCGCATCTTCGCAGAATTGATCAATAAAGCGACAGTTGCTCCGCGACTCCGGACGAATAGGCATGACAGGCGGAGGAATCGTCATAGTCCTGCAAGGCCCACACGCGCAGAATTGCGCCCTGTTCACTGTTAACGCTACTCGAGGTTCTCCATGTCTAACGTCACTTACAACGCCATCGGTTATGCCGCTCAAACCTCCACCGCGCCTCTTGCGCCGATGAAGTTCAATCGCCGCGCCCCGCGCCCGGACGACGTGGCCATCGAAGTTCTGTACTGCGGCGTTTGCCACTCTGACATCCACCAAGCCCGTAACGAATGGGGCTTCGCGGTTTACCCGGTTATGCCGGGCCACGAAATCGTCGGCAAAGTCACCGCCGTCGGCGATAAGGTCACCAAACACAAGGTCGGCGATCTGGTCGGTGTGGGCTGTATGGTCGATTCATGCCGCGAGTGCTCGGCGTGCAAAGAAGATCTGGAGCAATACTGCCTGGAAGGCTCAACCATGACTTATTGCACGCCAGATCGAGTTGATGGCACTAACACCATGGGCGGCTACTCGGACAGCATCGTGGTCAGCGAGCACTTCGTGATGCGCATCCCTGAAAACCTTGACCCGGCTAGCGCTGCCCCGCTGTTGTGCGCCGGTATCACCACGTATTCGCCACTGCAACACTACGGCGTAGAAGCCGGCGACAAAGTCGGTATTTTGGGCATGGGCGGCCTGGGCCACATGGGCATCAAGTTCGCCAAAGCCATGGGCGCGGAAGTCACGCTGTTCACCCGTTCAGCCTCAAAGGCTGAAGAAGCGTTCAAGCAAGGTGCCGACCACGTGATCGTGTCCACCGACCCCGAACAGATGAAAGCCGCGGCTGATAGCTTCGACTTCTTGCTGGACACCATTCCGGTGCCGCACGACCTGAACCCCTACCTCGAAACCCTGCGTTTCGACGGCGTACACATTCTGGTCGGCCTGATCGAACCGGTCGATCCCGCACTGAATGCCTTTAACCTGGTGTTCAAGCGCCGCGTACTGGCTGGCTCGTTGATCGGCGGCATCGCAGAAACTCAAGAAATGCTCGACTTCAGCGCTGCCAACGGCATCACCTGCGACATCGAAATGCTCGACATCAAAAACATCAACGAAGCCTTTGAGCGCGTGGTCAAAGGCGACGTGAAATACCGCTTTGTGATCGACATGAAAAGCTTAAAAGCAGCTACAAGCGGCAAGCTTTAAGCCGCAAGCTTGAAGCTTATGGCTTGTAGCTTGTAGCTGCTGCGTGGCAGCCCAACTCCGACGATATTTGTTGCGCAGCATGGGTAATGACCGGGATCAACCCGGTCATTTTCTCCAGTGACATGTAAGGCACGGTACTGGCAATGCTGATGGCAGCCACGATTTTGCGGCTGGCATCACGGATGGGCGCCGCTACACAACGGATCGACGGTTCGTTGTCTTCCAGGTCGAATGCATAGCCGCCCGCCACATAGCTGCGCATACGCTGCTCGAACGCTTCCCACGTCACTTCCTCATGATCCGGCCATAGCGGGTTTTTGCCGCCCACAGGATGGCTCTTCTCATACAAACGCCGCCATTCACCCAACGGCGAATCCAGCAACATGGCTTTGCCGATCCCAGTGCGCGCCAACGGCATTCTGTGGCCTACCCGCGAACGCATTTCTGGGCCATTACGCCCAGGATTCTTGTGCAGGTACAGCACTTCATCGCCTTCGCGCACAGCCAAGTGAATGGTGTCACCGGTCAAACCTGACAACTCGTCAAGGTAAGGCCCGGCCAAGGTCACCAGCGGCAGCTCTTCACGGGCCTGAAACCCCAACTCGATCAGTTTCGGCCCCAGCAGGTAGCCCACCTGCGGCAACACTCGCAGGTAACGCTCATCAACCAAGCAACTGGCCAGCCGATGTGTGGTGCTACGTGTGGTACCGATGGCCCGGGAAATATCTTTAAGGTCACGCGCGCCATTGGCCACAGCGTGCACAACGGCCAGCCCGCGCAACAGGGTTTGGGTGCCAGTTGGTGCGGTTTTCACAGAGTCGTCCTGCATAGCCAGCCTTTGCATAGAAGGGAGAGAACCGGGCGGCATTATGGTCGCCCGGCTGTCTGGCGGCTACAGCTCGATGCGCTCAACTTTGCCCACCAGCAAGATGTAGGACAACGCACCCAGCAACGCCAGCACCGAAATGTAGGTGATGGCCGGGGCAAACGAGTCACCGGTGGCCAAAAAGCCAATCACAATCGGCGTGGTGATCGCAGACAAGTTACCGATGAAATTGAACACCCCGCCGGTCAAGCCCAGTAATCGCGCCGGGGCCAGAGTCGACACCAGCGACCATGTGATCGAGGCCAGACCGTTGCCGAAAAACGCCAAGGCCAAAAACGCAATCACCAACGGCGTCGACTCAACAAAGTTGGCGCCAATGATCGAGGTTGAAATCAACAGCCCGCCAATGATCGGCAACTTGCGGGCAAAGCCCACCGAATAGCCGCGACGAATTAGCCAGTCAGAGAAGAACCCGGAGCACAACACGCCGACAAACGCAGCCAGAAATGGCAGCGACGCCAACAGACCGGATTTGATGAAGTCCATGCCACGGTATTTGACCAGATACGTCGGAAACCAAGTCAGGAAGAACCACAACGTCGAGTTCAGGCAGAACTGCCCCAAGTAAATGCCCCACAACTTGCGCTTGCTGAGCACGATACCCAAGTCCAGCCAGTTGAACGGGGCTTTGCGCTTGGCGGTCTGGCTTTGAATATCCACCAGCCCGCCACCTTCGGCGATCAGGTCGATTTCTGCCTGGTTGACGCCTTTGAAGTCACGCGGCTCGCGGTACACCGCGTACCAGATCCCGGCCCAGATAATGCCCACAGCACCGGTGCAGATAAACACCATGTGCCAGCCCCACTGATGTTGCAGCCACGCCAGCACCGGGGTCAGGAACGCCAACCCGACAAATTGCCCGGAGGTGTAAAAACCGATGGCGGTGGCCCGCTCACGCTCAGGGAACCACGTCGTCACTACACGGCTGTTGATCGGATACGCCGGGGCTTCCAGCGCTCCGACCGCCATGCGCAGAACAAACAGCGCAATAAAGCTGGCGGCAAACCCAAGCATTACCGTGGCCACCGACCATAGCAGCAACGCCACGCTGTAGAGAATGCGCGGCGGCACGCGGTCCACCAGCCAACCGCCGGGGATTTGCATGGCTGCGTAGGTCCAGCCGAATGCCGAAAAGATCAGCCCGACGTGAATCGGATCAATCCCCAGATCGCTGGTCAGCGCGGGGGCGGCAATAGATAGGTTGCTGCGGTCCAGGTAGTTGATCACTACGGTGATAAACAGCAGGACCATGATGAAAAAACGCTTGCGACTTGGCGCCACCAAGGACGCAGACGCGACAGTGCTAGTCATGAGACATGCCTCTTTTTTATGGTTATTGAGGTCGACGCTGAATCTGTAGTCGCTGCCGCAGGCTGCGAGGGGGGCTACGGGGAGCTGAAGAAAACGGATTGCTACGCAACCCTTCGCAACCTTCGGCAACGACTACGCCGCGGTAAGCGGACTCACCATTCGGCAAAGCTGCCGTCGGCGTGGCGCCAGATAGGGTTGCGCCAGCGGTGACCGACGATCGCGCGTTCACGCACGTATTCTTCATTGATTTCGATACCCAGGCCCGGGCCGTTAGGAATTTTGACGTAGCCTTTGTCGTAGTCGAACACGGCCGGATCTTTGACGTAATCCAGCAGGTCGTTGCTTTCGTTGTAGTGGATCCCCAGGCTTTGTTCCTGGATGAAGGCGTTGTAGCACACCGCGTCCAGTTGCAAGCACGCGGCCAGTGCGATCGGCCCCAGCGGGCAGTGCAAGGCCAACGCGACGTCATAAGCTTCGGCCATGTTGGCGATTTTTCGGGTTTCAGTGATGCCGCCTGCGTGGGACGCATCCGGCTGAATAATGTCGACATAACCTTCGCTGAGCACGCGTTTGAAGTCCCAACGCGAGAACAGCCGCTCGCCCAGGGCAATCGGGGTGCTGGTCAACGGCGCCAGCTCTTTAAGCGCTTCGTAGTTTTCGCTGAGCACCGGCTCTTCGATAAACATCAGTTTGTACGGGTCCAATTCTTTCATCAGCACTTTGGCCATCGGCTTATGCACACGGCCGTGGAAGTCCACGCCGATGCCCACGTTCGGCCCCACTGCATCACGCACTGCCGCCACGTTGGCCAGCGCTAGGTCGACTTTTTCAAAGCTATCAACAAACTGCAGCTCTTCTGTGCCGTTCATTTTGACCGCCGTAAAACCACGGCTGACCGCCTCTTTGGCGGCTTTGGCAGTGTCGGCCGGACGGTCGCCGCCGATCCAGGAGTACACGCGAATTTTGTCGCGCACTTGGCCACCCAGCAAATCACTAACCGAAACGCCTAATGCCTTGCCCTTGATGTCCCACAACGCCTGATCAATACCCGCCAGCGCGCTCATGTGCACGGCGCCGCCCCGGTAGAAACCACCGCGGTAGAGCACAGTCCAGATGTCTTCGATGTTGCGCGGGTCTTTGCCGATCAGATAATCCGACAGTTCATCCACGGCGGCGGCTACGGTGTGGGCACGGCCTTCGACCACGGGCTCGCCCCAGCCGGTCACGCCTTCATCAGTTTCGATCTTCAGGAACAACCAGCGCGGCGGAACCAGAAACGTTGTGAGCTTGGTAATTTTCATCGTGTTGTCTCTCTTGTTCGATGGGGGCGCAAGCGCCAATCAATCAGCCTGACGCCCTGCATCCCAGGCGTTCACATAGGCCTTGGCGCGAACCGCCACGTCTTCAGGGCTCATACCGGGCTTGAACAGCCCCGAACCCAAACCAAAACCGGACACGCCAGCCTCCAAAAACACCTGCATGTTGTCCGGGGTAATCCCGCCGACCGGGATTAATAAGGTTCCAGCTGGCAACACTGCGAGCCAGGCCTTGACCACGGCCGGGAACATTTGCTCGGCCGGGAACATTTTCAGCACGTGTGCCCCTTCTGCCAAAGCAGCAAAGGCTTCGGTTGGCGTGGCGACGCCCGGCGAAAGGTACAACCCGGCCGCCTTGGCAGCCCGCAAGACCTTGGCATCGCTGTGGGGCATCACAATCACCTGCCCACCTGCGGCCTTGACCTGCTCCACCTGCTCAGGCGTTAACACGGTTCCCGCACCCACCAGACAATCGGCGGGCAAGCTGTCGCGCAGTATGCGAATGCTGTCGTAAGGCTGCGGAGAATTGAGCGGGACTTCGAGCACACGAAAACCGGCGTCGTACAACACGTTGCCGATGGCCTGCGCTTCTTGCGGACGCAGACCACGAAGAATCGCGATCAGTCCGTTCTTTGCCAGTGCTTGCTTGAGCATCTCAGCCCTCCGTTTGCATGTGGTGGAGTAACCCGGCGGCGTGGGCCAGGTGCCATAAACCCTGTTCGGTCGCCTGTTCTGCCAGTCTCACGTCAGCGAAGCCGCAAGCATCCAGTGCCTGCTGGTAGCGGTCACAGAGTTGGGAATTGCCAATCAGAATAATCGCGGGCAACGGCTGATCGCCTCGGCGCTGGCGCAACACTCGGCCCAAGGCAGACAGTTCATGACCGATCAACAGACCAGAGACGTAATCGGGCTGCTGCGTGGGCGCCAGTTGCCCGGTGAGCCCGAGCGTTCGGGCGCTGAACAACGTCGACAGCGGCCCGAGCTGCCCATCGGGGGACAGTGCCACGTGCACACCACGTTCGAAGGCGGCGCGATCAAATTGTCCGGTGTGCTGCTGGGTGCGGCCCAGAATGGTGTGTTCACACACGGCGGCGTACAACTCGCCGGTCATGAAGGTATCGAAATGCACCAGACAGCCGTCCTGCACCTGCACCCATTTGGAATGGCTACCGGGCAAGCCGATCAGGCAGTCGTTAAGGTGCGGCTGGCGTTGCATCACGCCCAGCACTTGAGTTTCTTCGCCGCGCATCACGTTGGGTAAGGCCGAGCGCTGAATCACCCCGGGCACGATGTGCACATCCACCCCGCGCACGCTGCGTGTTGTTTGCAACGCGGTGCTCAGTGCATTAAGGCTGGCCGGGGTGTCGCGATAAGGAGCCTCGCGCCAGCCTTGAGCGCTGCCAACCATGCCACAGGCAATCACCGGGATGCCGGGGTTGGCGTCGAGCCAGTCGCCGCACGCCTCGTCGAATGCCAGCTCAAAACCGTCAGCGCACAACTGGCCTGCCACCTGGCGAGGCGTCGTCGGTAATTGCATGATCCCGCACGCCAGCGAGCGCATGTTCTGCACCTGCCCTGCGGGACCGAGTAAGTAAGCACGAAGGGACGTAGTTCCCCAATCGAGCGCGATTAATTGCGCCTGCATCGCTTCACCTGTTTTGTTTTTAGCAGTGAATGCTGTGAATCAGTGCGGGCGACTATAAACCTGAGCGGATATAAATCTCAATATATAAATATAACTCCCACATAGTGGGATTTTAAGGTGCGCAAAATGCGTGGAGAAACGAACTTGCTCGCGATCTTTTAAAAGATCGCGAGCAATCGAGCGTCGACCGGCTGCTCCTACACGGGAAACAGGTGTTTTTTAGACCGGCTCTGGGCCTATGGGAAAGAACTCACCGCTGCTCCACACGCCTAACCAGACTTGGCCATCAAGGGTCCGCGACACGGCCAGCTCAATCAGTTGGTAAAACACATTGCGATGGATCAGCGCTTCAAGGTTGCGCCGCACCAGCAAGTAAGGTGCAGGCTCTTGGGTGTCGGGATCGATCACTACGCGCAAGGGATGCTGGCTGTCGGCGGTAATTTGTTCATCCACGTTGGTGGTAAACCGCAACACTTGCTGCTCGCCCTGCCCTTCAACGTCCAACGTCACCGCGACAAACGGTGCGTCATCGACTTTGATCCCGACTTTTTCCACCGGGGTGATCAAAAAGTAATCATCACCATCGCGGCGAATGATCGTCGAAAACAGTTTGACCATTGGCTTTCGCCCAATCGGCGTGCCCATGTAGTACCAAGTACCATCACGGGCAATGCGCATGTCGATGTCGCCGCAAAACGCCGTGTCCCAGAGATGAACCGGTGGCAGCCCCTTGTCGGCTTTGGGGATTTGCGCCAACAGGTTACTGACGTCTACCGGCTCACTCATGCTGCTCTCCTCGACTTATTGATCGCTCAAGCCTATCAAGCTGCGCGCGTACTTAGCCAGCGGCGGGCCAATCAGGTCGGCCGGCTTGTTGTCATGGAACGTCAGCAAACCGCCACGGCTGCGAATGGTCGCGGTGTCAATCAGGTACTGGGTGCTGGTTTCGATCAGCATCACCTGGATCACCCCGCTGTCGATGCCCAAGCGGCTGACGTCTTCTTGGTCGAGCCATTCGTCGCTGTTGCCGATGCGGTCGTCAGCCCGGGCAAAACGTGTGAACAACAAGTAATGCGCGCCAAAACCACGGGCTTCAGCCATCGCTTGATCAAGCCCTAACGGCGCCTTAGCTCGGCGCACCATCGGGAAGTATTCGACGAAGCCATTAAACGCTTCTTCGGCCACAATATTGGGCCGCACGTAAGGGTCGCCGATCGGAGCAAAAGGCCCTTGAGCGATGTAGATAAAAGAGTCCGGCTGGATACGCAGCGAGTTTGTACGCCGCGTATTGCTGTGATCAAGCAGACCGGCGTCACTCATTTGATAGCGGGCGCCCTCTCCCATATCGCTGACCGTCATACAGCCGCCCAGCGCTAATAAAGCCAGCACCCCAAACAGACTACGCATCCCATTCTCCCGATGGCCGGCGACAGAAATCCGGCGAATAGTCGCGTAATGCAGTTTGCGCGCCAGACCTCACCAAACACAGAAACTGTAGGCGCTGCCGGAGGCGCTTCGCGGCCTTCGGCAGCGGCCACAAGGGAGGCACCTGTTACCCGCCGATGATTTTCATCACGGTGGCGCCGCCTGAGAACGCGATGTCCTGCTTATCACTCAAGGCCCTCACTAACAGACCTTGCAGCGCTGGCAGGGCTTCATGACGCGGTTTGTTCAGCAGGTCACCCACATAGTGGCGATTGCTCGACGACAAGCAGCCATGCAGCCAGCCGGTCGAGGACAAACGTAAACGCGAGCATGTTCGGCAAAATGGCACGCTTTCGTTGGCAATGACGCCAAAATAACCGTGACCTGGGATGTGATAACGCACCGCTGTGGCATCTATTGGCGCATCGGCTTGCAGGTATTCGTAGCGCTCGCCAATCAACGACAACAGCTGTTGTAGGCTGACAAACTGTTGCACAAAGCCATTGTTGTCGCTGGCCAAGTGCCCCATGCGCATCAGTTCGATAAACCGCAGTTCGTAACCACGCTCAAGGCAAAACTCCAGCAACGGCATGACCTGATCGAGGTTTTGCCCGCGCAGCGGCACCATGTTGACCTTGATTTTCATCCCAGCGGCACTGGCTTGCCGCATGCCGTCCAGCACCGTCGGCAAATCTCCGCCGCGAGCAATGCTGCGAAACGCTGCTGCGTCGAGGGTATCAAGGGACACGTTGAGCCGACGAATGCCAGCATCGAGCAATAGCGGCAATTTGCGTGCAAGCAACTGCCCGTTAGTCGTCAGGCTGATATCACTCAAGCCCAACTGGCCGACGTCACGCATAAAGGTTTCGAGTTTTGGACTGACCAGCGGCTCTCCGCCGGTGATGCGCAAGCGCTCAATCCCAGCCGCTTCAATCAGGTAAGCCACCCCGCGCACCATGGCCTCAGCCGAGAGTTCGTGCTGTGCCGCCACCAGCCGCTTGCCGTTGGGCACGCAGTAGGTGCAGGCGTAGTTACAGGCAGAAGTCAGACTGATACGCAAATTGCGGAAGCGTCTGCCTTGGCGGTCAACAATCATGGATAACTCCGGCGCGAGGGGCACAGGTCCTGCCAGAACCTGATTCACGCATCACGTTCTGGCAGGGCCAAGCCTGAGTATAGGCCTCACGGCAATCGGCAACGCAGGGAAAACCTACTCGACCGCTGGCGTATCAGTGTCACGCTTACGCTTGTTGCCCATGCGTACACCGATGTCCATCAGAAACTGGAAGAAACCTTCCTGATCTTCCAGCACATTGCTCCAGAACGGCGAGTGGTACAGCGCCACAGCACCGTGTACCAAGGCCCAGGCGGCGCAATAGTGGAAGTAAGGCGGTACGTCTTCAAGCTTGCCTTCACTGATCCGCCCCTTAATCAACAGGGTCAAACGCTCAAAGTTTGAGGCACGGATTTTGTGCAACTCCTCAACCAGCTCAGGCACTTGATTGCCTTTGACGACTTTCTCTTCCAGGCGATCAAACAAACGATAACGCTGGGGGTCACGCATGCGAAATTCAAAGTAGGCACGTGACAGCGCTTCTTTGTCTCTATCAACGTCAGCGGAATGCAACAGCTCGTTCAAGTCACGCTCATAGTCGAGCATCAGGCGCAGATAGATCTCGGCCTTGGACTTGAAGTGCTTGTAGATCGTGCCTTTGCCAATACCCACGGCATCAGCAATCATCTCGACGGTGACACTGTCTTCACCTTCTTCGAGGAACAGCTTGAGCGCGGTATCGAGAATTTCTTGCTCGCGGCGACGAAACTCACGGACCTTACGGGGTTCTTTGTGCATAAGAAAAGGTCTGTAGGGGTCAAAATAGAAGCGGAGTATTATGCATTAGTCACGCTAAATTGCACGGACCATCCTGCACGCCGATCTTTGCAGATGAATTCAGATAAACAGATTGAGCACTCAAACGAATCACGCGTATTCCAAATCTGTTTAAAAACCGATCAAACGGCTACTGGACGTTCGACAAAGCTGACCAATACTTAGGAGGTCGACGCTGCATCCCCCCCAAGTGCAACGTTGACGATTAAGGCAGCATTGGATGTGTGCCTTTGTTTTACTCCTAATGGTCTTAACCCGGATTCCCCAGAGTCCGGGTTTTTTTTGCCTTTATTTGTAGGAGCGAGCTTTAACGCGGGCCAGTGGGAACAGGCGCTTGAAGTTTTCAGTGGTCTGTTCGGCAAAGCGCTCGTAAGACTCGCCGCGAAGCATGGCCAAAAACTCTGCCACTTCACGCACGTATTGCGGCAGATTCGGCTTGCCTCGATAGGGGATCGGGGCCAGGTAAGGCGAGTCAGTCTCGACCAGCAGGCGATCCGCCGGCACCTTGCTGGCCACATCACGTAGAGCATCGGCGTTGCGGAAGGTCACAATTCCCGACAGCGAGATGTAATAACCCATGTCCAGTGCAGCCTTGGCCATGTCCCAATCTTCAGTAAAGCAATGCAGCACACCGGCCTGGGGCAATGCCGCTTCACGCAGCAACGCCAGGGTATCTGCGCGCGCACCACGGGTGTGGATAACCACAGGCTTGCCGGTCTGCTGGGCCGCCTCCAAGTGAACCCGGAACGACAGTTGCTGCAACTCGGCCGCTTCAGGCTCGTAGTGATAGTCCAGCCCGGTTTCACCAATCGCAACCACCTGCGGGTGGCTCAATTCGCCCAGCAACCAATCCAGCGCAGGCGCGGCGCCGGGCTGAACGTCCAACGGGTGAACCCCCACCGAACAATCCACGTCGCTATAACGCTCGGTCAGGGCTTTGACGTCAGCGGCGTTGTCAGCGCTCACGCCGATGCACAAAAAATGTCCGACTCCGCGTTGACGCGCAGCTTCCAGAGCGGCGTCCAGCGAGCCGTCATGGGCGTTCAGATCAAGGCGATCGAGGTGGCAATGGGAGTCAACCAACATACAAAATTTACCTACCTACGTTTTTAACAAAGAGCACATTTCAATCAAATCAGCGCTGTCCGGGCAGGCTTGCCCATTGCACCAGTAACGCTTCGACCAATAAATCACGGTTAAGGTTGGCCTTGCTCAATACTTTTTGGCGTTGGGCAAGAATCCAGTCTTGAATGGTCAGAACCTTGTCTTGCGGGGTCTTCTGCGCCAGGTATTGCAACACTTTGCGCATATCTTCCAGCCCTAGGCCGTTTTCGTCCGCAGTCAGTTGATAACGCAGGAGCAGACTCGACCAGTCGCAAAACCAGTCAAACAGCAGCAACAGCGGGATAGTTTTCCAGCTTTCAGTTAATTGGCTGGCTGACATCTCGCGCTTGAGCAGTTTTTTAACGCCCTCCACCACGGCCGCACGCTGTTCGCGCACGCCCTGCGCCTGCAACTTGACGGCGGCCAACGGCGAGCCCGCCGCCAATGTCAGCAATTGCACGCGCTCGTCCGCGCTGCACTCAGGCAAGGCATTGGCCAGCCACTCCAAACTCATAGCCTGGCTGGGCAACGGGCAGACTTGCTGTACGCAACGGCTGCGAATGGTCGGCAACAACCGGCTCGACTGGTGGCTGACCAGCAGCAACACCGTGTCGCCGGAGGGCTCTTCAAGGCTTTTGAGCAGCGCATTGGCCGCATTGATGTTCATCGATTCTACCGGCTCGACCAACACCACCTTGCGCCCGCCCAACTGTGCGGTCTGCACCACAAAGCTGACCAGATCACGGACCTGATCGACTTTGATCGCCTTATCCGCTTCTTCGGGCTCAAGAATGTAGTTGTCAGGATGGCTGCCGGCGGCCAGCAGCGAGCAGGACTTGCAACTGCCACAGGCTTCAAGCCCGACCGGCGACTTGCACAGCAGGCTGGCCATCAGGCGCTCGGCCAGCGCCCGCTTGCCAATGCCCGCAGGCCCGTGCAACAAATACGCGTGTGCATGCTGCGCGCGGCCCGCCAACTGCTGCCAGAGGCTGTCCTGCCATGGATAGGCCTCAGCCACGGTATAGATCCAGCAATTGCGGCAGCAAAGTGTCGAGCTGCACCTGTACGTTCTCCAGCGATTGCGCCGCATCGATCAGACGGTAGCGCTCGGGGGCCGCTTCAGCCCGCTTGAGGTAGGTGCTACGCACGGCATCAAAGAAGGTGCGGCCTTCCTGCTCAAAACGGTCCAGCCGTCCACGGGCGCTAGCGCGCGCCATGCCCACTTCAATCGGCAGATCAAACACCAGCGTCAGATCAGGGCGCAATGTGCTTTGGACAAAGGTCTCCAGTGTGGCGATGCGCGCTTGAGACAAGCCGCGACCGCCGCCCTGATACGCGTAAGTGGCATCGGTAAAGCGATCACACAGCACCACCGCACCACGGGCTAGCGCTGGGCGGATCACGTGTGCCAAGTGTTGGGCACGGGCCGCGAACACCAACAGCAGCTCGGTGTCGGCACACATGGCCTCTTCACTGGGTGCCAACAGTAATTCGCGGATCCGCTCGGCCAGCGGCGTGCCGCCGGGTTCGCGGGTCAGCACCACGTCGATACCCGCGGCGCGCAGACGCTCGGCCAGGTATTCGCGATTAGTGCTCTTGCCCGCGCCTTCGGGGCCTTC
This sequence comes from Pseudomonas psychrophila HA-4, assembly GCF_000282975.1. Taxonomy (GTDB): domain Bacteria; phylum Pseudomonadota; class Gammaproteobacteria; order Pseudomonadales; family Pseudomonadaceae; genus Aquipseudomonas; species Aquipseudomonas psychrophila_A. Next base: position 53,898 of record NZ_ALJC01000114.1, read on the forward strand.
CAAGGTAATAAACAAGCCAGTCACAGGCAGCAATCCTTAATCAGTGTCATTGCGGGCTTGGCACGTCGGCCGGAGCAGGCGCAGCAGCGGGTTCAGCAGCCGGTTCTGCCGCAGGCGTCGGCGCAGGGCTTGAGCGGTAATCTGCGCGGCGTTTGATCTGGAACTCGCGCACCGCATTGTTGTGCGCATCCAAATTATCGGAAAACGTGTGGCTGCCATCGCCCTTAGCCACGAAGTACAGGCTGGTGCCGCTCACCGGGTGCAAGGCGGCATGAATCGCTTCACGCCCCACCATCGCGATCGGCGTCGGCGGCAAACCGGGAATGGTGTAGGTGTTGTAAGGCGTAGGCTCACGCAAATGGGCCCGGGTCAGTTTGCCGTTGTAGCGCTCGCCCAGACCATAGATCACAGTTGGATCGGTTTGCAGGGGCATGCCGATTTTCATCCGGCGCACAAAGACTCCAGCAATTTGCCCGCGCTCTTGTGGCACGCCGGTTTCTTTCTCGACCAGCGAGGCCATGATCAGCGCTTGATACGGGTCAGCATAGGGGACTTCAGGGTCACGCTGCTCCCACTCCTGCGCCAAGACTTTCTCCAAGCGCTCGTAAGCTTTTTCCAGTAATTGGGCGTCGGTCATGCCACGCACGAAACGATAGGTATCAGGAAAAAAGCGCCCTTCGGGAAATTCACCCGGATGCCCCAGCTTTGCCATGACTTCGCTGTCGCTCAGGCCATCGAGGGTCTGCTCGATTTTTTCATGCTTGGCCAATGCGCTGCGCAACTGCCGAAAATTCCAGCCTTCAACCAAGGTCAGGCTGTATTGCACGACTTCGCCCCGCTGCCACAGACCAATCAGGTCTTGCGCGGTCATACCGGGGGTCATGCGGTATTCGCCGCTGTGCAGGGGCTGACCGTCCAAATTAAAACGCCAGTACAGGCGCAGCCAAAACGCGCCTTGCAGCGTGTCATTAGCCTCTAGACGGTTGAATGTACCGGTCGGGGTAGCGCCTGTCGGAACGTCAAGCAGTTGCTCTTGCGTCAGGTTGAGCGGTTGCTCCAACGCCGAATTGAGCTTCCAGGCGCTTACGCCCAGCACCAAGCCCGCCAGCACCAGACCAATCTCCAGCAGCACTAAGAATTTACGTTTCACGAATCAAACATCCAATAGGGCGCGAGCAATGCCTTGCAGTTTACGGGTGAGTGGCCCCACCGGCCAGCTCAGGTCTGCAAACGCGCGTACGGGCCAAATGCCATACACGCTGTTGCAAAGGAAGAGTTCATCGGCCTGTTGCAGCTGCACAAGGCTAATGTCAGTGATTTGATAGGGTATCGCCAGCCGTTCGGCCTCAGCCAGCAGCGCATGCCGCATCACTCCGGCCACACCGCATCGCTGCAAGTCGGCAGTGATCAAGACCCCGTCACTCACCAAAAACAGGTTGCTGAACACCCCTTCAATCACCCGCCCCGAGGTATCGCGCATCAAGCCCTCGGCATAGGCCGGGTCTTGCCATTCGGCGCGCGCAATGACTTGTTCAAGGCGATTAAGGTGTTTGAGCCCCGCCAGCAGCGGCTGCTCGGCTAAACGTGTGGCGCAATCAAACAGCTGAACCCCATGCGAGGCATAGGCCTGCGGGTAAGCAGCGGCAGGGTTGGCTTGAAGAATTCGTCGAGGCGCAGCCTCTGGAGAAACGCTATAACCACGCTGGCTGTCGCCACGGGTCAGGATGAGCTTCATGACGCCCTCGCCCATCGCTTGCGCATAGGTCAGCAATTCGCTGCGGATCAAGGTGTGATCCGCAACAATCGCTAGCCGGGAGCAACCGAGCGCCAGACGCTGCAGGTGCAGGTCCAGCAACAGCGGTTGGCCAGCACTGACCGCAATGGTCTCGAACAGGCCATCACCGTAGGCCAGCCCACGGTCTTTAAGCGACATCAAGGCGTTCGCTGGCTGACCGTCGACCCAGCTTTGCATCAGTCGGCGTACCGGCGGAACACCAGCGAACCGTTGGTACCGCCAAAACCGAAGGAGTTGGACAACACCACATCAATCGGCATTTCACGCGCGGTGTGCGCCACGAAATCCAGGTCACAGCCTTCATCCGGCTCATCGAGGTTGATGGTCGGCGGGGCTACTTGGCTGTTGATGGCCAGCACGCTGAAGATCGCCTCAACGGCGCCCGCAGCACCCAGCAAGTGACCGGTCATGGATTTGGTCGAACTCACAGCCAGCTTGTAGGCGTGGTCGCCAAACACCGACTTGATCGCCGACACTTCAGCCAGGTCGCCTGCAGGCGTCGAGGTGCCGTGAGCATTGATGTACTGCACTTGATCAGCGTTCACTCGAGCATCGCGCAACGCATTGGTGATGCAGCGAGCGGCACCCGCGCCATCAGCCGGAGGCGACGTCATGTGGAACGCATCACCGCTCATGCCAAAGCCAATCAACTCGGCATAAATGGTGGCACCACGCGCCTTGGCGTGTTCAAGCTCTTCAAGCACCAACGCACCAGCACCATCAGAGAGTACAAAGCCATCACGGCCTTTATCCCATGGACGGCTGGCACGGGCTGGGTCGTCGTTACGCGTCGACAGTGCACGCGAGGCGCCGAAGCCGCCCATGCCAAGACCGCAGGCTGCCATTTCGGCACCGCCGGCAATCATCACGTCAGCTTCGCCATAAGCAATGTTGCGCGCCGCCATGCCGATGCAGTGCGTACCCGTGGTACACGCTGTGGCAATGGCGTAGTTAGGCCCCTGTGTACCCAAGTGGATAGACAGAAACCCGGAAATCATATTGATGATCGAACCGGGCACGAAAAACGGGGAAATCCGTCGCGGGCCTTGCTCGTGCAAGGTACGGCTGGTTTCTTCGATATTGGTCAAACCGCCAATACCGGATCCCATCGCCACACCAATACGCTCACGATTGGCATCGGTCACTTCAAGCCCGGCGTTACGCACCGCCTGAAAGCCAGCTGCCAGACCGTACTGAATAAACAGGTCAAGTTTTCGGGCCTCTTTGACGGAGAGGTAATCCTCAACGTTAAAGCCCTGAACCGAGCCGCCAAATCGGGTGGAATAGGCAGAAAGATCCGTGTGTTCGATCAGACCAATGCCACTTCGGCCTGCCAGAATGCCTTGCCAGGTGCTTGGTACATCTGCCCCCAGTGGCGACAACATCCCCATACCGGTGACTACGACGCGTCTACGCGACACAGCACTCTCCTTTATTCTATTGACGACACTTTGCAACACGCCTAAAGAAAAAACCGCACGCCATAGCGGCAGTGCGGTTTTTCCATGACAGCGCGCAGCGATTACAAACTATTAAGCCTGGTGGCTAGTAACGTAATCGATAGCGGCTTGTACAGTAGTGATCTTTTCAGCTTCTTCGTCAGGAATCTCAGTCTCGAATTCCTCTTCCAGAGCCATCACAAGCTCAACGGTGTCAAGGGAGTCGGCACCCAGGTCTTCAACGAAGGAAGCGCTGTTGGTCACTTCTTCTTCTTTAACGCCCAGTTGCTCGGCAACGATTTTCTTGACGCGCTCTTCGATGGTGCTCATACCTTGTTTTCACTCCTAATGGACAAATTCAGGCAGCTGGCCAGTGGGCAAGTGTATCGAAAGGCTTTTCAGTTTTTCAACTGAAAGCTTTGAACTTACCCATCAATAACCGACTACCTATAAATAGATTGCAGCTTTATAACGGATTTTAGACAGCTCGTATGACATTTTTTTGAAGCAATCCGTCACATTTAACTCATGTACATCCCGCCGTTGACCGGAATTGTAGCTCCAGTCACGTAGGCTGCACCGTCTGAAGCCAAGAAAGCGACCACGCTTGCGATCTCTTGAGCCTGACCCAAACGGCCCAGCGGAATCTGCGCCTGCAAGGCTTCACGCTGTGCTTCTGGCAACTCACGGGTCATATCAGTGTCGATGAACCCCGGTGCTACTGAGTTGACAGTGATCGAGCGCGAGCCCACTTCACGGGCCAGTGCACGGCTAAAACCTTCAAGGCCGGCCTTGGCGGCGGCATAGTTTACTTGGCCTGCGTTGCCCATGGCACCCACAACAGAGCCAATACTGATAATTCGTCCCCAACGGGCTTTGGTCATGCCGCGCAAAACGCCCTTGGACAGACGGAACAGACTGTTCAAGTTGGTATCGACAACGTCATGCCACTCGTCGTCTTTCATGCGCATCATCAGGTTATCGCGGGTGATGCCAGCATTATTAACCAAGATTGCCGGCGCGCCGAACTGTTCTTGGATGCTCGCCAAGACCGCAGCAACGGATTCATCACTGGTGACATTGAGTTCCATGCCAGTGCCTTGAATACCGTTTTCTTTCAGGGTGGCAGCAATACGCTCAGCACCGGAGGCCGAAGTCGCTGTGCCAATAACCACGGCGCCCTGACGACCCAACTCCAACGCGATCGCCTGGCCAATACCACGGCTAGCGCCCGTTACCAGTGCAACTTTACCTTGCAAGCTCATGCAGGCTTCTCCTAATTCAGATTCAGGCCAGCGCCACGCGAGCAGCAGCGAAGGCATCTGGGGTATTCAAATTGTGCGTCGTTACGCCATCAGCGCAACGCTTGCTGATGCCAACCAGGACTTTGCCCGGACCGCACTCAACCAACTCAACCGGACCATTGCTCGCCAGGTACTGTATCGACTCAACCCAACGCACAGGCTTGTACAACTGCTCAAGCAGATCGCGCTTGAGCGTAGACAGATCTGCGGCAACACCAGCGCTGACGTTTTGCACCAGCGGGATTTGCGGCGCTTGCCAGTCGATTGCTTCGATGGACTCAGCAAAACGCTCAGCCGCAGGGCGCATCAGTTCGCAGTGCGACGGGACGCTCACCGGCAACGGCAAGGCACGCTTGGCGCCACGCGCCTTGCAGTTTTCCATGGCGCGCTCAACCGCGGCCTTGGCACCGGCGATCACAACTTGGCCTGGCGAGTTGAAGTTCACGGCGCTGACCACTTCGCCCTGAGCCGATTCGGCGCAGGCTGCTAGCACATCAGCATCGTCCAACCCCAGAATCGCAGCCATGGCGCCCTGCCCGGCCGGCACGGCTTCTTGCATCAAGCGGCCACGGCGCTCAACCAGCTTCACGGCATCTGCCAAACTCAGGCAGCCAGCCGCAACCAGCGCGCTGTACTCACCCAAACTATGGCCCGCAACGAAGTCAGGACGCTTACCACCCTGAGCCAGCCACAGACGCCACAGGGCAATCGAGGCGGTCAGAATGGCCGGCTGAGTAATATCGGTTTGGTTGAGCTGTTCTGCAGGGCCGTCCTGGGTCAATGCCCACAGGTCGTACCCTAAAGCGTCAGACGCCTCTTTAAATGTTTCCAGGGCCAGCGGATGTTCCGCGCCCAGCTCGGCCAGCATGCCGAGGGACTGCGAACCTTGCCCTGGAAAGACGAATGCGAGGGATGTAGACATGTAACAAGCCCCTAATAATCTTGTCGTCGGTGAATTGACGTCGCGCACTGGCGGACGCAAGAAACTGACAGTTGGATGGCAGATTGGACTGAGCGGTCACATTTAAGCACTCGTCCGACAAATCGCCTACGGTAACAACCCTTCAAGGCGTCCATGTAACCGCTTTGGCAGGTCTTCATGGATTTCAATCAATGCGCGCTCTATCGCACTTTGAAAGCCCTGAGCACCTGCCGAACCGTGACTCTTAATAACAATGCCCTGCAACCCCAAAAAGCTTGCCCCGTTGTGCCGCGCAGGCGCCAACTCAGCCTGCAGGCGTCGCATCAGCGGCAACGCCAACGCACCAACCAACCTACTGAACAGCGTGCGCTTGAACACCGCTTCGAGGCGACTGGAAATCATCGTCGCCAAGCCTTCGCTGGATTTGAGCAAGATATTGCCAACAAATCCGTCACACACCACGACGTCCGCCTCGCCTCGATAAACACCATCACCCTCGACAAAGCCTATGTAGTTCAGCCCGGATGCAGCCTGCAACAAGACCGCCGCCTCCTTAACCTGCTGATTACCTTTAACGTCTTCAGTACCAATATTGAGCAGGGCGACCCGAGGACGAGGAACGCCCAACGCCTGCGCCGCCACCGAGCCCATGACTGCGAACTGAAACAGTTGTTCGGCCGTGCAATCGACATTGGCGCCCAAGTCCAGCACCTGACAATAGCCGGCCTGTGTTGGAACAGCGGCCACCATCGCTGGACGATCAATACCCGGCAAGGTTTTAAGCACATGCCGCGACAACGCCATCAGCGCACCGGTATTGCCGGAACTCACACACGCCTGGACCTTGCCATCACGCAACAACTCCAACGCCACTCTCATCGAGGAATCAGGCTTGCCGCGCAAGGCGTGCGAAGGCCGTTCACTCATAGAGATGACTTCAGAGGCTGGGGTAATGGTCAGGCGCGAGCGATCCACAGCCGTATGGCTACTGATCAAGTCTTCAAGCAATGAGGGTTGACCGACGAGGGTCAGATGCAGCGAGGGCGTAGCAGAAAGGCAAGCAATGCAAGCCTGAACAATGCTGCGGGGACCGAAGTCCCCGCCCATTGCGTCGATCGCGATGACCTGAGCGGACAAGTGATTACTCGTCAGCGCCCTTGTCGATCACTTTACGGCCACGGTATACGCCTTCTGGCGATACGTGGTGACGCAGGTGAATTTCACCGGTGGTTTTTTCTACAGACAGAGTGCTAGCCGAAAGAGCATCGTGCGAACGACGCATGTCACGGGCAGAGCGGGATTTTTTGTTCTGCTGAACAGCCATAATTGATTAACTCCTAAACGTTTGGGTCACGCTTTAACTGCGCCAATACACTGAACGGGTTGGACCGCGTTACCTCGTCCTCGCCTGGTTCGGGCTCATCGAGACCCGCCGGCTGCTGGCATTCTTCCGGATGATGAGCAGGCACAATGGGCAAGGCGAGCAGAAGCTCCTCCTCGATCAGTGACTGCAGATCCAAAGGATCTTCGCCCAGTTCCAGCACGTCATAACCTTTCGGTAACGACTGGGTATTCGCACCCTCTTTCACCACAGCATAACTGCACTCGCTGTGGATCGGCAGGGTGACCAGCTCAAGACAACGCTGGCAAACCATCTTGACCTCGACGTCGATGGAGCTGTGTATTACCACAGATCTTCGCTCGTCGCGCTCAAAAACAAATTTAGCCTGGACCACACCGACATTGTCGGAAAGCGGGTCGCAGAGTCTCTCCAAATCAGCCAGCAGCACTTCACCTTGAAGGGTAGTGCCACGATCAGCTAATTTGCGCGGGTCAACGTGAGGTGGAATCGGGTCATTCAACATAGGCGCAGCATTCTAGGGACGACCCCCTCGCGTGTCAAAGGAAATTGTACCTGTGCGACAACCGATACTCTCGCTAGAATTCCCGGCCGCCTACAGGAGTCGCGCATGCTACCTCTATTACTCGCTTCAAGCTCGGTTTATCGCCGCGAACTGCTGTCGCGCCTGCGACTGACTTTCAGCTGCAGTTCACCCGACATCGACGAGAGCCACCGCCTTGGCGAGCCCGCTCACGAGCTGGTTAAACGCCTATCCCTGGAAAAAGCCCAGGCACTTGCCACAAGCCATCCCGCGCACCTGATCATCGGTTCCGACCAGGTCGCTGTACTCAACGACCAGATCATCGGTAAGCCCCACACCTTCGACAAGGCCCGCCAGCAACTGCTGAACGCCAGCGGCGCCAGTGTGACCTTCCTTACCGGCCTGACCCTACTCAACAGCCAGAACGGCCAGTACCAGACCGACTGCGTACCCTTTACCGTTCACATGCGCACACTCACCTCAGAACAGATCGAACGCTACCTGCACGCAGAAGAGCCCTACGACTGCGCAGGCAGCTTTAAAGCAGAAGGTTTGGGCGTGAGCCTGTTCCAGCGCACCGAAGGCGATGACGCTACCAGCCTCGTGGGTTTGCCACTGATACGCCTGGTCGACATGCTGCTGGCCCAAGGCGTTGATATTCCGTGACCCGCATCACTGGCGCCACACCTCGGCGACAGCCCTCAGCAGCAAAACGGACAGTACACGCGTAAAAAAACCGGCAACCACATGAGCGCCGGTTTAATTAAGAAGCCAATACCGCGGATCAAGACCTGTTAGCCATGACCGCATACTCAGCGCAGTGTCGGCCCCTGAAAACCCATCCACATGGCCAATTGCTCTGCCACGCTGGCGCCCAGTTTTTTCGAGAAGCGGTCGAAAGTTGATTCTTGCACCGTAAAGTCAACCAGCTCTTTTTCGCCGATCACGTCACGCGCAACCGAACTGGCACTGCCTAGACCATCGATCAAGCCCAACGGCAGCGCTTGCTGACCGGTCCAGACCAGCCCCGAGAACAACTCAGGATGTTCTTTGTCTTTCAAGCGATCTCCGCGACCTTGCTTGACACTGGCAATGAACTGTTCGTGCGTAGTGTTCAGCACACCCTGCCAGAACTTGGTTTCATCCGGCTTTTCAGGTTCAAACGGATCAAGAAAGGCCTTGTGCTCACCCGACGTGTAAGCTCGACGCTCAACACCCAGTTTTTCCATCGTACCGACGAAGCCAAAGCCGGCCGCCGTCACACCAATCGAACCCACAAGACTCGCCTTGTCGGCGTAAATCTGATCGGCTGCACTGGCAATGTAATACGCACCAGAAGCCCCCAGATCGGAAATCACGGCATATACCTTGATTTCAGGGTGCAAGCCACGCAAACGACGAATTTCGTCGTAGACATAGCCCGACTGCACCGGACTGCCGCCAGGGCTGTTGATGCGCAGCACTACGCCCTTAACCTTGGGGTCTTCAAACGCAGCCTGCAAACTGGTGACCAGATTGTCAGCACTGGCGGCTTCTTTATCAGCAATCACGCCTCGCACATCAATCAATGCGGTATAGCCCGTGCCCTTGGTTGCAGTGCGTTCCATATCCAGAAACGGCGTAAACACAAGCAACACCACAATCAGATACAAGAACGTCAGTGACTTGAAGAAAATACCCCAGCGACGCGCACGACGCTGTTCCTGCACACCCGCCAACAAGGTTTTTTCCAACAACTTCCAGCTCTTATCATCACCGACTGTCGACTCAGCCTCCGCAGGCGCCTTCCATTGATCAACCATGCTCCACCCCAGCAAAAACGTTAATTAACCTGCCGACTCAGCCAGGCACGCAACTCAGGAAAACTATCAATAGCCAATCGCGGTTCAAACGTGAGCAAACGCTCAATAGGTTGAGCACCATAGCTCACAGCTACAGAGTCAATGCCCGCATTGCGCGCCATCAGCAAATCAAAGGAGGCATCCCCCACCATCAAGGCTTGCCGAGACGAGACGTCGCAATGCCCCAGAATTTGATTCAGCATCAAAGGGTCAGGCTTGCTGGCAGTTTCATCCGCCGCCCGCGTGACATCAAAGAAACACTCCCAGCCATGCGACTTGAGTACACGATCAAGCCCGCGGCGCGCCTTGCCCGTCGCAACAGCCAAGCGATAGCCATCAGCACGCAAAGCCTCAAGCGAATCAGCCACACCAGGAAACAACGGAGAAGGCTCGGCGTCCATCGAGATGTAGACATCGGCATAGTGCTGGCGAAAGGCAACCACCTCGGCCTCGGTCATATCGGGATAAAGCGTCAGGATGGCTTCAGGCAAGCCCAAACCAATAATCCCCTTGACTGCCCCTTCATCACGCTCAGGGCGTCTCGAGCGCTGCGCTGCAGCTTGCATCGCGGTAACAATCCGACCAACGGAATCAGCCAGCGTGCCATCCCAGTCAAAAATCAGCAGCTTGTACTCACTCAGCACTCAGGCGCTCCACCGTTTTGGCCCACATGTCATCTACCGGCGCCTGTAGCTTCAGCTCGCCGCCATCCGGCAACGGCACCGTCAGCATGTAGGCATGCAAAAACAAGCGTTTGCCACCCAAATCGCGGATTTCTTTAGAGAAGCCTTCGTCGCCGTATTTGGTATCACCGGCAATACAATGACCCGCATGCAACGTGTGCACACGAATCTGGTGAGTCCGACCGGTAATCGGCTTGGCTTCGATCATGGTGGCAAAATCGCCGAAGCGACGCAGCACCTTGAACACCGTCACCGACTCCTTGCCCTCTTCGTTCACCTCAACCATGCGTTCGCCCGAACGCAGATTGCTCTTCATCAGCGGCGCACGCACTTGCTTGATCGAGGTCGCCCAGTTGCCACGCACCAGCGCCATGTAGCGTTTGTCGATACCGTCACCACGCAGCGCTTCATGCAGATGGCGCAGCATGCTGCGCTTTTTGGCAATCATCAGCAGACCAGAAGTGTCGCGATCTAGGCGGTGTACCAGTTCCAACTCCTTGGCGTCGGGCCGCATCTGGCGGAAGGCCTCAATCACACCAAACGTCAGGCCGCTGCCGCCGTGCACGGCAATACCGGCAGGCTTGTTCAGTACAATCAGCGCCTTGTCTTCGTAGACAATCGCGGCTTCAAGTCGTTGCAATAAACCTTGTGCCACGGGTACCGGCTCATCACGCTCAGGCACGCGAACCGGCGGCACGCGCACGATATCGCCCGCCTGTAGCTTGTACTCAGGCTTGATCCGCCCTTTGTTCACGCGCACTTCACCTTTACGCAAAATGCGGTAAATCAAAGTCTTGGGAACACCCTTGAGCCGGGCAAGAAGGAAGTTGTCGATGCGTTGGCCGGCATATTCCGGCGTGACCTCAAGCAGCTGAACGCTGGGGGTCGGGGGGGTAGTCGTCGTCATGGCGCGGATGATAACAATTTTTTATGGAATTGAAGCACTTAATCATTGCTGCTATAGTCGCGAACGCCGCCAAAAGCGGCCTGGACAGCGGATTAACGGTGAACAACCGGCCCTGACCAACGCTCTTCACGAGGACGCGAGGCCGTCCTACGGGGCTTTTGCTGCAAACGAAACACATGGAGTTGTAACAAGCGCAGGTGACATGAGGCCTGAAGCGAGCCTGGAAAGCAGAGTGAAAACTCGCCTTTTACGCCGATATTCACGGCCAGTTCACAAAGTGCAGTCAGCTCAAGGTATTTCGAGCGAATGCTTCGGAAACATCGCCTTTATTAGCCATGATGCGTGAACTCCCCTTTTGGAGAACACGGTAAATGCCAACCCGCTGCGGATTCTGCGCGCGGCAGCACCCGAATTATCAGGGATACGTGTAGGGTGGAGATGCACAACCGTCGGACTGTGTAGCAATAGGCTTTATCAAGACGCTTCATCTCGTCCACAGCCGCTGGTTGATTCCTCCTCCTGACTGAGTGCTTATTAAGTCACCACAGCAAGCAGGAAGCGTAAGTCGCGACTTCGCCCCCATTGGTCGAACTCGCTGGACACTGGAGTGGCCAACTACTCCTGACGCACCTGACACCGACCATGAGAAGTCGTGTGTGCCGAACGCCGTTTCCGGTAGCCCGGAAACCGACGGTACAACATGAAAAGAATGCTGATTAACGCAACTCAACCTGAAGAGTTGCGCGTTGCACTGGTAGATGGCCAACGCCTCTACGACCTGGACATTGAGTCGGGTGCACGCGAGCAGAAGAAAGCCAACATCTACAAAGGCCGTATTACTCGCATAGAACCAAGCCTTGAGGCTGCCTTTGTCGATTTCGGCTCTGAGCGCCACGGCTTTCTGCCCCTCAAGGAAATCTCCCGCGAATACTTCAAGAAAGCGCCTGAAGGTCGTGTAAACATCAAGGACGTCCTGAGCGAAGGCCAGGAAGTTATCGTGCAAGTCGAGAAAGAAGAACGTGGCAACAAGGGCGCAGCCCTGACCACGTTTATCAGCCTCGCTGGCCGTTACTTGGTCCTGATGCCAAACAACCCGCGTGCTGGCGGTATCTCCCGTCGTATCGAAGGTGAAGAACGCAACGAACTGCGCGAAGCCTTAAACGGCCTGATCGCCCCTGCTGACATGGGCTTGATCGTACGCACTGCCGGCCTGGGTCGCAGCAGCGAAGAAATGCAGTGGGACCTCGACTACCTGCTGCAACTGTGGACCGCCATTAAAGAAGCCTCGCTGGATCGCTCCGCGCCATTCTTGATCTACCAAGAAAGCAACGTGATCATTCGCGCTATCCGCGATTACCTGCGCCAGGACATCGGCGAAGTGCTGATCGACAGCGTAGAAGCCCAGGACGAAGCCCTGACCTTCATCCGTCAGGTAATGCCGCAGTACGCCAGCAAAATCAAACTCTACGAAGACAGCGTTCCGCTGTTCAATCGTTTCCAGATCGAAAGCCAGATCGAGACCGCCTTCCAGCGCGTCGTTGAACTGCCTTCCGGTGGCTCCATCGTTATCGACCCAACCGAAGCCCTGGTGTCCATCGACATCAACTCGGCGCGCGCCACTAAAGGCAGCGATATCGAAGAAACAGCCCTGCAAACCAACCTTGAAGCGGCTGAAGAAATCGCCCGTCAGTTGCGTCTGCGCGACATCGGCGGCCTGATCGTCATCGACTTCATCGACATGACCCCTGCCAAAAATCAGCGCGCCGTGGAAGAAAAAGTCCGCGAATGCCTAGAAGCCGACCGTGCCCGCGTACAAGTTGGCCGTATCTCGCGCTTTGGTCTGCTGGAAATGTCCCGTCAGCGCCTGCGTCCATCGCTGGGCGAAAGCAGCGGCATTGTCTGCCCACGCTGCAACGGCACCGGCATCATCCGTGACGTCGAATCGCTGTCGCTGGCAATCTTGCGTCTGATCGAAGAAGAAGCCCTGAAAGACCGTACTGCCGAAGTACGCGCCCAGGTGCCAATCCCGGTTGCCGCGTTCCTGCTCAACGAAAAACGCAACTCGATCACTAAGATCGAACTGCGCACTCGCGCACGCATCGTCATTCTGCCGAACGATCACCTCGAAACACCGCACTTCGAAGTTCAGCGTCTGCGTGATGACAGCCCGGAAGCTCACACTAATCAGTCCAGCTACGAAATCGCCGCTGCTGCTGCTGAAGTAGAAGAAGTCCAGCCTGCCGCAGCGACCCGCACGCTGGTTCGCCAAGAGGCCGCAGTTAAAACTGCACCTGCCCGCACGTCGGCTCCGGTGCCTACCGAAGTTGCCGCTCCGGTTGCCGCTCCGGCCCCGACTGTTTCCGAGCCTAGCCTGTTCAAAGGCCTGGTGAAGTCGCTGGTTAGCCTGTTCGCCAGCAAAGAAGAGCCAGCCGCCCCAGCCGTGGTTGAAAAACCAGTGGCTACCGAGCGCCCAGCCCGAAACGAAGAGCGTCGCAACGGCCGTCAGCAAAGCCGTAATCGCAACGGTCGCCGCGACGAAGAGCGCAAGCCGCGTGAAGAACGTGCACCACGCGAAGAGCGCGCACCTCGTGAAGAGCGTGCACCACGCGAGGTCCGCGAGCCACGCGAAGAAGCACCAGCAGTTGCAGCCGTTCGCGAAGAGCGCGCACCTCGTCCACCGCGTGAAGAACGTGCCCCACGTGCCCCGCGTGAAGACCGCAAGCCACGCGGCGAAGGTCGTGAAGAGCGCGTACGCGAATTGCGCGAGCCTCTGGATGCCGTCCCTGCCGTTGCCGCTGCCGCCGCAGTTGTGACCGAAGAAGAACGTCCAGCTCGTGCGCCGCGTGAAGAGCGTCAGCCTCGCGCCCCACGTGAAGAACGTGCGCCACGCGAAACCCAAGCGGCTGCCACCGCTGAAGACGAAGAAGCACTGTCGACCGATGAGCAATCGCAGGACGATACACAGGACAGCGCCGAAGGCGATCGTCCACGTCGCCGCTCCCGTGGCCAGCGTCGCCGTAGCAACCGTCGTGAACGCCAACGCGATGCCAATGGCAACGTGATTGAAGGTTCGGAAGAGAACAGCGAAGAAGCCAACGCCGAGAACGCTGCTGCCGCACCTCAAGTCGCTGCCGAGCACGTCGCTGAACAACAAGCCGTTCACACCCAGGCCATCAGCGCTCCTGCTGAAGCCCAAGCCAACGAGCAAGCTGAGCGGGCCACCCAAGCCATTCAGGAATCGGCACCCGCCGAAACCGTGGCAGCGGTAGAAGCGCAAACCACTGAAGTGGCCATCGTGCCAACCCCAGCGGTTGAAGCGCCGGTTGTCGAGACGACAGTGGTTGAAGCACCGGTTGTTGAAGCAACTACTCCGGTTGAAGCGATCAAGGCACCAGAAGTTGAAGTGCCAGCAGTGCAGGCTGAACCTGAAGTCAAGGCAGCTGCCGAACCTGCTCCGGTTGTCGAAACACCGGTCATTGCCGCGCCAGAGCCTGTGATTGAGGCCGTTGTCGAAGCCCCGGCAGTAGAAGCGCCACGCGAAGAAGCGCCGGTGATCGAAACGCCAGTCGTTGAGAAAGCGCCTGAGCACGTCAAGGAAGCCCGTGTTGTCCGCGAGCCAATTGCCGAACCCGCCATTATCGAGGCCGTTCCAGCGCCAGTCGCTGAGCCAGTCGCTGAAGTGGTTGTGGCTGAAGCCGCAGTGATCGAGACAGCCGTTGTGGCACAACCGGCTCCGGTTGAAGTGGTCGAAACCACTGAAGTGGTGGTAGCAGCGCCGGTTGTCAGCGCACCGAGCAACGGTCGCGCGCCTAACGACCCGCGTGAAGTACGCCGTCGCAAGCGTGAAGCTGAAGCAGCCGCCGCTAAAGCAGCAGCCACGGAACAGGAACACGAGTCTAAACCCCTCGCCTAATTCCGCCGGCCACTAAAAAGCCCCGCCAGTTCTGAACTGGCGGGGCTTTTTTTTGCTCGCAAAAACAACGCTATCCTCCGGCATATGGGGCGCCATAGGTATCTACACAAGGTTAGAAGGCAGCTCCTGCGAAAGTTTTGAGACGAAGCCAGCCTTGTACTGAAAGATCCCTGTTATTGCCCTGCCCCCCACGGCGGCGGCAGCATTGAGCGGTGGCTACGGCTTGAACCTGCAGAGGTCGGTGACGCGTCCGCAAAAGCGACCAGTTGGAAGAACGGCTGCTGCGCCAACGCATTGCTCTGCCCGGCAGACCCGGTTCTGTCGCTGGTGTGTTCATTTCGATAAGACGCGAACTGCCAATGCTGCGGCGCGACATCAGAGGCTGGGCGATGGCTGCTTGGCGTAATCCCTGCACCGCGAAGTTCGTTCTCGATACTGATCAGCATGCCGCGCATTTTCCCCATGTATTGCGGGCTGTAAGTGTTATCGGGCCGATCAGGCTTAGCGTAGATCGTAAACTGCGCACCCATTGCAACCCGCTGCTGCTCAGGCGACATACTCGCGCTGATGCGACTCATGTCCGTCACTTTCCACTTGTCGACTGGGCCGTCCTCAGCCTGCAACAGTTTGCCGATGGCATTGAACGCGTTGGCGACATGCTGTGGCGCCACGCTGATATGGATTTTGTCACCGGCATAGTCTCCCTGGCTTTTCGCCGCCACCCGGTCCATGTGGATAAACGCATCTTGACCCGTTGCAGCCGCTTGGTTGAATGCACTCCAGCCACTGTGGGTCTGGCCCCGAGCGCTCAAGGCAACATCATAGGTCGGCGCCCCGTGATTCAAGGCAAAACGCGTTTGCGTATTGGCTGCCACTTCGCCTTTTTGCATACGCTGCAGTTCAACGCCGGCATTTTTTCTGGGCGGCGGCATGGGCGCCAGTGTGTTCAAGGACAAACCAAGTTTAGGTCTGATTCCGCGCATATCTGTTTACCCGTCAGTAGGAAGTGGGCAAATGCCCTATGTTTCATTTACACCCACAAGTCAGACATCTGACTCGCCTTGCGGGCCATTGCTTCGCCCAGGGCGTTGGCGAAATTGATTAGCCAACCCGGCAACCGAATCAGCCCCCCGCTCGGCCGCCGTTCCTAGGCCCAAATGACCGCTCATAGCACTCAGCCCTTGCAGCGAACCAGACAACACGCCACCTGCGGCTTTGACCCCACTTGCTAGCGCCTCCCCGGCCGAGGCCGCCATACTCGAGGCTTTCGGCGGGAGGTCATGTTGCAGCGCGTGGGCCGCTGCTTCGCTGGCAGGGTCGGTCACTACGCCAATTGCCCCGTAAGCACCAAAGGACACGGCTGACAGGGCAACGTTGGCAGCCGCGTCAGCAGCAGCGATCGCGGCCGGTGGCAGTCCGGCGTTGGCCGCTGCGTGCTTGACCGTGCTACGGGCGAAGGTCTGCACCGCGCCCCCGCCGCCAAGCGCCAGGGCGTTGGCGGCCAAACTCGTGGCCGAAATAGCCTTGCCGAATGACTTCACCGTGTCGGTCAGGATGTCCACTGGCAACTTGGCCAGGCGCTTGCCGCCATTGATCAGCGGGTCTCGCGCGGGGCTGCAATCCCTCAAGGTTTCATACTGCTTTTTCCAGTCCTGACGCCCGAACAGGTACTCAGGCCCGGCACGGTGGGCGCTCATATCAAATTTGCGTTGCGTGACGGCATAACCCGCCCCCGCCAACATGCCCCCGGCCGACGACAGCGCCGTGTCTGCGGCAGCGGCAGTCTTAGGGCCTTTGGTGGCAGTCAGCGTCGTCGCCACCAGGCCACGCACCACATTGCGCAGGGTGAACGTCTGGTTGGCAACGACCGCTTCTAGGGTGCGACTGCCCAGCGTGGCGTTGCTGCGCGCAGCCTTGGCTTCTTGCATCACCGGCTCCAGCACCTCGTCCGGGGCCTTGAGCCAAAATGTGTCGTGGGTAGCCCGCGCCAGCACTCCAGAGGCCACCGCATCTACCGCGCCCGACATCGAACCGGCCACAAAACCGGTGTACGCAGCACTCTCGGCAGCCTTGGCGGTAATGTCCGGAACTCTGTCGAGCAGCACAGACGCCACGGCGAACGGTGTTGAACCAATCGCCCCCTGAATCGGTAAGGTCACTCGGTCCATGCGGGTTGCCTTGTCCAGCAGGCGCTCAACGTCCGCCGCCGTCTGCCCCATTGCCTGCAATTGGGTCGCGCGGTCTTTGACCAATGCCGCCAGTGCAGGCTTGTTCTGCGGCGTTTCGTGAGGCGCAAAGATATCGCCCAGCGCATGCTCCAGGTCATGCAACACCTGCGGATCATTAACGCCGCTGACAGCCGCTGCACCTGCAGCAGTGTGCTCAGCCTGAAACGACAGCTCAGGCAGCACCGGCGGACGCGAATCGATTCTGGGTGGGTAACTCATAGTTATGACCTTCTTGTCTGAAAATGCTTGCGCGCTGGTTACGCCGGCAATTGCCCTTTGCCACTGCCAATGATCTCGGCAAATCTCAATACATTGGCCGCGTATTGCGGGTCGCCCACACCGCCGGTGTCTGCCAGGTTGTTGACGTTGACCTTGTCTGGCCCCGAGTTGTACGCACGTAATCCGGCGCCGATGTTGTTGCCGAACGCCTTGCTTTGATCTCGCAGGTACAGTGCGCCCGCCATGATGTTGTCGTGGGCGTTGTTAACGTTGGCGTTACCCAAGAGTGCTGGGTTGTTGCGTTTGAGTTCAGCAAAGGTGTCGGCGTTGACCTGCATCAAACCGGCGTCAGTCTTGCCGTTGACGTTGGTTGAATCGGCCCCCAAATTGCCCCGGGACTCAGCCCAGATTTGCCCGGCGATCACTTTCGCTGGCATGCCCGTGGCCTTGGCCGCCTCCTGAATGTCGGCGCGATAGGGTTCCAGCGCCGGTGGCAAATGCAGTTCGTCACCGGCGCTTAAACCGGGACTACCCGACACTGCACTGGCAGGTGAACTGGCCGCAGCCGGGCTCGCAGATGCAGCCGCCGGGCTAGGCGACGCGCCAGCCGGTTTGGCAGCCGACACCGGTGCGCTAGCCTTGGTGCTGCCTTCGTCTTTGTGTTGCAGCGACTGCAAAAACTGCATGATCGCCTTCATGATCACGTCCATGAACTGCTTGAGCGGGTCAGCCTGACCGGATGCACTCGCAGGGTCTGCCGATTGGGTCCGGGCCGGGTCAGCCGATGTCGATGAAGCCGGGTCAGAAGGCGACGCAAAATTGACCGGCTTCTGATCAGAGCCCGCAGCCCGCACTGCACTGCTTGCGTCGTGGCCTTCTACCGGGTGTTCCTTCGAAGGCTGAAGGCCAGACTCAACAGCTGCTTCCAGCTCATGCAGGGCGGTACGGATAGATGAGAGAGAAACATTCATTGCAGGACTCCTGGGTCGCACAGTTCAAGGGTTGAGTGGTTGCAATCAATGCGGTCGCGGGATGCCGAATTGATCCAGAGTCGGGTCGACGTTATGGTCGAAGTGCTTGGCCGCGGCATGCTTCTGGACCGCAGCAATAATTGCCGCAATCCCCAACCCCAGGCTGAGCACGGCATCAACCGCCCATCCCACAGGGCCTGCCGCCACACCGATGGTGGACGCCACCGCAGCGCCTGCTGCCTCAGCGCCCACAGCGGCACCGATACGAATCGCTGCCCCCGCCGCCAGACGGCCAAGCCCGGCAGAGGCTTCACGACCGGCCAGTTTGCGTACCACATCGACCCCGTCCTTGAGCCCCGAAATACTGTCTTTGGTGTCGTCGTAGGTGTCTTTGACTTGCTGCGCCTTTTGCGTGGCCGTCATCGCCAGCACCGCCGTGGCACCTGAATCACCGTTGGCCACTTTGTCGAGAAAGCTGCGACCTGCCTTGGACTGCACCAGCTCATTGGCGGTGGAGTGCTCAACATTCGCTTGCTGACGCTGCAAAAAGTCATCCGGCAATACGTCCTCGTACGCGGATTTCTGCACCTCTACGCGTTGCAGGGCCTGGCTGGCGTCAGCCTTTTTCTGCCCCAATAACTGATGCAGCTCGCCGCCGTTGGTGAAGTTGGCCTGATAGGCGTCTTGCAACGTTTTTTGCACCGCAGGTTGATTACCCACCACCTGCTGCGCGGTAGGCACCTTGACGTTCGGCCCCAACAGATCGCGCTGCAATTGCAATTGAGCCGACAGGCCATTGAGTGCGCCGCTGTAGTCGGGAGCCGCAGCGCCCTTGCCCTGATTTTTTTCAGCGGTGCTCATGTCGTTACGCAAGGCCTGGCCGTTGTTGACCTTCTGCATCTGGTCATACACCGCTGTTTTCAGGGCCGGATCACTGGCGACCA
Organism: Pseudomonas psychrophila HA-4; assembly: GCF_000282975.1. GTDB lineage: Bacteria > Pseudomonadota > Gammaproteobacteria > Pseudomonadales > Pseudomonadaceae > Aquipseudomonas > Aquipseudomonas psychrophila_A. Next base: position 72,947 of record NZ_ALJC01000114.1, read on the forward strand.
AGGCTCTTTCCTGGCTCGGCACCGCCTGTTGCAGGTACGCCTGCACATCGGGATCGCTTTGCAACTGACCGATTTTCTCGGCCAATGCCGCTTCTGTGTCACCGGTTTTGCGCAGATCACTGCCCGCATCCACGCTCTGTTTGGTCTGCTGCAACTTGACCATGACCGCGGCTTTCTGCGCACCGGTGTAGTTCTGCGGATGGTCGAAGACATCCGTGCCTAGCTTGCTGATATCGGTTGAAGACACCGCATTGATCGTCGCGGCATCACTGAGCATGCTGGCAAATTCACCCCCATTGGTCGGCGCCTGCTTCTTGATCCAGCTGTCAATATTCCCGGAATTGAACAAACCATCCGGGCTATGGGCAGCCAACGCTCGACCGGACAAACCGCCCTGATCCAGTTGGTTAAAGAAGCCGGGCTGCGACCACGTTTTCGCCGCCTGACGCAACGCGCCCGACAACCCGGGGTTGCTGTTTTGCAACGCCGCCAAACCCGCCTGATCGGTTAGCCCATTAACGTTGGTCTGCTGACTCGCACCCGCACTGTGCGCAGGGTCCGCCGCCACGGTGAGGTAACTATTGGCCCGCATCAGCGCGGCAGACGTGACCATTTGCAACGACTGCGCATCGGCATTCGGATTACTTTTTCGGTAGTCAGCCAGGTCTTTATCGCCCGCGTCTGCCGCGCTTTGGCTTTGGCTGACAAATCGGCTCAGGTCCTTGTTATTGATAATGCCGTCGGCCTTGGGGTTGATGGCAGTGTCAATCGCATTCTTCAACGCCGGGTTAGCATTGATGAACGCCATCGCCTGGGCGCCATTGGCCCCGCCTTCCTGAGCCATTTGCGCCGCCGCGATGGGCCGGTTGAGTTCTTTTTCAGCTTGCAGTTGCTGATCCGCTGGCAAGTTCGCCACCATCGGCGCCCACTTTTTCAGGGCCTGGGGCGACGAATACTTAGAATCATCCAGAAACGCACCATCGGCACTGGCCGCAGGCACCGGGGTGGCGGCGGGGTCCGCAGGGCTGGCGGCTGGAGCAGCAACGGGCGTAACCGGCGCCGCAGCACTGGCAGGAGCAGGCGCATCAGCAGGGGCTGCGGTCGGTGATGCGGTCGGATTGAAAAGCCGGCTCATCAACTGATCAAACTGGTCTTTAAGCGAAGACGCGTTGCTTTCAATCTCCTTTTCGAGCTTGTCCATCCCGGCCTGCGCATCGTCCATTTGCTTGTTCACTTGATCCATGAACGTCAACGGTCGCGACACAACGCCAAATTGCACGATGTTGCCCGTTGCTGGGGCCTCTTTCGGGTCTTGCGACGCTGGCGCGGCCTGGGGTTCTGCACCCGAAACCGCAGAACCGTTGCCGGATAAAGGAGAGCTGGAAATGCGCATAAGGTCGCCATGATTGTCAGTTGGACGTCATTAATGCGTGGCAAAAGACCGTCAGGCAGTTCCGTCCTGCGCTGTAATATTTCGTCATAAAGTTAGAAGCTGCCGGCCAACCGCCAACGCAATTGCTCACGCGCGCGCGACAGGCGTGAGCGCACCGTGCCAATCGGCACGCCCAACGCGGTGGCCGTGTCCAAATAATTGCCTTCCATCTCCAGCGACACCCGAATCACTTCCTGCATGTTTAGCGGCAAGGTGGCAATCGCACGAAAGGCACGCAGCAACTGACGTCGCCCGTCCACCTCGGCAAACACATCACTGTTATCGCTGATGTCGAGCACGTCGCACTCTTCAAGGTCTTTTTGCAGCGGCTGGCTGTACAGGCGCCTGAAGTGGCTGCGAATCAGGTTCATCGCAATCCCGCATAACCAGGTCAGCAGCAGCGAGTCATTACGAAATTTGTGCGCGTTGCGCAGCGCTTCAAGAAACGTGCACTGCACCAGGTCTTCAACATCATCCGGGTTCATGACTTTGCCGCGAATAAACAGCCGCACTTTGTGCATCAGTGCGGCGTCGAACTCACGAAAGAGGGAAAGACGGCCGGTACACGTACTCGAATCGACTGCACACATGGGGATGACCCTTTCAGATGATGTGCAGGCAATAGAGCGATATGTATGCCAAGCCTTAGCAGGCTTTAACCTTATGATTTATATGATCATTTTTATTAACCCTGAAAAAATCATGCAACTTCCTGCACAAGACCTTACGAACGCCCCCTTCAATCTTGCACACATTTTTGCGCCGCTTTGGTGATGGAACCGCTCAGCTGAAACGCCCACTCACTGATCAAGCCCCCAGCATCAGTGCGCGCCATGAAAATCTCTGCCTTCAACCCCGTGGGTGCTATCCAGCCGGTTTCGCCGGTATCAGTTCGGCCTGAGCTCGCGAACGCGCAGATGGCTCCGCTGATTGCCAACGATCAGGGCACCACGCCACAACAGGTCGCTCGGTTTACCTCGGCCCTCATCCAACAAAGCAAAACCTTAAGCCAGCGGGACTTGATCATCAGCAGCACGGCCTTGCAGTCAAAGGCCATCAAGCTGGGCGAGCTGTATCAATTACTGATGGGCAGCCAGGACCAGCATCTGGACGCCGCGGTGCGTAACCTGCGCCGCGAACTTATGCTTCAGGCCGCCAACACACGTGTTATGGACGTGGTCCTGAACGCTGCGGGAGGCGACGCGGCAAGAGCCCATGTAATGCTCCAGGCTGCCGCACGCCAAGCTGATAACGAAGGGGCCAGCGACGAATATCAGTTGCTGGCGCGGCAGTTGAAGGTGTTGCGTCATCAACAAGGCGGGCGGGCCCGCGCCGGTATCAACACCGCCCGCGCCATTGCCCGCTCCAGCCTCAACCCGCGGCGCCGACAAACCCTGCGCGACCTCTACTACACCGGCGTTGTAGGCCAACACAGTATTGCTGGCCTGATCGACAACCTGCTCGGCCAGGACGGTGATGAGCACCCGTTCGAACCGACGCTGCGCGACCTGCGCAGCGCCATTGCTGACGACCTCGCAGCCTTCACCCCGTCCAGCACCCGGCAACACTTGCGCACGCTCATGCACGGCCTTAATACCGCACGCCATGTCGCGACCCTGTTGCACACCTGCGAGCACTTATTGGGCCGCATGCGCAGCAAAAATCCGACCTTGCAGATCAATGCACCGACGTTTCTCAAGCACCTGCTGGCCCTCTCAGGCAATGGCATGCACCTGCATGACACGCTGCAACTGGCGCAGTTCATCGGTGGCCCCCAGCTCAAGCATCAACTGTCATTCCTTAACGGCCTACGGCCGATGCTGCAACAACTGCCCATCGTGCTGTGGAAAGACCTCAAGGCGCGGCAAAACGCGCTGGGCAATCTGCTGACGTTGATGGCCGAGCTGACCCAGCAAGAGCAAAACCTGGCCAGGGGAAAACCTGCCTGATGTACAAGGTCATCAACCTGCTCAACCAGTTGGCCCTCGCGGCCATGCGCCGCTCAGAAATTGTCGGCGCGTTCGTGGTGCTGGCCATCGTCTTTATGATGATCACCCCGCTGCCGACCTGGCTGGTGGACATTTTGATCGCGGTGAATATCTGCATTTCCTGCTTGCTGATCATGCTGGCCATGCACTTACCACGGCCTTTAGCGTTTTCAACATTCCCCTCAGTGCTGCTCATTACCACGATGTTCCGCCTGGCCCTGTCGATCTCCACCACCCGCCTGATTCTGCTCAATCAGGACGCAGGGCATATCGTTGAAGCCTTCGGCCAGTTCGTGGTGGGCGGCAACTTGGCCGTGGGCATGGTGATTTTCATGATCCTCACAGTAGTCAACTTTTTGGTGATCACCAAGGGTTCCGAACGCGTCGCGGAGGTGGGTGCGCGCTTTACCCTCGACGCGATGCCAGGCAAGCAAATGTCCATCGACAGCGACTTGCGTGCCAACCTGATCAGCGTCCAGGAGGCCAAGCGCAGACGCTCCGAACTGGGCAAGGAAAGCCAACTGTTCGGCGCCATGGACGGGGCGATGAAATTCGTCAATGGCGACGCCATCGCCAGCTTGATCATCGTCGCGATCAACATGATTGGCGGTATCGCCATCGGTGTTATCCAGCACGGCATGAGTGCGGGCGATGCGGTGCAGTTGTACACCGTGCTGACCATTGGTGACGGCCTGGTGGCGCAGATTCCGGCCCTGCTGATTTCCGTGACCAGCGGGATGATCATCACCCGGGTCGCCAACGACACCCCCAATGCCGAATCCAATATCGGCCGCGAGATTGCCGAGCAGATCACCAGCCAGCCCAAGGCATGGATCATCGCCTCGGTAGCAATGCTCGGGTTTGCCGCCATGCCCGGTATGCCTGCCAGCGTGTTTATCACCATCGCGATCATTTGCGGACTGGGCGGCGTGCTGCAATTACAACGGGCCAAACCCAAGGTCGAAAAAGCCCCGCTCCAATACGTTGCCCCCGAAAACAATGGCCAGGATGACTTGCGCATGTTCCTGCCCAGCCGCCAGTTCGTGTTGCAGTTTCACCCGAGCCAGAACCCCGCGCAGGTCGATGCGCTGGTCAGCGAAATCCGCCAGCGGCGCAACCGCCTGGTGATCAATTACGGGCTGACGCTGCCGTCATTCATCATCGAGTACCTGGCGCACCTCGAACCCGACGAGTTCCGCTTCACGGTCTATGAGGTGCCCATGCTCAAGGCCACCTTCAGCCAGACCCATGTCGCCATCGAGGGGCAACTGCACCCCTCGGAGTTTCACGAACAGGCGCGGCCCGGCACCGTGGACCGCCAGGAAAGCCACTGGCTGTGGCTGCCCATTGACGCCCTGCACAGCCAACCTGTGCCCGTAGCCGCAATCAGCGCCAGCACCCTAATTATTGAGCGCATGGAGCGTGCCTTGCAGACCTGCGGCCCGCAGTTTATCGGTTTGCAGGAAACCAAAGCGATTCTGGGCTGGCTGGAATCCGAGCAGCCGGAAGTGGCTCAGGAACTGCAACGCGTGCTGCCCCTTGCGCGCTTCTCACAGGTGCTGCAAAGACTGGCCTCCGAGTGCGTACCGTTACGCGGGATTCGGGTGATTGCCGAAGCGTTGATAGAACACGGTCAGCACGAGCGCGACGTGACAGCGCTGACCGACTACGTGCGCATCGCCCTTAAATCACTGATCTACAACCAGTACTGCAGCGCCGTCGGTTTGCAGGTCTGGTTGCTGACCCCGGAAAGCGAAGGCATCTTGCGCGACAGCCTGCGCCAGACCCAGACCGAAACCTTTTTTGCCCTCAACAGTGAGTCCAGCCTTTTGCTGGTTCAGCAGTTGCGCCTGGCCTTTCCGCTGCGCTCTGCCGAGCGTGCCGTGATGCTGGTCGCCCAAGATTTGCGCAGTCCGCTACGCACCTTGCTGCAAGAGGAATTCCACCATGTGCCGGTGCTCTCCTTTGCGGAAATCAGCAACGTAGCCGAAGTCAACGTGCTGGGCCGCTTTGACCTTGAAGACGAAATGTCGCCAGTGGAAGACGACTATGCCGCCTGAGGGAGTGAGCGAGATGTTTGAGCTGCGCGTCTTGAACGGCTTGCATCAGGGCGCCGCGCTGCCATTGGTGGGTGAACAATGGCTGATTGGCGCCGATGACCAACACGACCTGGCCCTCTACGACCCTGGCGTCGCCGCATTGCATTGCCGCTTGAGCCGCACTGAAGACGGCTGGTCGCTGGACGCCGAAGACAGCTTGATCAACGACGATGAAGGCCACGCCCTGACCAGCGCCCAATTAAGGCCCAATCAGGCATTCGCGCTGGGCAACGTCTGGTTATGCCTGGCCGCTGCCGAAACGGCGTGGCCGCAAGTCCCGCACGTGATTGCCCCGGTCTCTGAGCCCGCCTGGGCAAGCCACCCCGAACCGGCCCCAGCACCGCGTGCGCCACGCTGGAAACTACTCTGCGCGGCCCTCGCCGGGCTGGTGCTGGGGGTGATCGGCGCGCAAGCGTTTATGAATCGCACTGTCACCACAGCCGATCACCCCGCCTCCTCGAGCCCCGCATCTCCGGCGGCCGAGTCCGTGCCGGGCAAAATTACGTTGACCAACCGCGATGACATTCGCCGCCACCTCAGCACCCTACTCAGCGAACGCCTGCTCACCGACGTCACGCTCGAAGACAGCGGCGACGGCCTAGTCATTAAAGGCCGCCTCAATGAAGAGGCCCTGCAGGTTTACCGGCGCATGCTCGAGCATTTCACTGCGCGCTACGCCATCGCCGTGCCCGTGTTGGATCAGGTGGCCACCCTCAGTCGCGGCCTGCCCTTTGCGATTGCGCAAATCATTTCGGGCAACAACGCTCATCTGGTCACCGCTGACGGGCACCGGATGTACATCGGCGATCAATACAACGGTTTACGCCTGACCCACATCGATGATCAACGCATCGAGTTTGACGGTGACCAACACATCGAGGTGCCGTGGTGAACGCCGCCCTGCAACGCTGGACGCAAGAGCAACACGCACGCCTGTCCACCTGCTCGGCGGTACGGGTCAGCGGCCGGGTCACGGCGGTGAACGGGATTCTGCTGGAATGCCAGATACCGGCAGCTAAGGTCGGCGACTTGTGCGAAGTCAGCAAAGCGGACGCCAGCACCCTGCTTGCCGAAATAATTGGCTTTACCGCGCACAGCACCTTGCTCAGCGCCTTGGGCACACCCGACGGGATCCAGGTCGGCGCACGCATTCGCCCTTTGGGCATGGCGCACCGCATCGGGGTCGATGAGCATCTGCTGGGCCGCGTACTGGATGGCTTCGGCCGCCCGCTGGTGGGTGATGGCGACGGTGCGTTTGCCGGTGTGCATGACCTGCGCACCACCACCCCAGTGATTGCCGAAGCCCTGGCACCCATGCAAAAGCCGCGCATCAGCCGCGCCCTGCCCACCGGCATTCGCGCCATCGACAGCGCCATGCTGCTGGGCGAAGGGCAACGGGTCGGACTGTTCGCCGGGGCCGGGTGCGGGAAAACCACCTTGCTGGCAGAAATGGCCCGCAACATGGACTGTGACGTGATTGTCTTCGGCCTGATCGGTGAGCGTGGCCGCGAGCTGCGCGAGTTCCTCGACCATGAACTGGATGAACAACTGCGCCAGCGCTCGGTACTGATTTGCGCAACCTCCGACCGTTCCAGCATGGAGCGCGCACGGGCCGCCTTCACAGCCACCGCCATCGCCGAAGCCTATCGTCAGCGCGGCCTAAAAGTCCTGTTGCTGATCGACTCACTGACACGCTTCGCCCGTGCCCAGCGCGAAATTGGCCTGGCCGCCGGGGAGCCGCTGGGCCGTGGCGGCCTGCCGCCATCGGTCTACACCTTGTTGCCACAGTTGGTGGAGCGCGCAGGCATGAGCGAAACCGGCTCGATTACCGCGATCTACACCGTGCTGATCGAGGCCGACTCAATGAATGACCCGGTGGCCGACGAAGTCCGCTCGCTGCTCGACGGGCACATCGTACTGTCGCGCAAGCTCGCCGAACGCGGCCACTACCCGGCCATCGACGTTCTCGCCAGCATCAGCCGCATCATGGGCAGCGTCACCGGACGCGAGCAGGTGCGGGCCAACAATCGCCTGCGCCAATTACTGGCCGCCTATCGCCAGGTCGAGATGCTGCTGCGCTTGGGTGAATACCAGCCCGGTGCCGACCCGGTGACCGACTGCGCAGTGCAGCTCAATGACACCCTCAACGCCTTTTTGCGCCAGGACCTGCGTGAGCCCGTCAGCCTTGATGAGACCCAGGCCTTGCTTGTGCACATCACCTCGCAGGTGCCGGAGTAACCATGTACGACCCCGTCGAAATCGACCCCGAACGCACAGCCCTCATGCTGCTGGTCAACGTACTTACACCACTGCGCCAGCACCGCCAGGCCAGTGCCGAACGCGCCTGTAAACGCCTTGAACACTCGCTGCTCCAGCTGTGCGAGCAACTGCTCACGAGCCAAGCCTCGTTCAGTCAGGAGCGCGACAACCAAAAAGCCCGGCGCCAGCAACTGTCGACAGCGCACCTGCAACAGACGGTGGCGTTGAGCGACATCGACCGCTGGCATGAAAAGGAGCGGCGCATGCTCGACCGCCTGGCCCAGATCCGCCAACACATCAGCCACTTGCACACGCGCATCGAGACCCTGCGCGAGCAACTGCAACAGGCCCTGCTGGAGGTTAAGGCGCGCCAGCGGGCTGTCGAAAAACTGGCCTGTTTGAGCGAGAGCCTGCATGACGAATAAATCAGCCATCACCCCGCCGATCGCGCACCACGCCCCGTTGGCGCCCGCGCCACAGCCCCGGCAACAGGTCGTTGCGCCACAACCCGTGGCTGCGACCGGCAATGCTCCTCTGCCCAAGCGCAGCGAGACAGCGCGCAGCCGCGTGACCGACAGCCGATCTGACAGCCCCTGCGTACCGGATGCCGACAGCCTGTGGTTTGAGCAACTGCTGGCCCTGCCTGCCTCTGGGCAAGAGGCGCAGTCCGACTCCCAAGGCGGCACCAGCAACGCCGGATTGTTTGCTGCGTTCGACGGCGTGCCCACGCAGTTGATTGAGCAACTGACGCTGCAATTACCGGCCCTTGGCCGTCGACCACTCTGTGCCACTGTACTCATGCCCACGCTGGGCAAAGTGCAGGTGCGCGCCAGTAAACGCGACAGCATTTGGGCCATTGAGCTAGGTTTTGAGCGCGCCGATAGTTTGCAACGCGTCAGCCGACACCAAGGCGCCTGCGAACGCGCGCTGGCGCAAGCGCTGGGGCATGACGTCGAGCTGTCGTTACACCCTGCAGGTGACGCATGAACGCCCTGCAATTGCGGGCCGTCCCAGCCTCCATCGCTGCCGCCGGCCTGGCGCTAGGGCGCGGTCGGCGGCTGGAATTGAGCAGTGGCGAAGACCGGGTACACCTCACTCTCGGCCCACGGGTAATGCCCGACATGACCCGCCCTCAACCCGCCTTGCACCTGTTGAGCCAGCAAGGGTCTTTGCTACTGAGCAATGCCGATGCAGTGCTCAGTTTGTGCGGCGAAGTCCCGGTAATTTCCAGCGGCCCATCACAAGCGTGGTACTGGCAACTGATCAATCAGCAACTGAGCCGCACACTCCACGACCTGCTGTCACCGCTCGAACCCGGCACCGCATCAGCCCCGGCATTGCCCGAACGCATCGACTGCCGCATCAGTGTCGAGCGCTCAGGCGAGCAGGCACAGGGCGTGCTGAGTTGCAGCGCCGTGACCTTATTGCGCCTGCTCGACGCCGCCCCGTGGCACGGCGTCGAACGGCCATTACCCGCTGACTGGCCGTTGCGCTATCCGCTGGTGGCAGGGCGAATGAATTTAACCGTCAGCCAATTGCGCTCGTTGCGTCCGGGCGATGTGCTGCTACCCGAAGAAACCCTGTTCGACATCCACGGAGCCGGGCGATTGCAGTTGGGCGATCAACAGTGGGCCGTCCAGAGCCCTGTTCGAGATGACCCGTTACAGCTGCAACTGATTCACAAGGAAAACGCCCATGAGCAATGACTATGAAATCGACAGCGATGCCGATGAAGAAAACCTGCGTTTCGATGACGCTTATCCCGGCGCTACTGACGCACCGCACGCCATCGCACCTGCGCCGTCTGTGCTGGCAGGGCTGAACCTTGAGCTGACGTTGCGCTGCGGCCATATCAACCTGAGCCTGAGCGCCTTGCAGCATCTGGCACCCGGCTCGGTGCTGGGGATTAGCGGCGTCACGCCGGGCCACGCGACCTTGTGCCATGGCGAACGGGTGGTCGCCCATGGTGAGTTGGTGGAGGTCGATGGCCATCTGGGCCTGCACATCACCCGCGTGGTGTTCGACCAATGATTCTGGACGGTATGAACCCGATCATGCTCGCGCTGTTTCTGGGCGCACTGTCATTGATCCCGTTGCTTCTGATCATCTGCACGGCCTTCCTGAAAATTTCCATGGTGCTGCTGATCACCCGCAATGCTATCGGTGTGCAGCAGGTGCCGCCGAACATCGCCATGTACGGCATCGCGCTGGCTGCCACGCTGTTCGTGATGGCGCCGGTGGCCCATGAAATCCAGCAACGGGTCATCGACAACCCGTTGCAGGTGGGCAGCCTAGAAAAACTCCAGGCCAGTGCCAATACCGTCATACAGCCCATTCAGCGCTTTATGAGCCGCAACACCGACCCCGATGTAATGGCCCATCTGCTGGACAACACCCACCGCATGTGGCCCGCCGATATGGCCGCAAAAGCCGACCGCAATGACCTACTACTGGCGATCCCGGCGTTTGTGCTGTCGGAGCTGCAGGCCGGGTTCCAGATCGGTTTTCTGATCTACATCCCGTTTATCGTCATCGACTTGATCGTCTCCAACCTGCTGCTGGCCCTGGGCATGCAAATGGTCTCGCCCATGACCATTTCGCTGCCGCTCAAGCTGTTGCTGTTTGTGCTGGTTCAGGGTTGGTCGCGGTTACTCGACAGCCTGTTTTATTCCTATCTGTGAGGCTGGCGTGGAAGCATTGGAGCTGTTTAAGCAAGGCATGTTACTGGTGGTCATCCTCACCGCGCCGCCGCTGGGGGTGGCGGTACTGGTGGGGGTGCTGACGTCGCTGTTGCAGGCGCTGATGCAAATCCAGGATCAAACCCTGCCCTTTGGGATCAAACTGGCCGCAGTCGGCCTGACCCTAGCCGCTACCGGGCGCTGGATTGGCGTGGAACTGATCCAGTTCACCAACCTCGCCTTCGACTTGATTGCTCGCAATGGCGGCGTGCATTGATGCCCCTAGACGCCGAGCACCTGTTTGAGCTGATGCTCGGCACCGGGCTGGCCATGGCACGCATCCTGCCCTGCCTGATTCTGGTACCCGCTTTCTGCTTCAAATACCTCAAAGGCCCGCTGCGTTACGGCGTGACCATTGCGGTATCGCTGATCCCGGCCCCCAGCATCGGCCGGGTGCTGGTACAGGAAAACGATCACTGGTTTGTGATTGCCGGTTTGCTGCTCAAAGAATCGGTGCTGGGGATTTTATTGGGCCTGCTGCTGTACGCACCGTTCTGGCTGTTTGCCACGGTGGGTGCCCTGCTCGACAGCCAGCGCGGCGCCTTGAGCGGCGGCCAGCTCAACCCGTCGCTGGGGCCAGATGCCACACCGCTGGGCGAGCTGTTCCAGGAAATGTTGATCATGCTGGTGATTTTGTCGGGCGGCCTGTCGTTGATCACCCAAGTGATTTGGGACAGCTACCTCATCTGGCCGCCAACCGTCTGGCTGCCCGGCATGGATGTACAGGGTCTGGATGTATTTCTCGCTGAACTGAACCGCACGCTGCAACACGCCCTGCTGTATGCCGCGCCCTTTATTGGCGTGCTGCTGCTGATCGAGGCGGCCTTTGCCATCATCGGCCTGTATGCCCAGCAACTGAACGTCTCACTCTTGTCGATGCCCGCCAAGAGCATGGCGGGCTTGTTGTTTTTGCTGGTGTACCTGCCGACTTTGTTGCAATTGGGCAATGGCGAGATCACGCACTTTCTTGACCTCACGTTACTCCTTAAGCAAATGGTCCATGTGCCATGAGTGAAAAAACCGAAAAGGCGACGCCCAAAAAAGAACGTGATGCCCGCGAAAAGGGCCAGGTCGGGCAAAGTCAGGATCTGACCAAACTGCTGGTGCTCACGGGCGTCAGCGAGGTGTGTCTGGGCATGGCCGACGAGAGCATGGGCCGCCTGCAATACCTCACCGCGTTGCCGCTGCAACACCTGCATCAGCCCTTTATGAGCACGTTGTCCGAGCTGGGCGGCCAAGCCGTATCGACCCTGGTTTCGTTTATCGCATTGAGCGTCGGCGTGGCTATCCTCATGCGCCTTGTGGGCAGTTGGATGCAGATCGGCTTTCTGTTTGCGCCCAAGGCCTTGAAGGTTGATCTGGGCAAACTCAACCCGTTCGCGCAACTCAAGCAGATGTTCAGCGCGCAGAACCTGACCACCTTGCTGTTGAGCCTGCTCAAGGCGGTGGTTATCGGGGTCACGCTGTATGTGTCGATCAAACCGCTGCTGGGCACACTCGTGCTGCTGGCCGACACCGACCTGACCACGTACTGGCATGCCTTGCTGAGCCTGTTTCGCCATGTGCTGCGTATTACATTGGGGTTGCTGCTGGCCCTGGCCATGATCGACTTCGCGATGCAGAAGTACTTCCATGCCAAAAAACTGCGCATGAGCCACGACGACATCAAAAAAGAATACAAACAGTCCGAGGGCGATCCGCACGTCAAGGGTCACCGCAAGCATCTGGCCCGCGAGCTGCTCAACGCTGAACCGAGCAAGGCCCCCAGGCCTGTAGAAGACGCCGACGTGTTGCTAATTAACCCGACTCACTTTGCCGTAGCGCTGTATTACCGGCCGGGGCAGACGCCGTTGCCATTGATTCACTGCAAGGGGCAAGACGAGGAGGCGCTGGCGCTGATCCAGCGCGCACAGTTGGGCAAAATCCCGGTGGTGCAATGCGTCTGGTTGGCGCGCGCGCTGTTCAAAGTCAGAACCGGGCGGCATATCCCGCGTGAAACGCTGTTGGATGTGGCACACATTTACCAGGTGATTCGTCAGTTGGATGAGATGAGTGAAACGATCATTCGGGTTGAACAACCCTGATGTCCACTCAGGCAATTTTCACTATTTCCGTAGGCGCCAACACTGTGGATGCTCACCCTATGCATGCTTGCAATACGCAGCCCATCGATCATGCCTCAAGCCTTTGGCTGGAAAACGCAGCGACACAGCTGGGCGTACCTGCCAGCCTGGCCCGCGAATTCGCCCGCAACGCGGTCCTCGCCTTGCCCGGCCTGACCTTGCAACTCTCGCTGTGGCAACCCCAACCCGTAGCGCAATGGGTCGCGCTGGGGCTGTTGCCCCGCCCGGCGCACTGCTCACCCAGCGTGTGGAGTGAACTGCTGCTGCGGGCCAATTGCGCGGTATCGGCCATGAACACCGCCAGTCTGGCACTCAGCGAACAGGGCAACGGATTACTGGTGCTGCGCCTGGCCTCGCGCCCCGGCGCAGAACACCACGGGCTGGCCGATGAACTGGCCCAGTTAATGGCGATTGCCGAAAGCCTGGTGGCGGGTGCAACAGCGCTGGCAACACCCATCAGCCAGGCCAGTAGCGCCCCGACCACACCGCCAACAGCGTTTCAGCCAGACACCTCAACCCTGAACCTTGACTGGCATAGCCCTCTGCTGAGGCGCGCATTGCAGCACTTGGGCATCGACGCACCGACGCTTATCCAGACCGTGGGGGTGATTGTTGCCAATGCCCGCACCTTTGAAATCATCGCCGACAGTGACCAGCGCCATCTGCTGGTCAGCACCGCAATCGACACGCCTTTAATGACCCCGACGCAACGCGAGCAAGCCCTACAGGCCAACCTGCAATTGCTGCTGTTGACCCACTGCGCGGTGGTGCTGGCCCCGCACGGCAGCACCGTGCAAGCGCGCTGGAATAGCCAAGGACTGGCAGGCGAAGATTTCGCCGACTGGCTGCTGGACTTCGGGCAATTGGCCGACCGTTTTACCTCTCAACCTCTGCCTGCTGCCTCGGCGCCCAGGAACCCTGCATGAACATGACAACCCCCATTTGGGCCGCGGGCCTTGCGCCCCTGCCCCATAACATCCCCCTTGAACCGCTGCGGCGCCAGCCGACGCCCGATGAACTGGAACGCGGTGAGCCCGCCGCCGAACGGCCCGGATACACGGCCCGCGCCGCCGCTCAGGTGAGCGGATTGGCTCAAGCCTTTCATCGCCAATTTCTAGCCCCCGGCTACACAGCCGCCGGGGCCATCGGTAACAGTCTGCAGCACGCCGCCGTGCAAGCCTGGAGCGACAGCGCTGCCAACTTGCCATCAGGGCGCACGACCCTTGCCGCGGCCGGCCAAACCCTGCAACAAATGGCCACCTGCGGGGCGCCGACGTACGTGCGCGAAGTCATCTTTATGCACACCTACAACGTGCTGGCCGAGGGGTTGGCGAAAAAAAGTCCGACCGCTGCGCTCACGTTGCAAGCCGCAATCTCCGTCGCGTCGGTCGCGGCTCAGGTGTACCTGCGCCAACCACGCCTAGACCGCCTAGGCAGTGAGTCCAGCGTGGCGGTGCGCGGCCACTTCGCCTTGAGCGAAGCCAAATGGAATGCATTGCTACCCGATAAACAAGACGCCCTGCGCCAACACATGAAACGTGATTCACGCAACGTGACACGCAATCAAATTGCCGCCGAAGTGATCTATCTGGGCCTGGGAGCCTTAGGCGCCAGTCGCGGTGATGGCGCGCTAAGCGCACGCATTCTGGCGACCCAACTGCGCAACGTGATCTACGCCGTGGCCCGCGACACGATGCAAGCCAGCGTGAGCATGACCGCCACCCATGGCAGACGAAAAACCCACGGCATCAGTCAGGACGACATGGCCGTACTCGGCTGGGCGTATGCCGCCATGACCTTGAGCATGGGTTTTGTGCAAGACAGCGTCAGCCCCCATGTATTGCCGTCCGGCCAGACGCTGTCCAGCCCGGCGCTACTCGGCGCCGATCACCAGCCGTTGCACGGTGAAGTGCTGGCCGCCTCGATCCAGTCCCTGGCGAGCACCCGCGCAGCCTTCAACACGGTGGTTGCGATCCTCGACAATCACCTGCAAAAACACTTCGACACGCAACAGGCGGGTGCCACCCAACAGTTCAAACCGAGCCTGCCGCTCAAGGATTACGGGCGTGTGCTCGACCAGTCTGTTGCCCGTGTTGCCTGGACCAGCCTCGCCAGTGCCGTGAACATGGCCAGCGGTGAACTGCTGCGCGGTGTGCTGCCACGGGCGCTGGCGGGTTTTCTGGGCAACGCCAGCAGCGCCGCCGTCATGGGCCTGGCCTACCGCACCACCAGCCAAACGTTCCAGGCCCACGCCAGTGTGCGCAAGGCGCTGGCCTAGCTCAGCGCCCGGTATCGGCCAAGTAATCAAGCCCGGCCAGCATCAATTGATGCTGGCGGATGTTGTCCAGTGACGCATTGCCCTGCCCGTCTTCAGGGGCCGCATGCCACACCACAAAATCACGTTGCGAATCCAGAAACAGAAAATAGTCGGGAAACAGGTGCGACTGGGTAAAGCGCCGCTCCAGCGCGCCGCGCAACTGTTGGGGCTGCAAAGTGCGGCTGTCGATATGCAGCGCAATCCCCCAATCGTGATGCTCGCGGCGACTGATAAAAGAGATACCGGCAGCCACTGGCCAGATGGCCATTTTCTCGGCCGCTACCTGTTCGTAAAACTCCGCTTTCTGTGAAACTCGGATCATGATGTTCAGTCTCTTAATGGCACCACAGTAAAGTCTATTGGCCGCTGAGGGTTTTCCAGCCCAGAGCGCATGTCTTCAGGCCACCAAACCACCAGTTCCCGGGCATTGGAATCGGGGCGGTCGCAGGCCTGACCGGCGCATCCAACGGGTGCGGTTGCACACCCCGCCAGCGCGGCACAGCACCCGCACACCAGCACCCATACACGCGTTTTCATCGCGCGGCCTCCTTGAGCAATGAAACCCGTGCGGTGGCGTTGCCGGTTGGCGCTTGAGGCTGACGCAAGGCAACAAACACCTCACTTTCTGCGCCCGGTTGCAGCCAAGCATGCGGCCACACGCTGACCCCTAAGGCCCAGCGCCCGCCGCACGCGCTTTCATCAAAGCGCTGCGGTTGCGCACTGGTATTGCGCGCCACCAGCACCGCCACGCTCCAGTTTTTGCGTTCGTACCATTGGCTTCTCTGGTTATCGATGCTAATGCCCGGCTGTTTGCCACACACACTGGCGGACTCAAAAGGCGGCGCTTGACTGGCTACAAACCCTGCCGGTTGAAGGTCATTGAGCAACTGGCTAAAGGCCCGCTGAACCTCGCCCCGCGTCGGCTTTAGCGCATTATGGCGCTCGTCAATGCGCTCGACCGCAGCGTCAACATCGTTCGAGTTGCCACTTTCAACGTAGCGCGCAGGGTCCACCTGATCGCCTATCAGGCGCGGGGTCAAAATAAACAAACGTTCGCGCTTATTGACATGGTGACTGTTGGAGGTAAACAGCGCCTTGCCAATCAGCGGAATACTGCTGAGCCAAGGGATTTTGCGCACTTTGTCGTTAGTTTCCAGCACATGAAAACCGCCGACCACCAGCGATCCATGCTCGGCGATGACCGCCTGGGTGCTGACATTGCCCGTACGCACGCTGGGTTTGGTGTCATCCAGTACCGATGGCTCGATCTGCCCGTCCTCAATATCCAGGATCAACTGCACCTGCGACTTGCCATTGTGTTGCAGCGAACGCGGGATCACTTGCAGGCTGGTACCAGCAGTTATCGGCTGAATATCAGCAACGCGCTCGCCGGTTGCCGTGAGGTATTCAGTGCGGCTGAAATCAATCACTGCGGGCTGGTTTTCCAGGGTCAGAATCGACGGGTTGCCTACCACAGTGGCTGCACCCTTGCCTTCCAGCGCATGAATGGCCAGCGCAAAACGCCCGGCATTCTCGGCTGACAGCGTCGAGTTGGAGCCCGACTCAAGCAATGAAGCTGAGACATTGGTGCCACCGGCCCAGACGTTCCAGTTGCTGGATAACTCGGCCAGTTCGTCGCGATTTATATCCAGAATCACGGCATCGATTTCAATCAGGTTACGCGGCACATCGAGCTCCCTGACCAACCTCTCATACAACGCTCGACGCTTGGGCAGGTCGTAGATCAGCACCGCGTTATTGCGCACGTCGGCAGTCACCCGTACAGGGGATTTATGCGGGGCGTTTTTTTGCGAACGGGCGCTGGTGCCCGCTAGGACGCGGTCTAGACCTTGTTGCAAGTTCTCGTTGTCCACGCTGCCTAGCAACGTCGAACCGCCACCATAGGCATTGCTGCCCGTAGCGGCTGCGCCCATAGCGCCCGATGCTGCCCCTTGCAACACATTGAGGGCATTGAGAGCGGCGCTCGAATCATTGCGCGAGCGGTTGTCGAGCAGGTCTTGTAACAGGCTGGCCACCCCGGCAACGGTCAGTTGTTCATCGCGGTACTTGATGGTGCGGTCAGCGGCGTTGGCGTAACGCAAAGCAAACACCATGACATCCTGCTTTTCATCGGGTTTGTCCACCGACTTGCTGTAGTCGCGCACCCACTGCACATACTTGGGCGGCCCACTAACCAGCACCACCCCTTCATCCGGGAGCACGCCCCAGCCGAAACGGCTGTCGAGCAAGCCGAGGTCGGTCAGTGCGCCCTTAAGGTCATCCACGGCGTCGGGCGACACCTCGATCCGCGCCGAGGTCTGATCGTCGGTGGCACTGATGTGCAACGTGTCGTTGTAAACGAACCACTGAAAGTGATGTTCCTGGCCCAAGCGATTGAGGAACGCTTCGGGGCTGTCTGCGCGAATACGCCCGTCCACCACCCCATCGATGGGCGCCATGTCCAGGCTGATATCAAACTCTTTGGCGAACGCTTGCAACGTCGCCGCCAAAGAACTTTGCTGCGCGTCGTAGCTGTAGGCCGTGTGCTTCCAAGCGGGCGGCGTGACGGCGAATGCACCCGCACTTGCCGCCATCAACAGGCACGGTAACCACCGCAAGGCGTTATGCATTTCACACTCCAGGGTGCCAGGTAGGAAGGACTGAACGCGGTTGGCCGGGAGCCGGGGCGAATGAGGTTTTGTGCATCAGGCTGAGCAAGGCTTCGCGTTGATTGGCCAGGCTTTGCAGCAGCCCCACGACGTGTCCGCAGGTACAGGGTGACGCGAGCCAATGCACCAGCACCAGGCATTGCGTGTCCGGGTCTATGGCGAGTGCGCCGTCGCAATGGCAAGCCACGCAGACCGCGCCCTGGCCAAGAATGCCCTGTAGGCGTTCCGGGGCACTGGCGTCATAGGGGTCGAGCACGTCAATGCTGCAACGTATGCCGCCCTCGACAAAGGCGAGTCGGGCGTTGGCGTCATCGATCCAGCAATCGAGCGGGGTTGTCGTGCGGGCCTCGAACCACTGGGCCAGCACGGCGACGAAGTCATTGAATTCCATCGATGATCGACTTGGTGATGCCGTGTTCGGCGCGCAGCCCTTCGCTCATGACGGAGGTGGCGGTGGCCATTTTTTGCGCGGCATCGGAGAACGCCCTGAAGTCTTCAATATTGCCGCTGTCTGCGGCTTCAATGGCGGCGTCGTCGGTGCCGCCTTGGGTGCGGGTGAAGTTATGGTCGAGGCGATTTTCCAGGGATTTGAAGCTGATCATGAAAGGGGTTCCACAGACTCAAGTGATGGGAAGTGTGTGGCGTAAAGCCTGTTGCCGGTTCCACGCGTGCACGTCATTACCTGCGAATACAGATGGGGGCAAAGGTGGCCGCTGTACAGCGGTTTAACGAGCCACTTCAGCCGGACTGCCCGGCACGCTCAAGCAGCGCTGCAACCCTGCCCAGTCCAGCTCAAACTCGCCGTTGTCACAGCTCAGGCGCAGCGCATCAACCGCCAATGAACTGTCCTCGCGGACCTGCCACACCGACGCATAGCGGCTGGCAGTCAGCCACGCCTGAACCTGCGCCCATAACTGCGGGTGACAACTGACGGTAGCCACTGCCGCGAGCGTCTGGCTCGCGGCCAAATGCGTCAGCAATACCCGAGCACGCTCACCCGGCGGCGATTCCTCGAACACGCGTTCAAGCGCCCGGTTCAACAGCTGTCCGGACGCCTCTACAACCGCGTCGTGCAGGGTTTTCCGCTCAGCTTCAAGCCCCTGCAAAAAGCCACCGGCCTGCTCCCAGAACTGCGCCAAGGCGTCGTCCAGAACTTGCTGACGCATGGCGTGTGCCTCAACCAGCAGTGCCTCGGCCTGTTCCCGCGCACGGCTCAGAACATCGACCGCAGCCTGCGAGTCACGAAACTGCTCAAACCGAATAATCTGCTGGCCTTGCGGGCCTTGCCCACCGACCGACATCCTGCGGCGCACTAGCATCCACATGCTCCTTTCACGTGCTCACCCGCCACAACACGGCACGCCACAGGGCGTCGAGTTTTCGCGCAGGCACACCCTGCGCCGGGGCCAGCGTTTCATCAGGCGACCAGCCCAACCGCAGCCGCGCCCAGCAGTCAGGCGTTAACCAACTGCCCAGTAAGGCCCGTGCATCGATCACCCGGTCATCCAGCCAAAGCCCCGGACGCAGCGCTTTGGCCACGCCCCGACACCACGCCCAGTCCTCTTCACTGCCGGTGTGCGGGTCGTTGGACACGGCACAACAGATCGTCTGAACCAGCCACAACGCCTGGACCTGTTGTGCCGCGTTCAATGACAACCAGTGCATAACCTCGGCAACTGGTGGCGGCGGCGGGCTCGGCGTCACGCCTAGGCATTGCAGCAGATCAGCGTGCCGACTGCGCGACAGGCCGCTCAAGGCTGCAACCGCCTGCCCAGACACCCACGGCTGCCAGCCCGGATGCATCCAGCGCCACGTGCAGCACCACCAGTTGGCCCAGTCGGTGTCGCTCATAACGGCGTTGGGTAGTTGGCCGTGGCGCGCCGGCGTGGGCGCAGGCGGCCCAGTAACGCCGCGCGCCAGTCAGCCCGGATCAGCAAGGCGACGCACAGCAGCACCAACATCACGCCCAGAGGCAGTACTAGGCACATTAGGTTCCAGAAACCCAAGTCGCGGCTGTCGATAAAGAACGGCCCAAACGGGGTCAGGTTTTGCTGATCTTTGAACTCCACGGAGGGCACAAAAATAATCGAGAATTTTTTCGAGTCGCTAGCATCCTGACTCATGCCCGGAATACTGCTGGCCACCATCTGCTGAATACGCCCGCGCACACTGTCGGGGTCCAGCACAGACGCCGCGTATTTGATAAACACCGCCGCTGAAGCGGGCTGCACGGGTTCCCCCGGCGCAATCCGTTCAGGCAGCACCACGTGAACCCGCGCCACGATTACGCCGTCGATTTGCGACAAGGTCGATTCCAGCTCTTGCGACAGCGCATAGATGTAGCGGGCGCGCTCTTCGAGCGGTGTAGAAATCACCCCTTCTTTTTTGAAGATGTCGCCCAAGCTGGCACGTGTCTGATGCGGCAAGCCTGCGGCATTGAGCACCCGCACAGCGCGATTGATGTCGCTGGCGGCAACCAACACGGTGACGCCGGTTTTCTGTGCTTGCTTGTGGGCAACGATATGTTCATCGGCCAAGGTGGCGATGACGTCGTTGGAGTCCTGCTCGGTCAAACCGCCGAACAGCACCGTGTCGTCTCCACACCCCGCAAGTAATAACAGAACTAAACAGACCACCCAGGCACGTACGTTCACGCAAGGCCTACTGCAGGTTGGTGAGTTTATCGAGCGCTTGAGCACTCTTGTTCACCACCTTGGTGGTCATGGCCATTTGTAGCGAGTACTGGGACAACGAACGGCTCATCTTCACCACGTCCATCGGCTCTGAAGAGCCAGACGCCGCTTTCATGGAACGCATGGCCTGTTGGGAGAGTTTTTCCTGGGAACCTAGGCGCTCCGACAGTGCGCTCATAAAGCCTTCAGCCAGAGGGCTGGAGGACGGGTTGTTCAGCGCGTTGCTGAATAAGTCCGCATCCGCTTGCGAAGGTGCCGACAGCGGTTCGTGATCGGCCACAGGTGCGTGCTCAAGGGTAAAACCCTTGACAGAATTGACGTTGGAAAGGGTCACAGCGTATCTCCGACAGTCATCATGCAAGCCCTCCGAAACCCGGAGGGCTTAGGGATGATTAATAACTGATGCCCTTAGCGGTCTGGGCAACGTTGGAGATTTCTTTGTTGGCGGCGTCAGTCTGCGCCGAACTAACGGCTTGCATGGTGTTGCGCTGCTCGGTCTGCATGGCTTGCTGGCCTTGGAACATGATCATGCGGGCAGATTGGGCGTCCTGCATTTGCATCATTTGCAACGAGGCTGCCCCCGCCTGACCGCCGCCCGACAGGTCGGTGGTCTGTGCCTGGTTAGCCGCATTGCCCGCCGATGTACTGGCTGCCTGGGCAATACCGCTGAACGCCGTGACACCCACATCAGCGGCGTGGCCGGCTGCGCTGGCGATACCACCTGGCATGCGGAAAGGATTTGTCATGCTAGTCACTCCCAATAATTACTCGCCTGAGTGCGAGTTATTAATGGGTGGAGAAATCATGTATTCAGGTTCCAGTTTTTTTCATGCGCAGCGCTTTTGCCGCACTTTCCCAGGCTTTTGATGCGGTGATACAGCGTGCGCCGCGGCACCCCCAACTCCACGCAGGCAGCATCCACACTCTGACCATGGCGCTTGAGTGCCTCCTGGATAAGAATGCGTTCAATCACCCGCAATTGCGCCTTTAGGCTGTGGCTTTCTAGGTCTTCATCGGCCTCGACACCCAGCGACGCCAGCCCGAGGGCAAACCGCTTGGCCGCAGACTTTAACTCGCGAATATTGCCAGGCCAGGAGTGGCTAAGCAGTGATTGCATCAGCCCGGGCGATAGGGTTTTCTGGCTACGCCCAAGGTCTTGCGCGGCCGAGGCCACAAAGGTTGAGAATAACGGGAGGATTTCTTCGCGACGCTCGCGCAGGGCAGGCAACTGGATAGTCAGCACGTTGAGGCGAAAATACAGATCGCGGCGAAATTTGCCTTGCTCCACTAGGTCTGCAAGAGAGCTTTGCGCAGAAGCGATCACACACAAGTCCAGTGGGATTACGGTGGTTGAACCCAAACGCTCAATGGCCCGCACCTCCAGTACCCGAAGGAGCTTGGCTTGCAGACTCAACGGCATGCTGTCGATTTCATCGAGGTATAGCGTGCCGCCCTGCGCCGCCTCGATGTAACCCTTGCGCGATCGATTGGCCCCGGTAAACGCCCCGTTGACCACACCGAACAGCTCACTTTCGGCCAATGATTCTGGAATCGCGGCACAGTTCATGGCGACGAAACTGCCTTTGCGTTCGGACAACACGTGAATACGCTGGGCCAGCGTGTCTTTGCCGGTGCCCGTTTCACCTGACAACAGCAAATCGATACCCAGCACTGAGGTGCTTTGAGCAATGATCTTTATGTTAGGCGTTTCATGTTCGCTGTCAGACCCGCAATAAAAAAAATCATACACACCCATAACTACCTCCCGACCAACCTGTTTTATTCAGTCCTCGTCCTTAAGGCTGCGCTATAGACATGCAATCACCCCATCACCGTTAGACGGGTTATAAATCGACTGGCAATTTAGTGTGATCAAACGTGGGATACAGAGTCCAGAAGAACGCGCATGACACACCGCCGTTCATTCTATTAGGGCGTTAAACGCATTAAACAGACAGAGACACTTATGCCGAGCACACACGACTATTCCATGGCGTTATGGCTGGGAAACTTACTGTGCCGACGGGTAGTAATAGTGCTAAGAACGCTGCTGTTGCCAAGTCGTATTACTGCCAGAAACAACGACCCTACGCAGAACCGCAAAGCGGCTGAGATGATCCCGCCTCAGCCCGGTATCAGGGCGCTATAACACAGTCAATTAAACAAGACTTACACACAGGCACTGAAAGCAATAGCACGCATTATTGGATCCAACTTAAAGACTAACTGCCACAAGCAGCTAACTTCTGACACCGCAAAGAATACAGTTGAATCGCAGACTGTCAATCGCCGTACTTCACATGAAACTGTGAACCCGCCTGCGTTTTTCAGCAAAAAAATCACCCAACTGTTAACCCTTGAATGTAACGCTTATATGAATAATTAAATCTTCATGGAACTCAATCCGAGCGACTCGCCACTGATAACTTGCCGCATTCTTTTTTACACAACAAGTTAAGACCCGCTTATCAAGTGTTTGATAAAAGAACGGTGCCCGATGCGTACGTTGTTCACGCCATAAACATTATTTACGCGCTGCCGCGCTGTCACGAACCTCCCTCACTGTGCGAACGAGATAACCATGCCTCTGACAACCCAAAGCCTCCCGTTTCTCGGCAGTCCTGACCTGTACAACAGCGGCGACCCCGACCATCGTGTGCCGATTTACCACGTGTTAAGTCACCCCGCCATTGCGTCGGTCAGCTCACGGCACAACGTGCGTGTGAAGCACGTGTCAGCCGGGCAAATGGATGCCTTGCTCGTTGCCAATCAAGCGATCGATGACACGTGGAAAATCCTTAATAGAGGGTCGGGCAATCAGCAACGGCATCTGATTAGCACCGAAGGTGACTCGTTCAAACGCACGATTCTGGCGCGGGCAGACTACCAACAGCATCAGCAGGATTGGCCAGGCATCGCCCGCACAGCGGCGCGCTTTGAAGCCGGTAACTGCGGCGAAATGGCCGCTGTCTGCGCGTTGCTCTGCGCAAGCTCAGGGATCAATCAGCCCGTCTCGGTACTGAGTTCAAAGATTCACGACCACGCGGTCGCGCAAATTGGCGACCCTCGTGTGAGCGATAAAACCGTGATCGTCGATGCCTGGCCAGAGTTCGGGCGCGCCATTCGCACCAAGGACTTCACTTTGCTAGGCCCACAACCTGACGTCCAGCACACCTATCTACCGCAATATGCGGCGCCGCAAGAGCGCACCCGGTTGCTGTACGACAGCAAAGTCAGTCAGAAAGAAATCGACAAAGACTTCGCCACGCTTTATCCCAACAGCCCCAAAGACGGCAAAAAGCTGCTCAACGAGCTGTTGCTGACGGCCCCTACCTACGCTCAACAACACGGCGCCAAAAACTTGGGCTTGCGTTACCAAGGCGAGGACAGCGTGGGCCGGTCCCATCAAGTGGACCTCAACCTGTCTGAGGCACAGTTCAAGCAACGCCTGATTCAGTTGGGTATCAACCCGAAAAACGGCAAACCGACACCCGGTAATCGTCGTCCGCACACGTCGGCCATGGAGAGCCTCAAGCACGCACTGGGGCTCGGCCGCGCGCGTACTCGCTCAATGAGCGCCGCACCGCCGCCGATTACGGTGGCCTGGCAACCTACCCCGCCAGCCCTGCCGCCACTGTATTCAATGCACCCTGGCCCTGAACCGACGTGGCACGCAGCAGCGCCTGCCCCCGCCGCAACGTATGTGCGGCCACGGCATGCGTCCATGACCGCCCCGCCTCCAGCTCTGGCGCCAAGGGAGGTCCGCGGGAGGGCGCCAACAAGCCGCCGAGACCGGCCGGCCACCGCCGACTCACACGTGCGCAATGAGGCCGAGGCTTCACGCACGCGTCGGTATGCGTCGAGAGACGGGCATCGCATGGCCACGCAAACGCGCCGGGAACATGCTGACTCGTTCATTCTCACGATGCGACGCTTGCACAGCCGGGACCCGGCTTAAGGGGACTAACGCTAGCGCGGTAATCGGCTGTCGGTACGTTTGGCAGGCGCCTGCAGCGGGCTTGCCAACCAATCACGCATTTTTTGCGCCTGCTCGATATAGCGCTCAAACAGACGTTGCAGGGCCGTGCTGTCGAGCATCACAAAGGGTTGGCGTGCCCACAGGATGACCTTTTTCTGCTCAACGATAGCGCCCGTCAAAATCGGCGGGTGCTCAAGCCCCAACACATTGGTTTGCAGGAGGATGCCCAAGGTGTACGGGTCGTCGAAACGCTCAGCGCTAATGGGCAACAGACAACTGACCGTCAGAAAGTCAGATGGCGACTCACTGAATTCCACCCTCAGGTCATCGTGCAGGGTCATGACGTAGCTCGTGCTGTCGTCCAGACGGCGGGTATCAAGGTTCATTGCCCGGAAAACCGGGAGCAGGATTTGCTTCAAGCGACTTGGCACAGTTGAGCTCCAGGGCAGCGGGATTGTTCAGCCATACAGTCAGTGGCTGTCAAGGCCGCCAGGTTCCCTGGTATCAGAAAAACCAGAACGAGCGGCGGCCTTTCTCCAGCTCATCACGGCACTGGTTCAGTTGCGCACCATAGGTTTGCGATTGCTGCTGGACTTTATTCGCCACCTGCATCAGCCAGGGTTTGGCGCGGTAGGTGTTGCGACTGTAACCACCTCGCCCTTCGTGGTACGCCAGATACTGGTTATACGCGTCCCACTTGGAAATCCCCAACTGCTGCTGGGTGCCCGCTGTGTACCAGCCAATAAACATGATGGCATCGGCATAGTTATCGCGAGAGCCTGAGCTGCCCATGCTTGTTTCAAAGTCTTTCCAAGCAGGAGGTTGAGCTTGTGCGTACCCGTAGGACGGGCTGACCCGGCCCCACGGGATAACCCACAAGAGGTATGCGCGGGGCGGAAGGGCATCGGCAACAAAGCTGCTTTCTTGCTTCATGATCGCCATCGCCACGTTAGGCGGCGTGCCCCAGCGACTCTGCATCGCCACCGAGTCCTTGTACCAGGCCGGGTATTGGCGATAGATGTTACAGAGGTTGTTTGGGTCCCTGGGCGGGGCTGTCGTGCACCCGGTCAACGCCACCAGAGTTATCGCTAACGCACAGAGTGGTAGGTGTTTCATTAATCATCCCGTGGGCGTGAATACTGCAAGCTGGGCGCAACCCCTTAATAGACGTTGGGTTCCATCTCCAACTGCACTGCAAACCGTTGTGCAATATCAGCTTGAATCCGCTGCGCCAGGGCCAGCAACTCTAGGCCTGTGGCCGAGCCATAGTTCACCAGTACCAGCGACTGCAAACGATGAACGCCAGCATCCCGTTCACGAAAGCCTTTCCAGCCTGCCGCTTCAATCAACCAGCCTGCCGCCAGCTTGACCTGACCATCTGCCTGCGGGTAGCCAATCAATTCAGGGTGCGTGCGCTTTAACTCGGCGGCCAACACTGCCGAGACCAGCGGGTTTTTAAAGAAACTTCCGGCATTGCCCAGCACCGCCGGGTCCGGCAATTTTTCGCTGCGAATACTGCTGATCGCGCGACTCACATCACTGGCCGTCGGCTGTTCGATGCCCTGCTCGGTCAGACGCTGACGCACGGGACCGTATTCCAGATGCAAGCGCGCCACACGGCTCAGGGCAAATCTCACCCGCAGAATTAGCCAGCGTCCCGGCTGTTGCTTGAAGACGCTGTCACGGTAGCCAAATGAGCATTGCGCCAAGGTGAAATCACGCAGTTCACCGGTTTGCCGATCCAGTGCCGTCAGACCAGCAAAGACGTCTTTGATCTCAACACCATAAGCACCAATGTTCTGCATGGGCGCAGCGCCCACCGTGCCGGGGATCAAGCTCAGGTTTTCAAGGCCAGACATGCCTTGCGCCAAGGTCCACAACACAAAAGCGTGCCAGACCTCCCCCGCTTCGGCTTCAACCACAACCCGCTCGCCATCATCCTCAAGCACACGAATGCCGCGACTGGCCATGCGCAACACCAATGCGTGAACATCGCCAGTGAGCAACAAATTGCTGCCGCCACCGATGACTAACAACGGCAGCTGATGATCGACTGCATACTGCAACGCTTCGCGCACGTGCGAGTCAGTATGTGCCTCGGCAAACAGGCTCGCCCGTACATCCACGCCAAAGCTGTTGAACGGCTTCAGTGACGCATCAACCTGCAACTGCACACTCATAAACGTCCCTTCAACTCAATCACCAGCAGGTCGCAGGCACGCTCGACCAGATCCAGCACTTCTTCAAAGCCCTGCTCGCCGTCGTAGTAAGGGTCAGGGACTTCATCTTTGACCGCCGCATAACGCCGCAAAAACAAATCAAGCTCAGCCTTGGCCCCTGCTGGCTGCAAGGCCTTGAGATCGCGAAAGTTGCTCTTGTCCATCGCCAGAATCAGGTCGTAGTGATTGAAGTCGGCAGCGCCGACTTGCTGCGCACGTTGCGCCGACAAGTCATAACCTCGCTCTTTGGCCGCCCGCTGGCTGCGCACGTCAGGCGCTTCGCCCGCATGCCAACCGCCTGTCCCGGCAGAGGCCACCTCAATGCGCTCAGCTAAGCCTGCATCGCGCAATTTTTGGCGCAACACGCCTTCTGCGGTGGGTGATCGGCAAATATTGCCTAGGCAAACAAACAGAACCCGCATTACCCCTCCAGCAAACGCCGAACGCGTTCAAGGTCTTCAACGGTATCAACACCGGCTGGCGGCGCTTCGAGCACATCGGCAACGTGAATCCGCACACCATGCCAAAGGGCGCGCAACTGCTCAAGACGCTCGGTGTTTTCGAGCCAGCACGGGCCCCAACTGACGAAGTCATGCAAAAAGCCTGCACGGTAGGCGTAGATGCCAATGTGGCGACGGTAAGGCACACCGGCCGGGAGTACGTCCGGCTGCTGGGCAAAGTCATCGCGAGCCCACGGCAATGTGGCACGGCTGAACGTCAGCGCCAGCCCGTTGGTATCGCTGACCACCTTGACCACGTTCGGGTTAAACAGTTGCTCGACGTCTTCAATCGGCTCAGCCAGAGTGGCCATGCTTGCTTCGCTGTGCGCGGCCAGGTTGATTGCCACCTGATCGATCACCCGCGGCGGGATCAGCGGTTCGTCACCCTGGACATTGACCACGATGGCATCGCTGGCCAAGCCCAGTTGCGTGGCGACCTCGGCCAGGCGATCGGTGCCCGATTCATGGTCAGTTCGGGTCATCACGACTTCGGCGCCAAACGCCTTGCAGGCCTCAACAATGCGCGCATCGTCGGTGGCAACCACCACCCGCTGCGCACTGCTTTTACAGGCCTGTTCCCAGACGTGCTGGACCATCGGCTTACCGGCAATCATTTGCAGCGGTTTGCCAGGCAAGCGGGTCGAGGCAAAGCGCGATGGAATCACCACTGTAAAAACCGGAATCATTTATCCAGACGCTCATCAGTGCTCAGGGTACGGGCTTCGGTTTCCAGCATAACCGGTATGCCATCACGGATCGGATAGGCCAGACCGGCCCCCTTGCTGATCAGTTCGGTTTTGTCGGCGCTGAGTTTTAGCGGGCCTTTGCACACGGGGCAAGCGAGGATATCGAGCAGTTTGGTGTCCATAAGGGTTCCCTGAGATTAAAGATGAATTAGGGCAAAAGACGCTGTAACTGTTGATCTAGCCAAAGGGCAAATACCTCTGACGGAACAGCGTCTACCGCCAGGTACCACCAGTTCGGTGACGCAAAGTCGCGGCACTTCACGGCGTCCTTTTCGGTCATGACCAGTGGCAGTGACGGCGTAAAATTCAAGACCTCGGCGCTGTAGGCCGCATGGTCTGCGAAAGCGTGGGCAACTGGCCGCCAGTGTAGCGCTTCAAGGGTAGTGAAGAAACGCTGCGGATTGCCGATCCCAGCCACCGCGTGCAGGGCTTGGCCAGGCGCAAAAAAGTCCAGCGGCTGGCGTTCACCGCTGCGCAAATTGATTAGCGCAGTGGGTTGCAACTTAAACCCAAAACCTGCCTGGGGGTCGCTGTGTGCGCCGTTATACAACACCGCATCGACGCTTTCTAAACGCTCGGCGGGCTCACGTAACGGCCCGGCAGGCAGGCAATGGCCGTTGCCCAAGCCTCTGGCGTTGTCGATCAACACCAGCTCTAGGTCGCGGGCCAGCCGATAATGCTGCAAGCCATCGTCAGACAGAATCAGGTCCAGCGGTTCACTGGCCAGCAAGGCTTTAACCGCACGGCTGCGATCCGGGTCAATCATCAACGGCACACCGGTGCGCTGCACGATCAGCAAAGGCTCATCACCCGCCTGTGCAGCGCTTTGCTGCGCCGTGACGCGCCAGGGAAAGGTTGGCGGCTTAGCACCATAACCACGGCTCACCACGCCGACCCGCAGCCCCCGACGCTGACAGTGTTCGATCAGCCATAAAATCAATGGCGTTTTTCCGGTGCCACCCACGGTGATGTTGCCGACCACAATCAGCGGCACAGGCGGACGATAAATCTCGCCTTCTCCCGCCACAAATCGTGCACGCTTGCGTTCAACCACACGCCTATACAGGCATTCCAGAGGCCTCAACAAAGTGAGGAGCGGGTGGCCGGTGTACCAGGCACGCAACAAACGATCGGACATGGCCATCAGGGAGTCGCCTGCGTCTCAACAGTGGTCATGCGCAAATGGCTAAACCCGAGCTTGCCGGCTGCGTCCATCGCCGTGATAACGAACTGATGCTGCGCCTTGCCGTCTGCACTGATCGACACCGCCAAGCTGGTGTCACCACCCGAGGCGGTGCGCAAAGCATCCATCAAGCTGGCCAAATCGTTTTTCGGCAACAGCTGATTGTTCACCGAGAACACCCCGTTGGCACTGATGGCGATGTCCAGCAGCTTGGTGTTCTGGTCCTCGCTTGGCGTGCCGCTGACGGCCTCAGGTAAATCGACGCGCAGCTGCGTTTCGCGGGTAAAGGTGGTGGTCACGACGAAGAACAGCAGCAGGATAAACACCACATCGATCAGCGACGCGAGGTTAATGTCGACCGTTTCTCGTGGCTTGCGGCGAAACTTCACGCTTTGCCCCCGACCATATCGACTTCGCGGTCGCCCTGCACCACTTCAACCAGTTTGATCGCTTCTTGCTCCATGCCGACAACCAACTCGTCCACTCGACGCTGCAGGAAGCGATGGAAGAATACGGCCGGGATCCCCACCATCAAGCCTGCCGCAGTGGTGATTAGCGCCTTGGAGATACCGCCCGCCAGCACCGCCGCATTGGTGGTCATGCCCGTGCCCATGAAGGCGCTGAAAATATCGATCATGCCCAATACGGTGCCCAACAGGCCGAGCAAGGGCGCCATTGCGGCAATCGTGCCCAAGGCATTGAGGTAGCGCTCCAGCTCGTGGATAACCCGGGCGGCGGCTTCTTCGATGCACTCTTTCATGATCTCGCGACCGTGTTTGGAGTTCGCTAGGCCAGCGGCCAGAATTTCACCCAGTGGGGAATCAGCACGCAGCAGCTTGAGTTTTTCTTTGTCCAGCTGTTTGTCTTTGATCCAGACCCAGACTTGCCCGAGCAGGTGCGGCGGGGTCACGCGGCTAGCGCGCAGGGTCCACAGGCGCTCGACAATAATGCCCAGCGCGGCAACAGAACTCAGAATGATCGGCAGCATCATCCAGCCGCCGGATTTGACCAGTTCCCACACAGTGACAATCCCCTCGAAAAAGTGCGCCACTTTACCATAGGGGCAGCCACGCTCCCATGACGTATACACCCTAAGAGTGTGTGCCGCTCTCTGGATAACGGGTTGCTGTGCAACCCTTCGCAGCCTTCGGCAGCGACTACGGTTTTGTTTAGTCCCGCCAAAACCGCCGCTGATCGCGCTGACTTTCGGCCACGCCAAAGGTGCCCAGCCGAAAACGGATTGCACCCTGCTCGGCGCTGTCCAGAATGGTCATGCCCAACGTTTTATAGCGCGCCATCACCTGTGGGTGCGGATGACCAAAGGTATTGCCGTGCCCCCGAGAGATCAAGATCGTGACAGGTGACAGTTTTTTTAGAAAAAACGCTGAAGAAGAGGTGCGACTGCCATGGTGCGGCGCTTGCAGCCATTGCGTGGGCACCGCCAGCGGGCTGGACATAAAAGCCCGCTCAGCCTGGATGTCTATATCCCCGGTCAAAAGCAACCGTTCGTCGCTGGCTTCAACGTGAAGTACGCAGGATTTTTGATTGCCGTCGGTTGCACCGGACCATTGCCACAACGAAAACCTAACCCCGTCCCACTCCCAACTGGTCCCGCTCGCACACGGTTGCGCCTGCAGCGACTCAGGCAATGCGGGCACATCGCCACTCACCACGCGTTTTACCTTGATGGCTCGCTGCACCGCCAGTGCGCCGCCCGCATGATCCGAGTCGGCGTGGCTAAGCAGCATCATATCCAACGTGCCAATGCCCAATGATCGCAGTGCCGGGACCACCACCCGCTCACCTTGGTCGAAGTCCCGGACTTTAGGACCTGCGTCATACAGCAGCGTGTGATGCTGTGTGCGCAATACCATCGCCAGGCCCTGCCCGACATCCAGCTGCACGACCTCGACTTGGCCATGAGGGATCTGCTCACGTGTGGCAAATACGGCCAACAAGACCAACGGCCAACCCAACGGCCTGAGCACCATTCCAGCGGGCAGCAGCAGGATCACTGCGCCCGCCGCACACAGCATCCATATGCCCATCGGCACCGTTGCAGGCGACCAGGGCGAGACCATGTCGGCCAGCCATGTCAGGCCATGGATGAGCCCGTTGAGTAAGCCGCCCGATACCCACAGCAGACCGTCACCCAGCCAAGGCACCGGCAACAACAAGGTGCCCAACAAGGCGGTGGGCAGCACCGCCAGACTGATCCAAGGCACCGCCAGCACATTGGCCAGCGGCCCGCTCAGGCTGATGGGCAATCCCAACATCCACAACATCGGGAACAGCCCCACGGCGATCAAGCCCTGTGGCCGTAGCCACATAGCCTTCCAGCCCCACGGGCCGAGGCGCGAGCCGAAGGTAAACATCAGCACCGCGACCGCTGCGAAAGATAACCAAAACCCCGGCATCAAACTTGCCAGCGGCTCGGCGATCAACACGGCATTGAGCGCCACTAAAAAAGGCAGCCACACGCCCAAGTGGCGGAACCGCAAGCGCCATATCAGCACCAGCCCGAGCATCACGCAGGCCCGCTGAACCGGCACCTCAAAACCAGCAAGCAAGCCGTAGCCCAGCGCCCCCGCAAAGGCTAGACCACAGGCCCAAGGCAGCCACGACAGCTGTCGCGGCCACAGACCATAACGCGCCAGCAAAACGACCAGCCCGTAGATCAACCCAGCAAACAAGCCGATATGCTGCCCCGATATCACCAGTAAATGCACCGTGCCGGTTGCTTGCAACAGCGCCCAGTCCTCGCGGCTCAAGCCCGAACCGTCGCCCATGACCAGCGCCGCCAGCCACGGCGCCCGGCCATTGGCATCGCTGTGCAGCAACTGCTGACGCAAGCCGTCGCGCCAGGCATAACCGGCTGGCGCCAACAGCTGACCCTCTTTGATAGTGCCTGTGGCGCCCACTCGTTGTGCCAATAACCAGGCCTGAAAATCAAAACCTTGAGGGTTCAACAGCCCTTTAGGGCGTTTGAGGCTGACCGCCAATCGCCAACGCTCGCCACTGTTTACCGCAGGCCCGCCGTACCAACTTAGACGCAGCGTCGAGGGCAGTTCGGCATGCCGTGATTGCGCGCCTTGCAACTCAAAGCGCACGGAGGCATCAGAACGCTGCGGCAAGCCGACAACCCGCCCTTCGACCCACAGCGTTCGACCATCCAGCGCGGGTGCCAAACGATCATCAAGCGCCCACTGCCCCGAAACACAGGCCCAGCCCAGCCCCAACAGAAACAATCCGAGCGGGTAAATGCGCAATCCCAACAGCAACAGCCCTGCTCCCAGCAGCAACAGCACCCATTCAAGGGCGGGTATCACCGGTAAATAGCGCAACGCAATCAAGCCCGACGCCAGCGCCAACATCCCTGTGTGCATAACCCGATCCAAAGTAATCCTTGCCTTCGGATTAGTCGGGATTACGTGTCCGGGACTAAATAATTGTCACAAAGTCTGAATAGTCAGCCTGCAGAATTTGGGCATACTGCCCCCTTGCTCCGAGCGAGAAGCCTATGCCACGGCGTTTAATCAAGCGTTTCATGCCAGATCCGGCCCGCATAAGGGAACACAAATCCTTACGCTTCTTGGGCACGCTGTTGCATGACCCAAACCTCTGGCACCTCAATCGCCATAGCGCTTCAAGGGCTATGGCTGTAGGTATTTTTGCCGCCTTTATCCCCATCCCCTTCCAAATGCTGCTGGCCGCCTGTCTGGCGATCACAGTGCGCAGCAACATGCCAATATCGGTCAGCCTGGTGTGGCTGACCAACCCGATTACCATGCCCCCGGTTTTTTATGGCACTTACCAACTCGGTGCTTGGCTGATGAACGTCCCTGCGCGCAGCTTGTCCGATGAACTGACGTGGGAATGGATCAGCAGCCAACTTTCAACCGTATGGCAGCCGTTTTTGTTGGGATCAGTGGTGTGCGGTGTGGTGCTGGGAGGGGTGGCTTACGGCCTCACCATGCTGTATTGGCGATGGTGGGTAGGCCGTCAGTGGAGGCGCCGGAAAAACCAGCGCACATGATAAAGGCCCCAAGTGGGGCCTTTATCATGCAGGGGGATTGAGAGCTTTGGGGGCATTGAAATAACGGGTTGCTGCGCAACCCTTCGCAGCCTGCGGCAGCAACTACCCGTCTTTTACTGGCGCATCCCGCGACCGCTGACCAGCAGCTTCGCGCAAGCGATGTACAACACGACAGTCGCCACAACCATAAAGGTCAATGCCACGCTGATTCTGATGTCCGAGACTCCCAAAATGCCGTAACGGAAGGCGTTGACCATGTGCAGCACTGGGTTAGCCAGCGACACAGTTTGCCAAAACGGCGGCAATAGCGTGATTGAGTAAAACACCCCGCCCAAGTAGGTCAACGGCGTAAGAACGAACGTCGGGATAATCGAAATATCGTCGAAGTTGCGTGCAAATACGGCGTTAATAAACCCCAACAACGAGAAAATCGTCGCCGTCAGCACCACGACCACAATGGTCAGGCCCAGGTGATGCACCTGCAAATGGGTGAAAAACAGCGACAGTAGGGTCACGATTACGCCGACCATCAAACCGCGCAAAATACCGCCCACGGTAAAACCGATCAGAATGGTGTGCGGCGACACCGGCGACACCATTAATTCCTCAATGGAGCGCTGGAACTTAGCACCGAAGAAACTCGAGACCACGTTGCCGTAAGAGTTGGTGATCACAGACATCATGATCAAGCCCGGCACGATGTACTCCATATAGGTGAAACCACCCATATCACCGATTTGTCGACCGATCAGGTTACCGAAGATGACAAAGTACAACACCATGGTGATTGCAGGCGGCAGCAAGGTTTGCGGCCAAATGCGGGTAAAACGACGTACTTCACGATAAATAATGGTGTTTAACGCAACCAAGTTGGGGCGTAGCTCCGAGCTCATATCGCCACCTTCGATAGGTTTTTCTCGACCAACGACACGAACAACTCCTCAAGGCGATTGGTTTTATTGCGCAAACTCACCACTTCAATGTGTTGCGCAGCCAATTGAGTGAACAAACCGGTAATGCCCACCGCTTTGTCGACTTGTACTTCCAGTGTGCTGCCATCCAACAATTGGCTCGGGTAACCGATCAACTGCGGAGCAACCGCCAATGGATTTTTCAAATCAAGCAAGAAGGTCTCGACATGCAGTTGCCCGAGTAACTGGCGCATGCTGGTGTTTTCAACAATGGTGCCGTGGTCGATGATGCCGATATTGCGGCACAACTGCTCAGCCTCTTCCAAGTAATGCGTGGTGAGGATGATGGTGGTGCCTTGCTCATTCAATTCGGTGAGAAAGGTCCACATCGAGCGACGCAGTTCAATGTCTACGCCCGCGGTCGGCTCATCGAGAATCAGCAGGCGCGGTTCATGCACCAGCGCACGGGCAATCATCAGACGGCGCTTCATGCCACCCGACAATGAACGCGAAGGTGTATCGCGCTTATCCCAAAGCCCCAACTGCGTCAGGTACTTTTCGGCGCGTTCCTTGGCGATTTTTGCCGGAATACCGTAGTACCCCGCTTGGGTCACGACGATGTCGAAGGTCTTTTCAAACTGGTTGAAATTGAACTCTTGCGGCACCACACCAATGCTGCGCTTAAGCGCAGCCGGGTTACGGTCCAAGTCATGACCAAAGATATTCACCGTGCCGCTGGTTTTATTGACCAGGGTGGAAAGAATACCGATTGTCGTGGACTTGCCAGCTCCGTTAGGGCCCAGCAAGGCGAAAAAGTCACCTTCAGCAACATCCAGATCGATACCACTCAGGGCCTGGAAACCGTTGCCGTAGGTTTTGGTTAGCTGCCGTATGGACAGAGCGGAACTCATATCGGATTACGCACCAAGATGGGGAAAAGAGATGACTCAATAAGGGCGAACTGTCAGTAAGACAAGTCCGACAAAGCCGTTAAACGCGCTGCATGGTGCTTTGCCTCGCCACACAAGTACAGTCGCCCGTATTAATAATGGCTATTAAGTCAACGCAGTCATAACGGCATTGCGGTAGGCCGGGCGCAGCTTCAGGCGCTCATACCAGGCTTGCAAGTGCGGCAAGGGCGGGCGTTCGATGGGCATTTCAAACCAGGCATAGATGAACGACCCCAGCGGGATGTCGCCCATGCCGATTTCATCGCCCGACAGGTAAGGCTTTTCAGACAACGCCTGATCAGGGACCGCCAACAACCCGGCGCAGGTTTTGATTGAGGCATTGATTTTGTCCCAATCCTGCTGCTCGGCCGGGGTGCGCAAAACACCCCAAAACACATCACGGAAGGCGCCAGCGAAGGACGAAGTGGTCCAGTCCATCCACTTTTCAGCCTGCGCACGGACCCGAACATCTGTCGGATACCACGATGTGTCCGCCCCATACTGGGCGCTCAGATAACGCACGATGGTGTTCGATTCCCACAGCACAAAACCATCATCGTCGATTACAGGGACTTGGCCATTTGGGTTCAACACCCGGTATTCAGGGCTGTTAACGACTCCAAACGCACCGCCCGCCTCTTCTCGGACATACGGCAGCGCTAACTCTTCAATGCACCACAGCGCTTTTCTGACATTTGACGAATTCTTGCGACCCCACACTTTCAGCATGATCCAACTCCTGATTGATAGACGCCGAAGCAGTCTACGCCGTGAAGATGAACTGCGCCTCTTGAACAAGGTCACTATTGAACGACCTCGATCATGAGTTGCGACTAAGCTCACACGGGTGCCCGCTTGGCTTCACGGAGGATTGGATATGCTTTTGTTGTGGATTGTGGTTTTGATCGTTGGCGTAGCCTGGTTGGCTCATCGCCGCGTTGCGCCCCTGACGGCGATTGCCGTGGTGGCGATTTATCTGCTGATAATGGACTTTTTCAGCCATGCACCGATCTGGGTGCTGGTGCTGTTGTGGGTGTTGCTGGCAGCGCCAGCGGCCTTGCTGTTATTGCCTGATCTACGACGCAAGCTGTTCACCGCTCCGCTGTTCAGTTGGTTTCAAAAAACACTACCACCGATGTCGCAAACCGAGCGCGATGCCATCGACGCAGGGACCGTATGGTGGGATGGCGAACTCTTCAGTGGCCGCCCCGACTGGGACCAGTTACTGGCTTACCCCAAGGTTCAATTGAGCGAAGAAGAACAAGCGTTCATCGACGGCCCGACCGAAGAACTGTGCGCGATGGTCTCCGACTGGGAAATCGGCCAAGCCATGGACCTGCCGCCTGAAGCCTGGGCGCACATCAAAACCCATGGTTTCTTTGCCCTGATTATTCCTAAGTCGTTCGGCGGCAAGGGCTTCTCGGCGTACGCCCACTCGCAAGTCGCGATGAAACTCGCCACCCGCAGCGGCGACCTGGCATCGACCGTCATGGTGCCCAACTCCCTCGGCCCGGCAGAACTGCTGCTGCATTACGGCACTGACGAACAGCGTAACCATTACCTGCCACGTCTGGCACGCGGCGATGACATTCCGTGCTTTGCCCTCACCGGCCCGCTAGCAGGTTCCGATGCAGGGGCAATGCCTGACACCGGGATCATTTGCAAAGGCCAATGGCAAGGCGAAGAAGTCATTGGTCTGCGCCTGAACTGGGAAAAGCGCTACATCACTCTTGGACCCGTCGCCACCCTGCTCGGCCTGGCGTTCAAGGCACACGACCCAGAGCACTTGCTGGGCGACAAAGAGGACTTGGGCATCAGCTTGGCACTGATCCCCACCGACACTCCCGGCGTTGAAATCGGTCGTCGTCACCTGCCACTGGGCGCCGCGTTCATGAATGGCCCGAACTCGGGTAAAGACGTGTTTATCCCTCTGAGCTATCTGATCGGCGGCCAGGAGATGCTCGGCAAAGGTTGGATGATGCTGATGAATTGCCTGTCGGTCGGGCGGTCAATTTCGTTGCCGGCAGTCGGCACGGGCGCAGCCAAATTCACCAGTTTGGTCACCGGGCAATATGCCCAGGTTCGCGAGCAATTCAATGTGCCATTGGCGGCCTTTGAAGGCATTCAAGAAGCCTTGGCGCGTATTGGCGGTAACGCTTGGCTGATGGACAGCGCGCGCATGCTGACCGCCAATGCGGTGGACTTGGGCGAGAAACCCTCGGTGCTGTCGGCGATTCTCAAGTACCACCTGACCGAACGCGGCCGCGAATGCATCAGCCATGCGATGGACGTGCACGGCGGCAAGGGCATCATCATGGGACCTAACAACTACTTGGGCCGCAACTGGCAGGGCGCGCCGATTTTTATCACCGTGGAAGGGGCCAATATCCTGTCACGCAACCTGATGATCTTTGGTCAGGGCGCGATACGCTGCCACCCGTTTGTGCTTAAAGAAATGGCCCTGGCCGCGCGTGAAGACCGCGATCAGGCCCTGATCGAGTTTGACGGTCTATTGCTCAAACATATCGGTTTTGCCATGAGCAACGCCGCTAGCACCTTGGTCCTGAACTTGGGTCTGGGACGTTTTGAACACGCCCCCGGCAATACATTGAGCCAAGGTTACTTCCGCGCCCTAAATCGTCAAGCAGCCGCCTTTGCGCTGCTTGCCGACCTGAGCATGATGCTGCTGGGTGGCGAGCTTAAGCGCCGCGAGCGTTTGTCAGCGCGTCTGGGCGACGTGTTGAGCCATATGTACTTGGCGTCTGCCGCACTCAAGCGTTATCACGACCTCGACTCGCCCGAGCACCTCAACCCACTATTCAAGTGGGCCATGGAAGAAAGCCTCGGCCATTCGGAACGGGCACTGGACGAGCTGTTGAAAAACTTTCCGAGCCGTCCACTAGGCTTCTTGCTACGCGGGGTTGTGTTTCCCTTTGGCCGTCGCCACACCGGACCATCGGATGCACTGGATGCTGACGTCGCTGCCGTGTTGGGCCGCGCCAAAGGCGATCCAACTCTGGAAGCCGTGCTTGCAGGCTGCTACCGCCCGCAATCGCCGGATGACGCCGTGGGTGCCCTGCAACACGCGTCTGACCTGTTGAGTGCAGCGCGTCCGCTACACAAGAAGCTCCACGAAGCGCTGAAAAGTGGCCAGCTAAAACCGGTACCGGGCGAATCCTCCATTGATTCGGCGCTGCATTCAGGCGTGTTGCAAGCGGGCGAAGCTGAAACATTGCGTGCCGCCGAAACTGCGCGGCGCAAGGTGATTGACGTGGATGACTTTTCCAAAGAAGAACTCACTCACAGCGAAGGAAAAATTCGCTAGCAGGACAGCGGGCGCGCAGCGCTTTATACTCTCGCGCCCGTTTTGCTTTAGAGGACGCCGTGATGGCTACCAACGATCTCAACCATAACCTCGCCCTGCTCGATATGTTGCGCAGCATTCTGGTTGCTGTCGGTGATGCCGAACAGATTCCGGAAGAAAGCCACGCCCTGTTTATCGAGCGTTTCGATGAGATGAAGAGCGGTTTGCTGACCGATTTCGACAGCAGCCAATACTTGGGCCAGGACATCCTGTGCCAAGTGATTGAACGTTACCCGCAAATCGGCCACTTGGTTCCCCGTGACCTGTTGTGGTTTTTCGGCGGCGCGTGTTTCAACTACTTGTCCGATGAAGAGTTGAACATGTATGAAGCGCTGGAAGAGCGCCGTTATGAAGCCGAACAAAATGACGAGCCGTTCGACTGGAATCAGGAAAAACAACTGATGGCGCTGCCTACTAACGAAGACAGCCCACAGCACTGATTAGCACACTGAATATTCAAAGCCCGCCCTGCTTAGCTCGGCGGGCTTTTTTTGGCCCCAACTGCAAGCCAATTTCGTAGCAGTTGACGAGCTTGCGAGGCTACGTTCGGCTGCGCAGCAGTCGTAAAGTCAGGCACTGAGATGTGTCAGTTCAATCGTGCACTTAGTGTTTACGATCGCTTCGCAATCGGACGTAGCCTCGCAAGCTCGTCAACTGCTACGGGCTTGGTGTGTGTGTGTGCAACCGCGGGTAGGCTCCTGCGCCAACTGCTCGGCTAGGTAATCGATAAATACCCGCAGCTTGGGCGGCAGGTAACGCGAGGGGGTATGCAGCAACCACACACCGCCGTGGTAGGAGGCAATAAAATTCCAGGCCGGCAATACCTGAACCACCAAGCCTTGCTCCAACGCCTGACGCGCCGTGAAGTACGGCAAACTGCCAATCCCGACGTGCTGCAACACCGCATCCAGCCTCACGCCGGTGTGATTGGCCGCATAACGACCGGTCACGCCCACCGTTACCGATTTGCCGCCTTGCTTGAATTTCCAGCGTGCATCGGCAGGGGTTTCGCCCAAATAAATACAGCTGTGCTGCCGTAAGTCCTCAGGTTGTTGCGGCACACCATGCTCTGCCAGATAGGCGGGCGTGGCGCACAGCAAATGCTCAATTGGGAACAACTGCCGCCCCACGAGCCCCGGCGGCGGCTGATCGGTAATACGAATGCTCAAGTCAACGTTGTCATCGATCAGGTCGACATAGCGGTCTTCCAAAATCAATTGCACATCCACTTTGGGGTATCGACGCAAAAACTCTGGCATGTGCGGGTGCACCACATAACGCCCTACCGCCTTGGGCACGCTAACCCGCACTAAGCCTTCGGCCTCCTGCGTAAAGCGACCACTGAGATCCATCACCGATTGCGCCGCGCCCGCCACTTCACGGCACCGCTTGAAGACCTCTTCGCCGCCATCGCTCAACCGCAACTTGCGCGTGGTGCGTTGCAATAAGCGAATGGCGAGGGCTTTTTCAAGACGCGAAATACTACGGCTGACCGATGAGGGTGACGTACCGAGCTGACGCGCCGCTTCGGAAAAGCTCGCACACTCCACCACCTTCACGAATATCAGCATTTCCGCCAACAAGGACTGCGGGATATTTATGCTCATGACGCACAGGTCCATTGAAATTTAGGCGGATTATCACACCTCAAGTGCATCTCTATACTAAAACCTGCTCAAGCCCCACGCCTGTAAAAGGTCTCGAGGCTATCGAGCATCGACCGGCTCTTCCTAAAAGGGGAGTGATTACCTGATCAGGACACCCACATGACTCAACGCCTGTTTTTTACCGACGACTCACTGACCGCCGACGTCGAGGTCATTGGCTGTACGCCTCATGAAGCGGGGTTTGCAGTCACTCTGAACGCCACGCCTTTTCACCCGCAGGGCGGCGGGCAACCGAGTGACACAGGCTGGATCGGTGACAGCCAAGTGCTGAAAGTGGTACAGGAGCCTGACGCGATCGTGCACTTCGTCAACAGTGCCGTTGCCACAGGCCCGGCCCGCGCCACGGTTGACGCCGAACGCCGACAGTTGAATGCGCGCCTGCATTCGGCCGGGCACTTGATTGGTGTGTTCGGCGAGCAATCAGGCTGGCTGCCAACCAAGGCACACCATTGGCCAGGTGAGTGCCGGGTCAGTTTCACCCCCGGCCAAAACGCTCAGCCGCTCGAACCGCAGGCCATTGAACAACAGCTCGAACAGTGGGTAATCGCCAACCTGCCGCGCATCACCCATGTCGACGCCGAGCAGCGCACCATCGGCTTTGGTGATCTGCCCAGCTACCCGTGTGGCGGTACTCACGTGAGTTCATTGAGTGAATTGAACGCGGTCAGTGTGTTGTCCGTTACCCAAAAGAAAGGCGTGCTCAGCGTTCGTTATCACGTGGACTGAGCGTTAACCTGGCGGCGCCCGATGGCGGATGAAGCGACCCACGTGTTGATCCGCCGGAAAGTGAAGAATGTCATGCGGCCTAATTAGCTGGAAATCTAAAACGCAAAAAGCAGCCCTAAGGCTGCTTTCTGAGTGTTTTTTGAAACTGCGTAGCTCCAAAAAACAAAATTTGGAGCGGGAAACGAGACTC